>NZ_JBFUCU010000012.1:0-484393 GCF_056405075.1 Mesorhizobium sp. P2_A12
GGCGGTGCCGGATGCCAATGCGTCGTGGACCGAAAGCGCCATGGTCAAGCACAAGCATGCCGATGTCGGCGTTGCGGTGTCGATTCCGGGCGGCCTGATCACGCCGATCATCCGCAAGGCGGACGAAAAGACGCTGTCCACAATCTCCAACGAGATGAAGGACCTGGCCAGCCGGGCGCGCAGCCGAAAGCTGAAGCCGGAAGAGTATCAGGGCGGCACCACGGCGGTGTCGAACCTTGGCATGTTTGGCATCAAGGACTTTGCCGCCGTCATCAACCCGCCGCATGCGACGATCCTGGCGGTCGGCGCCGGTGAGGAGCGGGCGGTGGTCAAGAACGGCGAGATCAGAATAGCCACCGTGATGTCGGTGACACTGTCGACCGACCATCGCGCCGTCGACGGAGCGCTGGGGGCCGAACTGCTTGTCGCCTTCAAACGCCTGATCGAGAACCCGATGGGCATGCTGGTCTAGGAAGGGAAAGGGCGGTGCGGACATTCTTCACCAGCCTTTTCGCTTTCATTCTTTCCGGTTTGGCCGGCGGGTCGGTCGCGCAGTGGTTGGCCATCGCCACTGGCGCGGAGGAAGAATACATCCTCGTTTTCATGTTCTCGGTGCTGGTGACCTTCATGGTTACCTTCGTCTTCTTCGTGGCGCAGTTCATGACGGATCCGGTCGCGGCGGTGGCCAGGACGGGTAAGTGGTTGCTGATCGTGTTTGCGGTGTTGCTTGCCCTGCTGGTCGCGCTGATCCTCTACGCCGACAGCGGTGTCGCGGTGGTGAAGAAGGACATTCCCATGGTGGTCGGCTTTGGCCTGCCGGGGCTGGTGACCGTCGTTGTGCAATGGCTGTTCGTGCGCTGGCGGGTGAGACGCGGTTTGACCAAGGCACAGGTGGGTGTGGGTGCATGAAGACAGTTCTGTGCTACGGCGATTCGCTGACCTGGGGACACGACCCGGAGACTTTGGGTCGACATCAATTTGAAGACCAGTGGCCAACCACACTGGCGAGAGCACTCGGACCGAGCTTCCATGTCATTGCCGAGGGACTGGGCGGCCGCACCACGGCCTACGACGACTTCTTGTCGGGCGCCGACCGAAACGGCGCGCGGATATTGCCGACGATCCTGAGCACGCATTCGCCGATCGATCTGATCGTCATCATGCTTGGCTCCAACGACATGAAGCCGTCGATTCATGGCAGCGCAGTCATAGCGTCCTATGGCATGCGACGTCTCGTAGAAATCGTGCGGGGGCACGCCTATCCGTTCGGCGGTGCCGCTCCCAGGATTATTCTGGTAGCGCCGCCGCATATCGTGGAAACCCGCAAGGCAGACTACGCCGAAATGTTGGGAACCGGTGCAATCGAGTCGCCCAAGCTCGCAGGCTTTTATCAAACCGCCGCCAACGAGATGGGCTGCGGCTTTTTTGATGCAGCGGGCGTCGCTAGATGTACACCGCTCGACGGCGTCCACCTCGATGCCGAAAACACGCGCAACATCGGCACGGCTCTAGCGCCGGTCGTGCGCGGCATGCTGGAATTGTGAATCAGGGAGAAAAACCGTGGCTGAGAACTACGACGTCATCATCATCGGCTCCGGCCCGGGCGGCTATGTCACGGCGGTGCGTTCCGCGCAGCTTGGCTTCAAGACGGCGATCGTCGAGCGCGAGCATCTCGGCGGCATCTGCCTCAACTGGGGCTGTATCCCGACCAAGGCGCTGCTGCGCTCCGCCGAGATCATGCATTATTCGGATCATCTGAAGGATTATGGGCTGAAGCTCGACGGCAAGGTCAGCGTCGACACGTCGGCCGTGGTCGATCGATCGCGAAAAGTCTCACTGCGGCTGAATGGCGGCGTTGCCTTCCTGATGAAGAAGAACAAGGTCGACGTGATCTGGGGCGGGGCCAAGCTCTCGAAACCGGGTGAGATCGTCGTGTCCAAGACGGCCAAGACGCCGATGGAGCCGCAGCCGCCGGTGCCGAAAGGCGTCAAGGGCGAGGGCACCTACACCGCCAAGCACATCATTCTGGCGACCGGCGCCCGGCCGCGCGCGCTGCCCGGCATCGAGCCGGACGGCAAGCTGATCTGGACCTATTTCGAGGCCATGGTGCCGAAGGAGATGCCGAAATCGCTGCTGGTCATGGGTTCAGGCGCCATCGGCATCGAATTCGCCTCCTTCTACCGCACCATGGGCGCCGAAGTTACGGTTGTCGAACTGCTGCCGGCGGTGATGCCGGTCGAGGACGCCGAAGTCTCGAAATTCGCGCAAAAACAGTTCGAGAAGCAAGGCATGAAGATCATCCTCGAAGCCAAGGTGACCAAGGTCGAGAAGGGTGCGAACTCGGTCACCGCGCATGTCGAGATGAAGGATGGCAAGGTCGAGAAGATCACCGCCGACCGCATGATCTCGGCCGTCGGCGTGCAAGGCAACATCGAGGGCCTTGGGCTTGAGGCGCTCGGCGTGAAGACCGACCGCGGCTGTATCGTCGTCGACGGCTACGGCAAGACCAATGTGCCCGGCATCTATGCCATCGGCGATGTCGCCGGCCCGCCGATGCTTGCCCACAAGGCCGAGCATGAGGGCGTGGTGTGCGTCGAAAAGATTGCCAACTTTCCCGGCGTGCATGCCACCGACAAGCTCAAGATTCCGGGCTGCACCTACTGCAATCCGCAGGTCGCTTCCGTCGGCCTGACGGAGGCCAAGGCCAAGGCCGAGGGCTGGGATATCCGAGTCGGACGTTTCCAGTTCGCCGCCAACGGCAAGGCCATCGCGCTTGGCGAGGACCAGGGCTTCGTGAAGACCATCTTCGACAAGAAGACAGGTCAGCTGCTCGGCGCGCATATGGTCGGCGCCGAGGTGACCGAACTGATCCAGGGCTTTGTCGTGGCGATGAACCTGGAGACGACCGAGGAAGAACTGATGCACACCATCTTCCCACATCCGACGCTCTCGGAGATGATGAAGGAAAGCGTGCTCGACGCCTATGGCCGCGCGCTGAATGCATGATAAATCGGGCGCGCGGGTAGTCGATGGAACCCGGCGGCAAGGATGTTCGTTTGCGGATGCATTTTCACCCATCACACAAGGAGAGCGCATATGCACTTGAATGGCGTCGGTTGGATAGCAGCAATCATTATCGGCGGCCTGGCAGGCTGGCTCGCCGAAATGGTCATGAAGAGCAACACCGGCATCTTCATGAATATTGTTCTGGGCATCGTCGGCGCGATCGTGCTGAACGCCATCCTGCAGGCGCTCAACGTCGGTGTCTTTGGCATCGGCTGGACCGCCTATCTGATCACCGGCTTTATCGGCGCCTGCCTGCTGATCTGGGTCGGACGCCTGGTGCGCCGTTAACATCGCCGAAGCGCTGCTATGCGAAATAGGCTGCTGCGGCATGCACTGTGGCGGCCTTTTGCTTTGAGTTGAAAAGTCTTAGATGACGTTATGACAGCGGACGCCGGACCGGCGGTCGCGAACAAACCAGGTTTCCAGATGGTCACTGTCCTCGATACGATCGCCAATGCACCGCGCTTGCGGCATCCGGAAAAGGCCCACAAGCCCGATCAGGACGTGCTGCGCAAGCCCGACTGGATCCGCGTCAAGGCGCCGGTCTCGAAGGGCTATGCCGAGACCCGCGAGATCGTGAAGTCGCACAAGCTGGTGACCGTCTGCGAAGAGGCCGGCTGCCCCAACATCGGCGAGTGCTGGGAGAAGAAGCACGCCACCTTCATGATCATGGGCGAGATCTGCACACGCGCCTGCGCGTTCTGCAATGTCGCCACCGGCATCCCGACCGCACTCGATCCCGACGAGCCGGCCCGCGTCGCGCACGCGGTCAAGCAGATGGGCCTGACCCATGTCGTCATCACCTCGGTCGACCGCGACGATCTCGCCGATGGCGGTGCGCAGCATTTTGCCGAGGTCATCCGCGCCATCAGGGCCGCGACACCGTTGACGACGATCGAGATCCTGACGCCCGATTTCCTGCGCAAGGAAGGCGCGCTGGAGATCGTCGTGGCGGCCAAGCCCGACGTCTTCAACCACAATCTCGAGACCGTGCCGTCGAACTATCTGACGGTTCGTCCGGGCGCTCGCTATTTCCATTCGATCCGGCTGTTGCAGCGGGTCAAGGAACTCGACCCGTCGATCTTCACCAAGTCCGGCATCATGGTGGGTCTGGGCGAAGAGCGGAACGAAATCCTGCAATTGATGGACGACCTGCGCTCGGCCAATGTCGACTTCATGACCATCGGCCAGTATCTGCAGCCGTCGAAGAAGCACCATCCGGTGATCCGCTTCGTCACGCCGGAGGAGTTCAAGTCCTTCGAGACGATCGGCCGGACCAAGGGGTTTCTGCTGGTGGCGTCGAGCCCGCTGACGCGCTCGTCGCACCACGCCGGCGACGATTTCGCTAGGCTGCGTGCGGCGCGGGAAGCGCTTCTTAAGAAATCGCTCTAATGCATGTCGCCCAAAAGTGACCTCGGTTTTGGGAGAACGACATGCATAAAAACAAGGAATCCAAAGCGCGTCGCATGAATAAGTTTCAACGCAACGCGTTTTAGAGCCGGTTTCATGCCGAAATTCGAAGCCACCCGCCGGGTCGCCCACACGCCGCAACAGATGTTCGCACTGGTTGCCGATATCGAAACCTATCCGCAGTTCCTGCCGCTTTGCGAAGCGCTGACGGTGCGCTCGCGCAAGGAGCGTGACGGACGCACTGTTCTCGTCGCCGACATGAGCATCGGTTACAAGGCGATCCGCGAAACCTTCACCACGCAGGTGCTGCTGAAACCCGACGAGAACACCATCGACGTGAAATACATCGATGGCCCGTTCAAATATCTGAGCAATGTCTGGCGCTTCGAACCCGATGGCGGCGGCTGTACTGTCCGCTTCTTCATCGACTATGAGTTCAAGAGCCGTATTCTGGGCGCGGTAATGGGCACCATGTTCGATCGCGCCTTCCGCATGTTCGCCGAAGCTTTCGAGAAGCGCGCTGACGTCATCTACGGTGCCGCACCGTCGGCCTGATGCATGTCGCCCAAAAGTGCGCAGCGAAACAACGACTGGCACAAATACTTTAAGCGCGTCGCGCTTTAACGCTGGCCAAGCGCACGCAGTCCCAGTTCCAGCGCATGCCCAACTGTTTCACGGCGGATAAAATCGCGACCCTTGTCGGCAAACAGTTGGCGCTCTGCGGTCATGGCCTGGCCGTCCAGGCCGACGCCGAACCAGACCAGGCCGACGGGCTTTTCCACCGAGCCGCCGCCAGGCCCGGCGATGCCGGTGACCGCCAGCGTCAGCTTGGCGCGCGAACCGGCCAGCGCGCCCTTTGCCATTTCGATTGCCGTCTCGCGTGAAACCGCGCCGTACTCCTCAAGCGTGGCGGGGGAAACACCGAGCATGTCCATCTTGGCTTCGTTCGAATAGGTGATGAAGCCGCGATCGACCACGGCGGACGAGCCGGCAATGTCGGTGAGCGCGGCGATGATCATGCCGCCCGTGCAGCTTTCCGCCGTTGCCAGCATGATGCCGCGCTGCTGGCAGGCCTGAAGCAGCGCGTTTGCCAGGTCGTTGTTGGTCATTCCGGGACCTCGCCGGGAAACACCACGCTTGCGGTGGCTATGGCCGCTATGCCTTCCTCGCGCCCGACAAAGCCGAGCTTTTCGTTGGTTGTTGCCTTGATCGAGATGCGATCAGGGGAAATTGCCAGCATCTGTGACAGGGCCGCCGTCATCGCCTCGCGATGCGGGCCGACGCGGGGCGCCTCGCAGATCAGCGTGATGTCGGCGTTGGCGATGCGGCCGCCGCGCTCGCGCACCAACTTCGCCGCATGTTCGACGAAGATGCACGACGCGGCGCCTTTCCATTGCGGATCGGACGGCGGGAAATGCGTGCCGATGTCGCCCGCGCCACAGGTCGCCAACAGCGCATCGGTCAAGGCATGCAGGCCGACATCGGCGTCGGAGTGGCCCGAGAGTTTCTTGTCATGCGGGATGGCGACGCCGCACAGGGTGACGTGGTCGCCAGGTTCGAAGGCGTGGACGTCGTAGCCATTGCCGGTTCTGATGTCGGGGAAGCGCGCACGTTCGCCGGAAAGCCGCTGGTCCGCCATTGCAATATCCCGTGCCCAGGTGAGTTTGACATTGTCCGGTGAACCCGGAACGATCTTTACAGGAATATGCGCCCATTCGGCGATCGCGGCGTCGTCGGTGAAGTCCATTTTTCCCAAGTGATGGGCTTTCTCGTGCGCGGCAAGAATGGGCCAGAACGGAAAGCCCTGTGGCGTCTGCGCGGCGTGAAGTCCGTTGCGGGAAACGGTTTCTCCCACGACGCCAGCGGCCGACTCGCGCTTCAACGTATCGGCGACGGGCAGGGCGGGCAGCGCGCCCTCGCGCTCGCCGATGGCGTCGATGGTCCGGTCGATCAATTCCGCATCGACAAACGGGCGGACGGCGTCGTGGATCAGAACCCGGCCCGGTGCGTGGCCTCTCAGTGCGAGCAGTCCGAGCCGCACCGAAGCCTGCCTGGTCGCCCCGCCCATGATGGCGATGACCCGCTCTGCGTTGGCGCCTGCCGCCTGCCGGAACAACTCGTGGTCGTCGGCATGAATGGCGACAACAACTTCGCTGGTCCGCGGGTGGGCCAGGAAAATCTCAATCGTGTGGGCGATGACGGCGTGGCCGCCAATGCTTTGATACTGCTTGGGTCCGTTGGCCTGCCCGGCGCGAGCGCCGCGACCGGCGGCGACGATCACCACGGCGACCTTGCCATCGTCACTCGAATTTTCACTTGCGTCAGTCATGCAGATTGGCTTAGCGCACGATCCCGAAAAGTGTAATCGGTTTTCGGAAAAGATCGTGCGCCAAATATGAACTTCCAAGGCGTCCTTTGCGCCTTCCAAGGGGCGTCTGGCGCCAATTCAGAAGTCCAGCATTTTCCCAATTGCGCCTCAATGTGACGTCATTCCGCGTTGCACATTGCGACGGTTCTGGCTAGAGAATGTGCAACGAATTAATATGCTTGGTTTTTGTGCATGCCTGATTTGACCAAATTGGCCGCGCCGCTCGACGTCGGCGGTGTGCAAATCCGCAATCGCGTGTTCCTGGCGCCGATGTCGGGCATCACTGATGAGCCGTTCCGGCAGCGGGCCCACGCGCATGGCGCCGGTCTTGTCGTATCCGAAATGGTAGCGAGCGGCGAGCTTGCCAAAGGCAGGGCCGGCTGCGACCTGCGCATTCGTCATTCCGGCCTGCCGGTTCATATGGTGCAGCTTGCCGGGCGCGAGGCAGCGCACATGGCCGAAGGCGCGCGCATCGCCGCTGGCGAGGGCGCCGACATCATCGACATCAACATGGGCTGCCCGGCCAAGAAGGTCACCGGTGGCTATGCCGGCTCGGCATTGATGCTGGATCTCGACCACGCGCTGACGTTGATCGACGCCGTGGTTGGCGCGGTCAAGGTGCCGGTCACGGTCAAGATGCGGCTGGGCTGGGACGAAGGCGCGCTCAACGCCCCTATGCTGGCGCGCCGCGCCGAACAGGCCGGCGTCAGGATGGTGACGGTGCATGGCCGCACGCGCTGCCAGTTCTATCAGGGCAAGGCCGACTGGCGCGCCATCGCGCGCGTCAAGGAAGCCGTGTCGATCCCGGTCGTCGCCAATGGCGATGTTTCTTCGCCGGCGGAAGCGGCTGCGATTCTCGATCAATCCGGTGCCGATGCCGTGATGATCGGGCGCGCGCACTATGGCGCGCCGTGGATCGCCGGCAGCATCGCGGCGGCCGCGACGGGCGAGGCAGCCAAGGCGCCGCAGAACCGGGTGGCGCTGGCCGACTATGTCGTGGCCCACTACGAGGACATGCTGGCGCTCTATGGCGTCGAAAGTGGCCTGCGTCAGGCGCGCAAGCATCTTGGCTGGTATCTCGACCGCCATGCCGGCGGCGTGGCTGACGACAGCCGAAAGGCCATACTGACGGCATTCGAGCCCGCCCGCGTCATCGCCTTGCTGCGCGATTTGTTTTCCCGCGATGCGCAACCATCGAACCTGCGGAGCGCCGCATGATCGCCGCCGCTGGCCAGGGTGTTGAAATGGCGGACGCTGCCCAGATTGTGCTCAACACCATCCGTCGCCCGGTGATCATGATCAGCGAGCAAGGGTTCATCACCTACGCCAATGCCGATGCCGAGGACTTCTTCCGTTCAAGCGCGACCATGCTGGCCCGCAACACGCTGTCGAAACTCATTCCCTTCGGCAGCCCGCTGCTCACGCTGGTCGATCAGGTGCGCGAACGCCTCGCTCCCGTCAACGAGTACCGTGTCGACGTGTCGTCGCCGCGCCTCGGCATCGAGAAGGTCGTCGATCTCTATGTCGCGCCGGTGCCGGAATTTCCGGGCTCCGTCGTGGTGATGTTCCAGGAACGGTCGATGGCCGACAAGATCGACCGGCAGATGACGCACCGGGGCGCCGCACGCTCGGTGACCGGCCTGGCGGCGATGCTTGCCCACGAGATCAAGAACCCGCTCTCCGGCATCCGCGGCGCTGCCCAGCTGCTCGAACTTTCGGCTTCCGACGAGGACCGCGCGCTGACGCGGCTGATCACCGACGAGACGGACCGCATCGTGTCGCTGGTCGACCGCATGGAGGTGTTTTCCGACGAACGGCCGATCGATCGCTACCCCGTCAACATCCATGTCGTGCTCGACCATGTGAAGGCGATAGCCAAGAACGGTTTTGCCAAGAGAATCAAGATAATGGAGGATTATGATCCTTCATTGCCTCCGGTGTTTGCCAACCGCGACCAGCTCATCCAGGTGTTCCTCAACCTGGTCAAGAACGCCGCCGAGGCGATCGGCAGCGACCCGCAGGGCGAGATCGTGCTGTCGACCGCATTCCGGCCGGGCATCCGCGTTTCCGTTCCGGGCACGCAGGATCGCGTATCGCTGCCGCTGGAGTTCTGCGTGCGCGACAATGGCTCCGGCGTTTCGGAAGACATCCTGCCGATCCTGTTCGATCCCTTCATCACCACCAAGCCGAACGGCTCGGGGCTGGGGCTGGCGTTGGTCGCCAAGATCGTCGGCGAGCATGGCGGCATCATCGAATGCGAATCGACGCCGCGCGGGACCACATTCCGCATCCTGATGCCGGCCTGGAAAGAAGTGCCATACGGCGCCGATGAAGACGGCGAAGGAGACCGCAAATGACCGTTCGCGGCAATATTCTCGTCGCCGACGACGATGCGGCGATCCGCACCGTCCTCAACCAGGCGCTTTCGCGTGTCGGTCACGACGTGCGCGTCACCTCCAACGCTTCGACATTGTGGCGCTGGGTGGCGGCGGGCGAGGGCGATCTGGTCATCACCGATGTGGTGATGCCGGACGAAAACGCCTTCGACATGCTGCCGCGCATCAAGAAGGCGCGGCCGGAATTGCCCGTCATCGTCATGAGCGCCCAGAACACCTTCATGACGGCGATCCGTGCATCCGAGACCGGCGCCTATGAATATCTGCCGAAACCGTTCGACCTGACCGAGCTGCTCAACATCGTCAACCGGGCGCTTTCCGAGCCGCGGCGGCCAAAGATCGATGCGCGGCCGGAAGAGCAGCCTGACGCAATGCCGCTGGTCGGCCGCTCGGCTGCCATGCAGGACATCTACCGCATGCTGGCGCGCATGATGCAGACCGACCTGACGGTGATGATTTCAGGCGAATCCGGCACCGGCAAGGAACTGGTCGCGCGTGCACTGCATGAATATGGCCGCCGCCGTGGCGGCCCGTTCGTTGCCATCAACATGGCGGCGATCCCGCGTGACCTGATCGAATCGGAATTGTTCGGCCACGAGAAGGGTGCCTTCACCGGCGCGCAGAACCGCTCCACCGGTCGCTTCGAACAGGCCGAAGGCGGCACGCTGTTCCTCGACGAGATCGGCGACATGCCGATGGAGGCGCAGACCCGGCTGCTGCGCGTCCTGCAGCAGGGCGAGTACACGACCGTCGGCGGACGCACGCCGATCAAGACCGATGTGCGCATCGTCGCCGCCACCAACAAGGATCTGCGCACGCTGATCAACCAGGGCCTTTTCCGCGAGGATCTTTTCTATCGCCTCAACGTCGTGCCGCTCAGGCTGCCGGCGCTGCGCGAGCGCTCCGAGGACGTGCCCGACCTCGTCCGGCACTTCTTCAAGCTCGGCGAGATGGAGGGCCTGCAGACCAAGCGCATTTCGTCGGGCGGCATCGAACTGATGAAGCGTTACCCCTGGCCGGGCAATGTGCGCGAACTGGAAAACCTTGTCCGCAGGCTCGCCGCGCTCTATTCGCAGGACGAGATTTCGGCCGAGATCATCGAGGCGGAGCTCAAGACCGGCGAGCGCCCGGTGGTGCCGGGCGGCGGCAACCTCATTCCCGACGACCTGTCGATCGGCCAGGCGGTCGAGCATTTCCTGCAGCGTTATTTCGCCTCGTTTGCCAGCGATTTGCCGCCTGCCGGTCTCTACCAGCGCATTCTGTCCGAGGTCGAATATCCGTTGGTCCTGGCCTCGATGACGGCAACCCGAGGCAACCAGATCAAGGCCGCCGAACTGCTGGGCTTGAACCGCAACACGCTGCGCAAGAAAATTCGCGACCTCGGCGTCAACGTCTACAAATCATCGCGACAGCCCTGAGCCCTGATCCGAGCGCAGGCTCTTTTCAGGGGACCATCTCGCGAAAGATTTCCGTCTCGGTCACACTTGTTGCATAATCGCCACAATGCGTTGCATACATCCGACGCAATGATGGCTCTAGACGGCGACATGGCTCCGCAGGCACCGACACTCAACCAACCGCTTTTCAGCGAACCCGGCGCACGCGACGGGCGCAGGCTGCTTGCGCTGCCCGGCGTGGTCGCGGTCGGCGGCGCGCTGCTGACGGCGGCAATCTCGTTCACCATCCTTGTCGGCGCCACGCCGATTACGCCCAACGAGTCGACGACGCTCGCATTGATCGCCCTCAATGCCGTCTTCGTCCTGTTCCTCATCGCGCTGGTCGGGCGCGAAGTGCACCGCATCCTGATGGCGCGCCGGCACGGCAAGGCGGCCTCGCGGCTGCATGTGCGCATCGTCGCCATGTTTGCCCTGGTCGCCGCAATTCCCGCCATCATGGTGGCGATCATCGCCTCGATCACGCTCGACATCGGCCTCGACCGCTGGTTCGAGATCCGCACCAAGACGATCGTCAATTCGTCATTGTCGATCGCCGATGCCTATGTCCAGGAAAACGCCCGCAACCTCCAGGGCACGACGCTGTCGATGGCCTATGATCTCGACGCGTCAAGGACGCTCTATGGCCTTGATCGGACTGGCTTTCTCGACCTGATGAACAAGGAAGCCGTGGGCCGGTCGCTGGCCCATGCAGCGCTGATCAAGCCCGACGGCTCATTCGTCATGAGCGCCAAGACCGACACCGATTTCGCCATGCCCGAGCCGCCGGAAGGCGCCGTGGCCAGCGCCTCCGACGGCAAGCCGGTGCTGATCGAGCCGAAAACGCGCAACATCATGGGCGCCATCGTCAAGCTGCGCGAGATCGATGGGCTCTATCTCTACACCATTCGCCTCGTCGATCCCGAAGTGATCAAGGCGCGCCAGATCGTCAGATCCAACACCGACGAATATCGCGGGCTGGAAGACAACAGGCGCACCTCGCAGGTGGCCTTCGCGCTGCCCTATCTGTCGCTGACGCTGATCATCATCCTGTCCGCGATCTGGACCGGCATTGCCGTTGCCGATCGCCTGGTGCGGCCGATCCGCCAGCTCATCGGCGCCGCCGACGAGGTGGCGACCGGCAATCTCGACGTCGCGGTTCCCGTCAGGCCATCGGACGGCGATGTCGCCTCGCTCGGCGATACGTTCAACAAGATGCTTCTCGAACTGAAATCACAGCGCAACGAGATCCTGTCCGCCAAGGACCTGATCGACGAACGGCGCCGCTTCTCCGAAGCGGTGCTTGCCGGTGTCACCGCCGGCGTTATCGGCGTCGATCCCTATGGCATCGTCACCATCGTCAACCGCTCGGCCGAAGCGATGCTGGCCATATCCGCCAACGCGGCACTTGGACAGAACCTATCCGCCGTGCTGCCGCATGTCGGCCGCGTCTTCGAGATCGGCCGCAAGTCCGGCAAACCGGTCTATCGCGAGCAGGTGACCTTCTACCGTGCCGGTGCCGAGCGGACCTTCAACGTGCAGATCACCATCGAGGCCGGCGACGACGGCGCGGAGGAAAAATCCTATGTCGTGACGGTCGACGACATCACCGATCTGGTTCAGGCGCAGCGCTCCTCCGCCTGGGCCGACGTGGCGCGGCGCATCGCGCACGAGATCAAGAACCCGCTGACGCCGATCCAGCTGTCGGCCGAGCGCATCAAGCGTCGCTACGGCAAGGTCATCACCGAGGATCGCGAGGTTTTCGACCAGTGCACCGACACCATCATCCGGCAGGTCGAGGATATCGGCCGCATGGTCGACGAGTTCTCGGCGTTCGCGCGCATGCCGAAGCCCGAAATGAAGGCCATCGACCTGCGCGAATCGCTGCGCGAGGCCTCATTCCTGGTAGAGGTCAGCCGCGCTGACATCACCTTCGAGCGGGTATTCGGCAGCGAGCCGCTCAAGGGCACGTTCGACAGCCGGCTGATGGCGCAGGCTTTCGGCAATGTGATCAAGAACGCCGCCGAAGCGATCGATGGGCTGGAACAGAAGGATGGTTCGCACGGCATAATCCGGATTCAAGCCGGCCGCCAGAATGGCGCGATTCGCATCGACGTCATCGACAATGGCAAAGGTTTGCCGCGCGAGAATCGCCAACGGCTGCTCGAGCCCTATATGACCACACGCGAGAAGGGCACCGGGCTCGGTCTCGCTATCGTCAAGAAGATCGTGGAGGACCATGGTGGCAGGCTGGAACTTCATGATGCGCCCGCGGATTTCCACGGCGGGCGCGGCGCGATGATCAGCATCATCTTGCCGCCTGTGGCGGTCGCGCTTCCGCGTGGCGAAAGCAGGACGGAAAACGAACGAGAAACTGAAAAGGTCGGTAATGGCGTCTGATATTCTCATCGTCGATGACGAGGAAGACATCCGTGAACTCGTCGCAGGCATCCTGAGCGACGAAGGTCACGAAACCCGCACGGCATTCGATGCCGACAGCGCATTGGCGGCGATCGCCGACCGGGCGCCGCGGCTGATTTTCCTCGACATCTGGTTGCAGGGCTCGCGTCTGGACGGCCTGGCGCTGCTCGACGAGATCAAGACGATGCACCCGACCTTGCCGGTGGTGATGATCTCCGGTCACGGCAACATCGAAACCGCAGTCTCCGCCATTCGTCGCGGCGCCTATGACTTCATTGAAAAACCGTTCAAGGCCGACAGGCTGATCCTCATTGCCGAGCGCGCGCTCGAAACCTCGAAATTGCGGCGCGAGGTTTCCGACCTCAAGCTGCGCAGCGGCGAAACCTTCGATCTGATCGGCATGTCGTCGGCGATGAGCCAGCTGCGCCAGACCATCGAGCGCGTCGCGCCGACCAACAGCCGCGTCATGATCATCGGCCCGTCGGGCTCGGGCAAGGAACTGGCCGCGCGCGCCATCCACACGCTGTCGGCACGCAAGGGCGCGCCGTTCGTGACATTGAGCGCCGCCAACATCACGCCCGAGCGCATGGAGATCGAGCTGTTCGGCACCGAATCGAACGGTGTCGAGCGCAAGGTCGGCGCGCTCGAGGAGGCCCATCGCGGCATCCTGTACATCGACGAAGTGGCCGACATGCCGCGCGAGACGCAGAACAAGATCCTGCGCGTGCTGGTCGAGCAGCAGTTCGAGCGGGTAGGCGGCACCAAACGGGTCAAGGTCGATGTCCGCATCATTTCCTCGACCTCGCAGAACCTCGAAGCGATGATTGCCGACGGGCGTTTCCGCGAGGATCTTTATCATCGCCTGGCGGTGGTTCCGGTCATGGTGCCGGGACTGGCCGAGCGGCGCGAGGACATTCCCTACCTCGTCGATAATTTCATGAAGCAGATCGCCCGTCAGGCCGGCATCAAGCCGCGCCGCATCGGCGATGACGCGCTGGCCGTGCTGCAGGCGCACAACTGGCCGGGCAACGTCCGCCAACTGCGCAACAATGTCGAGCGCCTGATGATCCTGGCGCGCGGCGATGACGTCGATGCGCCGATCACCGCCGACCTGTTGCCGTCCGAGATCGGCGATGTCATGCCGCGCACGCCGAATCAATCCGACCAGCACATCATGGCGCTGCCGCTGCGCGAGGCGCGCGAACAGTTCGAGAAGGACTATCTGATCGCCCAGATCAACCGCTTTGGCGGCAACATCTCGAAAACCGCCGAGTTCATCGGCATGGAGCGCTCCGCTTTGCACCGCAAGCTGAAGTCGCTGGGCGTCTGACCGCCGCCGCGCTTGGGCTAACCATTTGCCGGTTACGGCAGCGGCGGAATCGCATAAGAAAGCCCGAGAATTATCCAGGGGTCGCCAATGCCGCGCATTGCCTATGTCAACGGGCGCTACGTCGCTCACGCGGACGCTTCCGTGCATATCGAGGATCGCGGCTATCAGTTCGCCGATGGTGTCTATGAGGTCTGCGAGGTGGCGCGTGGCTTTATCGTCGATATGCCGCGCCATCTGGCCCGTTTGAACCGTTCGCTGACCGAATTGTCGATCGCCTGGCCGGTCACGCGCGGTGTCCTGCCGCTCATCCTGCGCGAAGTGATCAACCGCAATCACGTCGCCAACGGCCTGGTCTATGTCCAGGTCACGCGCGGTGTCGCCAGCCGCGATTTTGTCTTCCCGTCTGCGGACACCAGGCCGTCCCTGGTGGTCACAGCCAGGAAAGCCGATCCTGCCGCCGGAGCAAAGCGGGCTGAAACCGGTATTGCGGTCATCACCGTGCCGGAGAATCGCTGGGACCGGGTCGATATCAAGAGCGTCGGACTGCTGCCTAACGTGCTGGCCAAGCAGAAGGCCAAGGAAGCGGGCGCGCAGGAGGCATGGTTCGTCGACAGCGACGGCATGGTCAAGGAAGGCGGCTCGTCGAACGCCTGGATCGTCACCAGGGATGGCGTTCTGGTCACCAGGCCGGCCGAGCATGGCATCCTGCGCGGCATCACCCGCACGACCATGTTCGAGGTGGCGGCCAGCCTCGGCTTGAAGATCGAGGAACGTGGTTTTTCCGTCGCCGAGGCCAAGGCAGCGCGTGAGGCGTTCATCAGTTCCGCAACGACAATTGCCATGCCGGTGGTGGCCATCGACGGCGATCCGGTTGCCAATGGACACCCCGGCTCAGTAACACTTTCCTTGCGTCAGGCCTTTTTTGACATTGCGGAAAAAAGTCCAGCCTGATAACCGCACAGGTGGAATGAACATCAATTTATCTCGTTCTGCTTGTCGTTACTGACGACAAGAGGGTGTTTGCGCGCTTGACATGTGCCCGTTAATTTGGCGCATTGGCTTGCAAACCGAAGGGGATCGGCGAAAGACAAGAACAATGGCGGAACGATCGCAAAACCTTCAGGACCTGTTCCTGAATTCAGTTCGCAAGAGCAAGAACCCGCTCACCATCTTCCTTATCAACGGCGTGAAGCTGACCGGCGTGGTCACTTCGTTCGACAATTTCTGTGTCCTGCTGCGCCGCGACGGTCATTCCCAGCTCGTTTACAAGCACGCCATTTCCACGATCATGCCGAGCCAGCCGGTTCAGATGTTCGATGGCGAGGAAAGCCAGGGCGCCTGATTGGCACGTGAGAAAGACGCGGACGCACCAGTTCGCGGAAAACCAGCACATCAACCCGGGACGGAAGCCAAGGGCCCGACCCGGGCGGTTGTCATCGTGCCGGTGCTGACCCGCCAGCCGCGCGGCGACGACGACACCAACCGTCCGCGGCTGACGCGTTCAGCTGACGCTCGTCATGACGAGGCCGTCGGCCTTGCCCGGGCCATCAACCTTGACCTGATCCACACGGCGGTGGTGACCGTCAACGATCCGCGCCCGGCGACGTTGCTCGGCAGCGGCAAAGTCGCCGAGTTCGCCGAAATCGTCAAAGAGGGTCATGCGGAAGTGGTCATCGTCGACCATCCGCTGACGCCGGTGCAGCAGCGAAATCTCGAAAAGGAACTGAATGCCAAGGTGCTGGACCGCACCGGGCTGATCCTTGAGATCTTTGGCGAGCGCGCGCGCACCAAGGAAGGCACGCTGCAGGTCGAGCTTGCCCATCTCAATTACCAGAAGGGCCGTCTTGTGCGCAGCTGGACCCACCTCGAGCGCCAGCGCGGCGGCGCCGGCTTCCTCGGTGGTCCCGGTGAAACGCAGATCGAATCGGACCGGCGCGTGCTTCAGGACAAGATCATCAAGCTGAAGCACGAACTGGAAACCGTGCGCCGCACCCGCGACCTGCACCGCACCAAGCGCAAGAAGGTTCCGTTTCCGGTGGTTGCCATCGTTGGCTACACCAATGCCGGCAAGTCGACCTTGTTCAACAGGCTGACCGGAGCCGGCGTGCTGGCTCAGGACATGCTGTTCGCCACGCTCGACCCGACGCTGCGCCGCGTGCGCCTGCCGCATGGGACGCCGATCATCCTTTCGGACACGGTCGGCTTCATCTCGGACCTGCCGACGCATCTGATCGCCGCTTTCCGCGCCACCCTGGAAGAGGTGGTCGAGGCCGACCTCGTCATCCACCTGCGCGACATTTCCGATCCCGACACAGCCGCGCAGGCCGAGGATGTCGAGCGCATCCTCGCCGATCTCGGTGTCGATGCCGGCGACGCCAAGCGGGTCATCGAAGTGTGGAACAAGATCGACAGGCTCGACGAAGGCAACAGGAACCGGCTGCTAGCCGACGGCGCCGACGCCAGCAAGGCGCCGCCGGTTGCTGTGTCGGCGGTGACCGGCGAGGGCATCGATGCGCTTAAGGCGATCATCGAAACGCGCATGGCGGGCGAACTCGAGGACCTGACGGTGACGATCGAGCCGGCACAGTTCGGTCTTGTCGACTGGCTTTACCGCAACGGCGACGTCGTTTCGCGAACCGACAATGACAACGGCAGCGCCACCATCTCGCTCAAGGCGACGCAAAGCGCCCGCGAAGAGATCGAAAGCAGATTGCGCGCCAAAACCAAAGGGTAACGTCGCTTACTTAACGGTTTTTGCTTCCTGCCAGAGCGCTTCCATCTCGGCCAGGCTCGCCTTGTCCAGCGTGTTGCCGGATTTCTCCAGCGCCTGCTCGACATAGTGGAAGCGTGAGCGGAACTTCTCATTGGTGCCGCTCAGCGCGGCTTCCGAATCGAGCTTGAGGTGCCTGCCGAGATTGACGAGGGCAAACAGCATGTCGCCGAACTCGTCCTTGATCGATGCGGTGTCGCCCTTGGCCAGCGCCTCGCGCAACTCGCCAATCTCTTCCTCGATCTTGTCGAGGATAGGCGCTGCCTCGCTCCAGTCGAAGCCGACGCGGGCGGCCTTCTCCTGCAGTTTCAGCGCTCGCGTCAGCGCGGGCAGGTTGACCGGAACACTGTCCAGAAACCCCTTGCCATTGTCCTCGGGGTCGAGACCGCGGGCGAGGCGGGCGCCTCGTTTTTCCGCCTTTTCCTCGGCCTTGATCTTTTCCCACATGCCCTTGGCCATGCCGGCGCTGCGGGCCTCCTCGTCGCCGAAGACATGCGGATGGCGACGGATCATCTTCGTCGTGATGGCCCGGACCACATCGCCGAAGGCGAATTCGCCGGCCTCCTCGGCCATTTGCGCGTGGTAGACCACCTGCAGCAGAAGGTCGCCGAGTTCGTCGCGCAGATCGTCGAGGTCACCGCGCGCGATGGCGTCCGCCACCTCATATGCCTCCTCGATCGTATAGGGCGCGATAGTCGAGAAATCCTGCTCGATGTCCCACGGACAACCGGTTTTCGGCGCTCGCAGCGCCGCCATGATCTCGATCAGGCGTGAAATGTCTTTCGCGTGAAATGTCTTTCGATGGCGTCATGCGACCAATGCTATCGCGCGGCCGCTCGCCCAGCCAACGCTGTCGGCCGGCGAGGGGGCCTTGTCCACAGGTGCTGGGTACCCAGCCTGTCAATCAAGGACGGAAACGATCGCCTTGGCCAGTTCGTCCATCCCGTCCTCGGGCAGACCGGCGACGTTGATACGGCTGTCGCCGACCATGTAGATGCCATGCTCGGCGCGCAGCCGCTCGACTTGCGCCTCCGTGAGGCCAAGGCGGGAGAACATGCCCCGGTGGCTGGCGACGAAATCGAAACGGTCGGAATTGGACTGCCGGCGCAGCGCCTCGGCGAACTGGACCCGAAGCCTGAGCATGCGCAGCCGCATCTCCTCGAGTTCGGCCTCCCAGTCCGCGCGCAACGCGGCGTCTTCCAGCACGATGCGCACAGCGGCAGCACCGTGATCCGGCGGCATCGAATACATAGCGCGCGCCGCCGATAGCATTTGACCCATCGCCAGATCGGCTTGGGCGCCGTCCTTGGCCAGGATCATCGCAGCGCCGACGCGGTCGCGGTAGACGGCGAAGTTCTTCGAGCAGCTCGAGGCGACGACCATTTCCGGAACCTTCGCGGCCAGCAGGCGCAAGCCGAGAGCATCGGCCTCAAGGCCATCGCCAAAGCCCTGATAGGCGATGTCGACAAACGGCAGCAGGCCGCGCTCGACCACCAGATCGACAACGGCGGCCCATTGCGCGCTGTCGAGGTTGGCGCCGGTCGGGTTGTGGCAGCAGCCATGCAGCAGCACCACGTCACCACTGTTTGACGTCCGGAGCGCTGCCAGCATGTCGTCGAAGCGAACGGCACCCGAAGCAGCATCGAAATAGGGGTATTCGCGGATCTGCAGGCCAGCGGCGCGCATCACCGGCATGTGGTTCGGCCAGGTCGGGTCCGAAAGCCAGACCGTCGCGTCCGAACGCGTCCGCTTCAGCAATTCCGCCACCAGCCGCAGTGCGCCGGAGCCGCCCGGCGCCTGTGCGGCGCGGATGCGCGTCATGTCAGCGCCTGGACCGAAGGCAAGCTTGGCCATCACCGCATTGAAGCCGACATCGCCGGCCAGGCCGAGATAGGTCTTGGTGTCCTGGCCCTGCAGCAGGCGCTTTTCGGCCTCGCGCACAGCGCGCATGACCGGCGTCTTGCCATCGCGATCCTTGTAGACGCCGACACCGAGATCGACCTTGTCGGGACGCGGATCGGCGCGATAGAGGCCGATCAGGGCAAGGATCTTGTCGGCGGGGGCGGGCTGCAGATCTTCGAACATTGGCAAAGGTTCCGTTGACGCGGCGGAGTGATACGCAAATCGAACGTATTTCGCCAGAGCTTTTCCTGCCGCCTCGGCGTGGCTGTGCATGGACGTTGTCCGAGACGGCAAGGCCATCAGGACCTACACGCTACTGTCACATCGGCGTAGTCTGAATAGCCTTTCCAGCACGAAGCCTGAGAATGACGGTGTGAGATAACGATGAGCCGGCAAGAAAAATTCGACCTCGCCATCGTTGGCGCCGGCATTGTCGGTCTCGCCCATGCGCTCGCCGCCGTCCGTCGCGGTCTCAGCGTCGTCGTCATAGACCGCGACGCTCAGGCCAACGGCGCTTCGGTGCGTAATTTTGGCTTTGTTACGGTCAGTGGTCAGGAACGCGGCCAGGTATGGCGCCGTGCCATGCGATCTCGCGACATCTGGCTGGAACTGGCCGCGCCCGCCGGCATCAAAGTCATCCAGCGCGGCTTGGTCGTCGTCGCGCGCCGTCCGGAAGCGCTCTCGGTGGTCGAGGCGTTTCTTCGAACCGAGATGGGCGAGGGTTGCCTGCTGCTCGAACCCGATGTGCTTCGCCGCGACCATCCAGAACTGGCGGGCCGGAATTTTGCCGGCGGCCTGTGGAGCCCGCACGATGTGCGTGTCGAGTCGCGCCAGGCCATCCCGCAGCTGGCAACCTTCCTCGCCGAAAAGCATGGCGTCCAATTCCGGCGCGAGACGGCGGTACGCTCGATCGAGCCGCCCGATATCGAGACCAGCCGGGGCCCGGTTTTCGCCGACAAGGTGATCGTCTGCCCGGGCGACGATCTGGCCACGCTTTACCCCGATCACATCGCGCGATACGGCGTCACCCGCTGCAAATTGCAGATGATGCGCCTTGCCGATCCCGGCTTCCGGTTGCCGGCAGCGGTGATGTCGGATCTTGGGCTGGCGCGTTACAGCGGTTACGCCGCTTTGCCAGAAGCCGCCGCTTTGCGAAGCCGGCTGGAAGTGGAGCAAGGCGACGCGCTCGACAATGGCGTGCATCTGATCGTCGTCCAGAGTGCCGATGGCACGCTCGTGGTGGGCGATTCACACCACTATGCGACAACGCCCGATCCGTTCGCCTCGGGGCGTGTCGACGACCTCATCCTTGAGGAGTTCAGCGCCGTCTTTGGTGGCCCGCCGCCGCCCGTGCTGGAACGCTGGACCGGCATCTATGCCTCAGCAACCGGCCAAACAATGTTCGCCGACGCGCCGCGGGAGGGCGTGCGGCTGGTCATGATCACCAGCGGTACCGGCGCCAGCACCTCGTTCGCGATCGCCGATGAGGTGGTCGACGAGTTTTTCGGTTCAACCACGGCCGACGCCAGGAAGATCGCATGATGCCCACTCACGGTTTGCTTCGCGCCGTCGTCCTCGACTGGGCCGGCACCGTTGTCGATCACGGTTCGCTGGCGCCGATGGGTGTCTTTGTCGAGGCCTTCGCCGAATTCGGCGTGGCGATCAGCGTCGATGAGGCGAGGGGACCGATGGGAATGGCCAAGCGCCCGCACATCGCAGCACTGCTGGCACAGCCCAGGATCGCCGCCGCATGGACGGAGCAGCACGGTCATGCGCCGACGAATGCCGACATCGACGCCATCTATCAGGTATTCGTGCCGAAGAACCGGGCTGTGGCGGCGCGGTTCTCGGATGTCATTCCCGGTGTTGTCGACGTGGTCAAGGCGCTGCGGAAGCGCGGCCTCAAGATCGGCACGACAACTGGCTATACGCGCGACATCATGGCGGAGATACTGCCGGTTGCCGCCGCGCAGGGCTTTTCGCCGGATTGCCTGGTCTGCACCGGCGATACGCCCGACGGCAGGCCGACGCCGTTCATGCTCTGGAAAGCGCTGACCGAACTCGGCGTCTATCCGCCGTGGCTGTGTGTCAAGGTCGATGACACCGAGGTCGGTATCGGCGAGGGGATCAATGCGGGCGCCTGGGCCGTCGGCGTGGCGGTGACCGGCAATGTCTTTGGTCACACGCTGGCGGAGACTCAGACTATGGCTGCGGATGTGTTCAGGATGAAACGGGCCGAGGCATCGGCCAAGCTCACGGCCGCCGGCGCGCATTTCGTTGTCAACGGCGTCGCCGATCTGCTGCCCGTGATTGCCGCCATTGAAGGCAAGCTGCGGCGCGGCGAAAGGCCCTGATCGCTCACTCGGCCGAGTGCCACCTGCTTTGCAGCACTCTGCGCCGGTATCGCGGGGATTGCCCGGTTTTGCCGGCGAGGCGAGGACGGTTGCGAACGATGTCCTCCAGCGATACGCGAAAAAAATGCGCGGCTGGGATTAAAATCCCCAGATGCTCCGTAAACAAGACATGAAACGGTCGATGCCGCGTTTTGACATCATAGGGCAGCTCGGGTCGCTGCGCCGCTACGCGCGCTCGCTGACACGTGACAGCACGGACGCTGAGGATCTCGTGCATGACGCGCTGGTGCGGGCGTATGAACGGCGCGCCACTTTCCGATCTAGCGGTAATTTGCGCGCATGGCTGCTGTCGATCGTGCACAACACATTCATCGACAAGATGCGCTCCCGCAAATCCGAAGCCGCTCGCCTCGAACAGGCCGGATATCTTGCCGATGGCACCACACCGGCGCCGCAGGAACACTCCGTGCGCCTGGCGCAGGTGCGCCAAGCCTTCTTCAGCCTGCCGCAAGAACAGCGCTCGGCCCTGCATCTCGTCGCCATCGAAGGGCTTTCCTATCAACAGGCGGCCGATGCCAGTGGCGTGCCGCTGGGAACGCTGATGTCGCGCATCGGCAGGGCGCGCGCCGCACTGCGCGAGACGGAGGACGCGGCGCCCTCGAAGACGAAAAACCACCTCAGGATCGTTGGAGGACCGTCATGACTGGAACTGTCGATCCCGTGGCCGATGCCGACCTCGACGCCTATGTCGACGACCAGCTCGATGTCACCCGCCGCATCGAGGTCGAGGCGTTTTTGTCCACCCGTCCGGAGGCGGCGGCGCGCGTGATGTCGGATCTGCGGACTCGCGACGAACTGCGCGTGGCGCTTGCCGGGTCCGGGGGCATGGCGCGGCCGGCGACGGCCGATGCCGCGCGGCGGTTGGAGAGGGGGCTTTCCCGCGGTCGCATCTTCGGCGTGCTGCAGCGCGCGGCGGCAGTGGCCGCCTTCGTCGCCGCCGGCTGGCTGGCAAACGGCATCATCGGGCCGATGTCGGTGACCAAGGTCGTCGCCTCGCCGCAGCCGCCCGCCTATGTCGACGAGGCGGTGCGCGCCCATAGAACGACGCTGGTGCGCGAGACCATGCCGTCGCAGCCGGAAGCGCCCAACTACAATGCCGGCGAGATCCGCGCCGCAACCGCCATCGTCATGCCGTCGCTGCCCAAGGACTGGAAGGTGCGCGACGTGCAGATCTATCCGTCGCGCTTCGGCCCGAGCGTCGAGATGGCTGTCGAGACGAAGGAGATGGGCCTGGTTTCGCTGTTTGCGATCCGGCCGGGCACCTTCGACGTCGTCAAGCCGACCGTCGCGCCTTCGGGCGACATCTCATCGGCCTATTTCCAGATTGGCGAGGTTGCCTATGCGGTGGTCGGACGAAGCGAGGTCCACAACCTCGACCGCGCCGCCGAGACACTCGCCAAAACGCTTTACTGACCGATCCACAAAGGAGAAGCCAAATGAACACCCCCAATCTGGGATACCGCGTGGGCACCGGCGCCCAAACCGGCGCCGTCTTCGACGAGGGCCTGCGCCAGCACATGCTGCGCGTCTACAACTACATGGGCGTTGGCCTGGTGGTCACCGGCCTGGTCGCCTTCATGATCTCATCGACGCCCGCACTCTACGTGCCGATCTTCTCCAGCCCGCTGAAATGGGTGGTGATGCTGGCGCCGCTCGCCTTCGTCATGCTGTTCTCGTTCAAGATGCAGACCATGTCGGCGGCCAGCGCCCAGGCGATGTTCTGGGCCTTCTGCGCTGTCATGGGCCTGTCGCTGGCCTCGGTGTTCCTGGTCTTCACCGGAACCAGCATCGCGCGCACCTTCTTCACCGCCGCCACCATGTTCGGCGCCACCAGCCTCTATGGCTACACGACCAGGCGTGACCTGACCCAGTTCTCGTCGTTCCTGATCATGGGCCTGATCGGCGTGGTGATCGCCAGCATCGTCAACATCTTCCTCGGCTCGACCGCGCTGCAGTTTGCCATCTCGGTGATCGGTATCGCCGTGTTCATCGGCCTGACCGCCTGGGACACGCAGACGATCAAGGAGCAGTATGCCGAGAATTTCGACGCGGAATCGCGCCAGAAGCTGGCCGTCTTCGGCGCTTTCTCGCTCTATCTGAACTTCATCAACATCTTCCAGCTGTTGCTGAACTTCACCGGCGAACGCGAGTAACGACTGTCCGCTGTGGGCAGGGGCGAGGACTATCGCCCCTTGATGCGGGGAGGTGGCCGGAGGGAGATCCTCCGGCCACAATTCGTTCTGGCAGGACCGGCTACACCTTGAGTCCCCAAGAGCATTTGCTAGTCTGCCACCGCACCACCCTTCAATACCGACCGCGCGAGGATATGTGGCACAAGACAGCCAAACGCTTCAGGGCGACGGCATCTCGGCGACCATCGTCGCACAGGGCGCCGAACTGGTTTCATTGCAAGACGCAGAAGGATTTGAGTTCCTGTGGCAGGCCGGGCCGGAGTGGCGGCGCCATTCGCCGGTGCTGTTTCCGATCGTCGGCCGGCTGAACGGAGATCAGCTGCGCCATCGCGGCCAGACCTACCCGATGACGCAGCACGGGTTCGCGCGCGACAAGTCGTTTGCCTGGGCCCAGAGCGGCCCACAATCCTGCACGCTGGTTCTCACCGACGACGCCGATACCCGCACGCACTATCCATTCGCCTTCCGCCTCGCCGTGACCTACACGTTGGACCGCCGGCTGCTTGGCGTCACCTTCGACATCACCAACACCGGCGAAGAGCCGATGCCGGCGTCCATCGGGGCGCATCCGGCATTCATTTGGCCGTTGCTGCCGGATCTGGCCAAGACGGATTACCAGCTGACTTTCGCTGCTGCCGAACCTGCTCCGGTCCGTCGCCTGAAGGACGGCCTGCTGCTGAAGACGCCGCAGCCGACGCCTGTCGACGGCAACATCCTCGCGCTCTCAGAGCGGCTGTTCGACGAGGACGCGGTCATTCTCGACCAGCCGGCCAGCACCAGCGTGCGATATGCCGCCGGGCGTGGTCCGGTGATCGAGATGGCGTGGCAGGGATTTCAGGAATTGGGCGTCTGGTCAAAGCCGGGCGGCGCGCCGTTCCTGTGCATCGAGCCCTGGCACGGCATCGCAAGTCCGGTGGACTTCAACGGCGATTTTGTCGACAAGCCGGGCCTGATGCTGATCGCGCCGGCCGCCAAGCGCGTGCTGAGCTATCAAATCCGGCTGCTGTGACCCTCCGTCATCGACAACTCAGGCAATAGCGTTGGCCAGCCAGACCGGAGTGTCCAATGAAGCTCTACTTCAGTCGCAATCCCAATCCTCGGCTCGCCGTTGCAGTGGCACGCTATCTCGACGCGAATGTCGAATTTGAATTCGCCTCGCCATTCGCTCCGGGGCAGGCCGAGAAATATCGCCTGCTAAACCCCAATCTCTCATTGCCCATACTTGTGGACGACGGCGGAAAAAGCCTCTGGGAGGCAGACGCCATAGCCTGCCGGCTGTCGCGCGACGTGCGTTCGGATTTCTGGCGCACCGGCGATGACCAGCCTGACATGATCCGGTGGCTGAGTTGGGGCAAGGAGCACTTCGCATTCGCCTGCGACACGGTGCATTTCGAACGTGGCACCAAACAGCGGTATGGCATAGGCCCGATTGATCAACAGCGTGTGGAGGAGGGGCTGACACATTTCCGCACAGCGGCGGCAATACTCGAGGCAGAGCTTTTCGCACGGAAATGGCTGGTCGGAAATTCGGTTTCCTACGCCGACTTCCGCATGGCGACCTTTCTGCCGTTCAACGAGGCCGCCAGACTGCCGCTCGATGACTATCCCTCTGTCGGCCGCTGGTATCGTCGGCTTGAAGACATCGAGGCCTGGCGCGATCCCTTCAAGGGATTGGACGCGCCCGCATTGCCTCCGGTCCCACGAACGGCAGCAGATTAGCGGGCACATCCTACAAGAAGCCGGCTTTCAAACCTGCCGGGCGATGGTGCCGACCACATTGACGAGAATGCGCGCCGCGGTCAGGGCCGACAGGCTGTCGATATCGGCGGGAGGATAGAATTCGACAAGATCGAATCCTGCGATCCTGGCCCGCCTGCCGAGGCCCGCGATCAGGTCGATCACCTGCGTGTAGGTGAGGCCGCCGGGCGTACGCGCCGCCACGCCCGGCATGATGCTGGGGTCGAGGGCGTCGCAGTCGAGCGTGACAACAACCCGCGATCCTTCCGGAATATGCCGCAGCGCGGCTTCGACGCCCTGGGCGTGAATCTCGCGGGCGGTCACGAAGCGACTGCCATAGCGCCGCGCCGCTTCGATCTCGGTTATGCCTGCGCTGCCAACGCTGCGAAGGCCGACCTGCACCATGCCGGCGACATGCGGCATCTCGCTCGCGCGACGCATCGGGCTCGAATAGCCGTGACGCTCGCCAGACACCTCGTCGCGCCAATCGATATGGGCGTCTATCTGCAGGATCCAGACCGGCCCGTGATTCGCAAAGGCGGCGAGGAAGGGAAAGGTCACGGAACAGTCGCCGCCGAGCAGGATCGGTACGGCCGGCAATGCCAGGACCTCGCGCGTCTTCGCCTCGATCCGGGTCCGGTTGCCGGCATTGTCATGCATGATGGTCGGGATATCGCCGGTGTCGATACAGTTGCCCGGCTTGCCGTCGAACAGCGGGCCGCCGAGATCGAAATCCCAGTGCTCGACGAGCGCGGCATCGTCCTGGCTCGCAGCGCGGATGGCATCGGCGGCCAAGGCATGGCCGCTGCTGTCCTTGCCAGGATAGGTGCTGCCGTGACCGGCTCCGAAGATCACCGCACCGGGGATGCGGCCATCGGCGAGGCGATCGGGAAAGCCGAGAACGGGAGATGCGGTCATTTGGTCTTGATGATGGTCTGGCTGAAATTTTTGTCGATTGCCGATGTATCAGTTTGGCGAAGCTCTGTGGAGCGAAACGCGCCACCCCAGCTGAAACGCGAAATTGCCTTACCTGAACGGGGACTGGCGATTGATGGCCGAGCTCCCTTGGCACTCCGCTTCGCCAGACAATTCCGGCCCTGTTCGGGCGTATTGCATCGCTACATTATTTTGTTCGTGAGGCATTATGTTGTGGGCATAGTGAAAGTGAGTCCATCGGGGGTCAGCAGATGAGTGTGATGGTTTTCCGGGCTGGCAGAACCGGCGTGTTGTTTGCAATGCTGATGGCGTCCCTGATCGCATTCACTGCGATCGCCCGGGCGCAGACGACTGCGGCGCCGCCCCCTCCACCTGAAAAAGTCGAACAGTTGCTGAAATTGCTGAACGATCCCGAAGTCAAGGCGTGGATCGCAGAGAAGGGCGCGGCACCCGCGGCCGATTCGGCAATGCCAATGGGCGCTTCTGCCACTGACTTCATGGTCTGGTCCAACGCCATTCGCGAGCATTTGCAGGGCATTGGCAATGCGGTTCCTGAGGTCCCCGACGAGATTTCCGGCGCAAGCTCGACGATAATGACCGAGATTCACGGGCGAGGGCCGGGAGCGATCCTCGTCCTGTTCGCGGCCTTTGTGGCGCTTGGGTTAGGTGCCGAGTTCATCTTCCGCCGGATCGTCGGCAGGGCTCACCGCCGCAACCCAGCTCAAAGCCCGGAATCGGGCGCACCCGCCCGACATCATGTGATCGCCCGAACGTTGTTCGTCGCCATCGCGCCGCTCGTCGTGTTCGCAATGGCCAGTGTCGGCGCCTTCCTGGCGTTTACCTGGCCACCACTGCTTTCTGCGCTGGTGCTGCCTTTGCTGATCGCTGTCATCGCCTGGCGCGTGATCATGCGGATCACGTCAGTTATTCTCGGCACGGCGGACGGCAATTTGAACCTGGGAGACCAGCCGAAGGTCCGGCTCATTCCCATGGACGATGTCACCGCGGCTTTCTGGCGCCGCCGCGTCGCGTTGTTTGCTGGCGTATTCTTCCTTGGATGGGCGCTCGCAGGCGAGATGAACATCCTCCACTTCACGCCGAACGTCAGGAATCTCATCGTCTACATACTCGGTCTCGGTCTCCTCGCGGTGTCGATCGAATCCGTATGGCGGCGGCCGGCGGCGATCGAGCCTTCCAAGGTTTATCGGCTCAAGGAATGGCTGCTGACATTTTTCCTTTGCATGCTCTGGCTCTTGTGGGTCGTGGGGATGAGCACGCTTTTGTGGGTTGGCATCTATGGCTTGATCCTCCCACCAATCCTGAGATCCACCAGCTCAATCACCAAGTCGTTTTTCGCCAGCTCCGACGAGACGACGAAGTCGAACAATGCCATCTTCGAAGTGCTCGTTGAGCGTGGGGCGAGGGCGATCGTCATCGGGCTCGCTGTCGCCTGGCTTGCGACCGTCGTGCGTTTGCGCGCCAGCGGAATGATGGGTGACGAAAGTGTAGACCGCATCGTCCGAGGTGTATTGAGCGGCATCGTGGTGCTGCTCGCCGCCGATCTCATCTGGCAACTTGTGAAGGGTCTCATTGGGGGTCGCATCGATCGCGCCCGCACAGAGGGCGGCGACGAGGCAGCGCTCGCCCGCAGCGGGCGGCTTTTAACGCTGCTGCCGATCCTGAAGAATTTTCTCGCCGCACTCATTGCCGCCATTGCGATCATGATGGTTCTCTCCGGCCTTGGCGTCGAGATTGGTCCATTGATCGCGGGCGCGGGCATCTTCGGCGTTGCCATTGGCTTCGGATCGCAGTCGCTGGTGAAGGACGTCATCAGCGGTGTGTTCTACATGACCGACGATGCGTTTCGCGTCGGGGAGTATATCCAGAGCGGCACCTACAAGGGCACGGTCGAGTCCTTCAGCATTCGCTCGGTCAAGCTGCGCCATCACCGCGGCCCGATCTTCACAGTTCCATTCGGCTCGTTGGGCGCCGTCCAGAACATGAGCCGCGACTGGGTGATCGATAAGTTCTTCATTTCGGTCAACTACGAGACGGACATTGCCAAGGTCAAAAAGCTGGTCAAGGGGGTCGGCGCCGAGCTGCTGGCAGATGAGGAATTCGGTCCGCAGATCATCGAGACCTTGAAGATGAAGGGCGTCGAGGCTTTCGGCGATTATGGCATCAACCTCAGTTTCGCGATGACGACCAAGCCGGGACACCAATTCACTATCCGTCGCCGGGCCTATGTCATGATCCGCGAGGCGTTCGCGGCAAACGGGATCGAGTTTGCCTCGCCCACAGTGCAGGTCGCAGCCGGCAATGAGGACCATGGGGCAAGCGCGGCTGCTGCCAGGGATGCGGTGGTACGCAAACAGGTTGCGGAAGCCAAGGCCAAGGAAGGCGAGGGATAAAAGTCGGCCCGCGGAACTTTATCTTGGAGCGAGGCCATCGAGCAGGAAGCCGAGGCCTTTCCTGAAAGCGCCGAGCCAATCGTCATCCAACAGCAGACGAGAGCGTTCGATTGTCGGGTAGCGTTCGCTAAGAAGCGCAAGGCGCTGCTGCGCGGCGGCCCTGTCGTCATCCGAGAGATCGAAGGTCGTCCGGGTGATGGTGGCGCCCATCACATAGTTCCAGAGTGACCATATTGCGACGTTCAAATCAGCGTCAGCCACGCCGGCTCTGGACAAGGTCTTGCTCAGCAGCTCCAGGCGGCTGAGGATGCCCGGGCCGAGCGCCCTGCGCGGCAACAGCGATGCCGACCAGGGATGGCGCAGCATGATGGCGCGCCAGTCTTCGAGCATATGAATGACTTCTCCGCGCCAGTCTTGAGATTCAGCCATTTGCGGCAGTTCGCGATATTCGAGCACCGAGTCGAGCGCCAGATCAAAGACATCCTCTTTGTTGTTGACGTGCCAATATAGGCTCATCACGCCCGAGCCGAGGCGATCGGCCAGCCCACGCATTGTTAATCCGTCGACGCCTTGGGCGTCCAGTAGTTCTACCGCCGTCGCCACGATACGTTCCCGCGTGAGAGGCGGTTCACTACTCGCCTCCTGCACGGGCTGGTGCGAGACACCGACCTGTTGAGGTCGTTTGCTCCCGGCGCCGCTACGTTTGGCTGCCATCCATCTATCCTCGCTGTTTAGGACATCGATTTTGACCGGCAACGCGACGAATGTCGATCTTGAACGATTGACTCGTACAGCGTACCATACGATGACTCGTACATCGCACGATTCATCGTATGGCGATGTGGTTAAAGTTCAATCATGCCGGCCGCGAGGGTAGGTCGCTCGCAGTCCGCGGAGCGAGAGAAAATCATGTCACACGCAATCAAGCGTCTGCTTATTGGAGGCTAATCATCATGACCATCGCAGTTCCCACGGCGGCAACAGCCAATGAGAACGATCGCAAGCTGACCATCGTCAATCCCCAAAACCTCTACGACCCGTCGCCGAATGGCTACAGCACAGCGGTGATCACACCCCGTGAAGGCCGGGTGGCCTACATCTCCGGGCAGGGCGGCCAGGACAGCACGGGAGCGCTGTCGCCCGACTTCGCCGCCCAGGTTAAGCAGGCCTACGCAAATTTGCGCACCGCGCTGGACGGGATCGGCGCGAAACCGGATCAGGTCGCCAAGCTGACGGTCTTCGTGGTCGATCACGATATGTCAAAGCTTGAGGTGCTGACCGAGAACGTCAAGGCAATGTTCGGCGAGGCGCTGCCGGCGCAGACGTTGGTTCCCGTTCCCAAGCTTGCAATTGACCCCATGCTGTTCGAGGTGGAGGCCGTGGTCGTGCTTGATTAGCGCGGGCGGTGTGCATCGCCAGTTGGTGACTGGTCAGTTGGCCGGTGGCGTTCTCATTTGCGCTGCGGCCAATTGCTCTAGCCGGGTGGCATTACCGCACATCAGAAAGTCGCATAAGATAGATTATGGAACTTGCGTATATGGCGGCCAGACGAAGATTATCCCGCATTATCAGCCGCTTGGCGCGGGTCTGGTTATGGCAATGGATGATGCTCATGACGCCCGGGCTACTCAAACGGAGAGATCTTGGACCATGGCGTCGTGTCTATCGCGGCAAGTCGATCCGGCATGCACGGCAGCTGAAATCCGTGTTGACCAGACGATTTGGCCGTGCGTCATTCATTGTCGAAAATTCCAGTGCGGCCAGCGATGAAGGATTGGCCTCATCACTATGAATCATATGGGATTTCTATCGCCATGCCGTCATAGGCTGGCTCGACGTTGGCTGGCGTCTCGGCCATCACCGTGGCGTAGTCGAGCGGCACATGCATATGCGTCAGCACGGAGTGCCGTGGCGCCAGCCGCTCGATCCATCCCAGTGCCTCGCCAAGCGACAAATGGCTGGGGTGCGTCCGGTACTGCAGCGCGTCGATGATCAGCACGTCGAGGTCGCGCAGCCGTTCGACGGTGGCCTCCGGAAAGTCACTGATATCAGGGCAATAGGCGAGCGTGCCAATGCGGAAACCGAGCGATATGATGTCGCCATGCACCTGCGGCAGCGGCTCGAGGGTGAGGGCACCCCCCTCTCCTTCGATCACCACCGGCTTGGCGTGATCGATGATATGAGCGTCGACGATCGGCGGATAGGAACTGCCTGCCGGCGTCTCGAAACAATAGCCGAACGCTTGCCGCAGGCGCAGCATCGTCGGCTGGTCGGCATGGATATCGATCAACTGGCGCTGTTCGAGGACGAAACCGCGCAGGTCATCGATGCCGTGGATATGGTCGGCATGCGGGTGCGTGTAGACGACCGCATCGATGCGCCTGACGGAGGCCATAAGCATCTGCTGGCGGAAATCCGGTCCGGTGTCGATGACGACGCTGGTGCGGCTGCCATCCGCAGCAATCCGCTCGACGAGTGCGGCGGCGCGGGTGCGCCGGTTCTTCGGGTTATCCGGATCGCAATTGCCCCAGTCGCCGGTGATGCGCGGCGTACCTGGCGACGAGCCGCAGCCGAGAATGGTAAGGCGCAGCCGGTCGGTCATCGTTCAGGCGCTTTGCTCGGGCCAAGCAGTTTGCTCGGGAGGTCGCGGCATCTTGCCGAACAGACGGAAGAAATTGTTCGTCGTCAGATCAGCGATGTCAGCCTCGCTGACGCCGATTGTTTCGGCCAGCACTTTGGCAGTGTGCGCGACATAGGCTGGCTCGTTGCGCTTGCCGCGAAACGGCACGGGCGCCAGATAGGGTGCGTCGGTTTCGACCAGCAAGCGGTCATGCGGCACATCGGCTGCGATGGCGCGTAATTCCGCCGAATTCTTGAAGGTCAGGATACCCGAGAACGATACATAGCCACCGAGCGCAACGCCGATTTCCGCCAGCCGGCGCCCGGACGAAAAACAGTGCAGGATGAAGGGGAAGGCGCCCTTCCCTGTTTCGTCCTCGAGGATGGCTGCCATATCGTCATCGGCATCGCGCGAATGGATGACCAGCGGCAGTCCCGTTTCCCGCGCGGCGGTGATGTGGGCGCGAAAGCCCTGCGCCTGGGCATCGCGCGGCGCCTTGTCGTAGAAGTAATCGAGCCCCGCCTCGCCGATCGCCACCACCTTCGGATGAGCCGACAGGCGCACAAGGTCCGCGGCGGTGACGTCGAGTTCCTCCGCGGCGTTATGCGGGTGGGTGCCGACCGAACAGTACACTTCGTCGAAGGTTTCAGCGATTTCAAGGATTTGCTGAAACCGCTTCACGCGCGTCGAGATCGTCACCATGCGGCTGATACCGGCCGCCTTGGCGCGGGCGACAATGGCCGCCCGCTCCTCGGCGAAGTCTGGAAAATCCAGATGGCAATGGCTGTCGACGAGCATCAGACGTTCGCATCCGGCTGTTCAACGTAACGCGGGAACACCCCTTCCGGCGCGGGCAAGGCAACCCCGGAGACAAGCGCGTGGTCTGCCGCGACATGCACGAAATCGCGGCTGTCCGCCGGCACCGCCAGCAGGTCGAGCAGTTTGTTGGCCGATCCCGGAATGAAGGGTTGGCACAGCAGCGCCACGCGCCGGACGAGTTCGGCAGTCGTCCACAGCACGGTTTCCATGCGCGCCGGATCGCTCTTCTTCAGCGCCCACGGCGCCTGGCCCGCGAAATAACGATCGGCTTCCGCCACGACGCCGAAGATCGCCGCCAGTGCCAGATGGATGCCTTGCTCGGCCATGGTCTTGCGCGCCACGGCGAGCACGGCAGTTGCCTGATCGAGGATCGCCTTGTCCTCATCCGCCAGGGTGCCGCGTTGCGGCACCACGCCGCCGCAGTTCTTGGCGATCATCGACAGCGAGCGCTGCGCCAGATTGCCAAGGCCATTGGCAAGATCGGCGTTGGTGCGGTTGACGATTGCCTCATGGCTGTAGCTGCCGTCCTGGCCGAACGGCACCTCGCGCAGGAAGAAGTAGCGCACCTGGTCCAGACCGTAGTGCTCGATCATGGTGAACGGGTCTATGACGTTGCCGACCGATTTCGACATCTTCTCGCCGCGGTTGAACAGGAAGCCGTGGCCGAAGACACGTTTCGGCAGCGGGATGCCGGCAGACATCAGGAAGGCCGGCCAATACACCGCATGAAAGCGGACGATGTCCTTGCCGATGATGTGCGCATCCGCAGGCCAGAAATGCCAATCGTCAGCATTTTCATTGGGATAGCCGACACCTGTGATGTAATTGGTCAAGGCGTCGACCCACACATACATCACGTGCTTCTCGTCGCCCGGCACCGGCACGCCCCAGTCGAAGGTGGTGCGCGAGATCGACAGGTCCTTGAGGCCGGATTTGACGAAGCTCATCACTTCGTTGCGGCGCTCAGCCGGGCCGATGAAGTCGGGCTGGTTTTCATAGAGCGCGACGAGCTTGTCCTGATAGGCCGAGAGGCGGAAGAAATAGCTCTCTTCCTCGACCCATTCGACGGGCGTTCCCTGTGGCCCGTACCGGACATTGTCTGGGCGGACCTCCGTCTCCTCGTCGCCGTAGTAGGCCTCGTCGCGCACCGAGTACCACCCGGCATAGCCACCCTTGTAGATGTCGCCATTGGCGGCCATTGCCTTCCAGATCGCCTGCGACGACGCGTAATGCCGCTCTTCCGTGGTGCGGATGAAGTCATCATTGGAGGCGTTGAGCGCCTCCGCCATGCGTTTGAACTCGGCCGAATTGCGATCGGCCAGTTCACGCGGCGAAATGCCTTCGCGCTTGGCGGTCTGCAGCATCTTGATGCCGTGTTCGTCGGTTCCGGTGAGGAAGAAGACGTGCTTGCCGTCGAGCCGCTGGAAGCGGGCAAGCGCATCGGTTGCGATCAGTTCGTAGGCATGGCCGATATGCGGTTTGCCGTTCGGATAGGAAATCGCCGTCGTGATGTAGAACTTGTCGCGTGACATGAATGAACCGTCATGAATGTCTGAATGGAAAGGCGTGGCGGTGGATATCGCATCGGGGCGGCGATTGCCATCCCGAGGCCAATGCATGCCGTCCAAAAGTGGCCCCGGTTTTGGGGCAGGCATGCATGGAGAAACCGTCACATTCGCATTGCAGAATTCAGGCGGTCGATCATGGTCAAGGCGTGCTGCTTCTTGTCGAGATTGTAGGTGTCGGTCTCAGATATAGCGTCCAGCGCCTCATGCCAAGTGTCCGACAGCGTTTTGGCCCGTGCGAGGTCGCCCGCAAGCGCTGCCTGGCTTGCCGCATCCGATAACAGCTCCAGCGCCCGGCGGTTGAAGATGTCGAACTGGATCGCCTGGTCGCGGCCGGCGACAGCCTCGGCAAGGCGAAACGCGCCGCCTACATCGTTCTTTCTTGCCGCCACCAGGGCGTCGAGCGTCGACGCGATCTCCAGCCCCCCATATTGCGTCAACAAGATCGCGCTGCGCGCGCTGCCCCCTGCCCGCTCAGCCAGCGCCGCGCGCTCGGCAGGATCGTCCGGCGGTGGCGGTTCGGCCGTTTCCAGCACCGCCATCAGGTCTTCGGCATCGAGAGGCGTCAATCGCACCACCTGGCAACGCGACCGGATTGTCGGCAGCAGGCTGCCCGGCGCATGGACGATCAGGATGAACAGCGTTCGTGCCGGCGGCTCTTCGAGATTCTTCAGCAAGGCATTGGCGGCATTGGTGTTCATGTCGTCGGCTGGGTCCACGATCACAACCCGGTAGCTGCCGTCATGCGAGGTCAGCGACAGGAAGCGGTTGACCTTGCGGATCTCGTCGACGGTGACGACGGTCTTGAAGCTCTTGGTCTTGTCGTTGGGCGGACGGGTCAGATGCAGCACGCAAGGATGCGCGCCGGTGGCGATCTGGCGAAACAGCGACGAGGCCGGATCGGGAATGGCAAGGCTTTCCGGCGCCTGCGCGAAGTCCGGGTGCTTCAACAGATGATGCGCAAGATGGAAGGCAAGCGTCGCCTTGCCGATGCCGACCGGCCCGGAGAAGATCAGCGCATGCGGCAGCTTTCCCGCACGATAGGCGGCGGTCAGCATCCCCGCGGCCTGCCGGTGTCCAACCAGGCGCGGTGTTTCGGATGGCTCGGGCACGCCGTCCAGCGTGTCGTGCTGCTCGGGTGCGATGCGCTCGAAGATCATGCCGGCGTCGCCTGCCTGTTGCGCGACGGCGTTCTTGCCTCCAGCGCCGCGAACACGGCGGCGGTGACGACATTCTCGACCGTATCGGGATCGGCGGCGGCGTTAACGACGATGCAGCGTTCCGGCTCGGCCGCCGCGATTGCCAGAAACGCCTCGCGGCGGGCCTGATGGATCGCCAGCCTCTCCTTTTCGAAGCGGTCGGCGATTGCTTCGGTGCCGCGCCGCAACGTCGCGCGCCTGAGGCCCTCCGCCGGATCGATGTCGAAGATCAGCGTCATGTCCGGCATCATGCCGTTGATGGCGACCTGCTCCAGCGCATCCATGAACGCCGGGTCGATACCGCCGGTGACGCCCTGGTAGACGCGTGATGAATCCAGGAAGCGGTCGCAAAGCACGATGGAGCCACGCTCGACCGCCGGACGGATGACCTGCTCGACATGGTCGGAGCGCGCGGCGGCGAACAGCAGCGCCTCCATTTTCGGCCCGAACGGTTCGGCGGCGCCTGAAAGCAGCACATGCCTGACAGCTTCGGCGCCAGGCGAGCCGCCAGGTTCACGAGTGGGGAGGACATCATATCCCTTGGCGCGCATCTTCCTGGCCAGCCGCTCGATCTGCGTCGACTTGCCTGCTCCTTCGCCGCCTTCGAAGGTGATGAAAAATCCGCGCGCCAATCGAAAAAGCCCTTGCCATGCTTGCGGGTGGTTATAGCGCTCTAGATAGTCCGCGTCGGGCCAAACGTCTATGCCGTCGGCGCTAGAGCAATTCCAGGAAAAATGTGAAACGGTTTTCCCGGGAAAAGCGCGTAGCGCTTTCCCTAGGGACTTGCGTTAAAGCAAAGAGATAGAGCGGTTCTGCGTTTCCGTGAAACGACGAACCGCTCTAGCGCAGCCAGCCGATCGCCAGTTCCTTGACGGCATCGAGCGCTCGCTGCGGCAACGTGCCGACGCCGATCGACTCGGCGGCGAAAAGCGGCGTTTCCTGGCTGAGCGTGTCGCCGATCCAGACGCGCAGCGCGCCCACCGGTTGCCCTTCCTCCACTGGAGCGGCAACCGGGCCAGTGTAGACGATCTTGGCCGTCAGCTTGTCGCGGTTGGTGATCGGCAGGAAGATGGCGATCGGACCCTTGGCCTTCAGCGCCACGCCGGATTTCGCGCCGCCAAAAACCTGGGCTTCGCCGACCACCTCGTCCTTGGCGAAGATTTCGGTCTTCTCGAAAGAGCGAACACCCCAGTCGAGCAGTTTTCGCGCCTCTTCGGCACGTTCCTTGTCGCTGGCCAGTCCGCTTATCGCCGCGATCACCCGCGTGCCGTTGTGGTTGACCGAACCGACGATGCCGAAGCCTGACGTCTCGCTCGCGCCGACCGCCAGGCCGTCGGCGCCGATGTCCATTGCCAGAAGCGGATTGCGGTTCCGTTGCGAGATCTTGTTCCAGGTAAAATCCTTCTGGCCGTAGTAGTGATAGAAATCCGGATAATCGCGCCACAGATGCACGGCCAGCAGTGCCAGCTCCCGCACCGTCGTCTGCTGGCCGTCCGCGGGCAGGCCGGTCGAATTGACGAACGTCGATGTCTTGAGCCCGATCTGGCGCGCGCGCTCGGTCATCTGTGCGGCAAAATTGTCCTCCGAGCCGGCCATGCCTTCGGCAATGACAATACAGCCGTCATTGGCCGCCTGAACCGTTACGCCCTGAATGAGATCCTCGAGCCGGATCGACGATTTGAGCTTGGCAAACATCGTCGAAGTTCCCGAAGGCGCACCACCTTTGCGCCAGGCGTTTTCGCTGACCACGAACGTGTCGTCGAGCTTCAGGCGCCCGGACTTTATGGCGTTGAAAACCACTTCCATGGTCATCAGCTTGGCCATCGAAGCCGGCGGTATCGGCTTATCGGCATCTTTCGAAAACAGCACCGTCCCGGTTTCGGCGTCGATCATGAAAACCTGCGCGGCCTTGGTCTCGAAAAGCTGCGCACTGGCTGGAGCCAGGGAAAGCAATAGTAGGCAAAAAAACAGAAGCCCGGCGAAAGGCTGGAGCAAGCGAAATTGCATGAAATTCGACCCGTTGGCCGGCACGTCCGGCAAGCCCGCAAAAAGTATCAGGCTTTTTCCGTGGCGGATCAACCGCGCAGTGGAGATCCGACCTTGCTTGCGCTCAGTTGCGCACAGCCAGCGCATCCGGCGCACCATGCGACCAGGCTGCCTGCAGCAAATCATCCAGATTGCGATGGCCGTCGGGATAGAGATTGACCGAATACCAATCCTCGCCATCGAGTTCTGAACGCTGGATCTCGATCTTGCCGAATGCGGCAAGCTGGGCGGCAACGCGCTTGGCGTCCGCCGCATCCTCGAACGAACCTGCCGCAACATAGTCGGTGGGCGAACCGGCAGACGGCGACTGACGCTTCCACGATTGAAGCAGGTCGGCCGGTGACATGCCGTCGCCGCCAAGCGCTGCGAAGGCGTTGGAGGCGCGCTCTACCCGCTCGTCCGCATAGGAGAGCGAGGCCACGGCAAACGGCGATTGCGGCGGCAGGCTGATCTCTGGGCGCTCCGGCACGATCGGGCCGAAATCCGGCAATGCCAGGTCGCCATAGGCCGGCGACTGCGCCGGCATGACCGCCTGGGCCGCCCCCGAATCGGTCAACTGGCCAGGAAACGGCACGGCGGCGGCACCAACGGGAAGGCTCGGCGACGGTCCGTTCATGGCGACCATGACGCCGGTCGGCAGTCCATCCGACGGATCCGGCGCCCTGTTGCCGGGATGGTAGGAGGCCATCAGATACTGGTCGTCATCGCCGTCGAGCGGTGCGCGGCCGACATACTCGACCTTCACCTGCGCGGTGCCGATGTTGGCATAATCAAGCATTTGGGCGGCGCGCTCCGACACATCGATGATGCGGCCTTCGTGGTAGGGGCCGCGATCGTTGACGCGAACGATGACCGAGCTGCCGGTCTTGAGATTGGTGACGCGGGCATAGCTTGGCAGCGGCATGGTCGGATGCGCCGCCGTCAGGTGTGTCATGTCGTAGACTTCGCCATTGGCGGTAAGCCGGCCGTGGAAGGCATCGCCATACCAGGAGGCCAGACCGACCTTGGCGTAGTGCTTGTCTTCCTTGGGGTAATACCACCTGCCCCGGACCTGATAGGGCTTGCCGAGCTGGTCCCGGCCGCCGCCACGCTGCAGCCGCCCGCCCCGGAAGGCCACACGTGGGCTTGCCTTCGCGCCGTATTCGGATTCGGAGAAATATTCCTTGGAGCGGGTCTTTTTGTAGACCATCGCTTTGGGTTCAGGCGATGCGCAAGCCGCCAGCAAGGCAGCCGATACCGCCAACAACGCGACTGTAGCAGCGCGACGAAGACGCGGGTGCGTCACAGCCTGCATTTTTTCAGATGTCCCCTACAGTCTCAATGAAAGACGCCGCCATCTAACCGCCAGAGGAGCCAAAGCACTCACTCGACAATACCAACGACGCCGTGAACCCCGATCCTTTGTGCGCAGGAATTGTTTATCACGGTATTAATCGATTATGGCCGGAACCGGGCAATATTGTGGCACGGTGCCTTTGCGGCCAGCCGGCGCGCGCTCTGGAAGCGGCTGGCGTCGAGTTCATCCCCGAGAATGGCGGCGGCGCCGGGGTACGGCTGCGGAAGAGGTCCTAGCCTTAGCTGGAAGACCGCATGATTCCACACATCGCCAGCCCTGGTTACTTGTCCGGCGGAACTTCGACGGTAATCTTGATCGCGGCATAGTAAGCCGCAGCATTGGCGATGTCTTCATCGCTCAGGCTCTTGACGACCAGCGACATCATTTGACTCTTGCGCTCTCCGGCCTTGTAAGCCATCAGCGCGTGGACGAGATAGTCGTACTTCTGGCCGGCGATATTGGGCGTGTAAGACAGTTTGCCGAGGCCATCCTTGCCGTGGCACGCTTGGCATTTCACCATGACTTTCCGGCCGGCGGTGCTGTCGCCTGCTGCCTGGGCAAATGAAGAGGTGACCACGAGGGCAGCCAGGCCAAGGATCAAACCACGCATACTATGCTCCGGGAATGCTCCGTCGTCCGTGGCCTTTTAGATCGGACGACAAGGCATCCTACACCCGGCGAGGCGGCGTTGCGAATCCTACTTCACCGGCCCTGTCTCCTACCATTGAATGAACGGCGCATCCCTGCCGGTGGGTGCGCTGGGGCGCCCGGAAATGCTCGCTGCTAGGCGATAAGAGCGGCTGGACGATGCTCTTGTGTAGCCGCTCCGCCTCGGCGAGGAAGCGCTCGATTTCAGCCTCTGAAAGCTGCTTGTGAAGTTTGGTCCTGGCCATAGGCGATCTCCGTTGAAGGGGTCGCCGCAACGGAAGGATTATAGTTCACGCCCGCAAGCGCTGTTCATTCGATGGTACGGGACCGGCCCCTGAAAGGATGATGGCCACCCGCACTTAGCCTTAATTGAGCGACTTCAGATGTGGTTGTAGATTCACTCGAGCGGGAGATCTGACCTCCCCCGCAATGGCCGGTGCAAGCTTTAAGTCCGGCACCCGTCGTCGACTGCGGATGTACCAGCGACGGCGGGAGCAGCGGCAAGCACCGGCCTTCAGGGCAAAGTACCGCCCAGCCAGCGCCCGTTCACTCATGCCGCTAAGCAGGAGTTGCGCGTCGACAAAATCATCAGAGAATTAGTTCGTGGACGACCGTCACCGAATCTTTTGGCGGAACCTGGAGTGGCAACTGGTGCAATCCTGCAAAATCATGTGCACCAAGTGTTCTGCGGGCAGCGTCGCCGGATCGGGTTCAGCCGCGTTAGTGCGCTTCCCCAGCAGACTTCCGCCGTCCATCATCGTTCCAGGCCCCATCCGCATTTCGGCGTTGATTTGCGGGGGCGCATTCGCAGCCTCCTTTGCCAGTGCAGTTGCGAGCGTGGCGATGTGGTGAGCCAGCGCCTCAAAACTTCGTCGGTCTTGGTCGATTTCCGGTTTGGCACCGGACAGTGGACCGAGCGATCCGGATGGAAACTCGCCAACGAGGCTCCCGGTTCGATCTCGTAGGGTTTCGGCAGCGTCTCGAAATGCAGCAGCGTTGTAAGGGACTTGGCCGTTAAACATCCCAGCAAGCGTTTTTGCAGCCGTTGCCATTTGTTTCATGGACGCTTGGCGGGCCTCAATGAGTGCTTCACTGCCAACCTTGGCAGCGGCCAGGCCTGAAACACAAGCCAGTGCAAGCCCCACCGCAAGGACGATGCGTTTCACCGAGTTGTGCGCTCCCCAGTGCGGGCAGGCCGCAACTCCAATGTTCATGCGCCTACCTCCAAGTCACGCTTCGGCCATACACCTTCCAGCACATGGAAGGTCAACCCGTGTGAACTCGCCGGCAAGCGGCGAATGGTCACTCCGGCACGCCAGCGTCATAGTGGACGATGGCATCAAGGATCGTGCGATAGAGGCTGTCGACCTCTTCGCCGATCTCGATCCCCCGAATTCCGATCACCGCCGCTCAGCAATCAGTTTGTGGGTGAGCTCGTCAACCGAGATGACATTGGGCCTACGCCCTCGGCCCATCACGTCCAGCCTCGGCCAGGGCGTTCGGTAAGTTCGCTGTTGCGCATGGCTCGCGTTGGCCTGTCTCATTTCGGGACAAAAAATGCTGGCACCGGTTTTGCACTGCATAGATTGCCGGTACCCTCCTCCTACCGGTCCTGATCGGGGATCAGGAAGTAAACTTTCGCCGGGCTTGAGGGATTGGGGTTCCTTCGCCCGGCGAGTTTTCTTTCAATGCAGCACCATGGCGCCTACGACGGCCCGCGAGGAGCATCGCTTGAAGCTTGGCATGGGCAAGGATGGGAAGGATCTGGCCTTTCCGATGTGGGATGGCCGCATTCGAACCCCTCGCCCGTTCTCGAAACAGTTCGCTCGGGAAGCAGAAACTGCTGGTGTTCCGCAAGTCACCTTCATGGCCTCCGGCATACCCACATCACGCATCTGTTGTGCAGCGGCGTTCCTGTGCATGTCGTGTCGGCCCGCGCCGGCCACGCCAATCCGTCCAGTCACCCTGAACATTCATGCGCACCTGCTCCCAGGACAGCAGGAAGGTGCCGCAGCGGTGGTTGACGCGGCCCTCAATGCCGCACTACAGGAATGAAGCGCGAACCAGTCGGGAACGCCTTCGGTGCCAATCCGGTGCCAACAGGCCGAAGCCAGCCGGCAGCGCACTACCTAAGTGATTGAAAAATCACAACGGAGGAATGGCCGAGCGGTTTAAGGCACCGGTCTTGAAAACCGGCGTGGGTGCAAGCTCACCGTGGGTTCGAATCCCACTTCCTCCGCCATGTTTTTAAGCAAGACATTGATCATAAATCAGAAAAAAAGCGGCGGCACGACCTGCCACACTCTCACTAGCCATTGAATTATCGGACATGGAATAGTTGCGATGTCCAGTCATCTAGGACGACTGGCGCAGTCCGGGCACCTACCCAAAGCAGTCCAGTCCGATGGCAAGAGAGATGCACCTATGCCAACAAAGCAACGCGGTACATACGGAATTCAAGCAGGAATTTTAGCTGGTCCTCAAGAACAGCGTTGAATACAGTCGTGACCGTGACATAGAGTATCAATCTAGGGGCGTGGGCATAGGATTTCGGAAACAAATGTTCCGCAATTGACCTGTCGGCGCGAAGCCGCGGAAAGCGATTGTGTCTTTTGGAAGGTGGTTGTGGCCGATCATGATGGCGACAGGCATGGGTGGCTGTCACCAAGCCGAGAATTGGACGGCCGCCTGGTCAAAGACAGACCGGTCACGGAAAAGGCTCATGACTCGGAACCTCCTATGCGTAGGAGCTATCGTGTCATCCATTGTCGGACCTCAGCCCGTACAATCCTATCCTCGAAATCCGCAACGCCCGATGAATGCCAAAACCTGCGAGCAGGCGCTGGCGCGTCTGCACGAAGCACGCCTTGGAAGCCCAATCATTTCGGCAGCGGAAAATCGGGAAGTCCTTCGCAGGGCACTCGAAGTGGCAGAACGGCTATGCGGCAAGGACAAAGTGAACGACGGCAAATAGGCCAGTCGGACATGCGGGTTGCGAGCCTCGTGCTGCATTATAGATAATAAGCGGCGCTGCCGCAGGAAACGCAGAGGGGGAAGGCAATGCCAAACGTCACCGAAACAACGGATGCGGCGTCATCCATCGCCACGAGCTACACCCTGGCAGTCGGCCAGACAGCAACTGGCCATTTGTCTTCGGCCGGCGACCATGATTGGTACCGGGTGCACCTGGTGGCGGGCCAGACCTACACATTCGCGGAAGTCGGTGAAGGTGCGCGTGTCAGTCCGACCGTCGGCGACAATGTCGAGGATACGTTCATGGCTCTCATGAACGCATCCGGAACATTGGTTGCGTCCAACGATGACGTCATCCCGGGCCAGTACCGCTATTCGACGATCACCTACACGGCCTTGACCACCGGCGATTACTTCATCAATGCCGGCGCGTATAACGATGGTTACGTGGGGCAATATGGCGTTTCCGTAGTGAGCGGAACCCGGGCCAGCTACGACGAATTGATGGGGGCGGGCGCGATCCTGAGGCCCGGAAGCAGCTGGAGCACAGCGCCCGGGCAGCCGGTGAACGTGACATGGGCTGTGCGAATGACGGACGTCAATTGCACGGACTCGCAAGGGTTTGCTGCCCCCTTCAGCCCGTTGAGCTCTGCGGAAATCGCAGCCGTCAAGTCCGTGCTTGCCATGTATTCGTCGGTCTGCGGCCTGACTTTCACGCAAGTCAACCCCGCTGGCACCAGCGACAACGCGACGATGCTGTTTGGAAACTACACATCGAAGCCGGACCCCGCAGGAGCCTACGCAATTTACCCGGGAACGACCGCGCCAGGCGACATTTCCGGAGACGTGCATTTGAACACCGACGCCGTCGACACGGGAAATCTGCCGATCGGCTCTTACGACTATCAGACCATTCTGCACGAAACAGGCCACGCGCTCGGCCTTTCACATCCGGGCGAATACAATGCCGGGTCCAATCCGACCTACGGCAACGATGCCCAGTTCATCCAGGACAGCAACCAATACAGCGTGATGAGCTATTTCGACGAGACCAACACCGGCGCATCCGACTACAATGACTATCCCGACACGCTGATGTTGTATGACATTCTAGCTGTTCAGCAGCTCTACGGCGCCAATATGACGACGCGTACGGGCAATACCGTCTACGGTTTTGGTTCCAATGCCGGCAACGTGTACAACTTCGCCCTGAACCCCTCGCCGGCAATCTGCATTTGGGACGCTGGTGGTGTCGATACGCTGGATGCGTCCGGGTTCGGCCAAGCCCAAATCATCAATCTGGCGGCAGGCAGTTTCTCCGACATCGGCGGCGGCCACCGCAATGTGTCAATTGCCTTCGGCGCGACGATCGAGAATGCCGTTGGCGGTTCCGGCATTGACACGCTGATCGGCAATTCCGGCAACAATTTGCTGAACGGCAAGGGCGGCGCCGACACGATGCGCGGCGGCGGAGGCAGCGACACCTACTATGTCGACAATGCCGGCGACCATGTCATCGAGGCCAATGGCGGCGGCACCGACAACGTCCAGGCCTATGTCAGCTTCAACCTCTCCGGCCAGGCGCTGGAGAACCTGGCGCTGCGCAGCGCGGCTTCGATCAATGGCACCGGCAATTCCGCTGGCAACATCATCACCGGCAATTCCGGCAACAACGTCATCAACGGGCTCGCTGGCGCCGACACAATGAGCGGCAGCACCGGCAACGACACCTACTACGTCGACAATGCCGGCGATCATGTCATCGAGCTGAACGGCCAGGGCACCGACGGCGTCTTCAGCTCCGTCTCCTTCAACCTGTCGGGACAGGAACTGGAGAAGCTGACGCTGACCGGCGCGGGCAATATCAACGGCACCGGCAATTCGATCGCCAACATCATCAACGGCAACAGCGGCAACAACATCATCGATGGCCTCGGCGGCGCCGACACCATGAGTGGCAGCACCGGCAACGACACCTATTACGTCGACAACGCTGGCGACCATGTCGTCGAGCTCAACGGCCAGGGCACTGACGGCGTCTTCAGCTCCGTCTCCTTTAACCTGTCGGGACAGGAACTGGAGAAGCTGACGCTGACCGGCTCAGGCAATATCAACGGCACCGGCAATTCGATCGCAAACATCATCACAGGCAACAGCGGCAACAACATCATCGACGGCCTTGCCGGTGCCGACACCATGAGCGGTGCTCAAGGCAACGACACCTATTATGTCGACAATGCTGGCGACCACGTGATCGAGCTCAACGGCCAGGGCATCGACAATGTCCAGGCCTATGCCTCGTTCAACCTCTCCGGGCAGGAACTGGAGAATCTGGCGCTGAGAAGCACCGGCAACATCAACGGCACCGGCAACTCCACCGACAACATCATTACCGGCAATTCCGGCAACAACGTCATCAACGGCCTCCTCGGCAATGACACGCTGTCCGGCAGCACCGGCAACGACAGTTTCGTCTTCACCACGGCGCTCAACGCCTCGACCAACGTCGACCACATCACCGACTTCTCGGTCGCCGACGACACCATCCAGGTCGACAACGCCATCTTCGCAGCGCTTGGCGGCAACGGTACGCTGACGGCTGACCAGTTTGCCGCCAGCGCGTCGGGCGCCGCCACCAATGCCAACCAGCACATCATCTACGAGACGGACACCGGCTGGCTCTACTATGACAGCGACGGCAGTGCGGCTGGCGGCTCAACCCATTTCGCCACGCTGGCCGCTAACCTCGCGCTGACAAACGCCGATTTCGTCGTGGTGTGAAGGTAGGAGCGGTTCATCGTTTCAATGAACGCAAAACCGCTCTTTCTTTTTGTTTGACACAATTCCGGACAGGAAACTGTTTCACACTTTTCCTGGAATTTCTCCGAGCGTAGCGGACACCGTTATCTATGATCCAAACTGTCGCCGAATATTATCGTCCAACAACCGCGGGGGGTGCGCGATGACTTTGACAAATGTGACCGTGACACAGGCCCGGAATGGGCTTGTTGACGTGGACGGTGCGAAGTGGTCCGGCTCGACGATCACTTACTCAATTCCAGGCGCCGGTTCACTCTGGGAGACAGAATATGGATCGGGAGAGCCTTTCGACGCTCAGTCTGGACCTTTCAACAGCACCCAGGCGGCGAGCTTTCGGACCGCCTTGTCTCTTTGGGACGCGTTGATCGCGCCTTCGATAACTGAGGTATCGGATGCAATCCCCGGGAAAATCCGCGTCGCATTCACCGACGTCACAGCGCGCGAGGGCTCAGGCATAGCCGCCTATGCCTATGGCCCGCCCCTGCCCGGCAACACGGCAATTGCCGTCAACGGCGACATCTGGGTCGACGAGACCTATAAGTCATCCAGTTTCGCCCAGCATACCTCTGATTTCCAGATTCTCATCCACGAATCCGGGCATGCCCTAGGACTGAAACACCCGTTCGAGGCGCCGACTGTGCCGGCGGGATACGACAGCAGAACCTACACGGTGATGAGCTACACCTCGGAAGACTATTTCTTCACTTGGTCAGACGGCGGCGGCGGGGGCATCGCTTACAGTGTCGAGGGAACGTCGTCCTTTACGCCAATGGTGCTCGATATCATGGCGATTCAGTCCCATTACGGCGCAGATCCGACCACTGCCACCGGCAATACGGTCTATGCCTTTACCGACAATGGCTTGAATGGCAGGCAGGCGATCTACGATGCCGGCGGCACGGACACTCTAGACCTGTCCGCGCTTTCCCGAGGTTCGACCGTCGATTTGCGCCCCGGCGCCTATTCGGATCTCGACTACTACAATGTCGAGAATCAGATAGCTGACCTCACCGCGCAATTTGGTGGCTTTGGGGACTTTATTCGAAACACCCTGACTGATCCGACCACCCCGGCCTATGAATGGGAGCGAAATCTGGGCCTTGCGTTCTCGACAACGATCGAGAACGTCATCGGCAGCGCACATGCCGATACCGTCATCGGGAATAATGTTGGCAATGTCATCGACGGCCGTGGTGGCGCCGATATCATGCAAGGCGGCATCGGCAACGACACCTACTATGTCGACAATGCCGGCGACCTTGTCATCGAGGCCAATGGCCAAGGCACCGACAATGTACAGGCCTATGTCAGCTTCAGCCTTTCCGGCCAGGAATTGGAGAGCCTGGCGCTGCGCAGCGCGGCCTCGATCAATGGCACCGGCAATTCCGCTGCCAACATCATCACAGGCAATTCAGGCAACAACGTCATCGATGGGCTCGCCGGCGCCGACACGATGAGCGGCAGCACCGGCAACGACACCTATTATGTCGACAATGCCGGCGACCATGTCATCGAGGCGAATGGCGGCGGCACCGACAACGTCCAGGCCTACGTCTCCTTCAGCCTCTCCGGCCAGGAGCTGGAGAACCTGGCGCTGCGCAGTGCAGCTTCGATCAACGGCACCGGCAACTCCATCGCCAACATCATCAACGGCAACAGCGGCAACAACATCATCGACGGCCTCGGCGGTGCCGACACGATGAGCGGCAGCACCGGCAACGACACCTATTATGTCGACAACGCCGGCGACCATGTCGTCGAGCTCAACGGCCAGGGCATCGACAATGTGCAGGCCTATGTCAGCTTCAATCTTTCCGGTCAGGAGTTGGAGAACCTGGCGCTACGGAGCTCGGCTTCGATCAACGGAACCGGCAATTCCGCTGCCAACATCATCACCGGCAATACCGGCAACAACATCATCGACGGCCTTGCCGGTGCCGACACCATGAGCGGCGCGCAAGGCAACGATACCTACTATGTCGACAATGCCGGCGACCATGTCGTCGAGCTCAACGGCCAGGGCATCGACAATGTGCAGGCCTACGTCTCCTTCAACCTCTCCGGGCAGGAGCTGGAGAACCTGGCGCTGCGCAGCTCGGCTTCCATCAACGGCACCGGCAATTCGATCGCCAACATCATCACCGGCAATTCGGGCAACAACGTCATCGATGGCCTCGGCGGCGGCGATACGATGAGCGGCAGCACCGGCAACGACACCTACTACGTCGACAATGCCGGTGATAAAGTGATCGAGCTCAACGGCCAGGGCACCGACAATGTGCAGGCCTATGTCAGCTTCAATCTCTCCGGTCAGGAACTGGAGAACCTGGCGCTGAGAAGCACCGGCAACATCAACGGCACCGGCAATTCGATCGCCAATGTCATCACCGGGAACAGTGGCGCCAACGCGATCGACGGCCTCCTCGGCAACGACACGTTGTCCGGCAGCACCGGCCAGGATGCCTTCGTCTTTACCACAGCGCTGAACGCCTCGACCAATGTCGACCGCATCACCGACTTCTTGGTGGTCGACGACACCATCCAGCTCGACAACGCGATCTTCGCAGCGCTTGGCGGCAATGGCACGCTGACTGCGGACCAGTTCGTCAAGAACACCACAGGGCTTGCCGGCGACGTCAACGACCATATCATCTACGAGACCGACACCGGCTGGCTCTACTATGACAGCGACGGCAGCGCCGCTGGCGGCTCCACCCATTTCGCCACGCTGACCGCCAATCTGGCGCTCACCAACGCCGATTTCGCCGTGGTCTGATCCGCTCGAAGATAGAGCTCCCCACGCAATCGCAGGCGCCCGATTACGGCGAGCCCGTTCAAGCATTGAATGGCACGGCTTTTGAGCAGGTTTCTTCCAGCCGGCTGGTGTTTCGGCAGTTTGTTGCCTAAAAATAATACTCGCACAATACTGGATGGGGAAAGTCATGGCCAATCAGAGTGCTGTCGAGCAGGCAATCCTGGAACTGATCAATCGCGCGCGGCTCGATCCCGCCGCTGAAGCCGCACGATATGGCATAAGCCTCAATGAGGGGGTCCCGGCCAACGAGACCATCTCCACCGCGATGAAGCAGCCGCTGGCGATGAACGACACGCTGCTCAGCGTGGCGCGGGCTCATAGCCAGGACATGATCGATAGAGACTACTTCGCGCATACGGGACCGGGCGCGGGCGACCCTGATCCATTCGAGCGGATAACGGCCGCTGGCTACAGCTACAATTCGGCGGGCGAAAACATCGCGTACAGCGCTACTTCCGGTACTCTCACACCGGCGATGTCTCTGCAGCTCCATCAACTTCTGTTTGTCGATTCGAACTACCCTGGCCGCGGCCACCGGGTCAATTTGATGGATCCGGACTATCAGGAGGTCGGTGTCGGCCAGGCCCAGGGGGTCTATCAGGGCCTCAACGCGACGATGCTGACGGAAGATTTCGGCCGCCCAGGCGCAAACCACCAGTTTCTCACTGGTGTCGCCTTCAACGATACCGTGACCGCCGACCAGTTCTATTCGATCGGCGAAGGCCGCGGCAACATAACGGTCTCCGTCAGCGGCGGACCGAACACGGCCAGCGGCAGCGCGGGCGGCTATTCCGAGGAGCTGACGGCCGGTCTCAAGACCATCACGTTTGCCGGTGGCGACCAGGTGACGCCGGTGGTTCTCACCGCGACGATCGCTGCCGGCTTCAACGCCAAGATCGATCTGATGGGCCAGTCGACCATCCGCACGTCGGTATCCGTGACAGCGGTCAACGGCATTTCATCTATCGTCGGGCTTGGCACGAATGCCTTGACGCTGATCGGCACCGACGGCACCCAAGCCATATATGGTTCCTCGGGCGGCGACCATTTGGACGGCAAGGCCGGCAATGACACGCTGGATGGCAAGGCAGGTGCCGACACCATGTATGGCGGGGCCGGCAACGACACTTACTATGTCGACAACGCCGGCGATATCGTCAGTGAAAGCACTGCCGGCGCCAACGGCTCGGATATTGTCAATGGCTATATCTCGATCAACCTCAGTGATGGCAACCACTTCACGGGCAACATCGAGAACGTCGCACTGCGCAGCGCGGCTTCGATCAACGCCACCGGCAACAGCCTGGCCAATGCGCTGAACGGCAATTCAGGCATCAACACCCTCAGCGGTCTTGGCGGCAATGATACTTTGGACGGCAAGGAAGGCGCCGACACCATGCAAGGCGGCATCGGCAACGACACCTACTATGTCGACAATGCCGGCGACCATGTCGTCGAGCTCAACGGCCAGGGCACCGACAATGTGCAGGCCTATGTCTCCTTCAACCTTTCCGGTCAGGAGCTGGAGAACTTGGCGCTGCGCAGCTCGGCTTCCATCAATGGCACCGGCAATTCCATTGCCAATGTCATCACTGGTAACAGCGGCAACAACGTCATCGACGGCCTTGCCGGCGCCGACACGATGAGCGGTGCACAAGGCAACGACACCTACTATGTCGACAATGCCGGTGACCACGTCGTCGAGCTCAACGGCCAGGGCACCGACAATGTCCAGGCCTACGTCTCGTTCAACCTCTCCGGCCAGGAGCTGGAGAACCTGGCGCTGCGCAGCTCAGCGAACATCAACGGCACGGGCAACTCGACCGCCAACATCATCACCGGCAATTCGGGCGCCAATGTCATCAACGGCCTCCTCGGCAACGACACGCTAAGCGGCAGCACCGGCCAGGATACCTTTGTCTTCACCACGGCACTGAATGCTTCCACCAATGTCGACCACATCACCGACTTCTCGGTCGCCGACGACACCATCCAGGTCGACAACGCCATCTTCACAGCGCTTGGCGGCAACGGCACGCTGACCGCCGACCAGTTCATCAAGAACACCACCGGCCTTGCCGGTGACGGCAATGATCACATCATCTACGAGACGGACACTGGCTGGCTCACCTATGACAGCAACGGCAGTGCGGCGGGCGGCTCGACCCACTTCGCCACCCTCGCCGCCAATCTGGCGCTGACAAACGCCGATTTCGTCGTGGTATAAGAAGGTCATGCCGGTCCCCCGAAGCGGACCTCGCCGCCGCCAAAGTGCATTGCAACAATTCCATCCCGAACCCTCGGTGGCTAACTACAAGTAAGAACGGTCAGTTGTGCTGTTTCAGGAAACCTCGTAAATATAGGTTGGGGTTGTTAATCTTGGGTGGGAGAACGTCATGGCTGTTGTCAGCGGTGGTACGGTTTCTGGACTGAATTTCGATACGCTGCAGGTGGGAGCACTGCTCGACTACGACTTCGAGGACGCCCAGCCTCTCTATGCAAGGTTTTTTGACGACGCATCGAATTACACACTCTTTCAGGGCTCTGGATTCACTTATAACGCCGGCGTCCCTACCGGTGGAACCGTCACATCCGTCCAATATGTGGTGGCTGGCAGCACGGTGCTGCAGATCACGGGCCTGAACGTAGCGGCCACCGATGTTGTGGGCTTCGTCATGAGCAATGACACGATGGGTCTGCTCAATCTTGCGCTGAGTGGCAATGACACGCTGAACGGAACACCGCTGCACGACGTGCTCTATGGGTTCGGCGGCGCCGACACGATCAATGGCGGCGCCGGCGCCGACACGATGAGCGGCGGCACCGGCAACGACACCTACTGGGTCGACAATGCCGGCGACGTTGTCCTCGAGGCCAATGGCCAGGGCACCGATACAGTCAACAGCACGATTTCCTTCAATCTCTCCGGTCAGGAGCTGGAGAACCTGACGCTGCGCGGCGCGGCCTCCATCAACGGCATCGGCAATTCCATTGCCAACATCATCACCGGCAATTCAGGCAGCAACATCATTAACGGCCTTGCCGGTGCCGACACCATGAGCGGCGCGCAAGGCAACGACACCTATTATGTCGACAATGCCGGCGACCATGTCATCGAGGCCAATGGCGGGGGCACCGACAATGTGCAGGCCTATGTCAGCTTCAACCTATCGGGACAGGCTCTGGAGAACCTGGCGCTGCGCGGCGCGGCCTCGATCAACGGCACCGGCAATTCCGCTGCCAACATCATCACCGGCAACAGCGGCAACAACGTCATCAACGGCCTTGCCGGCGCCGACACCATGAGTGGCGCTCAAGGCAACGACACCTACTATGTCGAAAATGCCGGAGACCATGTCATCGAGGCCAACGGGGGTGGCACCGACAATGTGCAGGCCTATGTCTCGTTCAATCTTTCCGGCCAGGAGCTGGAGAACCTGGCGTTGCGCAGCGCGGCTTCCATCAATGGCACAGGCAACTCGACTGCCAACATCATCACCGGCAATTCCGGCAACAACATCATCAACGGCCTGCTCGGCAACGACACGCTGTCCGGCAGCACCGGGCATGACACCTTCGTCTTCACCACGGCGCTGAACGCCTCTGCCAATGTCGACCGCATTACCGACTTCTCAGTGGTCGACGACACAATCCAGGTCGACAATGCGATCTTTGCAGCGCTTGGCGGCAACGGCACGCTGACGGCGGAACAGTTCGTTAAGAACACCACCGGCCTTGCGGGTGACGGCAACGATCATATCATCTATGAGACGGATACCGGCTGGCTCACCTATGACAGCAACGGCAGTGCGGCGGGTGGTTCCATCCATTTCGCCACGCTTGCCGCAAACCTGGCGCTGACCAACGCCGATTTCGTCGTAGTCTGAACGTTAAGCGGGGGCATGTGGCAATTCAGATACAGAACCGCGGCGGCTCCCGTCCTGCCCCAGCGGGATTGTCCGCGCCCAGCCGTGCGCTAAGGTCGTGCGCCGCGGCATTGGTTTGCGTCGCCGTTTTCTCGGGAATGATCAACCTGCTTGGTCTGACCGGCTCGCTCTACATGCTTCAGGTCTATGACCGCGTCCTGCCTTCGCACAGCATTCCGACCCTGACAGTGCTCTCGATCGCCATGGCGGGACTTTATATCGCCTATGGTCTGCTTGATCTCCTGCGGCTCAGGCTGCTTGCACGGATCGGCAGGCGTTTCGACACCAGCCTGCAACCCGCTGTCTTTGCTCTCTCGGTCTCGCTCCCTCTCAGGTCCGGTCAGGAAGGCACACGGCTTCAGCCGATCGGCGATCTCGACCAGATACGCAGCTTCATCTCGGGATCGGGCCCGACAGCCTTCTTCGATCTGCCCTGGCTGCCCTTCTATCTGGTCGGCATCTTTTTCCTCCACCCGCTGCTTGGAGCGCTCGCGACGGCGGGCGCGATCGTGAGCGTCTTGCTGACCCTGGTTGCCGAAGGCTTGAGCCGCGGTCCCGCCAAACGAGCGATGGAATCATCCATTTCCCGCAAGCAGCTTTCCGATGCCGGACGCCGGAACGCGGAGGTTGTTCGTGCACTTGGCATGGGACCTCGCATCAGCGGTCTCTGGCAGGACCGGAGCGAAGCCTATCTTGCCAATCAGTTGCGCATTTCCGACGTTGTCGGCGCGACCGGGACCGTCTCGCGGACGTGGCGAATGATCCTGCAATCGCTGATGCTCGGACTAGGCGCCTACCTGGTGATTGAAGGCGAGGCATCGCCTGGCATCATGATCGCGACGTCGATCATGCTCGCCAGGGCACTGTCGCCCGTCGATCTCGTCATCGCCAACTGGCGCCCATGGGTTTCCACCAGACAGAGCTATGGCCGGCTCAAGCAGATGCTGCGCAACGCCGATGCACAAGAAGCGCCTCTTACGCTTCCGCGGCCTCGGGAGACACTGTCGGTCGAGGCGGTCTCGGTCGGTGCTCCCGGCCAGCAAAAACCAATCATCCAGAATGTGGCGTTCTCCTTGCAGGCGGGAGCCGGGCTGGGCATCATCGGAGCAAGCGCGTCAGGCAAGTCCACGCTGGCGCGTGCGCTCGTCGGGGCATGGACCCCTCTCCGCGGCACTGTGCGTCTTGATGCGGCCGCACTCGATCAATTCGATGAAGAAGCGCTTGGACGCGACGTCGGCTACCTGCCGCAGGACATCGAGTTGTTTGAGGGCACCGTTGCCGAGAACATCAACCGCTTCAACGCCAACGCGAGCGCGGATGCGGTTGTTGCGGCGGCCGAAGCTGCCGGGGTCAAACAGATGATCCTCCGGCTGAGCGACGGTTTCCAGACGCGTATCGGCGAAGGCGGCTCAGCACTCTCCGGAGGCCAGCGTCAGATGGTCGGTCTGGCGCGGGCATTGTATGGCGATCCGTTCCTCGTCGTTCTCGACGAGCCGAATTCCAATCTGGACGGCGAGGGCGACATCGCCCTGGGCGCAGCCATAAAGGGCGTACGCGATCGAGGTGGCATCGTCGTCGTCATCGCACATCGGCCCGCGGCACTGGCGAATATCGATACCGTGTTGGTCATGGCCGGCGGCACGGTACAGGCGATGGGACCGCGGGACGAAGTGCTGGCAAAGATGACGCGCCCAGCCAATGTGCGGCCGGAACAGGCCCCGGGCGGCGAACGCGCACCAACTGTCGTCACCCTGCATGACAGGCGGCCATGATGAGCCTCGCACCCACGCAAACGGCCGACCTGACGCGTTCGCACGCAGCAACCCTGCCGGCATCGCAACGCTCGTCGATGCGTGGTGACGGAGTTCGATGGACCATTGGATCCGGCCTCGTCGTTGTCGCCGCACTTGTTGGCGGCATCGGCATCTGGGCCGGGACCACATCCCTTGCCGGTGCGGTCATCGCCAGCGGAACGGTGGTGGTGGAATCGAATGTGAAGAAGGTGCAGGAGCAGACTGGCGGTACCGTCCGCGAAATCCTTGTGCGAAATGGCGACAAGGTTACGGCCGGCCAGGTCCTGGTTCGCTTCGACGACACGGTGGCACGCGCAAATCTCGGTATCATTGGCCAGCAGCTGGACCGCGCGCGGCTGCAAATGACCCGCCTGGAGGCGGAGACCATTGGCCGCGACGAGATGATCATCCCGGACGATCTGTCCGCCCGCGCCAGCGATCCCGCAATGGCGATCCTCATTGCGGGTGAAAACGCGCTGCATCGAAGCAACATGACGCTTCTGGAAAGCCAGAAGGCGCAGCTTGGAACCCGCAACGATCAATATCGAGAACAGATCGAAGGCCTCAAGGCCCAGCGCGACGCGGCCCTCGAAGCTCTTGACCTGGCGACCAACGACCTCGTCATCATCCAGGATCTCTACGCCAAGAGGTTCGCATCGCTGGATCGCCTGACCGCTTTGAAAACGCAGACCATCCAGCAAAAAGGCGAGGCCGGAAGGCTCCTGGCCGCGATCGCCGAAGTGGAAGGGCGCATCAGCGAGAACGCGCTGGCCAGTATCCAGCTCGACAACGACTTCCGCAAAAGCGCCAACGCTGACCTGCGCGAGGCCGAAGGCAAGGAGGCCGAACTGGTCGAGCGCAAGCAGGTGGCCATGGACCAGCTGGACCATATGACGATAAAGGCTCCGCAATCAGGCGTCGTGCAGGAACTTGCGATCCACACGGTTGGCGGCGTTGTCGCGTCTGGCGAGACCATGATGCTGATCGTGCCGCAGACCGACGATCTGGTGATCGATGCCCAGGTTCCGCCCTTGCGCATCGACGACGTCAGCCTTGGCCAGGCGGTCGTCATCCGCTTCTCGGCCTTCGATCGCAACACCACGCCGGAGTGTCACGGGACGGTCGATCGGATCTCCCCCGATCTGGTCAAGGACACAGCCAACCGGACGGCCTATTATGAGGCCCGCATCAACATTACGGACGAGGCGGTCTGCCTGAAAACGGCAACCCGGCTCATTCCGGGCATGCCTGCCGAATTGCATATCCAGACCGGCGACCGCACTGTCTGGTCTTATCTGATGAAACCCATCACCGATCAGCTCTCCCGGGCCTTCAGGGAATAATTGCCCAAGATCGTGGGCGCGGGTGCCTTCAACTCGGACAGCCCTTTAAGCGCGAAGCACCGAGAGCCAACGACTTCAAACCGGCCGGTGCATGGATTTACCCCTGCCCTGTCAAGAGCGACTGACGTCTGCCCTGCGGCCGTTTTTCAAAGACGACAATGCTGTCATAGACACAGATTGAGTCTGTTGCATGGGTGAAGGCGTTCGGCGGCAAGGCGCCGCGGGCGTGATGCGCGTTGATCTCGTCGAGCTTTCCCTTGGCGAATTCCATGAACGATCCCGGCTTGCGCAGCCCTCCGCCATAGTCGTCCCAATAGCTCGTATGCGTGTCCTCGACGAAGTAGACGCCGTTCGGCTGCACATGATGGTAGAGATGCTCGAAGGTCGCGATGACATGATCCATCATGTGGCTGCCATCATCGATTACAATGTCGATGGGGCCATATTTCTCGACGATCCGATCGAGCAGTCGAGGGTCGTCCTGACTTCCAATGAAGACCTCGACCCCTTCGGACTCGTGCGCCTTGCATGCAGGATCGATGTCTACTCCGACGATTCGCGCGCCCTCGCCGAAATAAGCACGCCACATGTCGAGCGATCCGCCCTTGTAGACGCCGATTTCAACGACGACCGGCCTCCGGTTTCTGAACCGTTCGAAGTGGCGCTCGTAGACGTCGAAATAGTGCAGCCACTTGTAAATCTCTTTGCCGCTGTTGTTCAGAAAGTACTGATGCAGGAACCCGCCCATCATAGCCTCTTCATCAGCTTGGCAATTTGCCGCCGCCAGCCGCCTTGATCGTGAATTGCCACCGCTTTGCCGACGAGGTTGGCCCTGATCCGCGCAAGCACCGGCTCCCATTCGTTTGCGACAAGGCCAAGCGCTTCGCCAAGGTTTGCCTCGATCTCGGCAAACTCCATGTTTGCAAAGCGTTGGGCGGCGTTGGCGATCCACGAACGATCATATCTGCCCTTGCCGAAGCCGGATATCACAGTGAGCCCGGTCCAGGGCGTGGCAATGGTGAACACGTCGAGATCGGGGCGCAGCGTCCTAAGCGCCGGAACCAGTTTCCAGACGTCGCCGGTGTGGAATTGCGTCGTCGGCGGAACCCTTTGCGTCGCGTCGTCCAGGGCGGCGGTGTCGTGCACGAGCAGAACCGAGCCGGCGTCGCAGTAGCGTTCAAGGTTGGCAAAGTCGCGCAGCACTTGGTCGAAAGTGTGCAGACCGTCGATGAACCCGACGCCGACCGGGCGGCCGGCAAGCAGGGCGTCCGCTCCACCGCGATCGAAGAAGGCGTCACTCGTCTCCGGAAAAATGTGCGTTTGCGCGCCGAGCGCCACCGTGGCGCGTGGATTGGGATCGATGCCTATTGCAAGGGCTGGTGCCTTCACCTTGGAAAGTGACACGCCGTCAAAGACGCCTATCTCCACCACCACGGCGGGCTTCAGCTCTGCGTAAAGACGCTCCAGCCAGTCGTAATAGGAAGGCCCCGACATCCGCGTGCTGGCCAGGCCGGCATGGGCACCCACGCTGTCGGCGGCAAGCGCCAAGGCGTTGCGGTATTGAATGTCGGCGGTTTCGTTCTCGCCGATGACACGGTGCGCATCGCCGATCGCCGTGAAATAGGCGGCATCCCGATGCTCATTGTACCGCGAAAGAAGGCCGGCGGACAAAAGCACGCGTGACGTTGCCAGCTCGGCGGGTGCATGGCTGCTTGCCATGCGAGCGACGTCTGCCGCCGCCTTGTAATTCCCGCGCTCCAACTCGACCTTGGCCAACTCGACAAGCGCCGCGGCTGCCTGGTTGGTCGGCGCGGGTTCTTCCGATGGCTTCAATTGCGCCCTGAAGCCCGCGGCCGTGGCTGGCCCGGCGCCGTGTGGAGACACAATCAGGGCGCGGGCAAGGTGCGGCGCAAGCGCTAGAGGCAGCGATCCCACGAACGCCGAGGGGGCGTGAAAGCTAAAGTCCGCGCGCCCCCTCAACGCGTCCCTTTCGGCCTTCCAGAGGAGCCAGTGTTTGGGCTGCTCGACGGTTGCGTTGGTGGCGACACCTCCGTGCAACTGGTGAAATGTAGCCTCTCCCAGGGTGAGGATGAGCTTTGCCCGCGGCATCTCCATCGCACGTTCGAGCGTATCAATGTTGACGAAGCCGCCTCCCGGATAGGTGAAGCGTTCATCCATGCCGCCGATTGCCTGCCAGCTCTCCCGGCTCATGAACAGGGCATTCGCTTCGGATATCGGCGTGAACCACGGATCGACCGACGACTCATCCATCGTCCCGATCTCGAACAGACGGTACCCATCTTCCGGCCATCGGATCGATTGCAAAAGCGAATCCTCGATGGCCTTCGTATAGCCATTGCTGCGGGCATTCACCTGGGTGTCGCTGCCAAGATACCAGCCAGGCGCAGCCACGACTGCCGTCGGAGCCATGCCCAGGCCGATGCGAGCGAAATGCACCAACCCGGGTGTCACGATCCGCGCGCCGTCGATCATAACGCCGATGTTGTCCCCCCTCGCCTCCCTTATCCCGCGATTGACGGCAGCCGCGGGCGACGGCAATGCGTCGTCGATGCGCAGCAGGCGAAAGTTCGGCCCATAGTCCGCAACCAGCCCCTCGCTAACGGCTGGTGACGATCCGTTGTCGACGACGATGACCTCGTAATCATCCGTCCTCACGTCTTGCTGGTAGGGCGTTGCGAGCGAACGCAAGGTTCGCGGCAGTTCTCGGGGAATGTTGTAAGCGACAACAACGACGGACAGGGTTTTCGTTTTCATCGCGATTCCGTGGCTCAGTTGTCAGCCATTGGCTTCTGCCACCAACCGCCCGTCCAGTCTATCTCGTGGATCTCGGCTTTGATGCCGTTACGCGTGCGGTAGTCCTCGACCGCTTGCCGGCATGGCCCAAACGCCATGTCATCGATGATCGCGAACCCGCCGGGCGACAGCCTTGGATAAATCGCTTCGAGGCTGTCCATCGTCGACTCGTACATATCGCCGTCCAGTCGGATCAGGGCGAATGGACCGGCTTTCAGGCCAGGCAAGGTGTCTCCGAACAGGCCTTTGACGAAGACCACCTGGTCGTCCAGGAGGTCATAGGCGGCAAAGTTGGATTCGACCTGTGCCTGGTCAATCGCAAGCTGCCGGTATTCGTGCAGCCTGTCACCCAGGTCGGCCGGAAAATTCTCGGGGTCCGGCGGTGGCAAACCGTCGAACGAGTCCGCGACATACACCTTCCTGTTCGTGATCCCGTTGGCGGCCAGCACGCCTTTCATCAGGATACAGCAGCCACCGCGCCAGACGCCGGTCTCGATCAAATCCCCGGGCACGTTTTCATCGATGACGCGCTGGACGAGGTCGCGGACATTTGTCAGGCGCCTGACGCCCGCCATCGAGTGAGCAACCGTCGGCCAATCGCGGCCCATGAGGCGATCCTCGCGATTGAACGGGGTCGACTCTCCGATTTTCGACGGATCGATCACCTGCGAACCAGAGCCGTAGATTGTGTTGGCGATGATCTTGATCAGGAGATCAGTATAGAGGCGGTTCATCGTCGACCTTTCAAGGCGCGTAACTGTTCATGGCGAAATACGCTGTTGCGGATATCCAGCCGAAGTGCAACAGGATTTGCGCGATCCAACCGGTCGCGCCATGCAAGCGAGCGGCGAATAATTGTCCAATGGGAGCCCCTGAATGCTAACCGCCAATCAAGCGATGGGCATGATCGAGAAGCTCGACATTGCTGTTTTCCAGGTCGATACCGGAAGCACGCTCAGTGACCGCACAAGTTTCCTGCGCGTGCAGAACTTCGCGCGATCGATGCTCGGCCGCTACGTCTATCTCGAGGTTGGCTCGGATATCGGCGGCAGCCTGCTGCCGCATTTGATCGATCCGGCCTGCGAGGCGGTGATATCGGTCGATCTGCGGCCGGCGACCCAGCCCGACGAGCGTGCCGAGGTTTTTCACTACCCGGACAACACGGCGGCCCGGATGGTCGCCTTGCTGTCCGACAAGCTTCCGCCCGACGCAATGGCCAAGCTGACCACCATCGATAGCGACGTTTCCGATGTGCCGCCCCAGTCGATCAAGCCCAAGGCGACGCTCGCGCTGATCGACGCGGAGCACACCAACACGGCCTGTTTTTCGGACTTTGTCGGCGTTCTCGGGCTTATGAAGCCGGATTGCATCATTTCCTTCCACGATGCCAACCTGATCGCGGACGCCATTGTCAATGCGGAGCGCTTTCTCGATCATCTCGGCATCGAGCACGAGACGGCGTTCCTTCCCGACACCGTCGCCGTGATGGGCCTCGGCAGGCTCGCGTCCGCGGTCCGGGATCAGCTCCAGCCTCATGCCTTGGAGCGGGAGACTTCCCTGGACCGCTGGCAACGGCAGCTATGGTCCCACATAGCCAGCGTGCACTCGCGGCAAAACGATGCCGAACTGGAGCACCTGCGCTCGGACAATTCGCGGCTGATCGAGGAGATTGAACGTGCGCGAAAGGCAAGCCGGGACGCACAGGCTCGCCAGGACGCCATAACGTCCAGCACGACCTGGCGTGCATCCGCCCCGGTAAGGGCGGTGGTCGATCGCATCAAACGCGGCTTTGCGCGCTAGACTAGCGAATCACCGGCTTTCCGCGGTGACACGAAGCTAGGGCGATAGAGGCGGGTGAATGGATATTTTTGGTATCAAGGCGCTGTTGATCTGCGCGCTGATCTTCATTCCGTTCGAACATCTTTTTGCCGAGCGGCCGCAAAAGATCCTCCGCGAGGGCTTTGCCGTCGATGTGATCTACCTGCTGTTCAACAGCTTTATCGTAAAGGCAGCCGTCGTCTTGATGGCCGCCGGTGTCCTCGGGCTCGCTGCCATGCTTGTCCCGCAATCGATAACGCAAGCCGTTGGCAGTCAGCCCGTCTGGCTACAGGTTGCGGAAATCATCCTGATCACCGATCTCGGCGTCTACTGGGCACATCGCGCCTTTCATAAAATCCCTGCGCTTTGGAAGTTCCATGCCATTCATCATGGCATCAAGGAGTTGGACTGGCTCGGTGCTTTCCACTCTCACCCGGTCGACATCATAGTCACGAAGGCAATATCGCTGACGCCGGTCTTTTTCCTCGGGTTCTCGGAAGCCTCGATCGCCATCTTTTCGGTCATCTACTTTTGGCACACGATGTTGGTCCATTCGAACATGCGGATTTCGTTCGGCCCTTTGAAGTGGCTGATCGCCAGCCCGCAGTTCCATCGCTGGCATCACGCCAATCAGCGCGAAGCCTATGACAAGAACTTCGCCGGGCAGTTGCCCTTCCTCGACGTGATGTTCGGTACCTATAATGCCACCGGCAACAAGGTGCCGGAGAAGTACGGCGTCGATGATCCGGTCCCTTCGACCTACTTTGGCCAGGTCGGCTATCCGCTCCAGCCCCGCAGGCAGCGATCTAATCCAGCAGCACCGAGCACTGAAGCGGAAGGTTGACGTCGTAAGGCGTCGAGACAGGTTTGCCCCTTCGCGAGCGCCACTACGGTTCTTTGAAAGAGAAAACCCCACCGGCAGGGACCAGAGGGGTCATCTTGGGAGGACGCGCAACGCTGCATTTGTCATTCGCGCAGTGGTTAATTATCGCGCGATTGCGACACTGATGCGACACAAGTGCATTAGTCGTTTCTAATTTTTCCGGACGGCGGCACCACATTTTCACGATCGAAGGCCGCGTTGCCGGGCGCGCAGGGTTCCATGTCCTCAACGGAGAGCTGTTCGGAAAAGGAGACTGTCTCCTGCTGTGCGCTGTCAGGAAGGCTTTTTGCGCCGAATCGGCTAAGTCTCCTCTGTATGAACGAGACCTCACTTTATGCGCCGGTGAAGCGGTTCCTCGAAGGCCTCGACTTCGTCGTGAAGGGTGAGATCGGTGGCTGCGACATCGTCGCGTTGCGCGACGGAGAGCCGCCCATCGTCGTCATCTGCGAGCTGAAGCTGCAGTTCAATCTTGAACTCGTGCTGCAGGGCGTGGATCGCGCGACGGCCTGCGACGAGGTGTGGCTGGCCGCGCGCATGTCGGCCCGGGGCAAGGGACGCGAAGGCGATGCGCGGTTTCGCAATCTCTGCCGCCGGCTTGGCTTCGGCCTGCTTGGCGTGACCGCGACCGACCGGGTCGAGGTGCTTCTCAGCCCGATCGCCGTGGCACCGCGCAAGAATGCGCGGCGGCGCTCTCGCCTGGTCGACGAGCACCAGCGCCGTCGCGGCGATCCCGTTGCGGGAGGAGGATCGCGCAATCCGATCATGACCGCCTATCGCCAAAGCGCGCTTGCCTGCGCCGCCGCCATGGCGGATGGACCCAAGCGTCCGCGTGATCTGACGGCGCTGACGCCGATCGCGCCGAAGATTCTGCGGCACAATGTCTATGGCTGGTTCGCGCGCGTCGACCGCGGTCTCTATGATCTCACGGATGCCGGCCGTGCCTCGTTGATCCGTTGGCCGCAACCATCGCATGATGAATCTCGACACGCAATTTTGAACGAACCGGCCATTTGATTGAAGGGTCCTGCAGGCTTCGGGGCCCTCCCCTTGGTTGATTTTTCCGGTAAAATATGATGCTTGTCCCACCCATGAAGAAGCTCTGCATGATGGCCTTGGCGTCCGTGACACTGGGTTTTGCGTCCGTGACATTGGGTTTCCCGGCCAACGCAATGGACAATGCCTTGCGCGCCGGCCTGTTGAAACTCGACCCCCAAACCCGCCTTGAACAGCGTTGTGATGCCGAAGTGCTCGACCGGATCACCCATGACGATCGCAAGTTCAAGGCGGATCGCGTCGTTGCCTACGCCTTCGCGACGCCCGAGATGGGCGCCGATGCAATCAGAAGTCCGGGTGCTGCATTTCGCAGCAAGGGGCAATGGTACCGGTTGAAATTCAAATGCCAGACGGCGCCCGACCATATGGAAGTATTGCAGCTCCGCTATCGGATCGGCGACGAGATTCCGGAAGCCGAGTGGGCAAAGTATAATCTCTACGATTGATTGGCAGTCGGCGGCGGTGGTTCTGCCCGGCTACGGGCGCGTGCAGCGGCTCCCTCAACGCGGCTTCAGTGCAAAGATGGTTTGATCACGTCGCCGTGAGTGATCCCTTGACGCCAAGGGACCACCAAGTTAGGGCCGTCCTGGATAATCGACGAACACTCGGCAAATCAGCAAGGGCTTCCGGTCGATGGACATTTTCAGCGCTGCCAGCCTGACCGCCCTGCTCCAGGTCATCGCCATCGACCTCGTGCTTGCTGGCGACAATGCGATCGTCATCGGCCTTGCCGCTGCCGGCCTGCCGGCCGAACAACGCAAGAAGGCGATCCTCATCGGCGTGCTGGCGGCAACGGTGCTGCGCATCGGTTTTGCCGCGGTTACCGTCAAGCTGCTGGCGATCGTCGGCCTGCTGCTGGCCGGCGGCATCCTGCTGCTGTGGGTCTGCTGGAAGATGTACCGCGAACTGCGCACGTCGCATGCCGATGAGCTGGAAGCGACCGAGGCGCTGTCGAACTCCGATCTCAACAGCGACAAGATGGTGGCCGGCAAGACGAAGCGCAAGACGCTCGGCCAGGCAGCATTGCAGATCGTCGTCGCGGACGTGTCGATGTCGCTCGACAACGTGCTGGCGGTCGCGGGCGCTGCGCGCGATCATTTTCCGGTGCTGGTCATCGGCCTTGTGCTATCGATCGCACTGATGGGGCTCGCCGCGACTTTCATTGCCAAGCTGCTGCATCGCCACCGCTGGATCGCCTATATCGGCCTGCTGATCATTCTCTATGTGGCCGTGGACATGGTCTACCGTGGTGCGATGGAAGTCTGGCCGCATGTAAACAACGTGGTCAGCTGAGGCGGCTGCCGGCTGCGTCTTCGATCCGGAAGAGCATGGACGCAAGCGCAGTCGCCGTGCGTTTTGCCGCATCGAAGGCGTGCCCATACCAATGCCGCAATAAGTGTGGTACTGCGCCGGCAATCCTGAAAAGCCCGGAAACCCTATATGTCCGCTCCTCGCGTGAGTTTTGTCAGTCTTGGATGCCCGAAGGCCCTTGTGGATTCGGAACGCATTATCACGCGCCTGCGCGCCGAGGGCTACGAGATCGCACGCAAGCATGACGGCGCCGACCTTGTCGTGGTCAACACCTGCGGCTTTCTCGATTCCGCCCGCGACGAGTCGCTCAATGCCATCGGCTCAGCGCTGTCGGAAAACGGCAGGGTCATCGTCACCGGCTGCCTTGGTGCGGAGCCGGACGTCATTCGCGAGAGGCACCCCAATGTGCTGGCGATCACCGGGCCGCAGGCCTATGAGAGCGTGATGGCCGCCGTGCATGAGGCGGCGCCCCCGTCGCACGATCCCTATATCGACCTGCTGCCGCCGCAAGGCGTCAAGCTGACCCCGCGCCACTACGCCTATCTCAAAATTTCCGAAGGCTGCAACAACCGCTGCACCTTCTGCATCATCCCGGCGCTGCGTGGGGATCTCGTCTCGCGGCCCGCGGCCGACGTGCTGCGCGAGGCCGAGAAACTGGCCAAGGCCGGCGTCAAGGAGATCCTCGTCATCTCGCAGGACACCAGCGCCTACGGCATCGACATCAAGTACCAGACCAGCATGTTCGGCGACCGCGAAGTGCGGGCGAAATTCCTCGATCTTTCCGAGGAACTGGGCAAGCTCGGCATCTGGGTGCGCATGCACTACGTCTACCCCTACCCGCATGTCGCCGACGTCATCCCGCTGATGGCCGACGGCAAGATCCTTCCTTATCTCGACATCCCGTTCCAGCATGCTTCGCCGCAGGTGCTGAAGAACATGCGACGGCCCGCTCATGGCGAAAAGACGCTCGAGCGCATCCGCGGCTGGCGCGAGGTCTGCCCTGATCTCGCCATCCGCTCGACCTTCATCGTCGGCTTTCCCGGCGAAACGGATGATGATTTCGAAATGCTGCTCGACTGGCTCGACGAGGCCAAGATCGACCGCGCCGGCTGCTTCAAATACGAGCCGGTCCGCGGCGCCCGCTCCAAGGACCTCGGCCTCGAACAGGTCCCGCAAGAGATCAAGGAAGCACGCTGGCACCGCTTCATGCAGCGCCAGCAGAAGATCTCGGCGACGCAGCTTGCCAAGAAGGTCGGCAAGCGCCTGCCGGTGCTAATCGATGAGGCGCACGGCACATCGGCAAAGGGCCGCACCAAATACGACGCGCCCGAGATCGACGGCTCGGTGCATATCCAGTCGCGCCGTCCGCTGCGTGCCGGCGACATTGTCACCGTCAAGATCGACCGCGCCGATGCCTATGACCTCTACGGTTCGGCGGTCTGACGCGGCCGAATTTACTACACCTGGCGATAGTTCAGCCCGCTTAACCCGTTCAGCCGCGATCCGCAGTATGGTTTCCAGACCGTAAATGCGGAAATTCGGATGGACGTCAGACCTGCCAGGCGGGATTACATCGCGACGCTGGACCTGCTCAGGCTGGCGGCGTCGTTGGCCGTCGTGCTGTTTCACTATTTCTTTCGCGGCGCAACCGCCGAAGGGTTCCTTGCCGAGGGGTATCCACTTGCCGCACCGTTCGCCATCCATGGCTATCTCGGCGTCAATCTGTTCTTTCTGATCAGCGGTTTCGTCATTGCCTGGTCTGCGGAAAACCGGCGCTGGGACCAGTTCGCGATCGCACGCTTCGTTCGCCTCTATCCGGGTTTCCTGTTCTGCATGACGATCACTTTCGCAATTGTCGCGCTTGCCGGCACACCGCTGCTTGCGGCCTCCTTCGCCCAGTATGCCGCCAATCTGTCGATGCTCGCGCCAGCCTTCGGCCGGCCCTTTATGGATGGCGTCTACTGGTCGATCGTTCTTGAACTGGTCTTCTACGGTTGGGTAACGCTGGCCCTGTTCACCGGGCTCTTCGAGGGACGCAAGCTGGAATTGATCTTCATCTGGCTGGCGATCTCGGCCTTGAACGAATTCTTCCTCGGCAGCGGCGCGGCAAGGCTGCTGTTCATCACCGAGTTCGCGCCGTTCTTCGCCGCCGGCGTGCTGGTCCACCACCTCCACGCACATGGCCGTTCCCTGCCCGCCTTGCTGTTGCTCGCGGCATCGTTCCTGATCTCATGCGGCACACTGTCCGTGACGCAGCACTGGATGCAGGACCACTATGGCATCTCCGTTTCGTCGGCCAATCTCGTCGTCGCCAATGTCGTCATGCACGCGGCCTTGATCGGCGCGGTCCTGTTGCGTCATCGTCTGCGATCCTCGGCGCTCACTCTGGCGCTGGGTGGGCTGACCTACCCGCTCTATCTCCTGCACCAGAACATCGGCTACCTCGCCATCAATGCCGCAGCTCCGCTGGTCGGCAAATGGTTCGCTGCCTTTGGCTGCATCGCACTCATGCTTATTGTTTCGTGGGGAATCTGGAGCGCCTGCGAACGACCGGCTCAGCGGCTGCTCAGGATTTGGCTCGGCCGCGCGGTCGATGCCGGATTGGCGAGATTTCGTCACACCCAGGCCACGACGCAACCCGCCGAATGAAAAAGGGCGCCCTGCGGCGCCCCTTTCCTTTTCGGTCTCTCGCGCCGTTTACTGCGGCAGCTTGTCGTCGACACCCTTCACATAGAAGTTCATGCCGAGCAGCGTGCCGTCATCGGCGACCTCGCCATCCTTCAGCCACGGCGTGCCGTCCTGCTTGGCGACCGGTCCGGTGAAGGGGTTCCAGCCGCCGGCGATCTTCTTCTCGGTGGCTTCGGCCATCGCCTTCACGTCGTCGGGCATGTTGGTGAAGGGGGCGAGCTTGACCGCGCCGTCCTTGATGCCGAGCCAGACATTGTCCGGCTTCCAGGTGCCGTCGAGGGCCGCCTGGACCCGGCTGATGTAGTATGGACCCCATTCGTCGGTGAGCGAGGTCAGCTGCGCGTTCGGTGCGAACTTGATCATGTCCGAGGACTGGCCGAAGCCGTGCAGCTTGCGTTCCTCGGCCACCTGCAGGGCAGCGGTCGAATCGGTATGCTGGACGATGATGTCGGCGCCCTGGTCGAACAGCGCCTTGGCGGCGTCGGCTTCCTTGCCCGGGTCGAACCACGAATTCACCCAGACGATCTTGGCTTTGAAATTCGGGTTGATCGATTGTGCGCCGAGCATGAAGGAATTGATGCCCATCACCACTTCGGGGATCGGGAAGGAAACGATGTAGCCGGCGACGCCAGCCTTCGATTCCTTGGCGGCGATCTGGCCGAGCACATAGCGGCCTTCATAGAAACGCGCATTGTAGATGCCGAGATTGTCCCCGGTCTTGTAGCCGGTTGCGTGCTCGAACATCACCTTCGGGAATTTCTTGGCGACCTTCACTTCCGGGTCCATGAAGCCGAAGGAGGTACCGAAGATGATCTTGCAGCCTTCGCGCGCCAGACGCTCGAAAGCACGGTCGGCATCAGGGCCTTCGGAGACGTTTTCGAGATAGGCGGTTTCGACCTTGTCGCCGAGCGCCTTCTCCACCTCGAGACGGCCCTGGTCGTGCTGGTAGGAATAGCCGAAATCACCGATCGGGCCAGTGTAGACCCAGCAAGCCTTCAATTTGTCGGCTGCCTCTGCGGACGCCGCCAGCGAAACTGCCGCTGTCGTGGTCATCAGGGCAATAAGCAGTTTTTTCATTGTGTTACCTCTCTGTGTTAAGCCTTGGAGCTTCCCGTTTGTTTTTATTGTCAACGATCCGGAACGAATGGCTGCCCCAAGGAAGCCGGTGTGTTCATCATCGTCAGACGCTTGTTGCGCGAGATTAGAACGAGAACCACGACGGTTGCCAGATAGGGTAGCGAAGAAAGAAACTGGGACGGCACTGGAATGCCAAAAGCCTGTGCATGAAGCTGGCCGATCCACACCGCGCCGAAGATGTAGGCGCCGGCCAGCACCCGCCATGGCCGCCACGACGCGAACACCACCAGCGCCAGCGCGATCCAGCCGCGGCCGGCTGTCATGTTCTCGACCCATTGCGGCGTGTAGACAAGCGAGAGGTGGCCGCCGGCCAGACCGGCACAGGCGCCGCCGAAGATCACCGCGAGATAACGATAGCGGATGACCTGGATGCCCAGCGCATGGGCCGACGTATGGCTGTCGCCGATCGAGCGCAGCGTCAGTCCGGTCCGGGTCTTGAACAGGAACCACATGACGGCTGCTGTCAGCGCGATCGAGATGTAGAAGATCGGATCCTGGCCGAACAGCAGCCTGCCGATGACGGGGATCGAGGTCAGCCCGGGGATGTCGAGGTTGGGCAGCCGTTCGCCGGGCTGGCCGACAAAGCTCGTCCCCATCATGCCGGAGAGGCCGAGGCCGAGCAGCGTCAGCGACAGGCCCGTCGCCACCTGGTTGGTGGCCAGCGACAGCGTCATGACGGCAAACAGCAGCGAGAACACCGCCCCCATGACGATCGCCGCCAGGAGGCCGATCCAGGGTGATCCGGTGAGATAGCTGGCGCCGAAGCCGCCAACGGCACCCATGATCATCATGCCTTCGACGCCGAGATTGAGCACGCCGGAGCGCTCGACCACCAGTTCGCCGATCGCGGCGATCAACAGCGGCGTTGCCGCCGTGGCGATGGTCAGAAGGATGTTTATGGTGATGTCCATCAACGGGCTTCCTTCAACTTTGGCGCGGCTTCAAGCTTCGCAGCACTTTCCGATTTGGTCAGCGCCAGGCCGATCAGGCGAATGCGGTAGTGAATGAGCGTGTCGCAGCCGAGCACGAAGAACAGCAGCATGCCCTGGAACACCCGCGCCACCTTGTCGGAGATGCCGAGCGCGCTTTGCACCGCTTCACCGCCGAGATAGGTCAGCGCCAGCACCAGGCCGGCGGCGACGATGCCAAGTGGATTGAGGCGGCCAAGAAACGCCACGATGATGGCGGTGAAGCCGTAGCCGGGCGAAATGACAGGCTGCAGCTGGCCGATGGCGCCCGAGACTTCCGAGATGCCGGCAAGGCCCGCCAGGGCACCCGACAGCAGGAAGGCGAAGAACACCATGCGGTTGAGGCCGAAGCCGGCGAAGCGCCCTGCCCGCGGGCTTGAGCCTAGCACACGGACTTCAAAACCCTTCAGCATGCGGCTCATCAGGATCCAGACCAGCACCGCGGCGACCAGCGCGAAGACAAATCCCCAGTTTGCCCGTCCGGCATCCGGCATCAGCTCCGGCAGTACGGCGGAGTCGTTGAACTGAATGGTCTGCGGGAAACCATGGCCCTGGGGGTCGCGCCATGGTCCGCGCACCAGCCAGTCGAGGAAGAGCTGGGCGACATAGACCAGCATCAGGCTGGTCAGGATCTCGTTGGTGCCGAAGCGCGTCTTGAGCAGAGCCGGGATCGCCGCATAGGCGGCACCGCCGATCATGCCGAGCAGGAGCATCAGCGGCAGCACCAGCGGGCCTTCGAACTGCGGAAACAGCACCGGAATGATCGAGCCGACAATACCGCCCAGGATGAACTGGCCTTCGGCGCCGATGTTCCAGATGTTGGCCTTGTAGCAGACCGAGAGGCCGACAGCGATCAGGATGAGCGGCGCCGCCTTGATCGCCAGTTCGTGCAGCTGCCAGACCTGGCTGACCGGCTCGATGAAGTAGATCCGGAAAGCGGTCAACGGGTTGACGCCCAGCAGCGCGAACATGATGGCGCCGGCGATGATCGTCAGGGCGAAAGCGAGGAAGGGCGACAGGGCCGAGAACAGCACGGAGCGCTGCGGGCGTTTGACGAGTTCGAGGCGCATCATGCCGTCTCCAGCGTATGTTCGGCGTGGCCGGGCTCGGCGCCGCCCATCAGCAAGCCGACCTTCTCGAAGGTCGCTTCGGCGATCGGCAACGGCTTGGACAGCTCGCCATTGTGCATGACCGCGATCGCATCCGATATCTCGAACAGCTCGTCGAGATCCTGGCTGATCACCAGTACCGCCGATCCGCTGCGCGACAGTTCGATCAACGCCTGGCGGATGTGAGCGGCGGCACCGGCGTCGACACCCCAGGTCGGCTGGTTGACCACCATGACGCTTGGCCGGCGGTCGAGTTCACGGCCGACGATGAATTTCTGCAAATTGCCGCCCGAAAGTGCCGCGGCCTCCGGATCCGGCGCGCTCTTGCGCACGTCCATCGCCACGATGATGCGTTGGGCGGCGCTGTAGATGGCAGCGCTCTTGACCATCCCGCCGGCGCCGACAAACGCCTTGCCGTCGGTGGCGTGGCGCGACAGCAAGAGGTTCTCGGAAAGCTTCATGCGCGGCGCGGCACCGTGGCCGAGGCGCTCTTCCGGCACGAAGGCAGCGCCCAGCAACCGACGTCCGGTGATGGTGAGGCCACCCGCGTCCTTGCCACGGATGCGCACGGAAGCGGCATCCTGCTGCAACACCTCGCCCGAGACGGATTCGAAGAATTCGCCCTGGCCGTTGCCGGCGACACCGGCAATACCGATCACCTCGCCGGCGCGGACTTTAAGGCTGATGCCCTTGAGCGGTATGGAGAACGGCGTTGCCGGCTTGCGGGTGAGGTTGCGTATCTCGAGCAGCGGCTGCGCCTTGTCGATCCCCTCGACCGGCGCACGCACCACGGCCTGCACTTCGTTGCCGACCATCATGCGGGCCAGCGACGAGGCTGTTTCCTCGCGCGGATTGCAGTGGCCGACCACCTTGCCATGCCGCAACACGGTGGCGCGGTCGCAGATGCGTTTGACCTCTTCAAGCCGGTGCGAGATGTAGAGGATGGATTTGCCTTCCGAGCGCAGACGCTCCAGCGTCTCGAACAGCTTGTCGGCCTCCTGCGGCGTCAACACCGAGGTCGGCTCGTCCAGGATGATGAGCTGCGGCGTCTGCAGAAGGCAGCGGATGATTTCGATGCGCTGGCGTTCGCCGACCGACAGGTCGCCGACGAGCGATTCCGGATCGAGCGGCAGGCCGTAGCTGTAGGAAAGCGCCCTCGCCTTCGCCGCGATGCTGCTGATCGGTGAACCGTCATCCAGCGACAGCGCGATGTTCTCGGCCGCGGTCAGCGCCTCGAACAGCGAGAAGTGCTGGAACACCATGCCGATGCCGAGCTTTTTCGCCGCGCCCGGGCTGGAAATCCTGACCGCCTGGCCGTTCCAGCAAATCTCGCCGGAATTGGGCTCCAGCGAACCGAACAGCATCTTGACCAGCGTCGACTTGCCGGCGCCGTTTTCGCCGAGCAAAGCGTGGATTTCACCCCTAGCGATGTCGAGATCGATATGATCGCACGCCGTCAGGGTGCCGAATATCTTGGTAAGACCACGGACCTCGAGCAGGTTCGTGCCGTCCTGATTTGCACTCACAGTGCCTCCCATCTGGTTAGCCAGATATGTTCTGTGTTCCCGCAAGCATGGTAGGCGCGGCCTGCTCTCATCGGAAAGCGGCACGCGTCTTGAAAGAGCTTCAAGAATTTCAGCGGAAATTCAACGGATAGCAAGGCGGAAGGGACTAAGGGATGAGAATGGTGGTTCCTGTTGTCCTGCGGCCCTCGAGGTCGGAATGCGCCTTGCCGGCGTCCTTGAGTGCGTAACGCTGGTTGATCTTGATCTCGACGGCGCCACTGAGCACGACCTCGAACAGGGCCGCGGCGGAGGCCTCGAGGTCCTCGCGTTTCGCATTGTAGACGAACAAGGTCGGCCTTGTGGCGAACAGCGAGCCCTTCTGGGCCAGCAATGACATGCTGAACGGCGGGATCGATCCCGAGGACTGGCCGAAGCTGACGAACATGCCGAGCGGCTTGAGGCAATCGAGCGACCCTGGAAACGTGTCGTTGCCGACCGAATCGTAGACGACGTCGCATTTCCCGCCGCCGGTGATGGCCGCGACGCCGGCAACGAAATCCTGCTCCTTGTAGTTGATGACGTGATCGAAGCCGTGCGCCTTGGCGAGCTCGATCTTGTCGGCTGAGCTGGCCGTGCCGATGACGGTCGCGCCGAGATAGCTAGCCCATTGCCCGAGGATCAGCCCAACGCCGCCGGCGGCGGCATGAAACAGGATCGTGTCGCTTGCCTTCACCTTGAAGGTACGCCGCAGCAGATACTCGGCGGTCATGCCCTTCAGCATCATCGCGGCCGCCTGTTCGTCGCTGATGCCGTCCGGCACCTTGACCACGTGGCCGGCCGCAATGACGCGTTGCTCGGCGTAGGCGCCGCCGACATTCGTCGCATACGCAATGCGGTCGCCCGGCTTCAGCCAGTCGACGTCCTGGCCGACTTCCAGCACCACGCCTGCAGCCTCGCTGCCCGGAACCAGGGGAAATCCGCCAGGCGGCGGATAAAGGCCCGTGCGGTGATAGACATCGATGAAATTGAGGCCGATCGCCGTATGCCGGATCAGGATCTGCCCTGAACCCGGACGGCCGGGATCAGTGTCCTCATAGGCCAGGACTTCCGGGCCACCATTGGCATGGATTCGGATCGCTTTGGACATGGGCTGGGCTTCCTTGGACTGATCAGGCTTTTTTGGCACCGAGATTTGGAAAGAACTGCATGACGCCACCGATGCAGGCAAGGTAGAGCCCGGTAATGCTGATGCCGATCTTGGTGAAGGTGCTGACCTGTTCGCCCAGCACGCCGATCTGATCGTAGAAGGCAGCGAGTGCCGCCTGCGCCAGCGCCAGCGCGCCGAACGCGCACCACAAAAGCGTCATCGCGAGATTGATGCGCCGCAGCCGCACCACCCGCACCGGATGGATGAAATTGATCGGCACGAAAGTCAGAATGCCGGCCACCACCACCACCGCGAACGAAACCCATTGCCCCGGCTCGATGACGAACAGCGTGAACACCACCATGTTCCAGACCACGGGGAATCCCTTGAAGAAATTCTCCTTCGTCTTCATGCCGGTGTCGGCATAGTAGATTGCGCTGGAGACGACGATGATCGCCGCCGACAGGAACGACAGTCCCTCGCCCATGAAGCCGCGCTGGTATAGCGCAAAGGCCGGGATCAGGACGTAGGTCACATAGTCGATGATGTTGTCGAGCATTTCGCCCGACCAGGTCGGCAGGATTTCCTTGACCTCGAGCTTTCTGGCGATAGGCCCGTCGATGCCGTCGACAAACAATGCCAGCCCCAGCCACCAGAACATCGCGGTCCAGCGCTGTTCGCTCGCCGCCACCAGCGACAGGAAGGCTAGGAACGAGCCCGAGGCGGTCAGCAGATGGACGGAGAACGCCCTCGCCTGCGGCCAGGTGACTTTCTTCTTCGGCCGCGGAATCCGATCCGTCAACTTCTTGGCCGTGATCTTCCTGGCCGTTGTGTTTTTGCTCACGGGCCCCGCCAATCCAGCTTGCAGATTTCGGCCGACCGGCCGGCGAAATTCCAGTTTCGGCCGAAAGCCCGCATCTTGCTCTTGTCTGACCTGGCAACGATGATCTCAGGCGCGATCCAGTATTCCGAATTGCTGATCACCGTATCCTTGTCTCGGTCCTTGCCGGGGATCGGCGTGACCGCCCCGTCGATGATCTTGGGTATCTGGAAGATGCGTGTCCTGTCACGCGTCTCATAGGTGATCGGCACTTGTTCGACACCGAGGAATTTGCCGACAAGGATGGAGAGCAACGATGTGGTCCCGCCCGCCTTGCCGGTGAAAATCTTGGTCAGCGCCTTGACCGCATAGACCGATGCGCGCTTGTCGATGAACAGGCCGGCGGTCCAGTTGCCGCGGCTCATATAGCCGGGGATTTCCATGATCAATCCGAGATTGAGCCCCGACAGGTCGACCTCGCCGAAATGGCCGGCGTCGATGCGGAAGCCGGCCCAGGTCTGGCAATAGCCTTCGGTCGGCGGATGACTGCCGAGCGACAGCACGCAAGGGCAAAAAACCGTGCAATTGCAGGAGAGTACGAGCTCTCCTTTCATCGCCCAGCTCTGGTCTGACATCGATTTCCCCCCACTCATCGCGAGACTACTAGCAGCGCTGCTGCCCAGACAAGCAGTATCGCACCGGCCAGCCGGGTTGGAACCCTGCTCGCCGTCTGTTTTTCGATCAGGGTGAACAGCCAGATCAACGCCATCCAGAAGACGTTCATCACCCCGACGGCGAACATCACCAGCATCAACGCCCAGCAGCAGCCGAAGCACCACAGGCCTTGCGCGACGCCAAGCCGGAAGACGCGGACGGGCCTCGCGCTCCAGTTCGCAAACAGGATCGAGAAAGGGTTCCTGCATTTCTTCAGGCAGGCTTCCTTCAGGCCGCTGAATTGGTAGAGGCCAGCAATCAGCAGAGCGAGCGCGCCGGCAATACCGATGACGGGGTCGAGCAACCCGTTGGACGAGGCGGATGCATGAATGGCCAAGGTCAGCGCCGCGAACATCATCGAGGCAGCGAGCCAGACGCTGAGGTAACCAGCAACCAGCACCAGCGGATGGACGACCGGCTCGCCCTTGATGCGAGCCGTGTCGGCAATCTCGCAATAGGTGCGGATCATTGCTGCGGCCGAAGGCAGCATGGTGGCGATCGCCATCAGGAACCACATCAGGACGAGCGCGCCGGCTTTGAGGCCGAGGCTTCCGTCGAGCGGCGTCGGCGACAGGCAGAGCGCGAAGAACCGCTCCAGGAAATCCGGCAGCGGCAGCCGCGGCAGGTTGCGCAGGAGCGCGTCGCCAGGGGCGCTGACGCCGGCAATCCGCCCTTCGGCGCTGCGGATTGCCATCGCGGCAAGCAACAGCCAGGCAAGCAGGATACAGGCGCCGACAACGACGTTCACCGTCACGCGGGGACTGCGGGCGATGTTCGCCATGGCGCGGCCGGCGCGGTCGAGATGGCTGAAGTCGTCTTGCTGGCCGGTCATGACATCCGAATGAGCCGAATCGCCGCGTTGATCAAGCGGCATGAATTGACCTATATGCTGGACCGACTGGCAGGGTCGTGTGGCCTGCCTCGCATTGCTAGCCGGAAGCCGATCTTGGAGCATCGAGAAACTGCGCGGATACTGGTTGCTGGCACGGGGCCGGCAGGGCTGATCGCGGCGCTCGCTTTCGCCGATGCGGGTTTCCCGGTGACACTTGTCGGGCCCGAAGCTTCTGCCCCCGATGGCCGCACGACGGCCCTGATGAACCCCGCTCTGCAGGTGCTTGCGCGGCTGGGCGTGCTCGAAGACATCAAGCCCAAGGCGGCGCCCCTGAAGGTGATGCGCATCGTCGACGCGACCAGCCGGCTGATCCGTAGCTCGGTCGTCACCTTCCGCGCCAGCGAGATCGACGAAGACCAATTCGGGCTGAACCTGCCCAACAGCGTCCTCAATCCCGCGCTCGCCAGCACGGTTGCGAAGCATACCGGCATCGACTGGCGACGGTCGATGGTGGCGAGCTGGCATCTCGAGGCCGCGTACGCCCGTGCCGTCCTGACCGACGGCAGCGCGGTGGACGCTTCCCTGGCGGTCGCCGCCGACGGGCGGCTGTCGCCGGCGCGCCAGGCGGCCGGCATCTCGACCTCGGCCCGCTCCTACCCGCAGGCAGCTTTTGTCCTCAATTTCCGTCATAGCGGCGATCATGCCTTCACCTCGACCGAATTCCACACCGAGACCGGTCCGTTCACGCAGGTGCCGCTGCCCGGCAATCGCTCGAGCCTGGTCTGGGTGGTGAAGCCCGAGACCGCGACGGAACTCGCCGCATTGGACGATGCGACGCTTTCCCTGCGGGTCGAACTGCAGATGCAGTCGATGCTGGGCCGGGTGACGGTCGAGCCGGGCCGGCAGATCTATCCGCTTTCGGCGGTGACGCCGCTGCGTTTCGCGCGGGAGCGTGTAGCGCTTGTCGGCGAAGCCGCCCACGTGTTTCCGCCGATCGGCGCGCAAGGCCTCAATCTCGGTATCAGGGATATCGACGATCTTGTTGGTATTGCTGGTGAAAATCGCACCGACCCCGGCGCTGCCAAGGCCCTTGCAGCCTACGATTTCAAACGCCGCCCGGATATTCTGGCGCGCAGCAGTGCGGTCAATCTGCTCAACATGTCGCTGCTTTCCGACATGCTGCCGGCGCAGATGGCCCGTGTTGCCGGGCTCGGCGTGCTCGGTGGCTTCGCGCCGCTTCGCGCCTTCTTCATGCGCGAGGGGCTTCGTCCCGGCAGCGGCTTTGCGGCGCTGGCCGGCGGCCTGCGAAAGCCGGCGCGCTGATAGCGATCTTCCCAACATTCCGCCAATCCGCGGAAAATGTCGACATCGGCGGCATGCGGCAAAACCCTTTCGCCGCGTCCTGCGTAGCTTCAAGGCACGCTCAAAACGCGTCGGGATTGAATTGGTGCCCAGTCTGCGCCAAATAAGTCTAAGGAATTCAGTGGTGAGTACGATGAAAACAGCCAAATTCGCAATCGGACAGGTGGTTCGCCACCGGCTGTTTCCCTTCAGGGGCATCATTTTCGATGTCGATCCGCAGTTCGCCAACACCGACGAATGGTACGAAGCCATCCCCGCCGACGTGCGGCCGCGCAAGGATCAACCCTTCTATCACCTGCTCGCCGAGAATTCGGAAACCGAATACATCGCATACGTCTCCGAGCAGAACCTGCTCGAGGATCAGTCGGGCGAGCCGGTCCGGCATCCGCAGATCAAGGAGATGTTCGACAAGAGGCCGGACGGGCGCTACGAGCCGAAACGGCAATCGAGGCATTAACCGACCAGACGACAGGCGCAAAAAAAAGCGGGGCATGACCCCGCTTTTTTGTTAGGCCGACAAAAACCGGCTGATCAGTTGGCGGTCTTCGCCTTGTCCTGCTCTTCCTTGAGCTTCTTGGCGAAATCCTGGTTGTTTTTGGCGACGAAGTCCTGGAGCTTCTTCTGCCGGTCTTCGATATCGGACTGCTGCAGCGGCGGGCCGTCATAGGCGCCGCTGAAACCCTGCAGGGCGATCTTGATCGGGTTCTGCTGGTTCTGGAAATTGACCGAGGTCAGCGTGATCGCCTGACCCTTCTTGAAGGCACCGACGAGCTGGTCGGTGAGCGGAACTTCGGCCACGCAACGATCCGGGAAGCAAATGACGTAATCAAGCTTCACGGCCTTGCCAGTATCGATCTGCAGGCCAATGCCGGGAGGCACCAGACGGCCGGTCGGCACCGTCACCTGGAACACCTTGCGGTTCACCTTGCCCTTCAGCTCGATCAGGCTGACGCCGGTGATAAGCTGGCCGTTGCCGGCCGTGGTGATGTTCTGGACGTTGCAGATGTCGACGTCTTCCTGCTTGGTGCAAGCCTTGAACCAGCCTTGCGGAATCTGCTGTTGCTGCTGTGCGGAAGCAGCGGGAAGCCCTGCGCCCAGAAAGCCGACCACGCCAGCGGCCATGACCGACAGGCGGTACGCGTTGCTGTTCAGGCTCGTCATGTCGTGCACTTCCTCTCAAATGATCCCGGGACCGGCTTCTTCGTGCCGTGTGGTCCAGCTACCTGTTGCCAAAATGAGGCAACAGAATGACTTCGGGGGGCGTGTTACACTGCAAGCGATGTCGAATCCAGCCCGCCACTTGTAATTCTTGATGACGCCATTGGCCGGCACGCAGGTGCCTCATGCTAGGGTGCGCACCGAATCATCAAGCCGACCCAGTAAGGAGACGATCATGGGCCGCGTTCTTGTTTGGCTGATCACCGCGATATCGCTTCTCGCCCTTTCGCATCAGCCGGCCGCGTCGGAGCCGAAGCACGCCATCGCCATGCAGGGCGAACCGGCCCTGCCGCCGGACTACACGCATTTCGACTACGTCAATCCGGACGCGCCGAAGGGTGGCTCGATCACCTATTGCGTCGTCGGCAGCTTCGACAATCTCAATCCCTTCATCCTCAAGAGCCTGCGCACGACGGCGCGCGGCATGATGGACCAGACTTACGGCAATCTCGTCTTCGAGCCGCTGATGCAGCGCAACTACGACGAGCCCTTCAGCCTGTACGGCTTGCTCGCCGATACCGCCGACATGGATCCCGAGCGCAAGAGCATCGAGTTCCATCTCAACCCGAAGGCCAAATGGTCCGACGGCCAGCCGGTGACGCCGGAGGATGTGCTGTTCACCTACGATGTCTATACCGACAAGGGCCGTCCACCCTACAGCGCCCGCATGAGCCTGATCGCCAAGCTCGAAAAGACCGGTGACCACAGCGTGCGCTTCACCTTCAACGACAAGGCCAATCGTGAGACGCCCCTGATCATCGCGCTGACGCCGATCATACCCAAGCATGCCTTCGACAAGGACACGTTCGACAAGACGACGCTGAAGCCACTGATCGGCAGTGGCCCCTACACCGTTGCGCAGGTACAGCCCGGCCAACGCATCGTCTTCAAGCGCAACCCTGACTATTGGGGCAAGGACGTCCCGGCCAAGCGCGGTTTCGACAATTACGACCAGATCACAATCGAGTATTTCCTCAACGCCAACGCCAAGCTCGAAGCGTTCAAGAAGGGCCTTTGCGCCATCGACGACGACGGCGATCCGGTCAAGCGCGAGCGCGACCTCGATTTTCCGGCCTTCCACAAGGGCGACGTGGTCGCCGAAACCTTCGACACCGGCATTCCGCCGGTGGTGACCGGTTTCCTGTTCAACATGCGGCTGCAGAAGTTCGCTAACCCGGTGGTGCGGCGTGCACTCGGTATGCTCTACGACTTCGAATGGGCCAACAAGAACCTATTTGGCGGCAAATACGCGCGCGCAATGAGTTATTGGCAGAATTCCGAGCTTTCCGCGCTCGGTCATCCGGCTGACGACAGGGAAAAGGCGCTTCTGGCGCCCTACCCCGGCCGCGTGCCGGCCGATGTCATGGATGGCACGTACCGGCCACCGGTCACCGATGGTTCAGGGCAGGATCGCAAGGTGCTGAAAGCGGCCTTCGATCTGTTGAAAAGCATCGGCTATCACGTGCAGGACGGGACGATGCTCGATCCCGATGGCAAACCCTTTGGCTTCGAGATTCTGGTTGCTTCGCAGGATGAGGAGCGCCTTGCCGGCATCTATCAGCGCACGCTGGAGAAGATCGGCATCGACGTCACCATTCGCAGCCTCGACGGCGACCAGATCCAGTCGCGCAAGCAGCGCTTCGATTTCGAGGCCCTGATCGGATCGAGCGGCTTCAACAATTCGTTGTCGCCCGGCATCGAACAGCTTGGACGCTGGGGATCCGAAGCGGCCAAGGCCGAAGGCTCGTTCAACCTGGCCGGTGTCGCCGATCCGGCGGTTGATGCGGCGATCGACGCGATGCTGCGCGCGCGTTCAAAGGAAGACTATGTCGCGGCGGTCAGGGTTCTCGACCGGCTGCTGATCTCCGGCAACTACATGGTGCCGACGCAGTACAACACGCAGCAATGGATTGCGTACTGGAACTACCTGGAACATCCGCAAAAGACGCCCATATTTGGGTATCAACTGCCAAGCTGGTGGCGCAAGCCGAACTGAGGATTTCGGGAGATCGAGATGAGTGAGCTGAACGCCGTCACCGTCGACGTGGTGTCCGACGTCGTCTGTCCATGGTGCTTCATCGGCCAGAAACGGCTCGACAAGGCGATATCAGCTGTCGGCGACACCGAGGTGCACGTCCGCTGGCGGCCGTTCCAGCTCGATCCGACCATTCCACCGCAAGGCAAGGATCGCCGCGACTATATGCTGGCCAAGTTCGGCAGCGACGAGCGCATCCGCGAAATTCATGCCCGCATCGAGCCGCTTGGCGAAGCCGAAGGCATTTCCTTCGCCTTCGACGCCATCAAGGTGGCGCCAAACACGCTCGATGCGCACCGCCTGATCCGCTGGGCCGGTGCCGCCGGCGAAGCCGTGCAGAACCGGCTGGTGCGCCGCCTGTTCCAGCTGAATTTCCAGGAAGGCGTCAATATCGGCGACCATGCCGTTCTGGTCGAAGCGGCGCGCGAGGCCGGCATGGACGCATCCGTGGTCGCCACGCTGTTGCCGACCGAGGCCGACGTCGAGGCGGTTCGCACCGAGATCGCCACCGCCTCGCGCATGGGCATAACAGGCGTGCCGTGCTTCCTGATCGAGGGCAAATACGCGGTCATGGGCGCACAGGACGCCGACACCCTGGCCGATGCCATCCGTCAGGTGGCTGCCGCCAAGTCCCGCGGCGAATTGGAAAAGGTCGGCTGAGAGATCGGCTACCCTGCCCTTATGCAGCGAGAGCAAGCGTCATCACTTCACGGTCACCTTGGCCTTGCTGATGAAAAATCCATGGCCGTTCGTGGCCGTGCAGGCTAATCCCTTGGTTGACGATTCGCACAAGAACGGCCCTGCGCTCCAGCTTTTGCCGTAAGCGAGCTTGGTGACATCGCTGCAGCATGGCTGCTCGCCGGGGTTCTTGATCAAAGTCGCCGGCCCCTTGGGACCCAGGATGGTGGTGACATAGCTCGGCGCGACGCGCGAGCAGCTGAGTTCCGGACCGCCGTCCTGTGGCTCATAGGTGCTGGTGCCGCCCTTCGGGGTATAGATGCAGCCAATGTTGCCGGACGGCGTGTTGAACTCGATCTGGCCCTCGGCGCCTGCCGGAATGCTCTGCTCGGCGGCCTGCGCCAGGGGGTGCCAGGCAAGGAGAACCAGGGTTGCGGCTGCGCGTACAAGCATTGGGAAGCTTCCTTGTTGGAGAACCGGACATGCATGGGTGCCGACAGTGCCCGGCAAGGTTCAATCCCGAACGAAGCAATTGTCAAATAAGGTTTCTGACCTGACCCTACAGGGCCGGATGCGCAGCGCGGCGCGGCTGCCGCAATGACCGTTTCCAGTCACTTTTCAGCCTCCGACAGGGTTAGACGGCAAGCCCGGCGAGGTCACGAACGGCACATTTTCCGAAGATTCGGTCAGTCCGCAGTCGGGAAATTTACCAGTCAATTAGATTTTCGAGTTCACAAACCCGTGTGAAAACCTTCCCTAAGGGAAACTTCACCGATGACCCTCCCGCATCCATCAACAATTTGAAATCAATAGCGATATTCTGTTTTTTCCGATCTGTTTGACGGCGTTTCGGTCCTGCAATCTGTTGCCTCACGGCAACGGTCCGCCGGGGTAATCCCTTTGGCCAGCTTTAAAAATTAATAGAAAATGATCAATTGGTGTTACCATCCGTAACAAAACAAAAAAGGTTTGGGCGGGATCGTGATTCGGGTCGGTAGACCAACGCAAGAGTCAGTACCGGAAAAAACACCTCGCGATGCCGCACGGCCATCGCTCCTGACGCCGGTATCGTCCATGCGTACCTTCTGGGGGCTGATGCGGGCCTACTGGGTTTCGGACCGGTGGAAAGAAGCCTGGACACTCACGCTGGTGATCGCGCTGCTCACGGCGCTGTCGAGCAAGGCCGGTGTCTGGTTCGCCGAAGCCTCCGGCGAACTGGTCAACTCGATCGCCTTCTTCCACGACGCCGCCAACACCACGCCGCTTCGCACGCTGCTGGTCAATGCCGGCATCCTCGTGCTGCTGGTCCTGCTGAAGGACGCCGGCTTTACCGGCATCCGCAATCTTGTCTCGGCGACATTGCACCGCAAATGGCGCGGTTGGCTGGACAGCCGCTTCAACGAAGCATTGCTGGACAACAATCACACGCATTTTCATGCCCAGCATGCGTCGACCGGCAACGGCGCACCGGCGCCTGACAACATCGACCAGCGCGTCCAGGAATCCATCAAGGACATGACCGGCGGCGCCATCGGGCTCGCCATGGGCGTGCTGGGCGTCGCCACCTCGCTCTATTTCGTCGGCCAGAAGCTGCTCGAAAACTCCGTCGAGGTGAAGGGACTGGAGTTCCTCGGCAGCTATGGCAGTGCCGTCCTCGCCTTCCTGGCCGTCGCCACCTATGTGCCGCTGAACACCTGGATCGCGGTCAAGCTCGGCGGCCTGCTCGAGCGCCTCAATGTCAGGATGCAGCAGGCCGAAGGCAGCTATCGCGGCGAGCTGACGACGTTCCTGCGCCGCAGCTTCCATGTCGCGGCGTCCCAGGGCGAAGGCGTGCAGAGGACCATGCATGGCCGGCTCTATGTCGACATCGACGGCACATGGACGCGGCTGAACATCGTCAACACCGTCTACATGTCGTTCGAGCTGATCTACAATTTCATCGGCGCCCGCATCGTCGCCTACGGACCTGGCCTGGTGCCGTTCATCCACAATGGTCTCGATCTCAAGGGCTATATTACCGGCTCCGAGCTGGTCAATTCGCTGATCGGCCAATGTTCGTGGTTCATCCACGTCATGCCCGCCATCGCCACGCTGCGCGCCAACAGCCAGCGCGTGACCGAACTGGCCAATGCGATTGAGAACGTCCAGCATCCGCAGGAATTCTACAGCCAGACCGGCCGTTCCGACTTCCACTACGCCAGCCAGAACCCGGTTTTCGGCCTGACCATCCAGAAACTCGAACTGGCGCATCAGGGCGAGGACGCCACGCCGTTCCTCAGTGCCGCCAATTTGCGCTTCCGGCGCGGCGAATGGACGTTCCTGAAAGGTGAATCCGGTTCCGGCAAGACCTCGCTGATCAAGGCGATCAACGGCCTGTGGCCCTATGGTCATGGCACCATCGTCTTCCCCGAAGGGGTGAAGAGCTTCTATGCCGCCCAGGAGGTCAAGCTGCAGCCGGTGTCGCTGAAACAGCTGGTCTGCCTGCCAGACTCCGAGTACGGCCATAGCGACGCGCAGGTCGCGGCTGCGCTGTACAAGGCTGGCCTTGGCGACTTCATCTCGCACATGGCCGACGCAAGCCGCGAAGGCAAGAGCTGGGATCAGGTTCTGTCGGGCGGCCAGAAACAGAAGCTGGTGGTGGCGCGCATCGTGCTGCAGCAGCCGGGGCTGCTGTTCCTCGACGAGGCGACGGGCGCGCTCGACCCCGAGGGCAAGATTGCCTTCCACCAGGCCATCAAGGACAACTGCCCCGATGTCACGGTCATCAGTGTCATGCACGAGGCGGTGGCGCCGAGATCGCTGACCGGCGCAGAATTCTACCACAGCATCGTGGCGATCGCCGACGGCGTCGCCACCAAGAAGCCCCTGGTTCCGACCCTGCCTGTCGAACTTACCACCATTCTCGTCCAGCCAAGGCCGGTTGAGGACAAGTGGCTGCGCTTCTCGCGCCGACTGAAGCAGAAATAGCGGCAGTTGGATCTGGGGCGGCCGCGCCATGCGGCGGCCGCTGATCACAGTCTCGCGAGTGGTGCCATTCGGCGCCGTTTTTCGTCCTCACCGCGATTGACTCGGCAAGGCGCGCACCTATGTTGCGCCGGCTTGCAGACAGTCAAACGCGAACCCGCAAGCGGAAAGGTCACAGCGCCATGCCTGGCGACAGTCACAGTCGAACGCAACAGCCGTCCGCCTAGACGTGACCTGAATGGTTCATGTCCTGCCGGACGGCAAGGAGTGAGCCATGAACGAATTTACCCCCGTAGCGAGCGACGAGGCCGTCGCGATCGCCCGTATCCTAGCCAACGATCACGTCGCCGACATTGTCGAGGCCCTGAACAGGGAGCCGCGAGAAAGCGCGACGGAACTGCTTTGTGAAGTGACGTTCGAGAGGCTGGTCGAGATATTCGACCAGCCTGAACTCGACCGCGCGCCCGAACTCATGGAGGCGCTGCCGCGCGCCAAGGCGGGCAAGCTGCTCACCGCCATGTCGGAAGACCGTGCCGCCGACATCCTGCGCGAGCTGGACGAGCCGGCTCGTTCCGAGCTGCTCGGCGGACTGGCGCCGCCGCTGCGCGCCACGCTGCTTGCCATTCTGGGTTATCCCGAAGGCAGCGCCGCATCGATCATGACGACGGAGTTCGTCAGCGTGCCCTCGGACTGGACCGTGGGCCGCACGCTCGACTACATCCGCAAGGTCGAACGGACGCGCGAAACCGTCTACGCGATCTACATCGTCGATCCGCAAACGCACCTCCTGATACGGTCGACCGGCCTGCGCCGGCTGATCACCGGGGAGCCGGAGGACTCGATCATGACGGTGGCGCCGGATCGCGCGCCGGTGACGGTCACCCCGCTGACCGATCGTGAAACCCTGGCGCAGACGATCTCGAAATACGATCTGCTTGCTGTCCCGGTCGTCGACCACGGCAAGATCCTCGGCATCGTCACCATCGACGACATCATCGACACAATGATCGAGGAGACGACCGAGGACGTGCATCGTTTCGGCGGCATGGAGGCGCTCGACGAGCCGTACATGAAGATGAGCTTCCTCGCCATGATCAAGAAGCGGGGCGGCTGGCTGTGCGCGCTGTTCATCTCAGAGATGCTGACGGCAAATGCCATGCAGAGCTATGAGGGCGAGCTGGAAAAGGCGATCGTGCTGACGTTGTTCATCCCGCTGATCATGAGCTCAGGTGGCAATTCCGGCTCGCAGGCGACCTCGCTGGTCATCCGGGCGCTGGCGCTGCGCGAGATCGGGCTGCGCGACTGGTGGCGGGTGGCGCTGCGCGAACTGCCCACCGGCCTCGTGCTCGGCGCCATGCTCGGCGTGGTCGGCATCGGCCGCATCGCGCTCTGGCAATATATGGGCTTCTACGACTATGGGCCGCATTGGCCGCTGATCGCCACGACGGTCGGCGCCGCACTGGTCGGCATCGTCACCTTCGGCTCGCTGTCGGGCTCGATGCTGCCGTTCGCCCTGAAACGCATCGGCTTCGATCCGGCCAGCGCATCGGCCCCGTTCGTCGCCACGCTGGTCGATGTCACCGGGCTGGTGATCTATTTCTCGGTGGCGCTGGTGATCCTGCGCGGCACGTTGCTCTGATCAGAACCAACGGTCTCCACCACCGCCGGCAATGCCGGCGGTGGCTTGCGCCCTACCCGTTTCAAGCCTGCATGAGGGCGCTCCACCGTCTATCGGGAAATGCGCCGGCTGGGTATCAGCCGCCCAACTTGAGCGTCTTTCAAATCCAGCAAGACTCGGTACAGATTGCAGCAGGAAAGATACGGTTTTCGGAGGAGCTGATGCACTACACACTTCATGCTGCGCCAGGCTCTTGCTCATTTGCACCTCACATCGTCATGGAGGAGATTGGAAAACCCTATTCGCTGGCGTTGATGTCGCCAGGCCATCCCGAAGCCAAGACCGACGAATTTCGCCGCTTGAACCCGAAAGGGCGAATCCCTGTTCTCATTGCCGAGAATTTCACTCTCACGGAAGCGCCGGCAATCCTGTTTCACCTGGGCCTGACGAATCCAGACGCGGGGCTACTGACAGCGGATGCAGAAAACATCGCCCGTTCCATCGAATGGTTTAACTGGCTATCGAGTGCGGTTCACGCGGTTGCCGTCCGAATGATCTGGCGGGCCGACTTTTTCTTGCCGGACCAATCGATGTACGCGCCCTTGGTTCATAAGGGAAAGGAGCACTTGGCTTCCGCGTTTACGCTTATAGAATCCAAGCTGACGGACCGAGATTGGGCCGTGGGAGCGTCCTATTCAATCGTTGATCCGTATTTGCTCGTATTCTACAGGTGGGGGAATCGTATGGCCATTGACATGCGAAATACCTACCCCGCCTGGACCGCTCATGCACGTCGGTTGGATGAGCGGGCGGCTGTGCAACGAGCCTTGACGCAAGAGGGAATATCCCTCTGGAAGTAGCTCCAAAAATTAGCAAGACCACCGATCATACACGAACCGACAGGCGAAAGCTCAGACCCGCTGGCCGTCCTTCACCCGATAGGTCGGCTTGTACATGGTGACGAGCTCTTCCGCCGCGGTCGGATGCACTGCCATCGTGCGGTCGAAATCATCCTTGGTCAGCCCGGCCTTCAGCGGAATGCCGAGAAGCTGCGCCATCTCGCCGGCATCCGGTCCCAGGATGTGCGCGCCGAGCACTCGCTTCGAAGCGCCGTCGACCACCAGCTTCATCAGCATCTTCTCGTCGCGGCCGGACAGCGTATGCCGCATCGGCCGGAACGTGGCGCGGTAGATCTCGATGTCGGGGAAGCGTTTGACGGCATCATCCTCCGACAGGCCGACCGTGCCGATTTCGGGCTGTGAAAAGACGGCTGTGGCAATGGTGTCGTGGTCGGGCGCCGTCGGATTTCCCTTGTAAGCGGTTTCGATGAAACACATCGCCTCGTGGATCGCCACCGGCGTCAGCTGCACGCGGTTGGTGACGTCGCCGATCGCCCAGATGTTGTCGATGTTGGTACGCGAGTATTTGTCGACAGCGATCGCACCGGTCTTGGTCATCTCCAGCCCGATGCCTTCCAGCCCCATATTCTCGGTGTTGGGGATGCGGCCGATGGCCAGCATCACCTGGTCGACCGTCAGCACCGTGCCGCCGGTGACGAGTGCGTCGAGCCGGCCGTCCGGCCGCTTGCGGATCCATTCGGACACCGAATGGCAGAGGATCCTTATCCCCTTCTTTTCCATCGTCTCGTGCAGCATGCGCCGCAGGTCCATGTCGAAGCGGCTGAGGATCTCCTTGCCGCGATAGACCAGCGTGGTGTCGACGCCGAGGCCGTGGAAGATGTTGGCGAACTCGACGGCGATGTAGCCGCCGCCTTCGATCATGATCGCCTTGGGCAGTTGCTTGAGATCGAAAGCCTCGTTGGAGAAGATGCAGTGCTCATGGCCGGGCAGCGCGGGATGCGGCGCCGGGCGGCCGCCGGTGGCGATCAGGATCTGGTCGGCGGTGACGGTGCGATCTTCGCCCAGGAGATGCACGACATGCGGATCGACGATCATGGCGCGCGAGTGAAAGGCCTCGCCGCCGGCGCCCTCGACATTCCTCTGGTAGATCGCCTCGAGCCGGCTGATTTCGCGATCCTTGTTGGCGACCAGCGTCTGCCAGTCGAAACTCGCCTCCGGCACCGTCCAGCCATAGCCGGCGGCGTCGGCGAAATGCTCGGGAAATTGCGAGGCATAGACATAGAGCTTTTTCGGCACGCAGCCCCTGATGACGCAGGTGCCGCCATAGCGGTATTCCTCGGCGATGCCGACGCGCTTGCCGAGTGCCGCCGCCACGCGCGCTGCCCTCACCCCGCCCGAGCCGCCGCCGATGACGAAAAGATCGTAGTCGTACCCGGCCATCTGGCGGCTCCTCAAGCTTCAGAAATCCAGTGACAGGTAGGCCGCCGGGCAGCAAAAGAAAAGCCCGGACAAGCCGGGCTTCATCGATGGCCGCAAGGCCATTTGGAAACGCAAGATCAGTTCTGCGTGTCGTCTGCCGGAGCCGAACCATCGGCGGGTGCGGCGCCATCCGCAGGCGCGGCTGCGTCCGCGGGTGCTGCGGCAGGGGCTGCCGGCGCCTTGGCCTTGGCGGCCGCGGCCAGCGTCTCGCCGACCTGCTGGGCGAGATCGCGCGCGAGGCCGTTCTGCCAGATGTCGGCTGCCTTGACCAGTTCGCGGGTCACGGTCGGGCCGCTATCCAGCAGCTTCTTGCCCGAATCGGAACTGTAGAAGGCGGCGATATCCGTCAGTTCCTTTTCGGAGAACACTTTTGCGTAGGCGAGTGCGGCTTCCTTCTCGAGGTCGGCGCGGCGCGAGGCCAGCGCCAGCGCCTTCTCGTTGATGGTCTTGCCGATCAGCTCCTGCATGTCCGGGTTCTTCTGGATGAGCTGCGATTCGAGCGCGGCTGCCGCCTGCGGCAGGATGTTGTCGAACGGGTCGGTCGCGTGGATCGCCGCGACCGCCGCGCGGGCGGCCTTCAGGTGCGAGTCCGTGACTTCTTGCGAATACGCCGGCGAAGAGAGGGCGAAAACGGCCGTAGCCGCCAGAACGGCGCAAAGGCTGCGAACCCGGTTATGCAACATCATGATCGGTAGAACTCCCTGGTTTTCGGGCGGCATGGACAGTTTGGATACCGTCGCCGCCGGCGATGATGGCCGCTGACGCCAGCCCGATGAAAAGACCATGCTCGACCACGCCCGGAATGGCGTGGAGAGCATTCGAAAGCGCTCTTGTATCCGGAATGCGGCCAAAAGATGCATCGAGGATAAAATGGCCGCCGTCTGTAACAAAAGCCTGGTCCCCCGTCATCCTCAATATGACCGGACCGGACAGGCCGAGCTTTTCAGCCGCCGCGCCGATCGCGATTTCGGTCGCGCGCAGGCCAAACTTATTGACTTCGATCGGCAGTGGAAACCGGCCAAGCGTCTCGACCATCTTCGACTGGTCGGCAATGACGATCATGCGCTGGGAAGCCGCGGCAACGATCTTCTCGCGCAACAGCGCGCCGCCGCCGCCCTTGATCAGGGTCAGTGCCGGATCGACCTCGTCGGCGCCATCGACTGTGAGATCGAGCTGCGGCGTTTCCTCCAGCGTCGACAACGGCACGCCAAGCTCGCGGCAGAGCAACGCGGTGCGCTCCGAAGTCGGGACGCCGATGATCGTCATGCCGGTGGCGACCTTCTCGGCAAGCAGCCGCACGAACTCTTCCGCGGTGGTGCCGGTGCCGATGCCGAGCCGCATGCCGTCGCTCACATAGGCGAGCGCTGCCCGCGCGGCTTCGACCTTCAACTGTCTTGCATCCATGCCGCTTGCTGCCCCGGAAATTCGCTGCTGGGCTCCTAGCATTTTTGCCGGGCGGGTCAAAGCCTTTGGCAGCGGCGTACGCCCTGGTGACGAGCAGCATGGCTGTTCTCCGCAACGCGCGGTCAGGGGCAATGCGTCCGGCAATTGAGATAGGAATTTTTTCTTGACCTGGTGAAGGCAGCTGTGCTACATTTCTATCCATGGTGCTGATTTGCGCCAACGACCCGCCGCCATGGCGGGTTTTTTCATGTCCGGCGGCAAGCCGCGAAATACCCGGTCCGGCGGGGCTTGCTTGCCAGAACGACCCGCCCCGCTTGCCCTATCCCGCTTGCCTTGACGCGCCGCAGCCGCTATCGCCTGCCACTTGCATGAACTTGGCCCAGGACTGACCATGACTCGCCCGATCATCGTGTTCGACCTCGACGGTACGCTGGTCGATACAGCGCCGGACCTGCTCGACAGCCTGAACCACAGCCTTGCCGCCAGCCACATCGCGGCGGTCGATGAGGCCGGCTTCAGGCGCTTTGTCGGTCACGGCGGCCGCGTGATGATCGAGCGGGCCCATGCAGCCCAGCAGCGGTCGCTCGATGTCGAGGAGCACGACCGGCTGCTTAAACTCTTCCTCGACCACTACACCCTCAACATCCCCGGCAAATCGCGCCCCTATCCCGGCGTCGTCGAGGCGATCGCCCGCTTCGAGAACGCCGGCTATCTCCTGGCCATCTGCACCAACAAATACGAAGCCAACTCGCTGGCGCTGATCGAGGCGCTAGGCCTGACTAAGCATTTCGCGGCAATCGCCGGACAGGACACGTTCGCGTTCCGCAAGCCCGACCCGCGCCATCTGATCGAGACCATCAAGCTGGCCGGCGGCGATCCGCATCGCGCGCTGATGGTCGGCGATTCGCAGACCGACATCGACACTGCCAAGGCCGCCGGCATTCCTGTTGTGGCGGTCGATTTCGGTTACACCGACCGCCATGTGCGCGAATTCGAACCCTCGGCGGTGATCTCGCATTTCGACGCCCTGACGCTCGATCTGGCGCAAAGGCTGATCGCCGCCTCGGGGAACTGACCGGAAAGCAGCCGGCGTCACGTCGGAGGCGGGTCCACAGGACAACAATCCGATCCTTGCCGGAACGCCTGACACCGCCTTGACTTCCCGCACCCGCCTCCCTTATATCGCGGCTCGCTTGGCCTTCGGGCAACGAGCGGGCGATTAGCTCAGCGGGAGAGCACACCCTTCACACGGGTGGGGTCGCAGGTTCAATCCCTGCATCGCCCACCAAAACTTCTCAAAGAAACCAAGGCGTTACAGAAAAATAAACGCAAGGCAACGCCCCGCTCTCTGGTCCGGGTCGTCACCCGGTCGTCACCGGCTGGATGCCGAAGGCCGGCCGGCGGGCCTGTAGGCAACCGTACCCGTCGGTAAATCCCATCTCTTCCGCCAGCCCTCCCCTCCAATTGCCCCGCTTGACGCTGGATTGCCTTAGACGCAACTTGACCACCACAGTTGGCATCAGGGGGGGAACCATGGCGAGCCAAGCCTCGGACAAATCTAGATCGCACAGGGCGTCGTTTTCGACGCCACTGGCGTTGCGACAAATGTCCCTGACGCGAGCTATCCTTCTCGCTGCCAGCGTCTCGTCCTTAGCTACAGTGGCGTCAGGTGCTGAGTTGCAGAGAAGCTGCATAGAACCGCCTGCGACAGTCATCGAGATCACCGGCGTTAACACCAAACAGGCACGCGCCACGGCAAAATTCACGGAGCCGGATATCATCAAGGCATGCCATGAAGGCTATGTGAACCAAGGCGGCTTCGCCTCGCCCGAAGAGTGCATCCGCCAGACGAAAGCGGACCTTCTCGGCGATGCAATTCGTGCGGAAGCAAATTGCAGTAAGGGCATCATCAAGTTGGGGCAAATGTCCTTCAAAATGCCCGTTGAAAATAACTGCGCCTCCGGCGGCATTTTTGCCGCGCCAGCTTTCAGAATGCTCTGCCCCTTGAAGAAGAACGCTCCGACGCCCAGACCGAACATCGTCACGAGCGTGTTCAGCACAGGCAGTACGAACGCATTGCTTCCGGCAATGGGTGTGGTTGCGGCGACGATCGCGACAATCACCGCGCTCACACCGCAAAACAACGTCAGCACCAGGCAGGCGCGAATGAGTGGCGAATTTTGGTTCATCTGGCTTCCTCTTTCTGGTCGGGGAAGCCTGGTACTCAGCCAGGAACTTTCCCCGACCGGTTGCACGGTCGTTCGAAGTTCCTGACATTCCCCTGCTGATTAGATCGGTCGCTACCGATGGAGTCGCGAACGTCAGAACTATGAGTTAGTCGTTTTCATTAGTCGCCGCGGCGCCCCAACAGGGGGAAGTGGCATCGCGGAGCGGGCAGAACCCGAAGCGCGAATCTAGTGATGGTCCTTCGAAGAAGCAAGGGCAGAAATTTATGCGGTTGCAGCTTAATGACGGCCAGCTAGCAACTACAGCTCGCCCCTTCCCTACCAAAATTCTTCTGGGCGAAATTCAAGGCGCTGCTGTAGCTCGTGTAGCTCTGGAACTGACAGACGTTGGAGCCGTTCCGCACCTTCATCTGTTCGAGATCCCACAACGAAACCTCGATGCGGTCGTCGGCGCAATAGACCGTGTAGCGTTCAGGTTCCAGCGCCCTGGCTTTCTGCACGGGCACGGGGCTTCATCGAGCGCTCGTCTCATCTGCCATTTGCCCGACAGGTCGCTGACTGCTTCGTACGTTAGCCACTGATGCGTAGTCGCAGTAATGGAAGGTGGCGAGATAGCCGGGGAGTCCGCGCATGAACTCCTGTTGATGGGTCCAAGCTCTGCACTGCGCCGGTCGAGCCGCGATCAGCGCATCATCGAGTGCAGGATGGCCTGCATGTGCTCGTCCAAGTCGAGTTCACCCCGAGCCTCAGCGGTCAACAGGTACTCGGCCTTAGCCCGGCGGTCGCCTCGGCTGATCGCAGGATAGGAGCAGATTGCCAGCAATGCTTCCTGTTCAATCCGGTCTGCCCTGTAGCGTTCGTGGCTGCTACTGCCCGCTTGATGAACAACCCTGTGAAGCCCGACATAGGTGGCTTCATGGGCTCCGATCAGCGCCCGCAAACTTAGTAAGATGTTGGCCAAAATCGTCGATCTAAGCCTCTTTGTTTCGCCGCTATGTCGCCACCAATTCGACGATTGTTTTCGACACCGGCGTCGGGAACTGAGCAGCTGATTTCGCCTCTTTCGCGGCGGTATTCCGTCCCGAAGGCCGAAATGCTGCGCTCGTTGCCAGGCCCCAACCCCTATGATCGATTCCTTGATTGCCAGCCGTTTGCTTCTGCGCGCCAGGAGTGAGGCTCCGCAAGGCTTAGGTAGCGCCTCAACGTCCGCCCATCTCTGTGCTACATTGCAATTTCAACACGCTCAGGAAGTGTGTGCCGAACACGGGCTGGAGCCGGAAGTACCGCCGCGCTTTCGTTACTGGATTGAGCCGCGAGGAGGATCAAGCATGTCTGACCGCGCCGACGTAGGCCCTCTGCAACTAGGCGAACGAGCGCCCAATTTCGTACTCGACGCAATTACTCGCGAGGGCAAGATAGCTATCGACGATTTCCGCGGCGAGAAGGCAGTGCTGGTTGGGCTGTATCGAGGTCTGCATTGTCCGTTTTGCAGGCGTCATATCGCGACGGTTTCCCTGCTCACACCAGCCCTTAACGCAAAGGGCATCGAAAGCCTCACGGTGGTGAACACACCCATCGAGCGGGCGCGCCTTTATCTCCGGTACCATCCGATGGTTGGTTTGCTTGCTGCATCCGATCCGGAGCGCGTTTCACACCGCGCCTTTGGATTGCCCAATATGCAAATAGTAACTGAGGGCGAGAGCGCATTGCCGCACAAGGTCTCGATGAGCGATGTGAAGGCGATGCGGCTCAACGTGCCGGGCGAAATGCCTGAGCCGATGGATCCGTTTGCCACGCTCGAATATCTGAACAAAAAAGACAATTACGAAATCACTGAAGCGGACCAGCAAATGATGGCGACCGGCGTGGGCCAGCTCACCGGCCAGTTCCTGCTCGACCGCAACGGCGTCGTTCGCTGGACGTTCTCCGAGGTTTTCGATGGCGGCTTGGGCGCCCACCCGAACTCTGAGGCGATGATGTCGGTCGCGTCGCATATTGGTCAGTAGCGGCGCGGTTGCGGACATCGGCTGCACGGATAGCAGGTGTTATGCAAACCGTTAGTTCGAGCCGGGTCGCCCCGCTTGGGGCAGTCGCTTCGACGACGGGCTGAGTGCGGTGGGAATTCCAGTATGCGCGACCAACCACGCGCCAGCGCGGAAAGACAATTGCGTCGAGCCCGCGATCAGCGCTTCATCGAGTGCAGGATGGCCTGCATGTGCTCTTCCAGGTCGAGTTCACCCCGAGCCTCAGCGGTCAACAGGTACTCGGCCTTAGCCCGTCGGTCGCCTCGGCTGATCGCAGGATAGGAGCAGATGGCCAGCAATGCTTCCTGTTCAATCCGGTCTGCCCACTGGCGTTCGTGGCTGCTACTGCCCGCTCGATGTACAACCCTGTAAAGCCCGGCATAGGTGGCTTCATGGGCTCCGATCAGCGCCCGCAATTCGGGCGAGGCGCCTTCCCCTTCAGCAAGCGTCGGTTCAACGACCGAGGCGACGGCGGCGAACGCGAGAAGTGTACGGCGGGTGACTTCGGGCATGCCTCATATCCCTGCTGTCTGATCATGCGGGCACACCATAGCACCCGCGCAACGGTTCGGTGAGATGCTCTGGGACGCGACCACACTGTCTGCTGACAAAATGTTTTCGCTCCCGCAGCTCGCCCTCCTAGGGCTTTCCGGTTGAGGGCCCTGAAAACCGAAAGCGCAGCGCGTTGGGCCCCACAAGCCACCCCTCACCCCGCCTGCCGATTAACCCGGGGGCGACAACATCGCCCGCCGGGTGCCTTAGTGCTGTCAACCGCATCCGAGCGGCCAAGTGTGGCCTTAAGTCGCAACAACTGGCTTCCGAAAGCAGGGCCTCAGGCTTCATTGATGCTGCGACCAACACCATATGGTGATCCACAGCCCTCCAAAACGAGAGAAGCTCGCCCCGACGCTGTCGCACTGCGGCCGTCAGCCGGCAATGGCTATCAACTAGGAACCTGAAAATCATGCCTGAAAATATCAGACCAACTTCGAGAGACGTCCCCCTCATCCAGCTAGGCGTCTATCAGTGCCGCTTCCCAGTGAGCGAAGACGCGTCAGTACCCGGGGGTTACCGTTTTTGTGCTGGGCCAACTTCGCCGGATCGCGTCTATTGCGATCACCACCACAGCATCGTGACCGCCGTCGACCCTCGTCGAACCCGTTCAGGTCTCCAACCCGCCCAACGACGCGCCGCGTAAGTTAAGCGGGCGGCCTCCCCGACCGCAAGCGCGACAAGGGGAGAGATTCAGCAGAATTTCAGAAATCTTCCGGTACGCGGCCGTTCCTAGGCTGCATTGTTCTGAAGAACGAACCGGATGAGGTCGAACATGTCGCTGAATGAGAACACGCGCCAAGCCGCCCGGCAGGAACTCCTGGAATTTGCGTCCAGCGTCATGGTTGGGTCGCCTTGTGCGCCCATGCCTGGAACAATGTTCGAAATGCTGGAGATCATCGCCGTGGAGAGGCGGATGACTTCCAGCCAAGGTGAAGGCAGGTCAAATTCCTCTGATCCCTTGACGTCCGAGCCGATTGAGACCCCAATCAGGCTGCGTTTGGTCGAGCTGGTCAGATCGGCATTCAATGTCGCAAGAAAACGGTGGGCCCATACTGGCACTTGGCAGTTGCGAGCTTGATCTTGCCCGCGGGCTGCTTGTCTGCGATGGAAAACCTGTTGCTCTGCGCTGCAAGGCGTTTGATCTGCTAACTTACCTCAGCAGGAATGTCGGGCGTGTCGCGACCAAGTCTGAACTGATGTCAGCGGTATGGCCCGATGTGTTCGTGACCGAGGACTCACTGACGCAGGCGGTCAGGGAGTTGCGAAAGGCGCTGCAGGACGAAAGCCAAACCATTATCCGCACGGTTGCCAAACGCGGCTACCTCCTCTCTCTTCCCGATACGCCAAGACAAGAGCGCTCTGGACAGCCGAGCGTTGCGGTACTGCGCTTCAGCAATGAAGGTGCGCCGGACGACGCCCCTTTGGTCGACGGTTTCGCCGAGGACATTGTCAACGCGTTGGCTCGCTTCGGGACGGTCGTTGTGCTGGCGCGCAATTCCGGATTTGCATTTGTCTCCGATTCCGCTTCGGATTGGCGTGCCGTCGGCGACAGCCTCGGCGCGACCTATCTGGTCCGCGGCAGGGCGACGACCCGCGCAGACGGCATGCGGGTCACCGTCAGTCTCATGACCGCTTCGACGGGTGAAGTTCTCTGGAGCGATACCTTTTCTGCTTCTGGCGGCCAGATCTTCGACATGCAGGAAGAAATCGCCAGCCGTGTGGTGAACCGGCTGGTCGCTCGGCTTGACGACGCGGGTGTCAAGCAGGCAACCCCGAAGCCTCCCGATAGCCTGGCCGCATATGAGCTTCTCCTGCGTGGACTGGCCCGGCTGCGCGGCTATGGCGCTGACGACAATCAGGCCGCGCGCGATCTCTTTCAGGGTGCGGTCGACAAGGACCCGACCTATGCTTTGGCGCATTCCTACACCGCGCTCGCCGATCTCATTATCGGTGGCTATGCCGAGGCATCCCCGGCGTTGCTTGCTTCATTGATCGACCGCGCGGAGTGTGCGGTGACCCTGGCGCCGGAAGAGCCACGCTGCCATCGCGTGCTTGCCCAGGCTTTGCTCTCTGCCCGTCGGTTCGAATCGGCCGAACATCACCTTCAACGCGCGTTCGACCTCAACCCATATGACGCCGATACGATTGCGCAAATGGGGTACTTGCTGACGATGAGAGGCAGGCCGCTTGAAGCACTCGCGGCGATTGACCGTGCGATACGGATCAACCCGATCCATCCTGATTGGTACCACTATGATCGCGCCATCGCCCAATACTCGGCTGGAGATTACAAGGCCGCGCTTGTCAGCATGTCCAAGGTCCCCCCGAGGACCCCCTGGCGACTGACAAGGCTGGCGGGGTGTCACGCTCAACTCGGCGAACTGAAGGAAGCTCAGCGCATTATGGCAGAGGTCAAGCGGATAGCGCCTGATTACTCGCCGCTTGAGTTTGCGCAAACCGGAATCGCCTTCGAACATGCGAGTGATGTCGAACACCTCATTGCCGGCGTCGCCAAGGCACTCGCAGCGTATGAGGACCAAGGCTAGGGCCGCCACTCGGGCCGACGTGGACGCCAACAAGAAATCCATCGATGCCGTGGCAACTGCTGGGCTACCCAAGCGCGCCTGGTTTCCTCAACATCGCAATCCAGTGCAATAGAGCTAGCAACTGCAGTCCGCCCCTTCCCCGCCAGAATTCTTCTGGGCGAAATTCAGGGCGCTGCTGTAGCTCGTGTAGCTCTGGAACTGACAGACGTCGGAGCCGTTCCGCACCTTCATCTGGTCGAGATCCCAGAACGAAACCGAGATGCGGTCGTCGGCGCAATAGACCGTGTAGCGTTCAGGTTCCAGCGCTTTGGCTTTCTGCATGGGCATGCATACGGCCGGGATGGAAAGCACCGACAGTGCAAGCAAGACGACATGACGCGCGCGCATAGTGACCCCCAATGAACCGCCAACATAATATGGCCATGAATACTGAAGCGGCGCATCGTGGTTTTTTGGCGCATGGGTTTTTCTTCCGAAAGCTGCAATCGGTGAACTCAATCGCCACGCACTTCAGCTGCGGAACAAACCGGCATGGCAGCGAGTTTCTGTCCGACGAGAACTTGAGGGAAAGCCATGTCTAGATTTCTGCTGGCGACGAGCGTCGCCGTTCTTCTCGCCGGCGGGCCGGCCTTTGCCGCGGATGAGCCCCTGTTGCCGCCGCCCAACGCCAAGAAACTGTCGGAGATCCTCGCCAAGGTCGAGAAGCGCGACGGCTTTCGCTATGTGAAGGAAGTCGACTGGGACAGCGGCGCCTACGTCGTCACCTACTACACGTCTGACAAGGCCAAGGTCGAAATCACCTACGATCCCGTGACCGCCGAGCCAAAATAGGGTTCGTCGGCAAGTGTCCGTATCTGACGCGGCGCACTGGATCCCCAATTGTCGAAGTCGGCGCCGCCCCTCATCGCCCTGCCGGGCACTTCTCCCCGTATAGTGACGGGGAGAAGGGGGATGGCCGCAACGCCGGCTCCTTTTTGCAACGTCGACAATTGGCGAAACCATCGATGACAGCGCCCTCTCCGCGTCACTATACGGGGAGAGGATGCCGGCAGGCTGGTGAGGGGCAGCGCCAGCGTCCGGAAAAGGGTGACGGAGACGAATTCGAAACCTGAAGCGATTGCCCTAGCCTCGCCCAAAATTGTCCATTCTTGAGGTATGACATGCATGCCAGGGCGTGGGCTGCGCCTTGGGCAATCGTGGCTTGGGGGCAATCATGCGATCTTCCGTTCGAACCCGTCTTCTGGCCGTGCTGGCCTTCATTCTGGCCGGCGGCATCCTTGGGGCCGCTCCGGCGCGGGCCGATGGGCCATCCTTCGACTGCGCCAAGGCAAGCCGGCCGGCAGAAAAGGCGATCTGCGCCGATCCGCAGCTGTCGGCCATCGACCTGCTGGTCGCCAAGGCGTTCAAGGATTTCGAGCCGGCGTTCGGCGGCGACAAGCGCAGGATCGCCCGAGGGCTGATTGCCGACCGCAATGCCTGCAAGAGCGACACCGCCTGCATCGCCAGCGCACTGAACAACGCGCTGCAAACCTATGGCGCCGCGCCGCCATGGGTGCAGGACTACAACATCGCACTGGTCGGCAAGAAGGCGCTGGAAGCCGCGGCGCGAAACCCGAAAGAGACTGATCAGCCGCTGCCCTCGGCAATCGGCCAATGCGCCTCCACCCATATCAAGACGCTGACCACGCGGCTTGGCGACGATCCGCTGGAAACGGCCAACCCGGATGGCGGCAGTGCCGCGACATTCACCAATGACGGCGGCGCCGTCTCCTATGATCGCGACCCTGGCCTGGCCGCCTCGAAGGTCGGCGACGCGGCAGTCATGTGTCTGATCTCCATTCCCAGGGATTGCCCCAAGGGCGATGAGCGCGGCCGTGTCTACTACGGCATCGATCTCGCCATCAAGGCATCATGGGCGCTTCCGGACTCCGAGCATATGTGCGGCGGCGCGTGAACTGCCGCTTCGTGTTCCGCGTAGCGCTGCCCCTCACCTGCCTGCCGGCATCCTCTCCTTGTCACGATACGGGGAGAAGTGCCCGGCAGGGCGATGAGGGGCGGCGCCGACTTCGGCAATTGGTGGTCTCCGCCACAAGTCGAGCTTGTCATTGGTCTGAAGCGACTACCCTGCACCGTCCTGCCACTCCCCTTGCGTCAGTCTCGCTTTGATGGCTGACTGCGGCCCACAGGCGCCGCATGGGGGATGGGCATGGCGACGGCGAAGCACGTGCTGAAGCGCATACTGATGATGTTGGCCGGCTACCTCGTATCGGTGCTGGTCGGCTTGATCGCTGTCGTGGCGATCTACGCCGCGCTCAGTTCCCTACCCAACGCGCCCGCCTATTTCGACGTCATGGGCGTCTCGCCGATCGCGGTCCTTGTGGTTCCGCCGCTCGGCATGTTCGTCTATTTCCTGACCATTGTCGTGACCGCACTGCAGACGCTCATCTTCGCGCTGATTGCCGAACTCTTCTCACTGCGCAATTTCCTGCTGCACATGCTTTTCGGCGCCGCGGCGGCCGCCGGCGGTTTCTTCCTGATCTGGCCAAGTTCAGCGGAGGACATGGACCCCGAGCGCTGGGCCGACATCGGCATCATCGCCGCGGCCGGCCTTGTCGCCGGTTTGGTGTACTGGCTGATCGCCGGACGCGACGCGGGTTTCAGGCGCCCGCTGTTCGAGCGTTGATTCGTGTTGTCCAAAAGTGCGCAGCGGGTTTGGGACAGCGACACGCATAAAAACAAAGACTTAAGCCGTGTCGGCTAAAACTGTTTCAGCCGACGCGCTTTAGAAGTCGAAAAAGGCCGTTGCTCAACTCGACGGCGAGCGCACCGCCTCGGTGGCATCCAATGCCTGCTTCAGCCGCGTATCGCGATCGTAGACGTCGCCGAAATATTCGACCTTGCCGGACATATCAGGCCAGGCGGTGAAATAGGCGACATAGACCGGGATCTTGCGCGTCACATCCTCGGTCGAATGTCCGTGCTTCAGCTTCTCGGCGATATCGTCGACCGAGGTGCCGAGCACGGCGGCCGCCATGCCGCGCGGATCCTGCAGCCGCACGCAGCCATGGCTGAGCGCGCGCATATCCTGCTTGAAGAACGATTTCTGCGGCGTGTCGTGCATGTAGATCGCGTGCTTGTTGGGGAACAGGATCTTCAGCTCGCCCAGTGCATTGGCTTCGCTCGGCTGCTGGCGCACGCTGTAGGGAATGTTGGCGCCATAGGCGCCCCAGTCAACCGCCGACGAAGGGATGCGCTTGCCGCGCGAATCGGTGACCTCGTAGCCGGCCCGATCGAGATAGCCGGGATCGCTGCGCAGCCTGGGCAGCATCTCGTTGACGATGATCGACTGCGGCACGCCCCAATAGGGATGGAAGTCGACCTGCTTGATCTGGTTGTAGAAGAAGGCGGTCTGGTTGGTGGTCCGGCCGATGACGGCACGCGTCTTCAGCTTTTCCTCGCCATTGTCGATATAGCTCGCGGTGAAGGCCGGCTGGTTGATGAAGACACGCGGGCTGCCGAGATCGGAAGGCAGCCAGCGCAGTTCCTCCAGCGCCACCTCAACCTTCAGCAACCTGTCGGCCTTGGACGTTCCGGCCAGCGTCGCGACGGTGCGCGGTCCGATGACGCCGTCGCCCTTCATGCCGGCTTTCTTCTGCACGGCTTCGATCACCGGAACCAGTTCCGGGACATAGACTTCGCTGGTGGCCAGCCTGGAAAGGATCTCGCCATAGGCGCCACCCATCTCGTCATCGAGATTGCGGGCGATCAGGGTTAGCAGCTTCGGCAGTTCGGGACTGGTTTCGCCCGGCTTCAGCAGCAGCTTGGGGTCGACGACGATCTCGTTCTCGGCGCTGGCCTGCAGGGACTCCAGTTCGACGCGCAGCGCCTGGTATTCCGCATTCTGCGGATGCCGCGATTCGAGATAGGTGCGCACCTCCTGGGTATGCGCCAGCGTTTTCAGCACGCCTTGCAAGTCGAGCGGCTTGGCCGGGAAATCATAGTAGCCGGTCATGCGGTTGGGCTCGACGCGGCCGTTCTGGGCATCATGAGCATAGCGCAGCACGCGGGCCGACAGCGCCATCTCGAAGCGGACGAGCTCTTTCAGCTGTGCATTGGCGTCGGCCGGCGAGGCGTTGGCGGCAGGCACGTTGACCGTGTAGTCGGCCGGTTCAAGGCCGTAGCTCGCTGCCTCGCCCAGCACCCGCACCCCATCCTGCGCGCGGCTATTGAGGCCCGTGCCCGTCACCCAGATGAAATCCGGATTGGCCGAGTAGTAGGCGATCAGCGCCTTGGCGATATCGGGCTCGGCATAGAGTTCGTAGTCGCTCAAGCCGGCAATCGCGTCGTGGAAGGCAGCCCCCGTGGCTGAGGGCACGAATGCGGCATCCTGCGGGGCCGACGGCATTGGCGCCGCGGTCAGCGCCGAAAAGTCGATGCGCACCAGCCGATCGGCCTTGTAGGTGTAGTAGGACGGGCTGCTGATTTTTACGCCGCCGCCACCACCCGGCACTTTCGGCTTGTGCTTGGGCGGCGCGGGTGGAAACTCACCTTGCGGCTCGTGCCTGACGCCACCTCCGAAAAGCATGTCGAAGAGCCCTTGCGCGCCTGCCTGAGGCACACCGAAGGCCAGCGTTGCCGAGATCGCCACCAGCGGCATCACGGTTGCTTTGTTTCGGAGGAATTTCATGAATCACCCGCCCGGCTGTAACCGGTTCCCGTTCCGCACCGTTAAGACGATCTCGCTCACCGCATGGCGGATGTAAGGCGCGACTATACTGATTCATACTGATTTCGTTAAGCTTCCATAAATTTTGGAACGCTTGTTGCAGAACGGTTTCACAACATCGTGACGGCCGGAGCGAAGTGTCTCCGCTCCGGCCGGGGGAGATCCTGCGGGGATCAGGCGTTGGCGCCACCGTCGATGGTCAGCGCCGCGCCGGTGACGAATCGGCCTTCCGGTCCCGCGAGCCAGGCGACCATACCGGCAATGTCCTCGGCTTTGCCAAAGCGCGGCGTTGCCATTTTCTGGCGCTGGTGTTCGGCATGCGGGCCATCAGCCGGATTCATGTCGGTGTCGGTCGAACCGGGGTGAACGACATTGGCGGTGATGCCGCGCGGGCCGAGGTCGCGCGCCAGCGCCTTGGTCAGGCCGACAAGTGCCGCCTTGCTGGCCGAATAAGCGCCAAGACTTGTGTCGGTCACCCGCTCGGCAAGATTGCTGCCGATCGAGATGATCCTGCCGCCCTCGCCCATATGCACTGCCGCCGCCTTCGAGGCGACGAACGGCGCCCTGAGATTGACCGACATGGTCTCGTCGAAATCGGCGAGCGACAGGGTGTCGATGGGTGCGGCACGCCAGATGCCGGCGCTGTTGACCAGGATGTCGAGTCGGCCGAATACGGCCACGGCGTCATCGACGGCCTTGTCTATGGCCACCGCATCGCGGTTGTCGGCCTTGATGGCGATGGCGCGACCACCCTTGGCCTCTATCTCGGCAACGACCGAGCGGGCCTGCTCCTCTCCATGCACATAGGTCAGCGCGACGCTGGCGCCCTCGGCGGCAAGCCGTCGCGCAATCGCCGCACCGATGACGCGACTGCCGCCAGTGACGAGCGCGGCCTTGCCGTTCAAGCTGTTGGGCGACATTTGTTTCTCCTTTTTGTAATGATCGATACATAAATAACTGTCAGTCTTGCCCGGCCGCGTCAACTGAATTATGTATCGATCAACACAGAAAAGGGCGTCATGTCGGAACGAGGCCGCCCCCGCACCTTCGATCGAACCGCAGCCCTGCACCGCGCGATGGAGGTTTTTTGGGCTCGCGGTTACGAAGGCGCATCGATGAGCGAGCTGACCGCCGCCATGGGCATCAACTCGCCCAGCCTCTACGCCGCCTTCGGCAGCAAGGAGGCGCTGTTCCTCGAGGCGACCGATTTCTATTCGCGCACCGAGGGGGCCGATATCTGGCTGGCGCTTGAGGAAGCGCCGACCGCGCGTCAGGCGATCGAACAATTTCTATGCCTCACGGCGAAAGCCTACGCGCAGACCGATCGCCCGCAGGGCTGCCTGATAACGCTCGGCGCTTTGCACCAGGACTCCAGCCGCGGCGCCATCTGCGACGATCTGCGCCGTCGTCGCGCCGAGAATCATGCCGCCCTGCGCACGCGTCTCGAACGCGGCCTTGCCGAAGGCGAACTGCCGGTCGGATTCGACTGCAGCGCTGCCGCCACCTTCTACGCCACTGTCCAGCACGGCATGTCGATCCAGGCCCGCGACGGCGCCTCGCATTCAGCGCTTCTGGCAACCGTGGCCGGCGCGATGGCGGCGTGGCAGACGATGGCCGGCACGGACAGAGCGTGACAAACGCCGGCCATTGTGCTGCAAATCCAGACAGCCAGCCGGTCGGGAGGACAAGCCTGTGAAAAAAGGGTATCGCGAACTGCTGGATGAGGCGAATGCCGAGATCGAGGTGGTGTCGCCGGAGGAAGCGGCCGGGCTGCTTGACGATGAAGACACCATCTTCGTCGACCTGCGCGATCCGCGCGAGGTCGAACGCGACGGCAGGATCCCCGGCGCCAAGCATGTCACTCGCGGCATGCTGGAATTCTGGATCGACCCCGAAAGCCCCTATCACAAGCCGTTCTTCGCTTCGGGAAAGAGCTTTGTCTTCTTCTGCGCCGGCGGCTGGCGCTCGGCGTTGGCCACCAAGACGGCGCAGGACATGGGGCTGTCACCGGTCAAGCACATCCTTGGCGGCTACACCGCCTGGAAGGCGGCCGGACTGCCGGTCGAGCCCGGCGGGAAGAAGAAATAGCCTCGATGGCCGTTCAGTGCAGCAGCGACGGCTCGGGATGCTCGCCGACGAAACCGACCGCGCGTCCGACCACGCCCTTGTCCGCAAGAATGCGACGGTGGCCAAGTCCGTCGGCCCAGTAGAGCCGCACATGGCCGCCGGCGCCGGCATAGCGTGTGGCATGATCGGCCGGAACTTCACGGTCGTCCGGTGCGTGGATGACCAGGGTCGGCACCGGCGCGTGAGCGAGCTGGCGGTCGCCGGTGAATTCGTGCAGCGGCCGGCCGGAAAGATGTTCGACACGGTCCGCCATGGCGGCCTGTGAGCGCGGGCCGACATTGAGCATGCGGCTGAAGTCGGCAAAGATCGCCGGCAGGGAACTGGGCGCTGCGATCAGCACCAGGCGTCCCGCCACCAGCGGCGGGATGTTCTTGACCGAGCCGGCGAGGGCATTGGCGGCGACGGCGCCACCAAAGGAATGGCCGACAACAGCCACGAAAGGGCCGAACCATTCGCCGGCGACCCGCACCGCATCCACGGCATTGACCATGTTCAGCCGTCGGCCCTGCGACTGGCCGTGGCCAGGCAGGTCAAGCGAAACCACCCTGTAGCCGGCCGCGCGATAGCCTTCGATCAGCGCACGCATATATTCGGTGCGCGAACGCCAGCCATGCACGACAAGCACGGTGCCGGCCGCCGCCCTGCCCGGCTCCGGCCGGAATTCGTGCACCATGACGCAGCCGGTCGCGGTCTTCAGCCGGTGATGGCGCGCCTCTCTCATGAACCCGGCCGCACGGTCCACGGCGCGGCGCTCGCCATCGCTGAGCGCCTTCACATTCGGCGTGCGGCAGAACAGTTCGAAAGCCGCGCGTCCGGTCAGGCGCGGCGCAATACGCTCAGCCGCACCAAACACCCGCCGGATGACCTTCAGCCCGATTGATGCCATAGTGAGAATCCATCCATACGTTCAAGCATGAACATAATAGTTCAAAGATGAACAATAAACAAGAGTTACCTTGGGACAACCCGCGTTTTCGCAACTGGGTCGCGGTGGCGCGCGCCTGCCATGTGCTTGAACGCACGCTGGCGACGAAACTGGCGCCGCTCGACCTGAAACCGGCGCAGCTCGACGTGCTGATGAACCTCTATCGCCACCCCGGCATGTCGCAGCACGACCTTGCCCGCAAGCTGCTCGTCGGCCGCTCCAACATCACAATGCTCTTGCCGCAGCTGGAGGCGCGTGGCCTGCTGCGCCGCGAAGGCGACGAGAAGGACAAGCGGATCCTGCGGCTTGCACTGACCGAAGCCGGCGAGGCGCTGCTGATGCAGGCGCTGAAAGTGCACATGGCGCTGATCGAGAAGGCGATGAGCCAGTCGACGCCGGAACAATGCGACATGATCGGCGAGCAGATGCGCAAGATTTACGATGTGCTGAAAGACGCCTAGCCCTTTCAGCCCCGAAACCTACCACATCGTCTTCTTCGCCCGCTCCGGCCATTCCTTGTCGTAGGTCTCGCCGTCGATGTTCCTGCGGCTGGTGATTTCCAGGATCTGTCCGGGCGTCGGCAGCGACTTCGGGTCGACATGCCTCGCCGGGTTCCACAGCTCGGAGCGGACGATGGCGCGGGCGCATTGGAAGTAGACCGTATCGATATCGACGACGGTGACCGAGCGCGCCGCCTTGCCGTCCACCGTGAACGATGCGCACAGCGCTGTATCCGTCGTGATATGGGCCCTGCCGTTGATGCGAAGCGTCGTGCCGGAGCCCGGCACGAGAAACAAAAGACCGACGCGCGGGTCGCGAATGATGTTTTTCAGCGAATCGGCGCGGTTGTTGCCGCGACGGTCCGGCATCATCAGCGTTTTCGGATCAACGATGCGCACGAAACCGGCGAGATCGCCGCGCGGCGAACAGTCCAGGCCCTCTGGTCCGCTGGTTGCCAGCGCGACGAACGGCGAGGCCTCGATGAAGGCTGCGTATTCCGGAATGACGTGATCGAGTTCCTTGACCAACGAAGCCTCGCCTGGAACGCCATAGAGCGCCTCGAGCTGCTCGACCGTGGTGATGACCGACATCTTCCTCGTCTCCAAACCTTTGCCGGCGCTACCCCACATCGATGACGTTTTGACGACAGCGACGGCCTAGCGGTCCCGGCTCAAGCCCTTTTCCGCAAGCTCGGCGAGATAGGCATTCCAGCGCTCGTCCTTTTCGTGGCCGAGCGTGTGCAGGTAATTCCAGGTGAAGATGCCGGTGTCGTGAAAATCATCGAAGGTGATGCGCACCGCATAATTGCCGACCGGCTCGATCTTCAGGATCGCCACATTGCGCTTGCCGGGGACCGTCACCCGCTGGTCCGGCGAATGGCCCTGCACTTCGGCCGATGGCGAAGCGACACGCAACAGCTCCGCCGGCAGTTCGAACGGCCGATGATCGGGAAAGGTGACGGACAGCAGTTTGCGGTCCTTCGAGACCCGGAGTTCCCTGGGTGCGGTCATGGTGTTCGTTCCCTTGGCAATCCACCCTTCCCTACGCTGCTTCGCCGGAAGGGAAAAGGCCGTTTGAGGTGAGCCGACATGCGATGTCGGCCAGGGAATGTTACCAAAGATCGAGAAGCGGTATCTTGAATGGCAGGCCGGATCGTATCACATAGCGGTATATAACGATGCCGCTCACGGCCACGGGAATTGTTTGAAGCATGGACATGATCGATCCTTTTGGGCGCACCATCAGCTATCTCAGGGTGTCGGTCACCGACCGCTGCGACTTCCGCTGCACCTATTGCATGGCCGAGGACATGGCCTTCCTGCCGAAGAAGGACCTGCTGTCGCTGGAAGAACTCGACCGGCTGTGCACGGTGTTCATCGAAAAAGGCGTCAGGAAATTGCGCCTCACCGGCGGCGAGCCGCTGGTTCGCAAGAACATCATGCACCTCGTGCGCCAGCTGTCGCGGCATCTCAAAAGCGGCGCGCTGGAAGAATTGACGCTGACCACCAACGGCTCGCAGCTGTCGCGCTTCGCCGCCGAGCTCGCCGATTGCGGCGTCAAGCGCATCAACGTCTCGCTCGACACGCTCGATGCCGACAAGTTCCACAAGATCACCCGCTGGGGCCATCTCGACAAGGTCATGCAAGGCATCGATGCAGCACTTGCGGCCGGGCTGAAGGTCAAGCTCAACGCGGTGGCGCTGCGCGATTTCAACGACGCCGAACTGCCCGACATGATGCGCTGGGCGCATGGCCGCGGCATGGACCTGACGGTCATCGAAACCATGCCGATGGGCGAGATCGACGGCGACCGCACCGACCAGTACCTGCCGCTGTCGCTGCTGCGCGCGTCGCTGGAACGCCAGTTCACGCTGACCGACATTCCCTTCAAGACCGGCGGCCCGGCCCGCTACGTGCATGTCGCCGAGACCGGCGGACGGCTCGGCTTCATCACGCCGATGACGCATAATTTCTGCGAGAGCTGCAACCGCGTCCGGCTGACCTGCACCGGCACGCTCTACATGTGCCTTGGCCAGGAGGACGCCGCCGACCTGCGCGCGCCCTTGCGCGCGTCCGAAGGCAACGAGCTGGTCGCGGAGGCCATCGACGAGGCGATCGGCCGCAAGCCGAAAGGCCATGATTTCATCATCGACCGCCGCACCAGCCGCCCCTCCGTTTCGCGGCACATGAGCGTCACCGGCGGCTGATCTTTTCGCGAAATTCATGCAGGATCGCCTCCGGGGGTCATTGGCTTCGAGGTGGGATATGCTGAGTCGTTCGTCATTTCTGGCGGCTGTCGCAACAATTGCGGCGACCAACGCCGTCGCCGCGCCATTCACTTACACAAATGAGCGCTTCGGCACCGTCTGCACCTTTCCCGACGACATCTTCACCGACCGCCAGCCCGAGCCGGAAAATGGCGACGGCCAGGAATGGCTGAGTGCCGACGGCGCCAGCCTGATCTGCTCGGGGATCCTCAACATCGACGACGACACGCCGAAGGGTTTCGTGGCGGCGGAGAAGGCCAGTAGTCAACCCGGCTACAAGGTCACCTACAGCAGGGCCGGCAAGGACTGGGCCGTGCTGTCGGGCTTGAAGAATGGAAAGATCTTCTACGAGCGACGCCTGTTCGGCCGGGATGGCGTCATCCGCACGGTCTGGGTCGATTACCCGCCCGCCCTGAAGTCGAAATACGATCCGCTGGTCGGCGCCATCGCCAGCAGCCTCAAAGGACCATGAGCATTTTCGGCCACACCGCCGACAAATCCCTGTTCACAAATGTTCGCCTGATTTACCGACGGAGTTTTCCCGCCTAGCCTCCGTCTCGTAGCGGTCTTTCGCTCTGGGGGAATACACCATGCGCAAACTTCTTCTTTCGTTCGCATTGCTTGGCCTCACGGTCTTGCCCGCTACGGCCCAGTCGATCGGCGGCACCTATACGGTCGCCGGCACCAATTTCGACGGCTCGGCCTATGGTGGCGAAGCCACCATCACGCTGACCAGCGGGACGACCTGCGCGATCCATTGGGAGACGGGGGGCTCGTCCTCCGACGGTATCTGCATGCGCAACGACGACGCCTTCTCGGCCGGCTATGTAATGGGCAAGGACATCGGCCTTGTCGTCTACAAGGTCGAGGATGACGGGTCGCTGCACGGCCTGTGGACGATCGCCGGCAAGGAAGGCAACGGCACCGAAATTCTGACGCCGAAGAAATAAGGTCCGCCGCCATGGCAGGCGATATTCTGGGCACCGGACAATCCTGTGGCCCAGCCCTTTGCTGTTGCTGTTTCATGCCCGACTGCTACAGGCTTTAAGCAAAGCGGAGCCGGTAGTCATCTTGCCCCTTTCCCCAAACCTTCGCGGCGCGTTGTTCATGGTAGTGGCGATGGCCGGCTTCACCCTCAACGACGCCATCACCAAATACTCGTCGCAATCGATGAACATGGCGCAAGTCATGCTGATCAGGGGAGCATTTGCCACCCTGTTCGTCGGCTCGCTTGCCTGGCAGCGCGGTGCCCTCGTCCGGCTACGCTCGATGCTCGACCCTATGGTGGCCCTGCGCGTCCTCGGCGAAGCCGGCGGCACGGTGACGTTCCTGATCGCGCTCGCCCATTTGCCGATCGCCAGTGTCTCGGCCGTCCTCCAGGCGCTGCCGCTGGCGGTGACGATGGGCGCAGCGCTTGTCTTCAATGAGGGCGTCGGTTGGCGGCGCTGGCTGGCCATCGCCATCGGATTTGCCGGGGTGCTGGTCGTCGTACGGCCAGGTTTTGAGGGGTTCAGCGTCTACTCGCTGGTGGCGCTGGCCTGCGTTGCCTCTTGTGCAGTGCGCGATCTCGCCACCAAGCGGATTCCCCAGGCCATTCCGACGCTGCTGGTGTCGACCGCCACCGCGCTCGCCATGACAATCCTGGGAGCCGCGTTGCTTTCGCCGATGGGGGGCTGGACGCCGATGACGGGAAACAGCACAGCCTTGTTGGCGCTGGCCGCGGTGCTGGTGCTCATCGGCTACCAGTTCATCATCATGGCGATGCGGGCGGGCGACATCTCCTTCATCGCGCCGTTCCGCTACACGGCCCTGATCTGGTCGATCCTGCTTGGCCTGTTCGTCTTCGCCGACATTCCCGATCTTCCGATGATCGTCGGTGCCTCGATCATCATCGGCTCCGGCCTCTATGCGCTTTACCGCGAGCGAGTGGTCGGCCGGCGAAAGATCGTCGCCGAAAGCACCGGACCAAGCATGGTCCCGGATGGAATCTAGTCGGCTCTTGTGATTTCCGACGGCTGGCGTACAGGCTCGGTGGCATGAAGCGAGATGTTGCAGGGATCATTCTGGCCGGCGGTCAGTCCAGACGAATGGGCGGTGGCGACAAGAGCCTGTTGCCGCTTGGCGGCGGTCGCGTGCTTGACCAGGTCGTGTCGCGCCTTTGCCCGCAGATCGCCCCCCTGGTGCTCAGCGCCAACGGCGATCCGTCGCGGTTCTCGCGCTTTGGACTGCCGGTGCTTGCCGACACGGTCACGGGCTTTGCCGGCCCGCTTGCCGGAATCCTGACCGGCCTCGAATGGGCCGCCGCCAACACGGCTTGCAACGCGATCGTCACCGCTGCCGGCGACACGCCCTTCCTGCCACTGGATCTTGTCGAACGACTGGCTGCCGCAACCGATCAGCGTCCCGGTTCGATTGCCGTTGCGTGCTCGGCCGGCAAGCGGCATCCGACCTTCGCGCTGTGGCCGACGGACTGCCGCGACGCCTTGCGGCACTTTCTGGTCGATGAGGATATCAGGCGGGTTTCGGCCTTCATCGAACGGCATGAATTTGTCGAGGTGGAATTTCCGGTTCCGCAATCCGCGGGCCAACCGGTCGACCCTTTCTTCAACATCAACGTGCCCGACGATCTTGTTCAGGCCGAACGTCTGTTGCAAAGCATGAAACCATGAACAGACGCGTCTTCGGCATCACGGGCTGGAAGAATTCCGGCAAGACGACATTGACCGAAAGGCTGGTCACGGAACTTGTCCGGCGCGGCTGGAAGGTGTCGACGGTGAAACACGCGCATCATGACTTCGACATCGACAAGCCGGGCGCCGACAGCTTCCGCCACCGGCAGGCCGGCGCCACCGAAGTCGCGATCGTATCCGGCAATCGTTGGGCGCTGATGCACGAACTGCGCGGTGAGAATGAGCCGACACTGGAGGCGATTCTGTCACGGCTCGCACCGTGCGATCTGGTGCTGGTCGAAGGCTACAAGCGCGAAGCCCACCGCAAGATCGAAACCCGACGGCTGGAAGCGAAGGACCGCACGCCGCTTTCGGCAACGGATCCGAACATCGTCGCCGTCGCCGCCGATTTTGCGGCCGAAGGCGAGCTCTTGCCGGTGTTCGATCTCGACGAAGTGAAATCAATAGCCGACTTCATCGAGCGGGACACTGGGCTCGTTGCTGAGAGCTAACGCAGCGGCAGAATAGCCTTGCCCATTTTTGTGGTTTTGCAGTTGCTTTTTTCTTGGAAAGAGTGGGAGTATCGCGCCAGCGGGCGGTCAAAAGCACCGCCCCACAGAGCCGTTTGGAACGACGGCCGGGACCATAAAGAGAGGACTATCATGCGTATTGCACTGCGTATCGCGCTTGCCGCATCGGCTGCGCTGCTGACGCTCGGCGTAGCCCAGGCCCAGGAAAAGACCCTGAGGATCGGCACCGAAGGCGCCTACCCGCCCTTCAACAACCTCACCGCCGATGGCCAGCTCGTCGGTTTCGACATCGACATCGCCAAGGCGCTTTGTGACCAGATGAAGGTCAAGTGCACCTTCGTCGCCCAGGATTGGGACGGCATCATCCCCGCTCTCCAGGCCGGCAAGTTCGACGCCATCGTCGCCTCGATGTCGATCACGCCGGAGCGCAAGGAGAAGGTCGACTTCACCAACAAATATTACAACACGCCGTCGGCCCTGGCCGTGCCTAAAGACAGCACGCTGAAAGGCGTGACCAAGGCAGATCTCGCTGGCAAGACCATTGGTGTCGCCACCACGACCACGCATTTCAACTATGCCTCGAAGACTTACACTGACAGCACCGTCAAGGGCTATCCGAGCAGCCCCGAGGAGCAGGCAGATCTTGCCAATGGTCGTCTCGACGCCATCGAGGACGATATTGTTGTCCTTCAGCAGTGGCTGGATTCGCCTGATGGCGCATGCTGCAAGATTCTCGGCCAGCCGTCGCCGCAACCGGTCGACATCTTCGGACCAGGCGCCGGCATTGCCGTACGCAAGGGCGAGACCGATCTCGTCAACAAGTTCAATGCGGCCATCGATGCTATTCGCGCCAACGGAAAGTACAAGGAAATCAACGACAAATACTTCAAGTTCGACGTCTTCGGCGCCGAATCCTGATAGTATGACAAAGGCGGCGGGAGACTCCCGCCGCCTTTCCGGTCTTCTGTGATCGCCGTGGAGACAAGACCAGTCAATGCCAGCCCAGAGCTTATGGACACTTCTCAGTTGGGGACCCGATGGCTGGCTTGATGATATCGCTTATGGCGCCCTGGTTACCGTCGCGCTCGCACTCGCCACGCTGCCGATCGGGCTGACAATCGGCTTTTTCATTGCATACGCCAAACAGTCCGAAGAACCCTCGCTACGCCTCGCCGCCAACATCTACACCACGGTCTTCCGCGGCCTGCCGGAACTGGTGACGCTTTTCCTGTTTTTCTTCGGCGTGCCAATTCTGCTGCAGCATCTCATCCGATATTTCCGGCCCGACGCGACCATCGACGTCAACGGCTTCGTCGCCGGCATGATCGTGCTTTCCCTGATCTTCTCGTCCTATGCCAGCGAAGTTTTCCTGTCGGCATTCCGCGCCATACCGAAAGGCCAGTATGAGGGCGGCTATGCCATTGGCCTTTCCAACTGGTTGACCATGCGCAAGGTGATCTTGCCGCAGTTGCTTCGTATCGCGTTTCCCGGCTTGGAAAACTGCTGGCTTAGTCTGCTCAAGGATACATCGCTGGTGTCGGTCGTCGGTCTCGCAGAGACGCTGCGCAATGCCGGTGTGGCCGCTCGCGTCACCAAGCACTCGTTCCTGTTTTACAGCGTGGCGGCCCTGGTCTTTCTCGGTCTGGCCATAGTGTCGTCCTTCGCCACCAGCGCCATCCTGCGCTCGCTCGGCCGGCGGGAGGCACAACGATGAGCGCTACAGCGACCATGGTCGAGCGGCCACCGCCGCGGGCGCGGGGCTGGCCGCGTCCCCGCATCGCGGGCTACGCGCTCGTCTGCCTGTGGATAGCCTTCGGCCTGGGCATCGTTGCCTATCTCGTCCTTGCCTGGAATCCGGCCTTCTTTGCCAAATATGCGCCGGCCTATCTGAGAGGGCTTGGGGTCACCCTGTCGCTGGTCGCCATAGCGATGGTGCTTGGTGCGATACTGTCGCTCCCTGTCGCCTACGGCCGTATGTCCAGCAACCGGATCCTATCCGGCCTCGCCTATTGCTATGTCTACTTTTTCCGTGGCACGCCGCTGCTGGTCCAGACTTTTCTGGTCTATTACGGCGTTGGCTCTTTCCGGCCGCAACTCAGCGAATTCGGCATCTACCTTCCCGTGTTTAGCGATGGGCTGACCGTCGCCCGATTCACGCTTTGGGATTTTTTCAAGGATGCATTCAACTGCGGCGTCTTTGCCTTTGCGCTCAACACCGCCGCCTACCAGGCCGAAATCCTGCGCGGCGCCATCGAGAGCGTGCCCAGGGGCCAATGGGAAGGTGCAGCTTCCCTTGGCCTGCACAAATTGCAGACGCTGCGCAAGATCATCCTGCCGCAGGCATTGATCGTCGCCTTGCGGCCCTATGGCAACGAACTCATCCTGATGATCAAGGCTTCGGCCATCGTCGCCATCATCACCGTCTATGACCTGATGGGCAACGCAAAGCTCGCCTTCGCCAACTCCTTCGATATTCAGGCCTATATCTGGGTCGCCGTCGTCTACCTCGTCATGGTCGAGATATTGCGTCATGGCATCGAATGGATCGAGCGCCGGATCACCATCCACCTGAAACGCTGACTGGTTCCATATACTGCCTGCACCAGTCGATGAGCCCACAGGCGTCTTGACGAAATGAGCGCAGAGCCTATGCATGTCGCCCAAAAGTGGCCCCGGCTTGGGGCAACGACATGCATAGAAACAAAGACCTAGGGCGCGTCGCTTGAATCCGTTTCAACGCGACGCGCTTTAGAGCTTTCGCAGCAAATTTCGTTTCCGTCTGAAGGGTAAAATCATGGCATCTGTGGCATTTCTCGGTCTTGGCGTGATGGGTTATCCGATGGCCGGGCACCTCAGGAACAAGGGTGGCCATGACGTCACCGTCTACAACCGCACCAAGGCCAAGGCCGAGCAATGGGTTGGCCAGCATGGCGGCAGCCTCGCGCCGACGCCGGCGGAGGCGGCCAAGGGCAAGGATTTCGTCTTCTCCTGCGTCGGCAACGATGACGATCTGCGTTCGGTGACGACAGGTCCCGAAGGTGCCTTCAAATCGATGAAGAAGGGCTCGGTCTTCATCGACAACACCACGGCCTCGGCCGAGGTCGCACGCGAACTGGCGGCGGCCGCGCAGGCCGGTGGGTTTTCGTTTCTCGACGCGCCGGTCTCCGGCGGCCAGGCGGGCGCCGAGAATGGCGTGCTGACCGTCATGGTCGGCGGCGAGCAGGAAGCTTTCGACAGGGCCAGGCCCGTTATCGATGCCTATGCCCGCATGGTCGGCTTGATGGGATCGGCCGGTGCTGGCCAGCTCACCAAGATGATCAACCAGATCACCATCGCCGGCCTCGTCCAGGGTCTTGCCGAAGGCATCCATTTCGGCAAGAAGGCCGGGCTCGACATCGAGAAGGTGATCGAGGTGATTTCCAAGGGTGCGGCCGGTTCCTGGCAGATGGAGAACCGGCACAAGACGATGAATGCCGGCAAATACGATTTCGGCTTCGCCGTCGACTGGATGCGCAAGGACCTTGGCATCTGCCTGACCGAGGCCGACCGCAACGGCGCCAAACTGCCGGTGACAGCACTTGTCGACCAGTTCTACAAGGATGTGCAGGCAATGGGCGGCAAGCGTTGGGATACGTCCTCGCTGCTGGCGCGCCTGGAAAAATAAGGTTCGCGATGGCCGAGCTTTCGCCCCAATCCAGTGCCGAAGAAATCGTCGCGCATCTGCGCTCGATCGGCTCGGAAGAAAATCGCCTCGGCATGCTGCGCTACGGCATCAAGATCGAACGTGCGCTCGGCATCTCGCACGGCGTGCAGCGGCAGATTGCCAAAAAAATCAAGCGCAACCACGAGCGCGCTTTCGCGCTTTGGCAGACAGGGATCATGGAGGCGCAGTTCATCGCTTCCGTCACGGCCGACCCGAAGCGGTTTTCTGCCGCGGATGCAAGGCAATGGGCGTCGAGTTTCGACTCCTGGGATATCGTCGATGGTGTCTCTGATCTCTTCGTCGACACGGACGCCTGGAAAGAACTGATCGGCGAGTTCGCGGCGGATGACCGGGAGTTCGTTCGACGCACGGCTTTTGCCATGATGGCCTGGTCCGTCGTCCATCGGAAGAAAGAGCCGGAGGCGACCTTTCTCGCCTTCCTGCGGATCATCGAAGCGCATGCCTCCGACGGCCGCAACTTTGTGAAGAAGGGCGTCAACTGGGCCCTTCGTTCGATCGGCAAGCGATCGATGGATATGCACGGTGCTGCACTTGCCGTCGCCGAAAGGCTCGCGCAATCGACCGACAAGACCGCGCGCTGGATCGGCAAGGATGCTGTGAAGGAACTATCGGATGCCAGGACGCTCGAGCGCCTCGCCGCCAGGAAAGGCTGACGGACCTGAAATCCGCTTTACGGAAGTGACGCGCTCGACACGCGCGGATTTCGAAACCCTGTTCGAACAGCCGGGCGCACCGAAATATTGCTGGTGCATGGCTTGGCGCTATCTGCCCAGCCGCGAGCAAGTCGAGAGCGACGAGAAAAAGCGGGCCATGATGGCGCTTGTCGACGCCGGCACGCCGGTCGGCATCCTCGCCCTCATTGACGGCAAGAGCGTCGGTTGGTGCTCGGTCGCGCCACGCCAGACCTATCGCAAGCTTTCACGCCAACAGGACGACAGCCAGACCGATATTTGGTCGATCGTTTGTTTCTACGTGCCAAGGGCTTTGCGCGGAAGTGGCCTGGCATCCGCGCTGCTCGACGCGGCCATCGATCACGCCTTCGCCAAGGGGGCCGGAACGATCGAGGCTTATCCGGTCGATCAGGCGTCGCCGAGCTACAGCTTCATGGGCTTTCGCGACATGTTTGCGGCGCGCGGGTTCCACGAGATCGGCATGGCCGGTTCTCGCAGACATGTGATGCGGCTCGAGCGTTGACGCCATTGGCAGCGGCGTCTCTACTCGGGTCCAAAGGAAGCGGCCAATGAGCAACGATATCAGATCATCCATAGCGCTCGCAGCGTTGTTTGTGTGCGTGGCCGCCGCCAGCGCTTCGGCCGAGACCGCACACATATTCTGGAGGGATCTGCGCCCGGCGACGCAGACCGCAGCCGAAAACGTCGGGCTGCCGATGATCGCGGCAAAATTGCCCGACCATGGCGAGACGCTGTCCCTGAATCTGCAGGACAAGACTATCCAGTTGGCAGGCTATGCATTGCCCGTCGATCGCGACGGCGACCTTGTCTATCAGTTCCTGCTGGTGCCGTGGACGGGCGCCTGCAGCCACATGCCGACACCGCCGCCCAACCAGATCGTGCTGGTCACGCCGGCCCACCCTTACAAGATGTCGGAAGCTTACCAGCCGGTCTCGGTTACCGGCGCGCTAAAGTCGGATATGGAAAAAAGCCAGCTGTTCATTCTCGATGGCGTCAGCGTCATCCAGTCCGGTTACGCCGTGCGCAAGGCCGATGTGGTGAGCGTCGACAGCGTGCCGGACACGATCACGCTGCCGGCGAACTCGCCCTGGAGTTTCCTCAACAAGAAAAAGAACTGAGAAGTCCGGTCAGCTCAAGCGGCGTTGGCGCCCGATTCCTTGTCCAGCACCATGTAGTCAAGCGGGATTTCGGTCGTGTACTTGATCTGCTCCATGGCGAAGGACGACGACACGTCGCGGATCTCGATCTTGGCGATCAGCCGTTTGTAGAAGGCATCGTAGGCAGCGATGTCGGGCACCACGACGCGCAAGAGATAGTCGACATCTCCGCTCATGCGGTAGAACTCGACCACTTCGGGAAATTCCTGGATGACCTCGGAAAACCGCCGCAGCCATTCATGGCTGTGCGAATTGGTGCGGATCGACACGAAGACGGTGACGCGCACATTGACCTTTTCATGGTCGAGGATGGCGACGCGCCGCTTGATGACGCCCTCTTCCTCGAGCTTCTGGATGCGCCGCCAGCAAGGTGTCGTCGACAGCCCGACTTTCTTGGCAACGTCGGCGACCGCGAGTGTCGCGTCCTCCTGCAAAAGGCGGAGAATTTTTCTATCGAGGCGGTCCATCTTTTTCTCTCCGGGGGAATAGATTGGCTATATTCCGCCTTATCAGGACCTTTCACAAGAAAGAAATTCTGCCGATTGGGCGAAAAGCGAGTGATTTCTTGCTGAAAGGTCAATCGAGACGATAGCGGATTTCCGATCTCAGGAATGGCAGCAAATCCATTTCAAACCACGGATTCTTCTTCAGCCAGCCGGTGTTGCGCCACGACGGATGCGGCAGCGGCAGCACTTTCCGACTGCCGGGCGCGTTCCAGATGGCACGCCAGTCCATCACCGTTTCCGTCAGCGAGGGCCGGCGGGTGGCACCCATGTGCCAGAACTGCGCGTAGATGCCGATGGTCAGCACCAGGTCGATCCGGGGCATCAAGGCCATCAAGGGCGCGCGCCATGCCGGCGCGCATTCGCGCCTTGGCGGCAAGTCTCCACCCTTTGCATCCTGGCCGGGAAAGCAAAAGCCCATCGGCACGATGGCGAACTTCTCGATGTCGTAGAATTCCTCGCTTGTGACCCCGAGCCAGTTGCGCAGGCGGTCGCCGGAGGCGTCGGTGAACGGCATGCCTGTGATATGCACCTTGGTTCCCGGCGCCTGGCTGGCGATCAGGATGCGTGCGCTGGACGATGGTCGCAACACCGGTCGCGGTTCGTGAGGCAATGGCTTGCCGATCGGATTTTCGACGCAGATGCGGCAAGCGCGAACCGTCTCGGCGAAGCTTTCGAGCGCATCCTCGTTGACCATGATCTCGTCCGAAAACCGGCTTCCACTTTTCGGGATCATGGTCAGGCGGCGGCGCTAGGCCGGCTGGAAACTGCCTGATGCCAGCGCAGCACATTGGCGCATTCGTCCGGCACCTTGATGCGTGCCGGCTTCATGAAGTCGACAGCGATCAGGCCGGTGATGTCGGCTATCGAATAGCTGTCACCGGCGATGAACTCCCGGCTGCCCAGCTCATCGTCCAACAGCCTGAGGAACTCTACGGCCTTGGGCTTGTTGGCCTCGCCCCATTCGGGAATCTGCGGAATTTCCCATTCCTTCATCGCCGGATGGATGTGACGGAAGGCCTGGGCGACGCAACTGAGCAGGTTGAATTCCATCCGTCTCTGCCACATCTCGACTTGCGCCTTGCCGAGCGCGCCACGCCCGAACAGGGCTGGTTCGGGCTGCAACTCCTCGAAATAGCGGCAGATGGCGACGGATTCGGTGAGGATCGTGCCGTCGTCGAGTTCAAGCACCGGCAGACGTTGCAAAGGGTTACGCGAACTGACCGACGGCTTCCTGTGCTCCAGCGCGCCCATGTCGATGGGCACCAGCGGAACAGTAATGCCCTTCTCGGCCAGGAAAACGCGGACCCGCCTCGGATTGGGTGCGCGGCCACCGTCGAACAACTTCATTCCCGTCCTCCCGGTTTCCCAACAACCATAGAGTTCAGCCCCTTACGGGCTTTACCAGAACCGAAAAATCTCACGCGCGGCATCGCCGATCGACGCCAGCGTGCCGTGCTTTCTCTCGACGACTTCGCCGTGATGGCTGTCGCGCCAGTCCTGCGGCCGGTCGAACGTACCCGCCCAGACGCCGACCCTTGCCGCACGGGCCTTCGCCTCCTCGCTCTCGAAGCCGCCAAACGCAACCGCCCAGCCCGCCTCCACCTGCGCGCGGTTGAGATCCTTGCCGCCGGCGGTGCAGTTGCCAAGCAACCGGCCGTAGCGGTCCCGCTGCCAGCCGGTACAGGAGACGGGCTTGCCGGCGATCAGTCGCACCAGCGCCTGGCGCGCCAGCGTGCCGCAGGGATAGTCGGCGCCATTCCTGCGGCAGGTCTGCGTATACTCCGGCGCATCGATGCCGCGCATGCGGATGCGCTCGGCGCCAAGCGTGATCGAATCGCCATCGTTGACGATTGCCACACCCTCCGCCTTGCGTGTCTCCACCCGGTCGAGACGAGCCGCCAGGAGGATCAGCAACCCGAGAATGATGACGGTAAGCCCGTAATCCATAAGACGGCGCCACAAGCTTGGGGGTGGCGCAGCGTATCGCCGGCGCGGCCTCGTGCCCCACGAACGGCTCATATGGCAAACGGTTGGTTAATCATTCGAACGTAGCTTAACACTTGGAAACCGCTGCTCGCATAAATTGAAGTTTCATGCCCTTGCAACGCTCGAACACAGCGGACAAGTTCATTGTGGACCGCCGGAAACCTCATCGCAACAGCGATGTCGCGCGCGCGGTGCGCAAGACGCGCGACCGTCTTTCGCAGCAGGCCGGCAATCCGGATTTTGATCGCGAACTCCTGAAGCTCCACGCCCGCGCGATGACAAGCGGCGCCATAGCCATCCCGCTGCTCGTCCTGGCGATCGCGGCAGCCGGCCGGTTTGCCGGCGTCGGCAATGAGATCGGCCTTTGGGCCCTGTTCACGCTCGCCTGCTACACCATCGTCACCTTCTTGGCGCGGCGCATTGAGCGCACTGAAGCTTCCGAGCTCAACCCCTTGCAAACACAAAGAGAATTGCTGATCGGCCACTTCCTTTGCGGGCTCGGCTGGGGGTGGTTCGTCTGGCTTGGCTGCAGCACTTGCCTGCCCGACCAGTTCCAGGTCGTCAAAGCGGTGGTGCTGCTGGTCGCCATGGCGGCCACCGCTGTCATGACCTCCTCCCTGGGAGGCGCCTTGCTAGCGACCTTTGCGGTTCCGGTGGCGCTCTATGCCTATGCCGGCGTCAAGCTGTGGATGCCGGTCGGGGCGATCATGGCGGGGCTGCTGGTCGTGTCGTTGCCCTTCTTCGCCTATGTCGCCCGTCATCTCAACCGCGCGTCCCTGATGCTGTTGTCGTTCCGCTCCGAAAAGGATGCGCTGGTCGCCGAACTGGAGACGGCGAAATCGATGTCCGACGAAGCGCGGCGGCGGGCGGAAGACGCCAATCTGGCGAAGTCGCGGTTCCTCGCTTCGATGAGCCACGAACTGCGCACACCGCTCAACGCCATTCTTGGCTTTTCCGAGGTGATGTCGAACGAGGTGCTCGGACCGATGAGCAACCCGACCTATCGCGACTACGCCCATGACGTGCACGAGTCCGGCCAGCACCTGCTCGACCTGATCAACGAGATCCTCGACCTGTCGCGCATCGAGGCCGGCCGCTACCAGCTCAACGAGGAGCCGGTGATGCTGCTCAACATCGTCGAGGATTGCTGTCACATGATGGAATTGAGGGCGCGTAACAAGGACATCCGCATTGTCCAGGATTTCGAGCATGAGTTGCTGCGCCTGTTCGCCGACGAGCGGGCGGTGCGGCAGATCACGCTCAACCTTCTGTCGAATGCCATCAAGTTCACCGCCACCGGCGGTGAAATCCGCGTTCGCGTCGGCTGGACGGCGGGTGGCGGACAGTACATTTCGGTCAAGGACAATGGTCCCGGCATCCCCGAAGACGAAATCCCGGTGGTGCTCTCGGCCTTCGGCCAGGGCTCGATCGCGATCAAGAGCGCCGAGCAAGGCACCGGGCTCGGCCTGCCGATCGTGCAAGGCCTGCTCGCCATGCATGGCGGCGAGTTCGAACTTCATTCCAAGCTGCGCGAAGGCACCGAGGCGATCGCCATCTTCCCGCTGAGCCGGGTGATGGAAGAACTGCCGGCGCTGCCGACCGCGGCTGTGGCGGCGCGGCGGCGATAGCAGACTTCGCTCGTGTGTGTGGCGTCTAGCCCCGAACGGCCGCCGCCATGCCTGAACTGGTCAGCGCCGCTGCCTTGACCAGGCCTGCGGCAAGAGCGGCCCCTGCCCCCTCACCATGGCCGATGCCCAGATCGAGCAACGGGCGAAGACCGAGGCGCTCGGCGGCCCTGGCATGCGCGGGGTCTGGCGACAGGCTGGCTAGAAGGCAGTGGTCGAGTGCCGTGGGGTTGGCGGCATGCAGCACTGCGGCAGCGGCCGTTGCCGCAAATCCGTCGAGCAGCACCGGTATCTTCTGCATCCGTGCGGCGAGGATGGCGCCGGCGATCGCCGCGAACTCACGGCCACCGACCCGGCGCAGCGCCTCTAACGGGTCGCCGAGATGGCCGCCGTGAAAGGCCAGTGCCGCCTCGACCACTTCAGCCTTGCGTGCCTGCATCGCCGCACCGGCGCCGGATCCCGGCCCGACCCAGTCGGCGCCCTTGCCCCCGAACAGCGCCGCAAACAGGGCAGCAGCGACAGTGGAGTTGCCGACGCCGAGATCGCCGAGGCAAAGCAGGTCGGTGCCGCCGGCGATCGCTTCCATGCCGAAGGCCATGGTGGCGGCGCAACCGCGCTCGTCCAATGCGGCATCCTCTGTGATGTCGGCGGTCGGGATGTGCAGGGCAAGATCGAAAACCTTCAGCCCGAGATCATAGGCAATGCAGATCTGGTTGATGGCAGCACCTCCGGCGGCACAAAGCTCGACCGCGTTGGCCGTCGCCGCCACCGGCCGTGGCGAGATGCCATGCCGGGTGACGCCATGGTTGCCGGCGAAGATCGCCATCAAAGGCCTTGTCACGGCGGGTGGAGCCCGCCCGCTCCAGGCGGCCAGCCAGGCGGCGATGTCCTCGATGCGGCCAAGCGAATTGCTGGGCCTGTCGGCCTTGGCAAACAGCTTGCGCACACGGGTCCCGGCTGTCGTGTCGGCCGCCGGCAAGTTGGCCAACAGGTTGCGAAAATCGTCGAAAGGCAGCGCGCTGGTCATGTCGTCGGCAATCATTCCCTGGAGTTGGTGAGCGGCATAGCCGCCTTGCGCGGTTGGCACAACCTCTTGGATCGTGCTCACGCTTTTGCCGCAAAGGTGGCCGCGAAGGGCGCTATTGCGAGGGCTTGCATTGGCTTTGCGGTTGCACCATGTGGAGATGGAACAAGGGATTCCGGATGGAAGCCCTCAAGAGAAAGACATGACGGTCATCGAATCCCCTTGCATCCTGGTCTGTTCGATCGACATGAAAACCGGCTTCTGTTTCGGTTGCGGCCGCACGCGCGAGGAAATCGGCGCCTGGATCGCAATGACGCCCGAAACACGCCGCTCCGTCATGGCTGAATTGCCTGCCCGGCTGGAAACGGTCGAGCGTCGGCCGCGGCGGGAAACGCGCCGCGCTCGCATGACGCGCGAACGCGACCTGCTTTCATGAGGCGACCACACAGATGAACCGGCTGTTCTGGATATTGATTGCCGCAATCGGGGTGGGAGCAGTCCTGCTTATGCTCAACGATTCCGGCGGCAGCACGCTTGGCGTCGAGAACTATGATTTTGGCCGCCTGATCTGGCTTGGCGCCTTCGGCGCGCTGATCGGTGCCGGCCTGCTTCGCTCAGGCAGGCCCCTGGGTGCCATGGCCCGCAACCTCGGCGCCTGGGCGGCCATCGCGCTCGCGCTGATCGCCGGCTACCAGTATCGTTACGAACTGCAGGATGTCGCCAGTCGGGTCACCGCAGGCCTTGTTCCCGGCAGCCCGCTGGCTCTGGGCGTCGAGGACGGCCACGCCACGGTGACACTCGACAAGGCGGACAATGGCCATTTCGAAGCCCGCATCCTGGTCAACGGCAATCCAGTGCGGGCCGTGGTCGATACCGGCGCGACCAGCACCGTGTTGACGTCCGAGGACGCCCAGGCATCCGGTTTCAATCCAGCGGCGCTCAACTACACCATACCGGTCTCAACCGCCAACGGCATGGCGCGCGCCGCGGCCGTCAAGACCGATCAGCTGGCGATCGGCGGCATCGTGCGCAAGGACATGCCGGTGATGATCGCAGCACCCGGCATGCTCAGCCAGAGCCTGCTTGGCATGAACTTCATCGGCTCGTTGTCGGGCTTCGATGTGCGCGGCGACCGCATGATCCTCAGGGATTGACCCCGACCCGAACACGTTACGCCGCTTCGGCCGCAGCTCCACCGAACTCGACGGATGCGAAGGCCGTCTTCAGCACGTCCGGTCCGGCACCGGGCCGGGTCGCATCGGTGGACAGGATCTGGCGGTAGCGGCGCGCGCCGGGCAAGCCATGGAACAGTCCGACCATATGGCGGGTGACATGGCCAAGCCGCCCGCCCTGTTCGATATGGTGGGTCGCGTACTCTGCCATGGCATCGATCAGCGCGGCGAAATCGAACGCGCCGGACTTGACGCCGTAGAAGGCGGCGTCGACGCCGACCAGGATGCCGGGCGTGTGGTAGGCGGCGCGGCCAAGCATGGCGGCATCGACATGGTCGAGATGCGCCCGCGCCTCCTCGATCGACTGAATGCCGCCGTTGATGCCAATGAATTCGTTTCGTTTTCTGGCCTTCAGACAATAGACGCGGCTGTAGTCGAGCGGCGGGATGTCCCGGTTTTCCTTGGGGCTCAGCCCTTCCAGCCACGCCTTGCGCGCATGCACCCACAGCGCGTCGGCGCCGGCTTCGAAAACACCGTCCGCCAGCGTATCGAGCGCCGGCTCGGGGTCCTGCTCGTCGACGCCGATGCGGCATTTGACGGTGACGGGAATCGCCACCGCCGCTTTCATCGCGGCGACGCAGTCGGCGACAAGGTCAGGCACTTTCATCAGGCAGGCGCCGAAGGCGCCCGATTGAACGCGGTCGGATGGGCAGCCGACATTGAGGTTGATCTCGTCATAGCCAAAGGCTTCGCCGACGCGCGCCGCCTCGGCAAGTTTTCCGGGATCCGAGCCACCGAGCTGCAAGGCGACCGGATGCTCCACCGCATCGAAGCCGAGCAGCCGCTCGCGCGCGCCATGGATAACCGCGTCGGCCACCACCATCTCGGTGTAAAGCAGCGCACGGCTGGTCAGCTGGCGATGGAAGAACCGGCAATGCCGATCCGTCCAATCCATCATCGGCGCAACGGCTATTCTAAATTCCTGATTTTTCAGCATTTTTCCTTTAACATTAAATCGCTAGACCCTGCCAAGTGCACACGAATTTATCGAATTTTCCCATTCAATCATAGGCAGTCGGCACCGCCTTCCGTCGAGGGGGCCACCAATACACGCGGATTTCAGCTCCAGGTAATCATCGATGCCATATTTAGAACCTCCCCGGCCGGATCCTGACTGCTTGATGCCGCCGCGCGACGGCTATTTAGTGCATCGCAGCGTGTTTACCAGCGCAGTTAGTGCAGCAGGCTGATGCTGGCGACTGGGGTAATACATAAAGAAGCCGGGAATAGGGGGCGTCCAGTTCTCCAGCACTCGAATGAGGCGGTGCTCAACAACATGCTCCGCAACCTGCTCTTCATATGCGAGCCCAAGGCCGGCTCCGGTGAGCGCCGCCTGAATCACCAGGTTGGTATCGTCGATTACGAGCGGGCCGTTCACACCGATTGTGATCGCCTTGCGTCCCTGCTCGAACTGCCACCGATACGGACCGTTCGGAAGACGCAGGTTTAGACATCGATGATCATTTAGATCCTTGGGCTTCCGAGGAATGCTTCGTGACGCAAAATAGCCGGGCGATCCCACCACCGCCAAACGCAACTCCTGCGAGACGCGCACCGCGATCATGTCCTTTTGAACATATTCGCCAAGTTGAATACCGGCATCAAACTCGCCCGCGACGATGTCCACGGGACCAGTGACAGTGACAACGTCAAGAACGACCTCAGGGTAAGCCTCGGCGAATGCTGTGAGCCTCGGCAACAATACCATCGTCGCAGCCGACCGCGACATTACAATTCTAAGGCGTCCCGCAGGTCGGTGGCGAACGCTTCGGGCTTTGTCGAGCGCACGAGTAATTTGCTCAAGCGCCGGAGACAGCTCCTTCAAAAGAGCTGCGCCCGCTGCGGTTGGCGCTACACTCTTGGTCGTCCGGGCAAGAAGCTGGAGCTCGAGACGCTGCTCAAGTCTCCGGATCGTGTGGCTCAGGGCGGACTGGGAGACGCCCAGCTTCGCTGCAGCATGCGTAAAGCTTCGCTCGCTGGCGACGACTGCAAACGCCGCGAGTTCATTCAGCTCATTTCCCATGATTTATGAATCTCGCTCATGACTCCATCCTGTCCAACATACCTAGTCTCATAAGCGCCTCCGTCCTAGGTTTGACCGACAGAAAGTCGACTCGTCACCGGCTTGCCTGGTGCTGGTCGCGTAATTGCCGCGTGTATGGAAATGGTTGGACGTAACAACGAGGTGATCCATGGATACCGATGTTCGCGGCTTGCGCACCCTGGCGCAGACCTATTTTGACGCAGCTTATGAAATGGATGCTGACAAATTTGCATCCATATTTCATCCCTCGAGCTCCGTGACGAAGGTCGCCGACGACGGCGACGTGGACGTAACGCCGGTTGCGATGTGGCTTGCCGTCGTCCGCAACACGAAAGCTCCAAAACAACAGGGCGTGAAGCGTGCCGACGAGATCCTATCAATTGACGTCGAAAGAGACCTCGCGCTTCTGAAGGTAAGATTGCGGGTGCCGCCACGCCACTTCACGGACCTCCTGTCATGCTTGAAGGTCAACGGAACCTGGAAGATCGTTCAGAAGGTGGTGACTTCGAAAACGTAACGGCTTCAGTCCCGTAATAGAAAATTGGATCACCCCGCTTGGCAGGTTACCCGTGAAATTTCTGTCTCAAAGCGCCAACACCATGGCCTGTGCTTCGGGATCATCGAAGGTTTGGTCGCTCTCCGACGGATATGTCGACCTGCCGGCCCAATTGCTCAGAGATCCGAACGACAAGATATGTACGCAGACAGTATCGCCTCAGCGAGAAGAGGCGCTCGTTCGACTTTCGGTCAACTGCTTCTTGATCGATCGCTCCGGCATCGACCGCATCTTGATAGATTGTGGGGCGGGGGGAAGCTGGGACCCGTCCATGGGCCACCTCGAGGAGGCCATGTTCGAGGCAGGCATCGACACATCATCCATCACGATGATCGCCCTCACCCATGCCCATGGCGACCACATCAACGGTCTTCTTACGCCTGACGGGCGGCGAGCATTCAGGAACTTGAGCAAGATCGTGATCGGGGAGGACGCCGTTGAGGATTTCCTCGCCGAGCCACGACTAGCGGATTTTCGGCCACTCCTGGCCCCAATTGGTGGAGGAGACAGGCTGGACGAACATTTGCTGGCGGTGGCGATACCCGGGCATGCTCCGGGCCATATGGGCTATCTCCTCAGCACTGGCGAGGACGATATCTTGTTCTGCGGCGACCTGATCCACGTTCCTGCTGCACAGTTTGCCTATCCCGAGCTTACTTGGGCCTATGACGCTGACGAGCCCATGGCGAGGGCTAGCCGGATCAAGCTGCTCCAAGACGCAACGGGGGCACATACTTGGCTGGCTGGCGCTCACCTGGGACGACCAGGCATCGGCATAATAGTCAAGGAGGGGCATGGATATGCGTTTATCTCGGCCGTATAGCCCAGTTGCAGAACGAAGATGGAATGTACTGGCGAGACCATTTGCATGCGCTCGCGCAGCGCGTCGAGGATCCCAGTTTCATACCGAAGTGGCGCACCCGACACGCAAGGTGGAGGCCACACGTTCGAATCGAGGGTAGCGTTTTGTCCAGCTGAGCTACGGGTGCATCCTGCTTACGCTAGTCCCGGTCCGACACGCCTAGAGCTTTTGCGATATGATTCCGACTAGATGACGTGCGGAGGTCAGCATGGACGACACAGCCGACAGAGAACGTGTCTACGATCCCCAGCAACTGGAGCCGTTGCTGGTTTCGCGGCAGCACGCGGGCGACGTCGACGGCATGACGGCTCTGTTCGAACCCGATGCCGTGATCGACCGTGGCGGGGGAAATTTGCTGCGCGGCAAGGAGGCCATCCACAACTACTATGCCGAGATCGTCGCGTCCGGACGGAAGTTTGCCGTGGGCGAGCAGCGGCCGGCGCTCGTTTGCGGCGACCTTGCCCTGACCTCGACCCGACTTCCCGACGGCGACGTAACCAGCGAGGTTGCCCGGAGGCAAGGCGATGGCAGCTGGTTATGGGTGATCGATCGTTATTCCGTCACCTGAGCCACCCGAGGCAAGCGCCTGATCCGGAGGAGCTTTCGACCAGTCATTTTTTGGAGCACATCTTAACCTAGCCCCGCGCCGTCACGGCGCGAGACCCTCGCATGACCGTCAAGACAACAGGCGCTTACCGCCGCAGCGCGTACACCTTTGCCATGCTTTCGCTGGCTGCCGGCAACGCCATGTCATCGTCGAGAAGGCGCGTGATGCGGGCAAAGCCTGTGAACGCTTTCCTTGCTTCCTCTGGCGACATCTGGCCCGACAGGGCGGCCGAGCAGCAATTGAGCGCGCACTGATAGACTGGACCGCGCCGTCCTGTCGGCCATTTCCTCAAGAACACCATGGCCTCGGCAACACTATCGATTTCTTCAGCAGGATACCCCTGCCCGCGCGAAATCCGCACAGGCGAAAAGAAGTGCAGATAATCCATTATTTCCTCCCGGTTGACCGCGATGCACGCGATCGAACCCTATGAAACGTACCATCCACGGTTTGGTTCCGTGTAAAGAAGCGGAATCATAAAAAATCGCGCTATGCCGAATTTCGAATCATTCGACCGGCAAACGCAAAACGGCCCACCATCGCGCCCCTTCGATAATCGCAGTTCTCATTGAATATCTTTAAGGCCAAAGTCGGCAAATAGGTTGCTTGTCCGTTCCCCGACGTCAGGCTTACCCTGCGTGCGGCCAACGCGTGAGGGCGCGTGCTGCAAAAGGGGAACATTGCAATGACAATACAGGGTGCTTCACCTGATCTGTACAACGAGGATCTGGCTCCGGCCAAAATTCGAAACTGGGGACCATTCTCGATCTTCAACGTCTGGACGTCGGACGTTCACAGCCTCTGGGGCTACTACCTGGCTGCCAGCCTGTTCCTGTTCTGTGGCGGCTTCGTCAACTTCATAATCGCCATCGGCATCGGTTCGCTGATCATCTACGCGCTGATGAACATGGTCGGTTATGCCGGCGTGAAGACTGGCGTGCCCTATCCCGTGCTCGCCCGCGCCTCGTTCGGCATCTGGGGCGCCAATATACCGGCGCTGGTGCGCGCCATCGTCGCCTGCTTCTGGTATGGCGCGCAGACGTCGGCAGCCTCCGGCGCCATCGTGGCACTCTTGATCCGCTCGCAATGGTTCGCCGATTTCAACGCCAACTCGCATTTCCTCGGTCATTCCGGCCTGGAAGTGATCTGCTTCGTCGTTATCTGGGCGCTGCAGCTTCTGATCATCCAGCGCGGCATGGAGACGGTGCGCCGCTTCCAGGATTGGGCGGGTCCGGCGGTCTGGGTGATGATGCTGATCCTGGCGATTTACCTGTGCGTCAAATCCGGAACCTTCGCCTTCACCAGCGACATCCCGATGGACGTGTTGTTGGAGAAGACCAAGGATGCGGGCGTGCCGGGAACGCCGGGCTCGTGGACCGCGCTGTTTGCGGTGGCCGCGATCTGGGTGACCTATTTTTCGGCGCTCTATCTCAACTTCTGCGATTTCGCCCGCTATGCGCCCGATCAGGCGGCGCTGCGCAAGGGCAACATCTGGGGCCTGCCGGTCAACCTCATCCTGTTCTCGCTTGTCGCCGGCGTCACCACCATTGCCGCCTACGACGTCTATCACGAGGTGCTGCTGCACCCCGACCAGATCTCGGCGAAATTCGACAGCTGGTTCCTGGCAGCCCTTGCGGCCCTGACCTTCGCCGTGGCGACGCTTGGCATCAACGTCGTCGCCAACTTCGTGTCGCCGGCTTTCGACTTCTCGAACGTCTTTCCCAGGCAGATCGACTTCAAGAAGGGCGGCTATATCGCGGCGTTGATCGCGCTGGTGCTCTACCCCTTCGCGCCGTGGGAAGGCAGTGCCGCCTCCTTCGTCAACATCATCGGCGCGACGATGGGACCGATTTTCGGGGTGATGATGGTCGACTACTATCTGGTCCGCAAAGGTGAGGTCGACGTCGAAGCGCTCTATCGCGAGGACGGCGAGTTCCGCTTCCAGGGCGGCTGGCACGTCAATGCCTTCATCGCCGCCGGCATCGGCGCCATCTTCTCGTCGATCCTGCCCAACTTCACCAACTGGCTGCCGTCCTGGTGGGGTGTCTATGGCTGGTTCTTCGGCGTTGGCATCGCCGGCATCATCTACTACGTGCTGCGCTCAGCGGCTTTGGGCGCTGGCGCCAAGACCGCGAAGGCCTGACAGGTATCCTTCGGGGCGGCGCAAAGCCGCCCCGGATCCTATGCGCCGACCATCTCGGCCAGTTTGCGCACCGTGTTCCAGTTGCGCGACGTGCCGATACCCAGACGTTTGTGGCTCGTTGCCGCCAGTAGACGCGAACTGGGCCTCTCACGCGAAAAGACAACCCAGATGTCGCCGCCAACCGACAGCACCTTCTCGTCCGCGGCGGCATAGGCCTGGAGCGCCGCTACAGCATCCACTGGCGCAGGTTTGCGCATCACGCGCACCGCCACCTGGTCGCCGGCTTCGGCGGACTCACTCGGGAATGGATTGCCCGCGGCAAGCGTCCGCCAGCCCTCCGCACCGCGCACGATGATATCGACATGCCGGCCGAAGGTCTTTTCGAAGGCTGCTTCCAGCCGTTGCTCCAGATCAGCGATCGCCGTTGCCGACGTCTCGAAGACCAGGTTGCCGGTCGCAACCAAGGTGCGAACATTCTTCAGACCGAGGTCTTCCGCCATCGCCTTGAGGTCGGCCATGACGACCCGCCGTCCCTCGCCCAGGATGATGCTGTAGAGGAGCGCGACATAGGTCTGCATCGCCTAGAGCCGGATGATTTCTGGTCGAATCGACCGGAAATCTGAATCCGGCTCTAAATCAAAGAGATAGGGCATGATGTCGTCCGAAAACCGCTTCACACTTTCCGGCATCATGCTCTAGCCAGCCAGTAATCGTTACACCAGCCGGCTCTGTTCCACTGCCGCCTCGATGAAGCTGGCGAACAGCGGATGTGGGTCGAGCGGCCGGCTTTTCAGTTCCGGATGATACTGCACGCCGATGAACCAGGGATGGTCGGGATATTCGACCGTCTCCGGCAACACGCCATCGGGCGACATGCCGGCAAACACCAGGCCGCAATCCTCGAGCCGCTCCTTGTAATCGACATTGACCTCGTAGCGGTGGCGATGGCGCTCGGAAATCTGCGTATCGCCATAGATCTCGGCGATCTTGGAGCCCTTGGCGAGATCGGCCTGATAGGCGCCGAGCCGCATCGTGCCGCCGAGATCACCGGTTTCCCGGCGCTTCTCCAGCATGTTGCCTTTCAGCCATTCGGTCATCAGCCCGACCACCGGTTCGTCGGTTGGGCCGAATTCGGTCGATGAGGCATGCTCCACGCCGGCCAGCGACCGCGCGGCTTCGATGCAGGCCATCTGCATGCCGAAGCAGATGCCGAAATACGGCACCTTGCGTTCACGCGCGAACTTCGCCGCCAGGATCTTGCCTTCGGAGCCACGCTCGCCAAAGCCGCCGGGAACCAGGATGCCGTGCACCTTTTCCAGCCAGGGCGTCGGATCTTCCTTTTCGAAGATCTCCGATTCGATCCAGTCGAGCTTGACCTTGACGTGGTTGGCCAGGCCGCCATGCGAAAGCGCCTCGATCAACGATTTGTAGGCATCCTTGAGGCCGGTGTATTTGCCGACCACGGCGATGGTGACCTCGCCTTCCGGATTGTGGATGCGGTTCGACACCGCCTGCCAAGGCTCCATGCGCGGCTTCGGCGCCGGATCGATGCCAAACGCGGCCAGCACTTCCGAATCAAGCCCTTCCTTGTGATAGGCCATCGGCACGTCGTAGATATGCGGCACGTCGAGCGCCTGGATCACAGCACTTTCGCGCACATTGCAGAACAGTGACAGTTTTCTGCGCTCCTCCTTCGGAATGGCGCGGTCGGCGCGAACCAGCAGAATGTCGGGCGCGATTCCGATGCCGCGCAGTTCCTTGACCGAATGCTGGGTCGGTTTGGTTTTCAGCTCACCCGCCGTCGGGATGTAGGGCATCAGCGTCAGATGCACGTAGACGGCGTTGTTGCGCGGCAGGTCATTGCCAAGCTGACGGATCGCCTCGAGGAACGGCATCGCCTCGATATCGCCGACCGTGCCGCCGATCTCGCACAGCACGAAATCATAGTCATCATTGCCGTTGAGGACGAAATTCTTGATCTCATCGGTAACGTGCGGAATGACCTGCACGGTGGCACCGAGATAGTCGCCGCGTCGCTCGCGCTCGATGATGTTCTTGTAGATGCGGCCGGTGGTGATGTTGTCCTGTTGGTTGGCCGAGCGGCCTGTGAAGCGCTCATAGTGGCCAAGATCGAGATCGGTCTCCGCACCATCATCGGTGACGAAAACCTCGCCATGCTGGTACGGCGACATCGTGCCTGGATCGACATTGAGGTAAGGGTCGAGTTTTTTGATGCGTGCGCGATAGCCTCGCGCCTGCAAGAGAGCCCCAAGGGCCGCTGCGGCAATGCCTTTTCCAAGTGAGGAAACCACGCCGCCTGTGATGAATACATATCGCGCCATGGGAGTCATCGCTTAACGCGGCCGGATTGATTCCGCCAGAGAAAAAACCGCCGCAAAGGTTTTTTCCCAAGAAGGCGCGATACCCCTATGCATGTCGCCCAAAGCGCGAAGCAGTTTTTGGGACAACGACATGCACAAAACAAAGAACTAAAGCGCGTCGATTGAATCCGTTTCAACGCAACGCGCTTAGGGGCAAGTCAAAACAAAAGGGCCGGCAAAGGCCGGCCCTTCGGCATGATGGATGCAGGCGTCAGATGATGACGACCTTGGTGCCTACCCTGACGCGGCTGTAAAGGTCCATGACGTGCTCGTTGATCATGCGGAAGCAGCCGTTGGAGGCGCTCGTTCCGATCGACTGCGGCGCGATGGTGCCGTGGATGCGCAGATGCGTGTCCTTCTTGCCGTCATAGAGATAGATGGCGCGGGCGCCGAGCGGGTTCTGGCCACCGCCGGGCATGCCGTCCTTGTACTGGCCATAGTGCTTCGGCTCGCGCTTCTGCATGTCCAGCGTCGGGATCCAACGCGGCCATTCCTGCTTGTCGCCGACCGCGACGGTGCCCTTGAACTGCAAGCCTTCGCGGCCGACCGCAATGGCGTAGCGGCGAGCGGTGGAAGACGATTCGACGAGGTAGAGGCGGCGAGCGCTGGTGTCGATGACGATGGTGCCGGCATCGTAGCCGGTGAATTCCACGTCCTGCGGCACGAACTCCGGCTTCACCTTGAACTGCTTCTTGGCTTCCTTCTTGGCGAGAGCCTGGTCCAGCGCACGTGTCTCGGGGAGATATGAGATCGAAGACGAGGAGCTGCCGCCGAAGAGGCCGGCGAACAGGCCACCGCTCGACTGCTTCTTGCCGATGACTTCGCTGCGCAACTCGCCATTGTTTCCGGTCAAAGCGACATTCATCGCTTCGGCGGGGAGTGACTCAGCCGACTGGATCGGTTCGATCGGCGCAATCGGCTCGATGATGTTGACCGTCTTCTTGGCAGGCTTGGCGTCGGCCACTTCGGTTGTCGAAGCGGTCTTGCCCCTTTTGGTGAGGAACGCCTGCCGTTCCGCCTCGGCCTTGGCCTTCGCCGCTTCGCGCATCGCCAGCTTCCTGGCTTCGAGTGCTTTGGCCTTGGCTGCTTCCTTATCGGCAACGATCTTGGCCTCAATCTTCTTGATCTGGGCGAGATCGTCCGGTGTCGGGCTTTTCTTCTTCTTGAGAAGCTTCAATTGCGCCGCATCACTCTTGACGGCGACGTTGATGGCACTGGTTGTGTCAGCCGATTGATTTGCGGCCATATTGGCCGGCATGCCGGCGAAAGCCGGTGAACTCATGCCGAGTACGGCGCAGAGTCCCATGAAAATGAAGCTGCGAAGCTGCATGGCGAAGATCCGATCGTTCTATGCTTGTTGCCCACGGCGTCGCTCAGCGCCCCCCAAGGGCGCCGGAAATGCCGCGCGCAATCTATAGTCGAATAAGCGCGGACGCCTCAAGGGTAACGCCACATTGCAAGCACTCGATTCTTCGTGATCGTGCTGCATTTGCCGCGACTGTGTTCAAACGACAACAGATCGCGGCTTCAGGCGCTGGAGACTACTGGTTCGGGACCTGCGGGGTCGCCGGTGCAGCGGGCGTGGTACCGTTGGTCGCGGGCTGAGTCGAGCCGGCGGCGGGCGCCATGGCCGGGGCAGTCGCCGGAGGCGTTGCCGCGGCATCGTTGCCGGACGGCGGCTTCGGCGCGGTGTTGCCGGCGGGCGCCGGAGTGGTCGTGCCTGGCAATTGGTTGAGCACACCCTTGCCGGCGCCGTCAGATGTCGCGGGCACGCGGTCGAGGATGTCGATCGGCTTCTCGCCGTAGCGGGCGACGATCGACAGTGTCAGCGACGTGGCGAAGAAGGCGGCCGCCAGGATCGCCGTCGCACGCGTCAGCGCATTGGCCGCACCGCGCGCGGTCATGAAGCCGGATCCGCCGCCGATGCCGAGGCCGCCGCCTTCGGAGCGCTGCAGCAGCACCACGCCGACAAGGGCGAGCACGACCATGAGATGGATGACGATCAGTACGGTTTCCATAGTTTATCCTGGCAAGGCCTTGCCCGGTCGCGGACCGACCGGTGAATTGGAGGCGGCTCAATACAATGCTTTGATGGCATTTCCAAGCCCGTGGCCGGAATATGGGAAGCAACGCTCCCTTTGCAACGATTTCCGGCGCCGTCCACCCCTAGGCGATGCTGCGATAAGCCTCGGCGATGGCAAGGAAGTCCGCCGCTTTCAGGCTGGCGCCGCCGACCAGCGCGCCGTCGACATTCCTGACGCCGAGCAGTTCGACCGCGTTGGAGGGCTTGACCGAGCCGCCATAGAGAATGCGCATCTTGGCTGCAACGCCGTCGAGCTTTTCCGACAGTTTTTCGCGGATATGTGCGTGTGCTTCGGCCACATCGGTCGCGGTCGGCGTCAGGCCGGTGCCGATCGCCCACACTGGCTCATAGGCAATGACGGTGTTGGACGGGGTGGCGCTTGGCGGTACCGAGCCGGCGACCTGCCGCGACAGCACATCGAGCGTGGCGCCCGCTTCACGCTGCTGCTGCGTCTCGCCAATGCAAATGATGGCCACAAGCCCGGCGCGCCAGGCGGCTGAAGCCTTGGCCTGGACCGTCGCGTCATCCTCACCGCGTTGCTCGCGGCACTCGGAATGGCCGACGATGACATGGCTCGCGCCGGCATCCTTCAGCATTTCCGCCGAGATGCAGCCGGTGTAGGCGCCGCTTTCCTTGGTGTGGCAATCCTCGCCGCCGGCGTGGACCGGAGTGCGTGACAGAATCTCGGCTGCGTGGGCAAGCAGGGTTGCGGGAACGCAAACCAGCGCTTCGGTCTCCGCATCGAGCCCACTCATGAAACCGTTGCCGATCATCCTGAGCTCGTTGAGCGAGGCACTGGTGCCGTTCATTTTCCAGTTGCCGGCGACGAGCGGGCGAATTCCTGGCGTCATGGGTTGCTTCTCCGGGCGATATCAGGCTCTGGCCCTCACTACCAAAATCAGGCCACAAAGCAATCGACAGTGGACCGGAAGGGCGCTATTGCGCTTGTTTCAGACTCGGCGCATGCGAAAATGCGCATAAATCGGAAGTAACGATGCTTGGTGTATTGAGAAGCGCGGCGGGTACCTGGGTCGCGAAGGGTCTACTAGTGTTGCTGGTGCTCAGCTTTTTGGTCTGGGGCATTTCCGGACGGCTGATGGGCGGTTTCGCCGGCCACGATTCGGTTATTTTCGCCGGCGGCACCAAGGTGTCGATCAACGAATACCGTCTCGCCTATGACCGCCAACTCGCCGTCATGTCGCAGCAATTCGGCCAGCGTCTCACCCACGAACAGGCAAAGGCGCTCGGTATCGACAACCAGGTACTGGCGCAGCTCGTCTCGGGAGCCGTTCTCGACGAACAGGCCCGCAAGCTGGGCCTCGGCCTCTCCAAGGACCGGCTGGCCGAGCTGACGCGCGAAGATCCAGCCTTCAAGGGTCCTGGCGGCCAGTTCGACAGGCGAACCTTCGAATATATGTTGCAGCAGATTGGCATGCGGCCTGCGGATTATCTGAAGAACCGTGCCCAGGTGGCGGTGCGCCAGCAGATCGTCGAGGCGGTCTCGGATGGCCTCAAGGCGCCTGATACTTTCTTCAAGGCGGTCGCGCTCTACCGCGGCGAAGACCGCACCATCGATTATTTGACGCTGCCCAAGGCACTGGTCGAGCCGATCGGGGCGCCGTCCGACAGCGTGCTCTCGGCCTATTTCGACGCCAACAAGAAGGCGTACGCGGCACCAGAATACCGCAAATTCTCCTATGTCCGCCTCGAACCGGTCGACATCATGGATACGACCGCCGTCACCGACCAACAGGTCAGCGACGACTACAACAAGAACAAGGCGCGCTACACGACGCCGGAGCTGCGCACCATCGAGCAGCTTGTGTTCAAGACACCTGACGCGGCCAAGGCCGCGCTCGATTCGCTCAAGGCCGGCGCCACCTTCGACAAGCTTGTCACGGCGGAAGGCAAGACCCCGGCCGATACGTTGCTGGGCACGCTGGCCAAGGACAAGATCGCCGACAAGGCGGTCGCCGACGCGGCCTTCGCACTCAATGCGAATGAAGTCAGCCAGGTCGTGCAGGGAGCCTTCGGTCCGGTGCTGCTGCGCGTCACCGAAATCAAGCCCCAGGTGGTGAAGCCGCTGGCCGAAGTGTCCGACCAGATCCGCAAGGATCTGGCGCTGGGCGAGGCAAGTCGCATCCTCCTGGACGTGCGTGACAATTACGAAGACACCCGCGCCGCTGGCGGCTCGCTGGCCGACGCCGCCACCAAGTTGAAGCTGAAGATCGTCACCATCGACGCCATCGATCGCAGCGGCCTGAGACCTGACGCAAGCATCGTCAAGGACCTGCCGCAATCGCCGGAATTGATCAAGGCTGTCTTCGACGCTGAACCCAACACGGAAAACGACGCCTTGACCACGGCGGATAACGGCTTCGTTTTCTATGAGGTGGCTTCCATCACACCGGCTCGCGACCGCACGCTGGACGAGGCTCGCCAGAAAGTCGTCGCCGACTGGACCGCGGCCGAAACAACCAAGCGCCTCACCGCCAAGGCAGGCGAACTCGAAAAGCGGCTCAAGGCCGGCGCAACGCTCGACGTCATCGCCGGCGAACTGAAGCTGGAAAAGCAGACCAAGCGCGGCGTCAAGCGCGAGGCCGACGATGTCGACTTCGGCAAGGAGGGCGCCGCAGCAATGTTCGGCGTCGGCGAAGGCGGCACCGGGCTGATCCCCTCGCCCACCGGCGACGGACAGATCCTGTACAAGGTCGCGGAAGTATTCGAGCCCGCCGGAGCTGACGCCAGCTCCGTGCCTGACGACGCACAGAAATCCTTCACCTCCGGCATGTCGGACGATCTGCTCGACCAGTTGGTGGCGCAGTTGCAGACGCAATTCGACGTTCGCATCGACCAGGCCGCCGTCGCCCAAGCCTCGACAAGATGAGCGCGCTGAAAACCCATATCGCCAAGGTCGCGACCGGAAGCGCGCTTTCCTTCGAGGAAGCGCGCGAGGCCTTCGACATCATCATGTCGGGCGACGCAACACCCGGCCAGATCGGCGGCTTCCTGATGGCGCTGCGCGTGCGCGGCGAGACGGTGAGCGAGATTTCCGGCGCCGTCGCCACCATGCGCGCCAAGATGCTGCGCGTCGACGCGCCGGCCGGCGCCATCGATATCGTCGGCACCGGCGGTGACAATTCCCACAGCGTCAACATCTCGACGGGGTCGGCGTTTGTTATCGCCGGCAGCGGCGTGCCGGTTGCCAAGCACGGCAATCGCGGGCTATCGTCGCTGACCGGGGCCGCCGACGTGCTGGTCGCGCTCGGGGTCAAGATCGACATATCGCCCGAATTCATCGGCCGTTGCATCCATGAGACGGGCGTCGGCTTCATGTTCGCGCCCGCACACCATCCGGCGATGAAGCATGTCGGCCCGACCCGCGTCGAACTCGGCACCCGCACCATCTTCAACCTGCTTGGGCCCCTCTCCAATCCGGCTGGCGTCAAGCGGCAGATGGTCGGTGTATTCCTGCCGGAATGGATCTTGCCGGTGGCCGAGACGCTGAAAGCGCTGGGTGCCGAGCATGCCTGGGTTGCCCATGGCGACGGCTATGACGAGATCACGACCACCGGGGAGACCCATGTCGCCGAACTGATCGGCGGCGAGATCCGCAGCTTCACGCTGACCCCCGAAGCGGTCGGGCTGGCGCGTCACACCAAGGATGAATTGCGTGGTGGCGACGCAGCCTACAACGCCGACGCATTGCGCGATATGCTGAGTGGCGCTGCCGGCGCCTATCGCGATACTGTGCTGATGAATGCCGGCGCCGGACTTGTGGTCGCCGGCAAGGCGACGACACTTGGCGACGGCATCGCGCTCGCCGCGCAAGCCATCGACAGCGGCCGGGCGCTGCAAGTGCTTGACCGGCTGATCGAGATTTCGAACGGGTAGAGCGTGTCTGACATTCTTCGCAAGATCGAGGCCTACAAGCGCGACGAGATCGCAACGGCAAAGGCACGCGTGCCTTTGGCCGAGATCAAGGCGCGAGCGAAGGACGCGGACGCACCGCGCGGCTTTCTTGCCGCGCTCGAGACCAAGCGCAAATCCGGCGCCTTCGCGCTGATCGCCGAGATCAAGAAGGCAAGTCCCTCCAAGGGCCTGATCCGCGCCGATTTCGACCCGCCGGCATTGGCGCAGGCCTATGCGAAAGGCGGCGGCGCCTGTCTTTCGGTGCTGACCGACGCGCCGTCTTTCCAGGGTGCGCCCGAATTTCTCACCAGGGCGCGGGCCGCCGTCGCTCTGCCCGCGCTGCGCAAGGATTTTCTGTTCGATCCGTATCAGGTCTACGAAGCCCGCGCCKGGGGCGCGGACGCCATCCTGATCATCATGGCCAGCGTCGACGACGCATTGGCCAGCGATCTCGAATCGACGGCGTTTGAACTCGGCATGGATGCGCTGGTCGAAGTGCATGACGAAGCCGAGACGCAGCGCGCGCTAAAACTGTCGTCGCGGCTGATCGGCATCAACAACCGCAATCTCAGAACATTCGAGACCAGCCTCGAAACCTCGGAGCGGCTGGCGTCGATGGTGCCAGCCGACCGCCTGCTGGTCAGCGAGAGCGGCATTTTCTCGCATGACGATTGCCTCAGGCTGCAAAAGAGCGACATCGGCACCTTCCTTGTCGGCGAAAGCCTGATGCGGCAACAGGACGTCACCACGGCGACGCGCCTTCTTCTGACGGGCAAGGCACCGGTCGAGGCCATCTGACGATGACGGCTGCCCTCACCCATCTCGGCGCGCAGGGCGAGGCCAACATGGTCGATGTCGGCGACAAGGCGGAGACGACGCGTACCGCAATCGCCGAGGGTTTTGTCGCGATGCAGCCCGAGACGCTGACCATGATTCTCGAAGGCAACGCCAAGAAGGGCGATGTGCTTGGCACTGCGCGCATCGCCGGCATCATGGCGGCGAAGAAAGCGCATGAATTGATCCCGCTCTGCCATCCGCTGCTCCTGACGAAGGTTTCCGTCGACATCGAGCCCGACCATGCCTTGCCCGGACTGAAGGTCACCGCGCTGGCGCGTGTCACCGGCAAGACGGGCGTCGAGATGGAAGCGTTGACCGCCGCTTCGGTGGCCTGCCTCACCATCTACGACATGGCCAAGGCGGTGGATCGCGCCATGATCATTTCCGGCATCCGACTGGTCGAAAAGACCGGCGGCAAGTCGGGCGACTACAAAGTGGACGCCTGATGGCGCTGGTTCCGGTCGCCGAGGCGCTCGAACGCTTGCTTGAGGGTGCAGCACCTTTGGCGGGCGAAAGCGTTCCGCTGTTCGAGGCTGTTGATCGCGTGCTGGCCGAACCGGTCGCAGCGCTCCGCACCCAGCCACCTTTCAACGCTTCCGCCATGGATGGCTACGCGGTGCGCGCCGTGGATGTGGCGTCGGTGCCGTCGAGACTTTCCGTGATCGGCATGGCGCCTGCCGGGCGTGGCTTTGACGGCACGGTCGGCAAGGCACAAGCCGTGCGTATCTTCACCGGTGCGCCGCTACCCCAAGGCGCCGACACCATCGTCATTCAGGAGAATGTCCGCGACCTCGGTGGTGGCGACGTCGAAGTAACCGAGCCGACGGCGGAATGGCGCAACATCCGCCGCGTCGGCCTCGACTTCTCGAAAGGCGATATCCTGCTGGAAAAAGGCCGCGTGCTCGATCCGGCGGCATTGTCGCTGACGGCGTCGGCCAACCATCCACGGGTCAACGTGGTGAAACGGCCGCTGGTCGCCATCATCGCCACCGGCGACGAATTGTTGCCGCCCGGCAGCGAACTCGGGCCGGACCAGATCATCTCGTCCAATGCCTATGGTGTCGCCGCGGCGGCGCAGTCGGTCGGCGCTCGTGCGCTCGATCTCGGCATTGCCGCCGACCGCAAGGAGGCCATCGCCGCGCTGGTGCAGAAAGCGGTCGCGGCCGGCGCGGACGTCATCGTTACGCTGGGTGGTGCCTCGGTCGGCGACCATGATCTGATCCACGACGTGCTGACCGGCGAAGGCATGACGCTCGGCTTCTGGAAGATCGCCATGCGCCCCGGCAAGCCGCTGATGTTCGGCCGCCTCGGCCACATCAGATGCATCGGCCTGCCCGGCAATCCGGTGGCAAGCCTGGTCTGCTCGCAGCTGTTCCTGAAGCCGCTGCTGGCGCGACTCGGTGGCCGCGAGCACCGCCAGGACATTCGTCCGGCGCGATTGGACTCGGCAATGCCGGCCAATGATTTGCGCCAGGACTATGTGCGGGCGGTGGTCCGGGACGACAACGGCGCGCTGATGGCGACGCCGTTCGGCATACAGGATTCTTCGATGCTAAGAATGCTGGCTGATGCCAACGGGCTGATCGTGCGGGCACCGTTTGCCCCCGCAGCGGACGCTGGCGAAGCCTGCAGCGTGCTGATGTTACGCTGAAGATTCGCCAAACAAGCCATTGACGACAAGCCGAAAACGGACTCGGCGCTATTCCGAGATCAAGGTCCGGGTCAGTGGATGCGCCGGATCGGCAAGGCCGTCGACGATGCTGTAATGGTGCCGGTCGGGCTCGACCACGGTAGAGGTCGTGGCATCGAGGCCGGTCCAGATATTGGCAAGCAAGGCGTTCTGGCGAAGGAACTCCGCGCGTTCACCACCACCGGCCCAACAGGTGATGCGGGCACCATCCATGGGACGCAACAGCGCCGGGCTTTCGGCAAGCGCCTCCTGCTCGTCGATTGCCAGTGTCGCGTTCATCTCGGTGCGCATGATCGGGCGCAGGTCGTGGAGGCCTGAAATCGAAACGACGTGGCGTATGCGCCGCGCCACATCGGCCGCCAGCGGCGTTGTCGCCGTAACCATGCGGCTGGCGAGATGTCCGCCGGCCGAATGGCCCGTCAACATCAGCGGCCCGTCGACCAGTCCTGCCGCCTTGCCGATCGCCTCGCCGATCTCCTGGACGATGCCGGCGATGCGGATTTCGGGGCAGAGCGTGTAGGAGGGCATCGCCACGGCAAAGCCGCTGCTGACCGCACCATTGGCGAGATGCGACCAGAAACTCTTGTCGAACGCCATCCAGTAGCCGCCATGGATGAACACCACCAATCCCTTGGGCGTGGCACTGGGCAAGAAGAGATCGAGGCGATTGCGCCGTCCGCCGCCATAGGCGATGTCGAGCCGTGCCCGGCCCTCTGCCGAAAGCGCGTCACGAAACGCTTGCGCCGGCTCCACCCACGCGGCCGGCCAGCGGTCGCTGCCGGCGATGTTCGCGCTGTTGGCATAGGCGTTGTCCCAATCGGCAATGCGATGTCTAGGCATCGGTACCCTCCCCCAAACGGGATCGTTTCTGCGCTAGCAATGGCCACCGCCACGCCATGCGTCAATGCTCCAGAACAAAAACATTTTAGGCTTGAAACAAATTTCGACTGGTGCGATCTTACCGTCAAGAACAGCCGACAATGGGAGGTCTGCTGTGTTGCCCAAACCTGCAATGTACGCCCTTTCGGGTCGTGTCGAGCAAGGTGCGACTGGCAGCACGAAAACCTCCTCAAAAGCAGGACCTTCAGATCCACCCAACCAGGCCAGGCGGCTCGCGCGCTGGCCAGGCAGCAGACAGGATAGCGGCGACATGCTTGGGCCTTCAGCGCATATCGACACGTTCACGCGCGATCACCTGCCGCCGCCGGAGCAATGTCCGGACTTCCTGCTCGACGGTTTCGACTATCCCGAACATCTCAACGCCGGCGTCGAACTCACCGACAGGCTGGTCGAGAAGGGCCTGGGTGACCACACCGCCCTGATCGGCAATGGCCGCCGCCGCACCTACAAGGAACTGTCCGACTGGACGAACAGGCTGGCCCACGCGCTGGTCGAGAACTACGGCGTCAAGCCGGGTAACCGGGTGCTGATCCGCTCGGCCAACAACCCCGCCATGGTCGCCTGCTGGCTGGCCGCCACCAAGGTCGGAGCCGTGGTCGTCAACACCATGCCGATGCTGCGCGCCGGTGAGCTCGCCAAGATCGTCGACAAGGCGGAAATCACGATCGCGCTTTGCGACACCAGGTTGATGGACGAGATGACCGCTTGCGCCAAGGACAGCGCGTTCCTCAAGCAGGTCATCTGCTTCGACGGCACCGCCAATCATGATGCCGAACTTGATCGGGCGGCCCTCGACAAGTCGGTCGTTTTTAGCGCCGTCAACACTGGCCGCGACGACGTCGCGCTGCTTGGCTTCACCTCGGGCACGACAGGCGTGCCGAAGGCTACGATGCATTTCCACCGCGACCTCCTGATCATCGCCGACGCCTATGCCCGCGAAATCCTCCAGGTGACGCCGGACGACATCTTTGTGGGCTCGCCGCCATTGGCTTTCACCTTTGGTCTTGGCGGCCTCGCCATCTTTCCCCTGCGCTTCGGTGCGGCGGCGACGCTGCTCGAACAGGCGACGCCACCCAACATGATACACATCATCGAAACCTACAAAGCGACCATCTCCTTCACCGCGCCAACCGCCTATCGCGCCATGCTGAAGGCCATGGATGAGGGTGCCGACCTGTCATCGCTGCGCGTTGCCGTTTCGGCCGGCGAGACCTTGCCCGCTCCAGTCTTCGAGGAGTGGACGCAAAAGACCGGCAAGCCGATCCTCGACGGCATCGGCGCCACCGAAATGCTGCACATCTTCATCTCCAACCGCTTCGACGACATGAAGCCTGCGTCGACCGGCAAGCCGGTTGGCGGCTACGAGGCGCGCATTGTCGATGACGAGATGCACGAGGTGCCGCGCGGCGCGACCGGCAGGCTGGCGGTGCGCGGCCCGACCGGCTGCCGCTACATGGCTGACGACAGGCAGAAGGAGTACGTTCGCGACGGCTGGAACCTCACCGGCGACACCTTCACGCAGGACGAAAACGGCTTCTTCCATTTCGCCGCGCGCTCCGACGACATGATCGTCAGCGCCGGCTACAACATCGCCGGCCCCGAGGTCGAGGCCGCGCTGCTGGCGCATCCGGATGTTGCTGAATGCGCTGTCATCGGTGCTGAGGATGCCGAACGCGGCCAGATCGTCGAGGCGCATGTCGTGCTGGTGCAAGGTGTGGCACCCGACGCGATGACCATCAAGCGCCTGCAGGACCATGTCAAAGCGACGATCGCGCCCTACAAGTATCCGCGATCGGTGAAGTTCATTGCTGCGTTGCCCAAGACGCAGACCGGCAAAATCCAGCGCTTCCGGCTGCGCACGGAGAAAATCAGTTGAGCGAGCCATACGATCCGGCGTCCGAAGGCGCACAGATGTCGTTCAAGGAGCGCATGTCCTACAGCGACTATCTGCACCTGGAGAAAGTGCTAGAAGCCCAGACGCCGCTGTCGTCGGCGCATGACGAGATGCTGTTCATCATCCAGCATCAGACCTCCGAGCTCTGGATGAAGCTTGCCCTGCACGAGATCGGTGCCGCGATCCGCTCGATCCGCGCCGACCGCCTCGAGCCGAGCTTCAAGATGCTGTCGCGCGTCGCCCGCATCTTCGAGCAGTTGAACAACGCTTGGGACGTGCTGCGGACGATGACACCGAGCGAATACACCGAGTTCCGCGACGCTCTCGGCCAGTCCTCGGGTTTCCAGTCCTGGCAGTATCGCGCCATCGAGTTCATGGCCGGCAACCGCAACCTCGCCATGCTCGGCCCGCACAAGCACCGGCCGGACCTCAGCGGGAAGCTTGAGGCGATCCTGGCCGAGCCGTCGCTCTACGACGAAGCGCTGCTGCTGCTCGCCCGCAACGGATTCGACATCGGTGCCGACGCCAACCGTGCCGACTGGCGCGAGACGCGCACCGAGAATGAAGAAGTCCTGGTTGCCTGGCAGACAGTCTATCGCGACCCGCAGCGCTACTGGATGTTCTACGAACTGGCTGAAAAACTGGTCGACTTCGAGGATTATTTCCGCCGCTGGCGCTTCAACCACGTGACCACGGTCGAACGCATCATCGGCCTGAAGCGCGGCACCGGTGGCACATCGGGGGCGTCCTACCTGAAAAAGATGCTCGAGGTCGTCCTGTTTCCGGAACTCTGGACAGTTCGCACCCGGCTCTGATCTGTCTTTGCTTTTGGGCGACGTACACTCACGTGACCGCGGTCTTGACCGCGAAGCGCGCATCCTGCCAGGCACCCGTGCGCAAGATGTCTTCCAGCACCTCGACCGCCTGCCAGACATCCTTGTAGCCGACATAGAGCGGCGTGAAACCGAAGCGGATGGTCGAAGGCGCGCGGAAATCGCCGATCACGCCGCGCTCGATCAAGGCCCGCATCACCTGGTAGCCGCTGGGGTGGATGAATGACACCTGACTGCCGCGCTCGTTGCCGTTGCGCGGACTTTCAAGCTCGAGCCCGTAGGCGCCACACCTTGCTTCGACCATCTGGATGAACAGATCGGTCAGCGCGATGCTCTTTTGGCGCACCGCCGCCATGTCGACGTCGTTCCAGAGGTCCAGGGCGCCCTTGAGCGCCCGCATCGACAACACCGGCTGCGTGCCGCACAAGAACCGGCGGATGCCGATGCCGGCGGCATAGCCCTGTTCGAAGGCGAACGGCCGCGCATGCCCCCACCAGCCGCTGAGCGGCTGATAGACATCACCATGATGCCGCTTTGCAGCATAGATGAAGGCTGGCGAACCCGGGCCGCCATTGAGGTACTTGTAGGTGCAGCCGATGGCGAAATCGGCATTGGCGCCGTCGAGTTCGACTGGCAGCGCACCGGCGGTGTGGCAGAGATCCCAGACGATCAGCGCACCGGCCTGATGGGCCCTGCGCGTCAGCGCCGCCATGTCGCGCAACTGGCCGGATTTGTAGTTGACGTGGTTGACCAGGATAACGGCGACGCGCTCGTCGATCAGGTCCTCGATATCAGGCGCATCGACGCCCTCGAGCCGCAGGATCGTACCGGGCCGCGTCGAAGCTACGCCCTCGGCCATATAGAGATCGGTTGGGAAGCTGTCGCCCTCGGCCACGATGACTGACCGATCCGGCCGCATTGCGAGCGCCGCATGTAGCACCTTGTAGATGTTGATCGACGTCGTATCGCAGACCACAGTCTGGCCAGCCGCGGCGCCGATCAGGCGTCCGAGTTGGTCGCCAAGCTCGACCGGCATGTCGAACCAGCCGGCGGTGTTCCAGGCACGGATGAGGTCCTGCGCCCATTCCTGTGTCGCGGCCTTGTTCAGTTCGTCGAAGACGGTGGGTGAAGCCGCACCAAGCGAATTGCCGTCGAGGTAGATCACCCCTTGCGGCAAGACGAAACGATCGCGCATGGCGCGTAGCGGGTCCGCGGCGTCCATCGCCTCGATTGCAGCGAGATCGGGAGTTGCATTCATGGTCGACTATCCCCGCGCATGGGCGTGCTCAGATGAACATATCAGGTGAAACATTTGGCGATCATGGGCAGTCCCTTGGGTGTTGTCAAACATTATATATAATTTACGCAATGGAAGGATTTCATATATAATCACCCGGCCAATTGGTACGGATGGTCGGCAATGCTGGACGACGAGCACTTCTCGAAGACAGAAGCAGCCTACAAGCTGCTGCGCCGCGATATCCTCACCACCCGTCTGAAGCCCGGCGCACCGCTCAAGCTTAGCGCGTTGCGCAACAGCTACGGCATCGGCTGGACACCGCTGCGCGAGGCGCTCTCGCGATTGGAGGCCGAGCGCCTGGTGACCGCCATCAGCAATCGCGGCTTTGCCGTCGCTCCGGTCTCGCGCAACGAGCTGGAAGATCTGTCACGCGCCAGATTGGTGGTTGAACTGCCTCTGCTCCAGGAATCGATCGAGAAAGGCGGCCGTGAATGGGAGGACGCCGTCGTCGCTGCCCACTATCGGCTGTCGCGCAGCAGGACCGCGGTCGACGACCCGTCCGACAACGTGGTCGACGAATGGGATGAAAAGCACGAGGCTTTCCACGCGGCATTGCTCAGCGCGGCAACATCCCCCTGGCTGCTGACCTTCCACTCCACGATCGCGGATCAGTTGCGTCGCCATCACCGCTTTCTTGGCCTGGCGCCAACCTTGCGTGCGGCCGCCGGTCTCCAGCATGGCTACGAAGAGGCCATGGAGGCGCTGCGCCAGGCCGTCGCGATCAAAGATCATACCGCGCTCATGGAGGCGGCGCTGGATCGCAACATCGAGCGCGCGAAAACCCTGATGGTTGCCCACATCGGCTACACGCTGCATGTCTATGTCCACGCCGGCGACGGCAGCTCAAACAAACGGTAATGCGACGACGAACAAGGCAAGGCCGATATGGCCAATTCCTCCGCCAAAGTTGGCATTTTGGCTCCCTTTCGTTCACGGGGAGCCACGACCGGTGAAGTGAACCAAGCCCTCTTGTCGAGCTCCAGCGTTGGCCGAGGCCAAGCCCGACACAGGGTGGGCCACAGGTCATTAACCATAGCAATTTCAATCCAACCAAGCGCTCGGCGTTGGCAGGCAAGCGTCGATCGCGACCCACTGCCGGGGCGCCAAATAATTTCAGCCACCTTAACAAGTTCATTAAACTTTAAACGGTTGCGGAACACAACTGGAACAGATAGTGTTTGTTCTGGGTTTGTTTTTCCGATTCTGGTTTTGGGTAACCTGGGGGCTGCCATGCTGACGCGCAAACAACACGAACTCCTGATGTTCATTCATGAACGGCTCAAGGAAAGCGGCATTCCGCCATCCTTCGACGAGATGAAGGAAGCACTCGACCTTGCCTCCAAATCCGGCATACACCGGCTGATCACGGCGCTGGAGGAGCGCGGCTTCATTCGCCGCCTGCCCAATCGGGCGCGCGCGTTGGAAGTGCTGCGGCTGCCGGATTCGATCGCGCCAGGCCTCAATGCGGCAAAGAAGTTCTCGCCAAGCGTCATCCAGGGCAGCCTCGGTCAAGGCGGCCTTGGCCGGCAACTCAAGCCTGCGTCTTCACGGATGCCTTCGGCCGGCAATGACGACGACGTGGTCTCCGCCGTGTCGATCCCGGTCATGGGACGCATCGCGGCCGGTGTGCCGATCGACGCCATCCAGCACCAGACGCATTCGATCTCGGTGCCGCCGGACATGATCATGGGCGGCGAACACTATGCCCTTGAGGTCAAGGGCGACTCGATGATCGATGCCGGCATCTTCGACGGCGATACCGTCATCATCCGCAACGCCGATACAGCCAGCCCGGGTGAGATCATCGTGGCGCTGGTGGATGAAGAGGAAGCGACGCTGAAGCGGTTCCGCCGCAAGGGTGCCTCGATTGCTCTCGAAGCCGCCAACCCGGCCTATGAAACCCGCATTTTCGGACCGGACAGGGTCAAGGTGCAAGGCAAGCTCGTCGGGCTGATCAGACGCTACTGAGCCGAGCTTGCGACCGGCTTTTCGGGTTTGCGGTAGGGTGGCAGGCCCCTCGCCTCGCGCGAAAACTTGCGCTGCGTGTGCCAGGGCCGGTATGACCCGTCCACCGCGAAGCTGATCGTCGCAGGCGTGGTCGCCGATTGGCGATCGAAGAAGACGGCCGCGCTACCCTTGCGGGCCAGTTGTCGTTTGGTGATGACGAGCACCAGCGGATTGTGACAGGGGTCATAGGCCGTGGCGTCATTGATGACGATCAGGTCGGCGAAGCCGCAGGCCATCCAGGCGTCCTTTCGGTCTTCGACATGCGCGATGATCGCACCAGACGGATGCTTGGCGAGACAAATGCCTGATGTGCAATAGAAAGGCGCGCCCGACGGCAACTCGGCGGCATCGGCTATCTCGAATTGCCCGTCTCCTTTGCTGAACACCTCCGGCATGACGATGGTTTCGGATGTCAGCGCGCGTTTCCAGTTGTCGACCGTGAATTCGTTCGGGCGTGCCCGGCTGACGGCGAGTTCGCCACCCCCGATCGGCAGCGCAACCAGCCTGGCGTCCTCCGAGATCAGCACGTCCGGGGCGCGCGTGTCCGAGACGGTCAACAGGCCGGCAAGCGCGAACGGAAGGGCTGCGAGCCGCAGCCATGTCGTCGCCATCGTCGCGATGACCAAGGCAATCGCCACCAGCAGGACAGACTGCTGCGAAATCAACCCGACCGCGTCCACCGGCGAGCGCTCGGAAATCCATCCGGACATGGCGATCATCACCGTCAGGCCTTTGCCCATCACGTAAAGAAAGGGACCATCGGCGCCAAAGGGCATCGCCAGCGCACTGAGGACGGCGAAAGGCATCACAACCAGCGAGACGATTGGCATAATGGCGAGATTGGCGAACAGGCTGAGCGGCGACACCCGCTGAAAATGCCAGATGGCAAAAAGCGCCGTGGCGCTGCCGGCAATGATGGAGGTCATGGCAAGGCCGCCCATCGCCAACAGGAATTTTCTGGTGAGAAAGCCAGGCAGAGATCGCCGTGGCGGCGGCGGTTTCGTTTTCGCCGCACGATGATCCGACCAGCCGGCATAGGCACCGACCAGCGCCGCGGTCGCCGCGAATGACATCTGGAAACTTGGGCCGACCACTTCATGCGGCGACACCAAAATGACCGCGATCGCCGAGATCGCCAGGTTGCGCATGGTCAGCGCCGCCCGATCGAACAGCACCGCAATTAGCATCACCGCCAGCATGATGAAGCTGCGCTCTGCGGCAACGACGACGCCTGAGATGACGAGATAGGCGGCGATCGAGAAAAGGGCCGCGGCCGCGGCGTATTTCTTGACGGGCCGGCGCGCGGAAAAGTCCGGAAACAGGGCAAAGGCGCTGCGCATCAGCATCATGATGGTGCCTGCGACCAGCGCCATGTGCAGTCCTGAAATGGAGATGACGTGGTAGATGCCGGTGCGCCGCATCGCTTCGTTGATCTCGTCGGGAATGCCGGCGCGCACGCCGACGATCAGCGCCGCGGCGATCTCGCCTTCGGCGCCACCGACACTGCCCCTGATATGGTCGGCGATGGCTTCACGGGCATTTTCTATCTCCGAGGCAAGGCGGGCCGAAGGCGGCATGTCGTCGTCATTGCCGGCGACAAGCTTCGGATTGCCGAGGAAAAACCCGCTGCCGCCGATGCCGGCGAAATAGCTGTCGAAGGAGAAGTCGTAGCTGTCCGGCCGCACCGGGCCGGTGGGCGGTAACAGCTTGGCGTAGCCGGTGACCAGGGAGCCTGCGGTTATCTCTGCCGGGGTCTTTCGTGCCGAAAGCCGAACCCGCTCCGGGGCATAGCGCAATTTCGGCCTGGCTGTCGACGTCACGTCGATGGTCAGCCGGATGCGGCCGGTCTCCATTCGGTCAAGCGAGACGACGCGGCCGGTCACTTGGGTCGAGATTTCCGAACCCAGCATCTGCGTTCCAGCCCGCCATGTCTCGACCTTGCCGGCGAGCAGGCCGAGCGTGCACAGCAGCACAGCCATGAAACACAGATGGGTTTTCGGCCAGGAACGCGAGACGAACGCGCAGAGCCCCGTCAGAACGACGACCGCAACAGGCTTTGCAAAATCTGGTTCCACCGTCAGCGAAAAATAGCCGATCGCTCCGATCGCCAGACAGACCGGCACCAGCAGGAAGGCTACGCCTCGGTCAAGCTCCAGGCTTCCTGCCGTGGCCACGCTGTGGCGCAGCCGAGGCAGTGATATCCGGCCGATTTGCCGGCGCACGCGCACGATCCTGCCGGCTTCGGCAACAGGGACGGGGGCGGAGACATCCGCTTGCAACGGCGGGTTGCCGGGGTCCGGCAAGATGGGTGATGGCGGTGGCAACGTAGTCGGCAGTGGCATCGCAAACAGGGACCGTTCGCTGACGCCAATAGCGGCGTCCTCGCCCTGATCCGAGCCCCAGCCCCGTCCAGCCATCGGGTCTGCCCCTTGCGCCCTCGACACCCTATGCTACATGAACGCGCAATGCGCGAAAGTCCGCGCAACCACACCCCGCTTCAGATGGTTTCCGAGAGTTTCATGTCCGACAAGGTCGTCACCCGTTTTGCCCCCTCGCCCACCGGTTACCTGCACATAGGCGGCGCGCGCACGGCGCTGTTCAACTGGCTGTACGCAAAGCACACGGACGGCAAGATGCTGCTGCGCATCGAGGACACCGATCGCGAGCGCTCCAACGATGCCGCGACCGCAGCCATTCTCGACGGGCTTTCCTGGCTCGGCCTCTCCTGGGATGGCGAGGCCGTCTCGCAGTTCGAGCGCGCGCCGCGTCATCGCGAGGTGGCCGAGGAGCTCGTGCGCATGGGCAAGGCCTACTACAGCTACGAGACGCCGGCCGAGCTGGAGGCGATGCGCGAGGCAGCACGCGCCAAGGGGCTGCCGCCCCGCTATGATGGCCGCTGGCGTGACCGGGACCCCTCCGAGGCGCCCGCAGGCGCCAAGGGCGCCATCCGCATCAAGGCGCCGACCGCGGGCGAGACGGTGGTGCACGACCATGTCCAGGGCGAGGTGCGCTTCCCCAACAAGGATCTCGACGACTTCATCATCCTGCGTTCGGACGGCAACCCGACCTACATGCATGCCGTCGTCGTCGACGACCACGACATGGGCGTCACCCACATCATTCGTGGCGACGACCATTTGACCAACGCGGCCCGCCAGACGGTGATCTACGACGCCATGGGCTGGGACGTGCCGTCTATGTCGCATATCCCGCTGATCCACGGCGCCGATGGCGCCAAACTGTCGAAGCGGCACGGCGCGCTCGGCGTCGAGGCCTATCGCGCCATGGGCTACCTGCCGGAGGCGTTGCTGAACTACCTGGCGCGCCTTGGCTGGAGCCATGGCGACGACGAGATCATGTCGATCAAGGACATGATCTCCTGGTTCGACATCGGCGATGTCAACAAGGGCGCCGCCCGCTTCGACTTCGCCAAACTGGAGGCGCTGAACGGCGTCCATATGCGCCGCATGAGCGATGCCGAGCTGTTCGACATCTTCATCGCCACCCTGCCTTATCTCGAGGGTGGTCCAGCGATGGCCGCGCGCCTCGACGACAGGAACAAGGCGCAACTGCTGGCCGCGCTGCCGGGCCTGAAGGAGCGCGCCAAGACACTGGTCGAGCTTGTCGACGGCGCCGCCTTCCTTTTTGCCACCCGGCCGCTGCCGATCGACGACAAGGCGGCACTTCTGCTCAACGAAGACGCGCGCAAGATCCTGCGCGGCGCTCACGAAGCTTTGAACGCGCTTTCAGGTGACTGGACGGCCACTGCGGCGGAGGCGGCGGTGCGCGACTATGCGCAGGCCGGCGGCCATAAGCTTGGCGCCGTGGCCCAGCCTTTGCGCGCCGCCCTGACTGGCAAAAGCACCTCGCCGGGTGTGTTCGACGTGCTTGCCGTGCTCGGCCGCGAGGAAAGCCTGGCGCGCATAGCGGATCAAATCGATTAGGAGCGAACTGGCCCAAGAAGATTGGCATTGAAAGGCGCGTTTCGCAGTGCAACATTAGGCCCTGGCCCAATCTGGCACGCACCTCCTAGAATGCGGTGGCGAATACGCGCATTGCGGTGATTTCGACGTGTCGCTCTGCGGAATTTTGCCTTTGCCGGCATGAGGAAACAAGAAGGAGTTTGCAATGACCGAAGCTGCGAAAAAACTGGATTTGGGCGGCAACACCCACGAGGCCACGGCAACGCTTGAATTCGCCGGCAAGACGCACGAGTTCAAGGTGCGAAGCGGCTCGGTCGGGCCTGATGTCATCGACATCGCCTCGCTCTACAGCACGACCGGCGCCTTCACCTACGATCCCGGCTTCACTTCGACCGCAAGCTGCGAGTCGGAGATCACCTTCATCGACGGCGACGCCGGCATCCTCTTGCACCGCGGCTATCCGATCGACCAGTTGGCCGAACACGGCGACTTCCTCGAGGTCTGCTATCTCCTGCTCTATGGCGAATTGCCGACCAAGGCGCAGAAGGACGATTTCGATTACCGCGTGACGCGCCACACCATGGTGCACGAGCAGATGTCGCGCTTCTTCACCGGCTTCCGTCGCGACGCGCACCCGATGGCGGTGATGTGCGGCGTCGTTGGCGCGCTGTCGGCCTTCTACCACGACTCCACCGACATCTCCGACCCTTACCAGCGCATGGTTGCCTCCATGCGGCTGATCGCCAAGATGCCGACGATCGCGGCGATGGCCTACAAATACCATATCGGCCAGCCCTTCATTTACCCGAAGAACGAGCTGAACTTCGCCGCCAACTTCCTGCACATGTGCTTCGCCGTGCCGTGCGAGGAGTACAAGATCAATCCGGTGCTGGCGCGCGCCATGGAGCGCATCTTCATCCTGCATGCCGATCACGAGCAGAACGCCTCGACCTCGACCGTGCGTCTTGCCGGCTCATCGGGTGCCAACCCGTTCGCCTGCATCGCCGCCGGCATCGCTTGCCTGTGGGGCCCGGCCCATGGCGGCGCCAATGAAGCGGCGCTCAACATGCTGGGCGAGATCGGCCATGTCGACCACATCCCGGAATTCATCGCTCGCGCCAAGGACAAGAACGACCCGTTCCGGCTGATGGGCTTTGGCCACCGCGTCTACAAGAACTACGATCCGCGCGCCAAGATCATGCAGAAGACGGCGCATGAGGTGCTGGGCGAGCTCGGCATCAAGGACGATCCGCTGCTCGATATCGCCATGGAGCTGGAAAAGATCGCGCTGACCGATCCCTATTTCATTGAGAAGAAACTCTACCCGAATGTCGACTTCTATTCCGGCATCACGCTGAAGGCGCTGGGCTTCCCCACCACGATGTTCACCGTACTGTTCGCGGTCGCCCGCACCGTCGGCTGGATCGCGCAGTGGAAGGAGATGATCGAGGACCCGCGCCAGAAGATCGGTCGTCCGCGCCAGCTCTATACCGGTGCGCCGGAGCGTGACTACGTGCCGATCGCCAAGCGCTGATCGAGGCTTTCCGGATTGAGAAAGGCGCCCGTCAGGGCGCTTTTTTTATGTGACGAAGCACGATGCCGGCCGCGATCTCGCCGGACGGCTTGTCGGTCGCCATGCGCCGGGTAATCTCGGCAAAACCTTGCTTCTGCCAGGCGCGCATCCCGCTGTCGGCGAGCAGCGCTTCCAGTTGCCGGGTCAGACTGTTCGGCTTGACGTACTCATTATAGAATTCCGGGACCAGCGCCCGATCTGCGATCAGGTTGGGCAACAGCGCCGACCAGACGGACAACAGGTAAGGCGCCACGACGCGCGCGACGGGATCGAGCCTGTAGCAGGAGACCATCGGTACACCGGCCAGCGCCAGCTCCAGCGATACCGTCCCCGACGCGATCAGCGCCGCATCGGCCTTGCCGAAGGCCTGCCATTTGCGTTGGGGATCAAGGATGATCTCGGGTTTCTCATCCCACCGTGTGACCGAGGCCCTGACGAGGTCGGCGACATGCGGGACGGTCGGCAGCAGCAGCCGCAGGCGATGCCCGCGCGCATGCAGCATCGACACCGTCTCGCCGAACGGCTCCAGCAGCCGTCGCACCTCCCCGCGCCGCGAACCGGGCAGGACGAGCAGCGTCTTGACGCGGTCGGAAGAAGCAAGGTCTCGCGGCAGCTCCTGCGCCTTCGCGGCGCTGAGCACGCCCGCATCATGTGTGAGGCGATGGCCGACATAGGTTCCGGGCGGGCCGCCCAGCCGTTCGAGCTCCTTCACCTCGAACGGCAGGATGCAGAGTATATGGTCGACATAGGGCTTCATGGCCACCGCCCTGCCCGGCCGCCATGCCCACACGCTTGGGCAGACATAGTGGATGATCGGGATCGACGGATTGGCCGCACGCACCTTCCTGGCGACGCGCAACGAAAAGTCAGGACTGTCGATGGTGACGAGGCAATCGGGCTTGTCGTCCACAACGGTTTTGGCCAGCAGGTTGATCCGCCGCATCAGGCGTGGCAGGTCGCGCAGGATGGCGCTGAAACCCATCAGGGCGATCTCGCCGGCATCGAATGGCGACACCAGTCCCAGCGCCTGCAAATGGCGGCCGCCGAGACCGACGATCTGCACCTCGCGCCCGGTAGCCTGCTTGAGCGAACGTACGATGTCGGCGCCAAGCAGATCGCCCGACTCTTCGCCGGCAACAATCGCAATCTTCAATGCCCTGTCAGGCATGATGCGGCTCCGTAGCAGCAGGCAGACCGATGACGAACAGGCCGAGGGCGTTGGCGCGCGCGACGGTTTCAGGGCCTTCGAGAACCAGCGAACGTCCCGCCTCGACAGCAATGCCGACAAGCCCCGCCGCATGCACCGCCTCGATCGTCTGCGGTCCGATGGAAGGAAGATCCGCGCGCAGTTCCTGGCCAGGCTTCGCGCATTTGACCAGCACGCCGCGGGTTTTGCCCGCGATACGGCCGTGGCCACGCAACAGCTTGGCGCGATCGAGCAGTCCGGCTGTTCCCTCGATGCCTTCGAGCGCAATGGTGCGGCCACCGACCGCGATCGCCGCCTGGCCAATATCCAGCGCCCCTATCGCCTTTGCCGCTGCAAGGCCTGCCTCGATGTCGAGCCAGTCCGATTTGCGTGGCGAGGCCTTGGTCAGGACACCCTCGGCGGCGACGAGGTCTGGCACGATCTCGTGGGCGCCGACGATCTTTATGCCTCGTGCTTCGAGGCCTCGTGCCACGACCTTCAGCAAGCCATCGTCACCGCGCGCCAGCGCCATGACCACCAGCGGGATCACCGCGAGCAGGCTGAGACTGGGGCGCAGCGCAAGCAATCGTGGCCTGCGCTTGATCTCGCCCGCAAGCACCAGATGGGTAATCCGGTGCCGCCTCAACAAGGGTATCAGCGAGCCGATACCTTCCAGAGCTAGGCTTTCATGCTCATACCGGGAAAGGTCGGCCATGCGATCCACCTCGCCTTCCATCAGGATGACAAAGGGAGGATAGCCTCGTTGCGCCGAACCGGCCGCGACTTCGACCGGCAGGCTGCCGCCGCCGGCGATGATTCCGACCCTAGCGCCCGACGGGAGATCGAGACCCGCTGCCGCGGTCTCAGCCTTCGTCATCGACATCGTCGCCATCGCCGCCCTTGAGCGACGGCACCGCATAATGCCGCTTGCCGCGACTGGTGATGAAATCGACGATCTTCATGGCGGTCGGCGACGACGCGAATTCGGCCTTGGCGAATTCGATGTTCTCGCCAACGGTGCGAGAGCGATCGAAGATCATCTTGTAAGCCTTGCGCAGCACATGGATTTCGGACCTCGGCAGGCCGGAACGCTTCAGGCCAATGATGTTGAGGCCGCGCAGACTGGCGCGGTTACCAACTGCGATAGCATAGGGAATGACATCGCCCACGATCGCGGAGCAGCCGCCCAGAAAGGCATTGTCGCCGACACGGACAAACTGATGAACCGCCGTCAGGCCGCCAATATAGACGTTGTTGCCGACCTCGCAGTGCCCGCCCAGCGTCGCTCCGTTGGCGAACGTCGCATTGTCGCCGACGATGCAATCATGGGCGATGTGGGCGTAGGCAAGGAAATTGCCATTGTCGCCGATCGTCGTCTCGCCGCGGCTGGAATCGGTGCCGAGATGCATGGTCACGCCTTCGCGGATCGTGCAGTTCGTGCCGATGACCAAAGTGGTGCGGCCGCCCTTGTGCTTGGTGTTCTGCGGCGGCCCGCCCAGTATCGCCATCGGGTAGACCTTGGTCGAGGCACCGATGGTGGTCGCGCCCATCACCGAGACATGGCTGACCAGTTCGACGCCGTCGCCGATCACCGCATCGGCGCCGACATGACAAAACGGCCCAATGCGCACGCCTTGACCGATTTGGGCGCCCTCCTCCACGACAGCGGAAGCATGAATGGATGTCTTGATTTTCATAAGCATTCGATCGTCAGTCGCTGGTGACCATCATGGCTGAAATCTCGGCCTCGGCCGCCTTGGCGCCGTCGACCATGGCTTCACAAGCGAATTTCAGCAGGTTGCCGCGTTTCTTGATTTTCTTGACATGGATCCTCAACTGGTCGCCGGGAACGACCGGTTTGCGGAATTTGGCATTGTCGATGGTCAGGAAATAGACCAATGACGGCTTTTCAGTGCGCAGGCTGCGGATGCAGATGGCGCCGGCCGTCTGCGCCATCGCCTCTACGATGAGCACTCCCGGCATCACCGGCTGCTCGGGGAAATGGCCCTGAAAATGCGGCTCGTTTATGGTCACGTTCTTGATGCCGACGGCGGACTCGTCGCCATCGATGTCGACGATGCGATCGATCATCAGGAACGGATAGCGGTGCGGCAGGAGCTTCATGAGCCCCATAATGTCGACCGCTTCCAGCGTCGTCGAAGCGATCATATCAGCCATTGCCTCCCTCGCCCTGTTTGCGGGTCCTGGCGAGCTTGCGCAGCATGGCTATCTCCCGCATGGCTTCCGCCATCGGCTGTGCCGGATAACCACCCCAGATCTCGCCTGCAGGGACATTGCTCATAAACCCACTTCTGGCGGCGAGCTTGGCCCCAGACCCGATGGTCAGGTGATCCGCAAGTCCGACGCCGCCGCCCATGGTGACATTGTCACCGACGACCACGGAACCCGAAATACCCGAAAGCCCGGCTATTATGCAATTGCGGCCGATGCGGACGTTATGGGCGATCTGCACGAGATTGTCGATCTTGGTGCCCTGGCCGATGATCGTATCGGACATGGCGCCGCGATCGACGGTGGTGTTGGAGCCGATCTCGACATCGTCCTGGATAACGACACGGCCGACCTGCGGCACGCGTTCGGGTCCCTTAGCGCCGCCGACGAAGCCAAAACCATCCTGGCCGATCCTAGCGCCGCCATGGATGATGACGCGGTTTCCGATCAAGGCATACTGGATACTGGCGCCTGGACCGACGTAGCCGTCGCGGCCGATCTGGCAGGATTGTCCGATGACCGCGTTGGGCGCGATGACGGTGCCGCCGCCGATCGAAGCACCCGGCCCGATGACGGCACCTGCCTCGATGACAGCACCTGCCTCGACATGCGCGGTCGGATCGATATGAGCATGCGGCGAGACACCAGTTTCACTGGTCATTGGTCCCGGTGTCGCGGCCGTCGGGAAGAGCAGACGGCCGACCAGCGCGAAGGCCTGTTGCGGACGCGGATGAACGAGAACCGCAATGCCGGCCGGCGCCTTGCTCGCGAATTCCGCCGGACACAGGACCGCAGCCGCTCGCAGCGACAGCATCAGCGCGGAATTGCGTTTGCCGTCGACGAAAACAAGCGCGTTCTCGCCGCCCTCATTTGCCGGCGCGAGCGCTTCGATCGAGATATGGGATTGGCCGGAATCGACAAGCACCGAGCCGGTCAGATTCGCGACTTCGCCCGCCGTATACCGGCGTGATGGCGCGAAGAACACCGGATCGGTCATTCCAGAAGCTATATCCAGCTAGGTCGGAACATTTCTCCCGGACCTGAAAAATCCGGGAGCATCGTTGGCCGCCGATCAGAAGCGGGTCGATATGCCGAAGTTAAATTCCTGCACGTTGTCGGTAGCTTCCTTCTTGACCGGAATCGCATAGTCGATACGGATCGGACCGAACGGCGACGCCCACATCAAGCCGAGGCCGACCGAGGCGCGCAGCTTCAGGTCAGTCGAGGTCTGGGTGACAGCCGCATTCTCGATCTTGGTGCCATAGAGCGTTGCTGCGTCCGCGAACACGGCGCCGCGCAGCCCGAAGCTCTCCGGAATGACCGGCAGCGGGAACTGGGCTTCGGCCGAGGCGTTGAAATACGTCGTGCCACCGAGATGGTCACCCGTAGCACTGTCCACCGGGCCAATGCCGCCATATTCGAAACCACGGATCATGCGGTCGGTGCTCTGGAACTGATCGAAGATACGCAAACCGCCGTCGCCGCCGTAACCCTCGACATGACCTGCGCCAGCCGAAAGGAGGCCAACCAGATCGAACTGCTCTGAAAGCGTCTGATAGATGCTGCCGCGCCCAGTCAGCTTCACGTACTTGGCATCGCCGCCGAGGCCGGCAAATTCGGCCGTCGTGGTCGCATAGATGCCTTCGTGCGGGTTCTTCATGTCATCGATGGTGTTGTAGACCAGCCCCAGGCTGACCGACGACTTGATCCAGGGGCTTTCGTTGATACCTTGAACGATCGCCTGCGAAACATCGCAGTCGCCCAGCACGCCGTCTCCATTGTCATCGCAACCAGAGTCGTACTCGTACTTTTCCCGGGCGATGTTGTACGCCAACTGCGTCGAGATGCTGTTGGTGATCGGCAGGCCGAAGCGCACCGTCGCACCCGTGGTCTCGCTATCGTAGTGATCGTAATTCCGGGTCTGTTGGAAGATATCGAAGCCGGCGGCGATGCGCCGTCCGAGGAAATAGGGTTCGGTGAAGGACAGGCTGTAGTCGCGCGAATTCTTGCCGCCGCCTGCCGACAGCTTGATGAACTGGCCGCGTCCGAGGAAGTTGCGCTCGGTGATCGATCCTTCGACGGACGGACCCGCCGTGTCGCCACCGGTCGAGTAGCCGGCGCCGACCGAGAATTCGCCGGTCGATTTTTCGACAACGTCAACCACCAGCACGACTTGGTCGGGCTGCGAACCTGGAACGGTCGAGATATCGACTTTTTCAAAGTAATTAAGGTTTTCCAGGCGCTTCTTCGCGCGCTGGATGAGAACTTGATTGAAGGCGTCACCTTCGCTGACATCGAACTCGCGCCGAATGACATAATCACGCGTGCGGTCGTTGCCGCGGATCTCGATGCGTTCGATATAGGCTTTGGTGCCCTGGTCGATGGTGTAGACCACCGAAATGGTGTGGTTCTCGAAATTGCGGTCGCCGCGCGGCGTCACCTGCGCAAAGGCATAGCCGGAACCGGCCACCTTCTCGGTCAGAGCGATGATGGTGTCTTCGACGTCCTTGGCGTTGTAGACGTCGCCCTTGCGTGTCTCGACCACCGATTCCAGCGACTTCGAATCGACTTCCGGGATCGTGCTTTCGACGCTGACATCACCGAACGTGTAGCGGTCGCCCTCCTGGACGGTGATGGTGACCGTGTACTTGTTCGTCGCGCTGTCGAGTTCGCCGACAGCGGACACGACCTGGAAATCGGCATAGCCGTGATTGTAGTAGAAGCGGCGCAGCAGCTCCTGGTCGGCGCGCAACTTGTCGTCGTCATAGACGTCGTCGCGCAGGATGAAGGAAACCCAGGACGAACGCTTGGTATTGATCACATCCGACAGGCGGCGGCTGGAATAGGCGCTGTTGCCGACAAAATTGATCGCCGCGATCTGAGTGCGATCGCCTTCACTGATGTTGAAGACGACGTTCACGCGATTGTCGCCAAGCTGCATGACCTGCGTCGTCACGGTCACGTCGTCGCGACCGATGCGCCTGTAGGCAGCCTTGACCGCCTCGACGTCGGAATCGAGCGTCGCCTGCGAAAACGTTCCGCGCGGCTTCAGCTGCACCGCCATCGCCAGCGCATTATCCTTGAGCTTCTTGTTGTTCTGGAACAGCACCTGGTTCACGACTTGGTATTCGGAGACCTTGACCACCAGCGTCGAGCCGACCTGGTTGATCTGCACATCCGAGAACAGGCCGGTGCCGAACAGCGCCTTGACCGCACTGTCGATATCGGAGCTGGAGAAGGCTTTGCCCGGCTTGATAGTGATGTAATTGCGGATGGTTTCAGCGTCGATACGCTGGTTGCCGCTCACTTCGACTCTGCTGACGACAGCGGCTTCGGCCGCCGATGTGGCAACGAACTGCACTGCGAGCGCGCCTGGCACGACAAGAGCCGCAGACAGGGTCACCGCGGACGCGGCGCTTAGAAACTTGGATGCTGCCTTCATCGGGCTTAATAACCTTTTCTCGTAGTCCCCACGGCGAGAAAACCGGACGTGCGGTAATTTCTCTTACCGTATTAACCGGATTTCCCCTACACGCAAGGCTTCTGGTTAATTTGAATTTACTTAACCTCGCGGCGTGGCTTTCGCGTCACTCATATCCCCAGGCATGGTAAACGGCGTCTCAACATCGCCCATGCCAAAGCCAAATTTCTTCATGATTTCAGCATCCAAACAGATCGTTCCAGAAAACGAAACCCATGAAGCACAGCACCAGAAGCAACCCGGCCCGATAGGCCATTTCCATCATCCGATCCGACACCGGACGGCGAATGACGGCCTCCACCCCGTAGAACAAGAGATGGCCGCCGTCGAGGGGGGGAATCGGCAAAAGGTTCAGAAACCCGATGCCGACAGACAGCAGTGCAATCAGTTGCACGAGCCATTCGAACCCCAGTTTCGCTGCCTTGCCGGCCATGTCGGCGATCTTCACCGGGCCGCCCAGCTGACACTTATCCTCGCGCCCGACAACGAAACGCTGCAGGAACTGACCGGTGCGCTGAATGACATGCCCAGTCTCCTCGACCGCCGCTGCAACTGCCCCGACGGGCGTGTAGGTGACGAGGCGAGGCTGGCCGAGTTCCTTGTTGTTGACGACGCCGATCACGGCGACCTTGACCTTGTTACCGAGCGCGTCTTCCTGTTCCATCAGCCGCGGCGCCGCGGTCACCGTGACCTCCTTGCCGTCGCGCAGCATGACGAAGGTGATGGCGTCGCCGGCACGGCCGGAAACCAGGCGCTGGACGTCACCAAAGGTTTCGACCTTGCTGCCGTCGACACTGACGAATCGGTCACCGGGCAGGATGCCGGCTTTCGCAGCCGGGCTGTCAGCCGTCACCTCTGCGACCATCGGCTCCGCGACATAACGGCCATAGGCGGAAAACAACACGGTAAAGACGACGATCGTCAGCAGGAAATTGAACAGCGGCCCGGCGACTACCGTCGCCGCGCGCTTCCAGATCGGCTGCGTGTGAAAAGCGACCTTGCGCTCCTCCTCGGTCAGCGTCTCGATCTCTTCCGAAGTCGGCTGACTCGATGTCGCGTTCATATCGCCGACGAATTTGACATACCCGCCAAGCGGTATCGCGCACAGTTTCCAGCGCGTGCCGTGGCTGTCGTTGAAGCCGAAAAGTTCCGGGCCGAAGCCGATCGAGAAGGCCTTGACCCCGATGCCACACCAGCGCCCGATGAGGTAGTGGCCCATTTCATGGACGAACACGACCACGGTCAGCACAAAGAGGAACGGCACGAGCGTGCCAAGGACGAAGCCTTGTGTGCTGAAAAGCGCGTGAAGAATCTCGTTCAAGATAAACCCTCAAATTCTTCCGCGGCGCGGATAGCGCCGTGACTGTGGCATCAATCCAGGCGAATCCAAGGCGCGGCGCGCATCGGACCCTGAAATGACCCCACTCAAACCGGAAACAGCCCTTGCGCCGGATGATCGGCGGTCGCCGAAATCCAGCCGATGACGTATAGGGCGAAAGCCGCCGCGACAAGCCCGTCGACACGGTCCATGACGCCGCCGTGGCCGGGGATGAGCGCACCCGAATCCTTGCAACCGTGGCGGCGCTTGATCCAAGATTCAAACAGGTCGCCAGCCTGGGCGACAATAGACAGCACGAGCGCCACCAGGCCGAGCAACGCCAGATTGCCGACGCCGGCAACCGCGGCCAGGATGAGCCCGGCCACAACACCGCCGACAGCGCCGCCGAGCGCGCCGCTGCGTGTCTTGCCGGGAGAGATCGACGGCGCCAGTTTTGGGCCGCCGACCGTGCGGCCAACGAAATAGGCAAAGATATCGGTGGCCCAGACGACCGCGAACAGGAACAGGATGGCGACGAGGCCTGAACGGTCACCATCGCGCAACAGCGCAAGCGACAGGCCGGAAACGCTGGCATAGGCAAGACCGGCCGCGTCCCATTGCCCGGTCTTGCGAACCGAGACGGCAATCGCCGCTGCGGCAACCACGACCACGACAAGCGCCAGCAGCCACGATGCAGCAAGGCCGGCAATCAGGGCGCCAATCAAAACAACCAGCAGCGCTTCAGGCAGGAAACCCAGGCCCGTGGCCTCCGCTGGGCGCGACATGCGTGTCCATTCATAGAAGATCACCGCCGCCATCACCGCACACAACAACCGGAACGGCAGCCCCCCAAACCAGGTCAAGCTAAGGGTGATGATGGCAAGCACGACTGCCGAAATGACGCGAAGCTGGAGATTGCTCATCCTGCGGCCGGTCGCGAGGCAACGTCCTGCGCGCCAAGTCCGCCGAAACGGCGTTCGCGGCTGGCAAATTCGCGCAAGGCCTCGGCAAGATGCTCGCGGCTGAAGTCGGGCCAGTAGCAAGGCAGGAAGACGAGCTCGCTATAGGCAGCCTGCCACAGAAGGAAGTTCGACAGCCGCAGTTCACCACTGGTGCGGATCACCAGTTCCGGGTCTGGAATGCCTTGCGTGTCGAGAGCGCCGGCAAAGCTTTCGGCTGATATCGCCTCGCTGTCGAGTTCGCCACGGGCCACGGCCGCGGCAAGCTTGCGCGCCGTGCGCACGATCTCGTCGCGTCCGCCATAGTTGAAGGCGATCACCAGCGTCAGCGCTTCATTTGCGGCGGTCAGCGATTCGGCCTCGTCGAGCAGCCCCCTGATGTCGGATTGCAGCCCTGCCCTGTCGCCGATGATTCTGACCCGCACACCGCTCTGGTGCAAATCGGCGAGATCACGGCGGATGAACAGTTTCAGCAGGCCCATCAGGTCGCTGACCTCGGACTTCGGCCGCGACCAGTTCTCCGACGAGAAGGCATAGACAGTCAGGAACGAGATGCCGAGCCCAGGTGCGGCGCGCACCGTCTTGCGCAGCGCCTCGACGCCGGCACGATGGCCAGCAAGACGAGGCAGCCCGCGCGCCTTGGCCCAGCGTCCGTTTCCGTCCATGATGATCGCGACATGCGCGGGCGTTGCCATGTTCTCGCTTTCGGGTCAGCCGATGGCCAAAACCCTAAACCTGCATGATTTCAGCTTCCTTATCGGAAAGCAGGTGGTCGATGGTGCTGATCGTTTCGTCGGTAAGTTTCTGGACCTGGTCGGAACGCTTGCGCTGGTCGTCCTCGCTGATGTCGCCGTCCTTTTCCGCCTTCTTCAGGAAGTCCATGCCATCGCGGCGCACGTGGCGGGCGGCGACGCGGGCGTTTTCGGCGTAGCCATGAGAGATCTTGACCAGTTCCCTGCGGCGCTGTTCGTTGAGCTCGGGCAGCGGAATCCTGAGATTGGTGCCGTCGACGATCGGGTTGAAGCCCAGATTGGATTCGCGAATGGCGCGGTCGACTGCGCCGACCATCGACTTGTCCCAGACCGACACCGAAATCATGCGCGGCTCCGGCACCGAGACGTTGGCGACCTGGTTGATCGGCATGGTCGTGCCATAGGCATGCACCTGGATCGCGTCGAGCAGATTGCTGGAGGCGCGACCCGTCCGCAGCGAAGCCAGGTCATGTTTGAACGCGGCGATAGCCCCGTCCATGCGCCGCTTGAGATCGTCGTACTCACCACTCATCTTAATCTCCTCGACCCGTCTAGCGCGGGTTCACTGCTTCGGGGCAAGGCCCTGTGTTCGAGCCTGATTTTCGAAAACCGGCATCCCCTTTTCGGGACCAGGCCCCCGGATCAATCGTCCGCGACGACCGTGCAGCGGCCGCCGCCCCTTAGAATATCGCCAAACCCACCTTTTTCGTGGATCGAATAGACGATTATCGGAATGTTGTTTTCGCGCGCAAGTGCAATCGCAGCCGTATCCATGATGGAGAGGCCGCGTTTTATGACTTCGTCATGGCTGATGCGCTCGAAACGCGTCGCATCCGGGTCCTTCTTCGGGTCGGCCGAGTAGACACCGTCGACCTGAGTGCCCTTGAACAGCGCGTCGGCACCGATTTCAGCCGCGCGAAGTGCAGCCGCCGAATCAGTGGTGAAGAACGGATTGCCGGTGCCGCCGGCAAAGATCACCACCTTGCCCTGATTCATGTAGGCGGTTGCCTGGCGCTGTGAAAAACTCTCGCAGAGTTCGGGCATGGCGATCGCGGAGAGCACCACGGCGTCGACACCGATCTTGTTCAATGACGTGCGCAGCGCCAGCGAATTGATGACCGTGGCAAGCATGCCCATGTGGTCGCCGGTGACGCGGTCACCGCCCTTGGAGGCAACGGCCACGCCGCGAAAGATGTTGCCGCCGCCGATGACCACGCCAACCTCGATACCCAGCGCGCGGGCTTCGGCGATGTCGGCGGCGATGCGGTCCACCACCGAAACGTCGATGCCGAAATGCTGTTCGCCCATCAACGCTTCGCCCGACGCTTTCAACAAGACACGTCGGTAGAGAGGCTTCACCGTCATCTGGTCCTCGTCAATTTGCATGTGACGCGTTTTGGGTGGCCACCCTCGCGCAGGCGCCGCCCCAAAACATGGCGCGATGCCGTGTTCCGATACACGAAGGGCGCCGCGATGTCACGCGGGGGAATGGCGTGACTGGCCGACTGACCGCGTCGAGCCGTGCCAGAAGTTCCCGCGGAATCTCGAAATCGAGCGCGGCGAGATTGTCCTTGAGCTGATCCAGCTTGGTCGCACCGATGATCACCGAGGCGACACCGGCCCTTGTCGCCGCCCAGTTCAAGGCGATTTGGGCCATTCCGCGGCCAAGTTCGCCGGCAACCTTTTCCAGTTCGGAAACGATTGCCCAGTTGCGGTCGGTGAATTTCTGGAAGCCCGGATTGCTCGAACCGCGCATGATCTCCAGCCTGCCGCCAGCCTTGCTGGCTGTATCCGAACGATATTTGCCACTCAGCAGGCCGCTTGCCAGGGGGCTCCAGACCATGATGCCGGCGCCGTAGCGCGTGCCGAACGGCACGAATTCATGCTCGATGTTGCGCTCGGCCAGCGAATATTCGAGCTGCAGTGCCGAAACCGGTTCATAGCCGCGTTGCTCGGCGACGGATTGCGCCCTGCTTGCGTACCAGGCGGGGACGTCGGAGAGGCCGACGTGGCGGATCTTTCCGGCGCGCACCAGATCGTCAAGCGTCCGCATCACCTCTTCCGGCGACGTCAGCCTGTCCCAGGCATGCAGGATATAGAGATCGATATAGTCGGTACCGAGCCGCTTCAGCGAGCTTTCGACGGCGCGGATGATGTTCTTGCGGCCATTACCGCCGGCATTCGGATTGCCCTGCTCCAGATTCATGCTGAATTTGGTGCTGATCACCGCCTTGTCGCGCAGACCGCGCTCGGCGATGAATTCGCCTAGCCAAGTTTCGGAGGTGCCGCCGGTATAGGCGTCGGCGGTGTCGAAGAAATTCCCACCTGCCTCGACATAGGCATCGACCAGGGCGCGAGCCGTCTCCTTGTCGGCACCCCAGCCCCATTCGGTGCCGAAGGTCATGGTCCCAAGTGCCAGCCGGGTGACTCGCAGTCCGCTGTTGCCAAGGGTGTAGTAGGACATGGTCATGATGTCGTTCCGATCCTGTTCAATGCCGATCCTGTCCGGGGGTCGTCTTGACCCACGGATTGCCGCGTTCATGCGTCATGCGGAATGTGAAGCCGTCCACTATCCAGCCGGCGCCCGAACGAGTTGGTGTTCGTAGGTGCCCCAGACTTCCCAGAGCGGATCGCCATTGCCCTCCATCCGATTCCAGGCATAGCCGTTGGAGGAGACGGTCGCGGCGTTGGCGTCGATGGCGACCTGGTGGTTGGTGCGCAGATGCAGGCTGGTCTTGCTGCCCCTGAGGTTCGCTGCCCAGGTTCCGATCAGGTCGTCCGAGGCGATGGTGGCCGACGGCTGTCCGCTCAGGCTGCTGAAGTCGACGGTGACGCGGTCGGCGAAGTAGCTGCGGGCCAGCCGCCAATCCTGGGCATCGACGGCGCGATCGATGGCATCGGCGATGCGGATAACGGCGCGCTCATCGGCGAGCGCCATTTCGCGGGATGGTTCGGCGCCGCCGGCATCGACAGGCGCCAGCGCAGTACCCGCCGCGAAGGTAGCGTACTTCAATGCATTCATATCTCTTCTCCTTTGCGCATCGGCCCGCCGCCGATCTGTTGGCGACAATGTGAGCCAGCGCGCCGGCGTCGATAAGATTGCATTATCTGCAAAGACTATGCGATATCATGCATGAATGGATCGCGACCTGCTCAGCCATCTTCCTGTCATCGTCGCCGTGGCGCGGCGCGGCGGCTTTGCCTCGGCCGCCGCGGAGCTCGGCATGAGCCCCTCGGCGGTCAGCCACGCGGTACGCCTTGTCGAAGAGCGGATCGGCCAGCCGCTGTTTGCCCGCACCACGCGCAGCGTTGCTTTGACCGAAGCTGGCGAGGCGCTTGTCGCGGCGGCGGAACCGGCATTGGAAGACATCGCCGACAGGATCGAGCGCATTCGCTCGGTGAAAGGCAGGGCGAGCGGGCTGCTCAAGATCAACGTGCCGCGCCTGGCGCTGCCGCTCGCCCTGATGCCCATCCTGTCGGCAATGGCCGAGCGCTATCCCGAGGTGACTGTGGAAGTGTTCACCGATGAGCGCCTGAGCGATATTGTCGGCGAAGGCTTCGACGCAGGCATAAGGCTGGGCGAGATGATTGCCGAGGATATGGTGACGGTGCGGCTGACCGAGCCGTTCCGAACGGTCATCGTCGCCTCACCCGCCTATGTCGGCCGCCACGGAAAACCGCGAACGCTGGCTGCCCTCTCCAACCACAACTGCATCGGCTATCGGCTGTTGCGATCGCGCGCGCTCTACCGCTGGGATCTCTCCGACCAGGGCAAGGATATCAGCGTCGAAACGCGTGGCAGCGTCGTCGTCACCGATCCGCTGTCGGCACGCGACATGGCGCTGGCCGGCATCGGGCTGGCCTATCTGTTCGAGCCACTGGTCCGAGCCGACATCCAGGCCGGCCGGTTGGTCGAAATCCTGCCCGAAGCCGCGATCGATGAGCCGGGACTGTTTCTTTATTTTCCGCGTCGGGCGTCGATGGCGCCGAAGCTCAGGACCTTCATCGACACCGCACAAGAAATCGGCCGGGCATCCCTGCGGACACCCGGCCGATAAATCTCGTCGGAAGGATAGCTGCCGCGGCAGCTTACTTCTTGACCGCCGCAGCGACTTCCGCCGCGAAATCGGTCTCTTCCTTCTCGATGCCTTCGCCCAGCGCAAAGCGCAGATAAGCGGTGATCTTGGCCGGCGCGCCGATGTCCTTCTCGGCATCCTTCAGCGCTTTCTCGACAGTGATGTCGGGATTGAGCACGAAGGCCTGCTTCAGAAGCACGACTTCCTCGTAGAACTTGCGCAGACGGCCCTCGACCATCTTCTCGATGATCGCTTCCGGCTTGCCCGACTGGCGCGCCTGGTCGGAGAAGATCGCCTTCTCGCGCTCGATTGCCGCCGGATCGAGTTCTTCGGTGGTCAGCGCCATCGGGCTGGTGGCGGCAACATGCATGGCGACCTGACGCGCAAAGGCATTGGCGGCATGCTCGTTGCCCGTGGTCTCGATGGCGACCAGCACGCCGAGCTTGCCAAGACCATCGGCAACCGCGTTGTGGACGTAGGTGGCGACTGCGCCGTGCGGAACGGTCAGCTTGGCCGAACGGCGGAAGCCCAGGTTCTCGCCGATGGTGCCGACGGCGTCCTTGATGGCGTCGGTGACAGACTTGTCCGAACCCGGATACTTGGCCGCGGCAACCGCCTCGGTCTTGCCGCCATAAGCGAGCGCGACCTTGGCCACATTGGCAACGATCTCTTGGAACGCGGCGTTGCGAGCAACGAAGTCGGTTTCGGAATTGACTTCGACGACAGCCGCTTCGCGTGGGCCGGAATCGACGCCGATCAGGCCCTCGGCAGCGGTGCGGCCGGCCTTCTTGTCAGCCTTGGAGATGCCCTTCTTGCGCAGCCAGTCAACGGCTTCTTCCATGTTGCCGTTGGTCTCGTTCAACGCCGCCTTGCAATCCATCATGCCCGCGCCGGTCAAGTCGCGGAGTTCTTTGACCTGTGCAGCCGAAATGCTCATTATCGCCTCTTTGTTTTAAATGCACCGACGCACCATCGAACCTCGATGATGCGTCTGTTTAGCGTGCCAAAATATGAGAAAGATGAAGGCCGCAACCGGCCTTCGATTGTCAAGCTTCGGGGGCTTCCGATGCCGGAGCCGGGTCGAGAGCCGGTTCGACCGGAGCTTCGACCGAAGCACCGATGTCGACGCCGAGCGCGCCCTGCTGGCGGGCGATGCCGTCGATCGCAGCCTTGGCGATCAGGTCGCAATAGAGCTGGATGGCGCGGGCCGCGTCATCATTGCCGGGGATCGGGAAGTCGATCTTGTCCGGGTCGCAGTTCGAGTCGATGATGGCGACGACCGGGATGCCGAGGCGTTTGGCCTCGAGGATAGCGATCGCTTCCTTGTTGGTGTCGATGACGAACATCAGGTCGGGTGTCGAGCCCATGTCCTTGATGCCGCCCAGCGCCTTGTCGAGCTTCTCGCGCTCGCGGTCGAGGTTGAGGCGCTCCTTCTTGGTCAGGCCCTGAGCCTCGCCGGCCAGCATCTCGTCGAGCTTGCGCAGGCGCTGGATCGAGTTCGAGATCGTCTTCCAGTTGGTCAGCATGCCGCCGAGCCAACGCGAATTGACGTAGTACTGGGCCGAACGCTGTGCCGCATCGGCGACAATGTCGGACGCCTGGCGCTTGGTGCCGACGAACAGCACGCGGCCGCCCTTGGCGACGGTGTCGGAAACCTGCTTCAGCGCCTGGTGCAGCAAAGGCACCGTTTGGCTGAGGTCGATGATGTGGATGTTGTTACGGGCGCCGTAGATGTAAGGCGCCATTTTCGGGTTCCAGCGGTGGGTCTGGTGGCCGAAGTGAATGCCAGCTTCCAAAAGCTGGCGCATGCTGAAATCAGGCAGAGCCATTCTTAGTTCCTTTCCGGTTAGCCTCCACGGACACAGGCATTTTTGGACTTTGTCCTCGAACGCCACCGGAGGTTTCAGCCGGATTTCTCCCGGGCAGACACCAAAGTCCGTGTGTGGAATGAGCGCGCATATAGAGGGGATGCGCGACAAACGCAAGCCGTGTGGCGTTTCACCACTCAGCGTGCGGCAATCAGCGCTCCTGTGCCGATCATCGCGCTGCCGGCAAACCTGTTCATGAGCCGCATGCGTCTCGGCGTCCTGAACCAGCCCGAAGCCCGCCCGGCAAGTGCAGCATAAATACCCATGGTGAGGATGTTGACGCTGATGACGACCGCGACCACCAGCAGTCCGTCCGCAAGGGTCATGGTGTTGAGGTTCAGGATCAGCGGCATGATCGAGGCATGGAACAGGATCGCCTTCGGATTGCCCAGCGCAATGGATGCACCGAGGAAAAACGACCGTGACAATCTCGCCTGCGACGCCTGCGGTTCATCCGATTGCGTGCCCGCGGCTCGCCACATCCTGATGCCGAGAAAAACCAGGTAGGTAGCGCCCGCGTATTTCAGCAGGAGGAAAACCCATTCGAATGTCTGGGCCAACGCCACCAGTCCGAGCAACGCCAGGGTGACCAGCACGGCATCGCCCGCGGCGACGCCAACCCCGGCCACGAACGCACGAAGAAACCCGCGCGACACGCCGTTGGTGATGACCGCGAACATCGCCGGTCCGGGTGTTGCGGCTGCAAGCGTGATCGCGGCGCAATAAGCCAGAAATGCCGTTGGTGTCATCGCCGAGCCTTTCCATTGGGCACCCGCACCCGCCGGAAGATCGCGACGATCTCCTCGCGGCTGCATTCGATAGCGCCGAGCCGCACCGCGCGGTCGCGCTCGAAGCCGGTTATGTCATAGTGCGGCGCCGATGTCTTGGGCGGCCCCTGGTAGGATGAGTGCTTGACGCCGAGTAGTGCTGCAAAGCGATGCAACTCGTCGGTGTTGTCGGCCATCAGATGGCACCAGCGATGGCCGGCCCAGTTCCAGATCGCCGCGTCGACATAGACTGCCATGAAGCTTGCTGTCTGCCTTCCATTCTTCGCACCGCCATTCTTCGCAACCGAATGACGATCGGCCACATGGCCCGCCTGGATGTCAGTGACGATAGAATGGATTCGGATAGAAAATGAAGCTGCCACCGGCCGTAAGCTCAGCCACCGTGCTGGCGACTGTGGCCTGCATGCGACGGTGCAACTCGGCAACCGCATCGTCGACCGAGCCGGCATGCTGATGCAGGCCAAGTGGATCGGGTACCCGGATATAGGCGCAACGCGGCCCGGCCGGCTGCGGAATGAGCCGGTTCATCGTGTCGCGCAGTCCGCTCCGGCAATAGTCGTTGCGGATCCGCTTCAGGTGCTCGGCGATCTCCTCCTGCGTGATACGCGGATTGGCCGAGGCCCAGGACCCGACGCGTTGCAGCCTCTGAATCGTGTCGGCGAGCGCGCGGACCTTCTTTTGCTCGTCCGCATCGCCAGTATTTTCGCGCTGCCAACGACGCGCCAGCCTCAGAAGCTCGGTGGTGTCGGGGACGGCGGTGTCGGGAGAAATGTCTTGGCCAAGCCGACGGCTGAGTTCGGCAACCAACGCCTCCTGGCGCTCGGCATAGCTCGCGCCTTCTTCGGTTGACAGGCTCCACGCGGCTTCGTCGCGGGCCAGCAGCGTCGAATAGATATGGTGGATGCGCTGCGGCAGCGTGTCGGTCGCTTGGCGTTCTATTTTCAGGTTTTTCTCGACATAGGTGCATTCCTTCGCCAGCGCCGCTTCGACATTCCTGGTGAAGACCAGTTTCCAGACGACCGGCGCGATCCAGACCTTGGAATCTGGATCCGTGGCTCTCCCCCGTTTGAGTGCCTCAAGCCCCATCTCGACGGCGCCCGGCAGCAACGGCGCCACGATGTTGGCATGCCAGCCGACGCCGCCTTCGGGATGCAGCAGCACGCCATGACCTTTCAATGCCCAGGCGACGGAGTGTTCCTTGGCTGCCCCGCTGTTGCCGGGAATCTGGGCGATCAGGTTGTTGGCCAGCCAGAATTTCTGCATCAGCCGGCCAAGGCCGTTGACGACGCCATTCGTCGCCCAGGAGGCGGCAAGCGGGCTGACCAGTGACACGATCTCCTTGTCGATCATCCAGTCGGTGAAGAACTCGGGATGATTGGGCGTGATGAAGGTCGCCTTCCCCGCCCCGCAAATGGCCTTCAGCCGCTCGAGGTCGGCGTGCGGAAAGTCGATATGGCGGACATTGGCGACGCCGCGCAGCCCGGCCAGGCGGTTGAACGGCAAGATATCGCGAAAACCGGGTATCCCCCGCAGCATGACGATCCGGTTGACTGACGTCATGGCCCTGATCAGCGCCGGGTTGGGCCTCGGCGCCACGAAGACATCAATCCTGCTCAAGCTGCTCCCCCCTTTGCGCCTCGACGCTGGGGAGGAAGTTGGGAGGCGATTGCGGCGCGTTCAAGTCGTTCACCACGACAACGCCGTGTCGTGGTGAATCAACTGGCCAGCTGAAGCGCTATTTGGTCGGGCAGGTCTTCGACTGGTCGAACAGCGAAAGATTGACCAGCTTGCCGGTCATCGAGAAGTCGCCATAGTCCATGACGAGGTCGCGGGTGATGCCGTTGTCGTGCAGCTTGAAGCTGATCCGGTATTCCGGCACCTCTTCGCCTGTCTTGTCGGTGTCGTCGAAGTAGGCGATGTCTACCGGCCAGTATTTGTCGGTGGCGAGCTTCGCCAATGCCGGTGCCTCCGGGTCGGCCTTGTCGGCATCGGTCTTCTTGCCGACGACGACCGTGGTGGTCATCACCTTGTTGGCGTCTTCGGAACCGTCGAAAAGGTTGGTTTCGTAAAAATTCTCGCCCTTTTCGGCCTTGCCGATCAGTTCGACCAGATGCTGGGTCGGAAATTGGGTCATAGCCAGTTCAAGGCTGTTCTTTTCGGGCTTGTCGATATCGACCTTCAACCCCTTGGTCTCTTTCGTGGCGATGCCCTTGACCTCCTTGTCGAGGTTCTGGTCGACGAAGGACTTCGTCACGAATGAAAAGGTCTTGCCTTCGGCGTCCTCGAAAGTGGTCGTCTGCTGGTCGGTCAGCTTGGTGTTCTCGTTGGTGACGATCTGGGTGACGAAACGGAATTTCACCGTATAGCCTTCACAGGCCGAGCCGTTGAACTCATAGACCATGCGGCCGGATATGCCCGTGATGCCGGATTGATCGGATGCCTTGTTGAGGGTGAGATCGTAAACGGCGCGGTGGGCTTGCAGCGCCGGCACGGCGAAAGCAGGGCCTATCGAGAACACCGCCGTCAACAGGACGGCGTGGAATGCAAGGCGCGTTGCGCGCATGTGGTACTCCGATCGTCGCGGCTGATGGCAGGCCGCAGGGAAAGATGGTCCAGCTTAAAAAAAGTCGTGGCGGAAGCGAGGCAAAAATAGCAATTTCGGCCCGGCCAGCGCGGCGTCACCCAAGCAATAGGGAAATACCATGAGTGAAACAATCGAAAAGCGGCTAAGCGATCTGGGCGTGACGCTTCCTGTCGCCGCCGCGCCCGCTGCCAACTATGTGCCCTATTGCAGGTCCGGCAACCTCTTGTTCACCGCCGGGCAGTTGCCGCTCAAGGACGGCAAGCTGCAAGCGAGCGGCCTGCTCGGTCGCGACGTCGACACCGCGGCCGGCAAGGACGCGGCAAAGTACTGCGCGATCAACATCCTGGCGCAGGCCAAGGCCGCACTCGGCGACCTCGAGAAAATCCGCCGCCTGGTGAAGATCACCGTCTTCGTCGCCTCGACACCGGATTTTGTCGAACAGCATCTGGTTGCCAACGGTGCCTCCGATTTCCTGGTTGCGGCACTTGGCGAGCGCGGCAAGCATGCCCGCTCCGCCGTCGGCACCGCCTCGCTGCCACTTAATGCCGCAGTCGAAATCGAAGCGATCTTCGAAGTCGAGTGAGCCAGGAGACGACCATGACCGACTTATCCTGGCTGACCGCCCGGCCTGTGGCCCATCGCGGGTTCCACGACATGAACAAGACGCGCTGGGAAAACACGCTTTCCGCCTTCGCGGCCGCGGCCGAGCGCGGCTACGCCATCGAATGCGACGTGCACCTGTCGCTGGACGGCGTTCCCGTCATCATTCACGACGACGATCTGCAGAGGCTGACCGGTCAAGACGGTTTCGTCTGGCAACGCACCGCGGCGGAACTCACGGCGCTCAAGGTCGGCGGCACCTCGGATCATGTACCGACCCTGCAGGAAGCGCTCGACCTGGTCGATGGCCGCGTGCCGATGGTCGTTGAGCTGAAAGGCATCCCGGGCCGCGACGAGGGTCTCGTGGCGGTCGTCGGCAAGATGCTCAAGCACTACAAGGGCAAGTCGGCGATCATGTCGTTCGACCACTGGCTCATCCGCGATTTTCCGAAACACGCGCCGGGCATTCCGGCCGGACTGACCGCCTACGGCAAGGACGTCAAGCTGATCGAGGCACATTTCGCCATGCTGGCGCATGAGATCGACTTCACCTCCTATGCCGCCGGCGATCTGCCCAACCGGTTCGTCAGCTTCGTCCGTGAAAAGCTGAAAATGCCGGTCATCACCTGGACGGTGCATGACCAGCCTGCGGTCGACCTGACCTATAGATATGCCGACCAGATGACGTTCGAGGGGTTCGACCCCGACCTGGTCAAAGTCGCCTGAAGTCGGTGTCTGAAACGTGACTTGTACCCAGCCGGACGGAGCTTAAATAAGCCCCATGGATCAAGGCGACGACGGCGATGACCAGACAGCGAATGCGGACTATTTGATCCGCGTCGCCGCTGGCATCGGCGCTTTCACACCGGATGAGTGGAACAGTCTCAGCGGGACCACGCGTGGCGACGCAGAAAATGGCTACAACCCGCTCGTTTCATTCGCTTTTCTGAGCGCGCTCGAAGAGTCAGGCTGCGCCGTGCGGCGCACAGGGTGGCAAGGTCATCATTTGCGATTGGAGACCGCGCTGGGCAAGCTGCTCGGGGCGGTCCCGTGCTATCTCAAGTCGCACAGCCAGGGCGAATATGTGTTCGATCACGGCTGGTCGGATGCCTTCGAACGCGCCGGCGGCCGCTACTATCCAAAACTGCAATGCGCGGTGCCGTTCACACCGGTAACCGGCCCTCGCCTGCTGGTCACCAAGGGCGAGGATGTCGGCGCGGTCAAAGCCGGACTGGCGGCGGGCCTGAAGGCGGTCACGCAAAAACTCGGCGTCTCTTCAGCGCATGTGACCTTCGCCCAGGAAAGCGACGTGGAGGTGCTGGAAGCGGCAGGGTTCCTGCATCGCACCGACCAGCAGTTCCATTTCTTCAACGAAGGCTTTTCAACCTATGACGACTTCCTCGCCACCCTTGCCTCGCGCAAGCGCAAGGCGATGAAGAAGGAGAGGCGCGAGGCGCTGGCCAACGGCATCTCGATCGACTGGCTGACCGGCAAGGACCTCACCGAAAAGGCCTGGGACGACTTCTTCGCCTTCTACATGGACACCGGCAGCCGCAAATGGGGCCGGCCCTATCTCAGCCGTCAGTTCTTCTCGCTGATCGGCGAACGCATGCCCGACGACATCCTGCTGGTGATGGCCAAGCGCAACGGGCGCTACATTGCCGGCGCCATCAATTTCATCGGCTCCGACGCACTCTACGGCCGTAACTGGGGCTGCATCGAGGACCATCCCTTCCTGCATTTCGAGGTCTGCTACCATCAGGCGATTGACTTCGCCATCGAGCGCAAGCTCAGGGTTGTCGAGGCAGGAGCGCAAGGAGAGCACAAGCTGGCGCGCGGCTACCGGCCGGTGACCATGCATTCCGCGCACTACATAGCCCACCCCGGCCTCCGCAACGCCGTATCCGACTATCTCAGGCGCGAACGGCACGAGGTGGAGCGGATGAGCGAATATCTGGAAGCGCACACCCCATTCCGCAAGGATCTGGAGGAGTAGTGACCGGGCTGCCCCGATCGGCGGGGCAACTTCGCCCGATCGTCTTGCCGACTTTCGACGGCTTCGCTACACGAAAAGGCACAATCCGGAGCGTTCGCCATGGCTGAGGCCGCCTATGACACCGACAACATCTTCGCAAAGATCCTGCGCGGTGAAATTCCCTCGCACCGCGTCTACGAGGACGAAGCGATCGTGGCCTTCATGGATGTGATGCCACAGGGGCCGGGCCATACGCTGGTGGTGCCGAAGGCGCCGTCACGCAACCTGCTCGACGCCGCTCCGTCAACGTTCGGACCGCTTTTCGCGGTCGTCCAGAAGGTGGCGCGGGCCGTCAAACAAGGGTTTGGCGCCGACGGCGTCACCGTCATGCAGTTCAACGAGCCCGCCTCGGGGCAGACCGTCTATCATCTGCATGTGCATGTCATTCCACGCTTTGACGGCATTCCCCTGAAGCCGCACACGGGCGGGATGGAGAAGCCGGAAGTGCTGGCCGAGAGTGCCGAAAAGATACGAGCGGCGCTGCGAAGCTGACGCGCCGCACGTCGCTTTGTGACGGCCTGGACGATGCCTGATTTTCCCGATCGCGGCTTACCGTTGAGGGTGACGATCCGCCCGGCCATGCGTCCCTCATTGCTCCAATGAAAAAAGCCCCGTCTCCGGGGCTTTTTCGACTTTTGTCAGGGTCAGTTCTTTCTGGGCAATTGCGGCACCAGGCTGCGCTTGCCACCGTCCTTGCCCTTGGCTTCGGGCTTCTGCGCCACCAGCTTCTTGGCCGCGGGCTTTTTCGCGACGGCCTTCGTGGCCTTCGGCGTTTCTTCCGGCTCTTCCTTCTTCGGCTTCACCGGCGCCTCGTCGGCGAGCGATTCGAGCTTTAGGCCGGTCTCGCCGGTTTCCTTCTTCTCGACGGTGACACGCACCGTGCCGCCCTTCTTGAGCTTGCCGAACAGCACCTCGTCAGCCAACGGCTTCTTGATGTGCTCCTGGATGACACGGCCGAGCGGCCGCGCACCCATGCGCTCGTCATAACCCTTGTCGGCGAGCCAGGCGATGGCATCGGGCGACAGATCGAAGGTGACGCCGCGCTCGGAAAGCTGGGCCTCGAGCTGCATGACGAACTTCTGCACCACCTGGTGGATCACCGGCACCGGCAGCGAGCCGAACGGAATGATCGCATCGAGACGGTTGCGGAATTCCGGCGTGAACAGCCGGTTGATCGCCTCGACGTCGTCGCCTTCGCGCTTGGTCGAACCGAAGCCGATCGCCGCACGCTGCGCATCCGACGCGCCCGCATTGGTGGTCATGATCAGGATCACATTGCGGAAGTCGATCTGCTTGCCGTTATGGTCGGTCAGCTTGCCGTGGTCCATCACCTGCAACAGGATGTTGAACAGGTCCGGATGCGCCTTCTCGACTTCGTCCAGCAACAGCACGCAGTGCGGATGCTGGTCGACGCCATCGGTCAACAGACCGCCCTGGTCGAAGCCGACATAGCCGGGAGGCGCGCCGATCAGCCGCGAGACCGTGTGGCGTTCCATATATTCCGACATGTCGAAGCGGATCAGCTCGACGCCGAGCGATGCAGCCAATTGCTTGGCGACTTCGGTCTTGCCGACGCCGGTAGGGCCGGAGAACAGGTAGGAGCCGATCGGCTTCTCCGGTTCGCGCAGGCCGGCACGCGCCAGCTTGATCGCCGAGGTCAGCGCGGTGATCGCCGTATCCTGGCCATAGACGACGCGCTTCAGCTCGATATCGAGACCCTGCAGCACTTTCTCATCGTCGGCCGAAACCGTCTTCGGCGGGATGCGGGCCATGGTGGCGATCGTCGCTTCGATCTCCTTGATGCCGATCGTCTTCTTGCGCTTGGCTTCCGGCACCAGCATCTGCGAGGCGCCGGTCTCGTCGATCACGTCGATCGCCTTGTCCGGCAGCTTGCGGTCGTTGATGTAGCGCGCCGACAGCTCCACCGAGGCCTTGATCGCCTCGTTGGTGAACTTCACCTTGTGGAACTCCTCATAATAGGGCTTGAGGCCCTTCATGATCTCGATGGCGTCCTCGATGGTCGGCTCGTTGACGTCGATCTTCTGGAAGCGCCGCACCAAGGCACGGTCCTTCTCGAAGAACTGGCGGAATTCCTTGTAGGTGGTCGAGCCGATGCAGCGGATCGCACCCGACGACAGGGCCGGCTTCAACAGGTTCGACGCGTCCATAGCGCCGCCTGACGTGGCCCCTGCCCCGATCACCGTGTGGATCTCGTCGATGAACAGCACCGCACCGGGATAGTCCTCGAGTTCCTTGACGACCTGCTTCAGCCGTTCCTCGAAATCGCCGCGATAGCGCGTGCCAGCGAGCAGCGTGCCCATGTCGAGCGCGAAGATGGTGGCATTGTGCAGAACTTCGGGAACGTCGCCCTCGACGATGCGCTTGGCGAGGCCTTCGGCGATCGCCGTCTTGCCAACGCCGGGATCACCGACATAGAGCGGATTGTTCTTGGAGCGGCGGCACAGCACCTGGATGGTGCGGTTGATCTCGGACTCGCGGCCGATCAGAGGGTCGATCTTGCCGGCCTTGGCCTTGTTGTTGAGGTTGACGCAATAAGCGGTCAGCGCATCCTGCTGCTGCTTCTTCTTGCCGCCTTCCTCTTGCGGCTCGGCGCCGTTCTGGCCACCCTGCTCGTCATCGGCGCCGCGCGGCGAACGCGTTTCCGACGCGCCCGGACGCTTGGCAATGCCGTGCGAGATGTAGTTGACCGCGTCGTAGCGGGTCATCTGCTGTTCCTGCAGGAAATAAGCGGCATGGCTCTCGCGCTCGGCGAAGATGGCGACGAGCACGTTGGCGCCCGACACTTCCTCGCGGCCCGACGACTGCACATGGATCACGGCGCGCTGGATGACGCGCTGGAAACCGGCGGTCGGCTTGGAGTCCTCGTCGTAGCCGGTGACCAGATTGTCGAGCTCGGTGTCGATATAGGTGAGAACCGTGTGCTTCAGCTCGTCGAGATCGACATTGCAGGCGCGCATGACGGCGGCCGCCTCGGTGTCGTCGATGAGCGCGAGCAGCAAATGTTCAAGAGTTGCATATTCATGGTGCCGCTCATTGGCGAGCGTCAGCGCCTGGTGAAGCGCCTTTTCCAGGCCTTGGGAGAAAGCCGGCATGTTACCTCACTTCTTCTCCATCACGCATTGCAGCGGATGCTGATTCTGTCGGGCGAAATCCATGACCTGAGACACTTTGGTCTCGGCCACCTCGAATGTATAGACCCCGCACTCGCCCACTCCATGATTGTGAACATGAAGCATGATGCGTGTGGCGGCTTCGCGGTCCTTCTGGAAAAAACGCTCCAGCACGTGAACCACGAACTCCATGGGCGTGTAGTCGTCGTTGAGGATGAGGACCCGGTAAAGGCTGGGCTTCTTGGTCTTGGTTTTGGTGCGCGTGATAACGGCCGTCCCGCGGCCGGCCTCATTGCCGTCGCCGCCGCCGTTTTGCATCCGCGCCACGCGTCTCGTGGCAGTCAAATCGATCGTCACGTATTCCTGCCTCTTTCGAATCCCCATGCGAGTTCGACATGTAGGTGTTCGATGGACGATTTTAAGCCCTTCTGTTTAGCTGACAATATGGCTAGGTGACCAAACTTGGCCGATTTTCGCAATCGTGAAGGGGCGCGAGGCCTTGGAGCGGAAATTGACATGAAAAAACCCGGCCACGCTTCCGCGACCGGGTTTTGTCCTCCGCCCAAAGGGCCGGATCTTGCTCACGTCAGGCGAAATTACTTCGCCTTGGCAACAATCGATTCGAACGGCTTGTAGGCTTCCTTGGCGAGTTCGGCATAGAGGTCGCCAATCTTGGTGGCCTCGGCTACGAACGCCTCATACGATTGCTTGGCGTAGTCGGACTGGATCTCGATCGCCTTTTCCAGCGACTTGGCCGAAAACATCTTCTCGACGGCGGCGCTGCCTGCTTCGAAGCTCTTCTTGGTGTATTCGCCAGCTTCGGTGGCGATCGCCTGGGCGCCCTTGGAGAGCGAAGCGAAGCTCTTCAATCCGGTATCGGCAAACTCTTTGCCGTATTTGCTGAAGTCCTCATAGGTCTGGGTCATTTCACGCATTCCCTTGGGTTGAAGCGTCCTTCTTCGGGGCGCTCTTGTGCAATGCACGCTAATATATTGTGCGCCGCACAAAAGTCAACATTTCGCCGGCGTCCCGACGCCGCCTGCGCAGTCAATGGCTAAAAATCGAATAAAGAGAGCTTCAAGCCCGAAGAAAATGGTGAACGCGGCGGTTACCATAAACGGATTGGTAACGCTGCCCCGGTAGTTTGGCTGGAAGTGAGGCAGGACCCTTTGCCGCCTCCAGCGCAACGAAGAATCCAAGGGAAATACAAGTGCGTCAGGCGTTGTTGGGCATCGTTTCCAAATCCACCTCCCCTCTCAAAACGATGATGATCTTCGCCCTGGCGATGACAGTCGTCTGCGGCGACGTTGCCTCGTCGCTGGCGGCGAGGTCCGCGGCAATCGTCATCGACGCCAAGACCGGCAAGGTGCTTTATTCGGCGGATGCCGATGGCAGGCGCTATCCGGCCTCGCTGACCAAGATGATGACGCTCTATCTGACCTTCGAGGCGCTGGCGAAGGGCAAGATCAGCAGGAACTCGCAAGTCGTTTTTTCGGCCAACGCCGCCGCTGAGCCGCCGACGAAGCTTGGCGTGAAGCCGGGCGGCTCGGTCACGGTCGAGACCGCGATCCTGTCGATGGTCACCAAATCGGCGAACGACTCGGCGACCGCGCTCGGCGAAATGCTCGGTGGCAATGAAACCAATTTCGCCCGCATGATGACCGCCAAGGCGCGTGCGCTGGGCATGAACGGCACCGTGTTTCGCAACGCCAACGGCCTGCCCAATCCCGGCCAATTCACCACCGCGCGCGACATGGCGATGCTCGGCATCGCCCTGCGGGAGCATTTCCCCCAGTACTACGGCTATTTCTCGCAGCGTTCCTTTCTCTATGGGCGTCAGCGCATCAATGGTCACAACCGCCTGCTTGGGCGCATCAAGGGCGTCGACGGCATCAAGACCGGCTACACCCGTGCCTCCGGCTTCAATCTCGTCTCGTCGGTTTCCGACGGCGATCGCCGCATCGTCGGCGTCGTCATGGGTGGCACGTCGGGCGGCAGCCGCGACAACCAGATGGCTGCGTTGATCAACACCTATATGCCGCGGGCATCAACCCGCGGTGGCGGCGATCTGGTCGCCAAGGCCGGCGGCAGCAACCCGATCACCGCCCTTGCCAAGGTGTTGCTGCCCAAGCACGACGCGCCGACGCCGGACGACAAGCCGGTGGTGGCGCAGGATGACGCGACCCAGGATGATGCGACCGGCGCCGAGGACGCCACTGTGGCAGAAGACAGCACCGCGCAGAACGAGCAGAGCGAAGAGGCTACCGAAGAGACCGCCCCTGTCGTCAAGGCGAAAAAGGTCAAGACTGTCATCGTATCGGCGCCGCAGGTGGCCACGGCTCAGGTCGTGGCGGCCTATGCCGAACCAACACCGGCGCCGACGCCCACTGTCGACCCGGTCAACACCGCGTCTGTGCCGTCGGGCTGGGCCATCCAGGTTGCCTCGTCGCCCAAGCAGTCCGAAGCCCAGGCCTTCCTCGACAAGACCACCAAGCAGGCACCCAAGGTGCTGGCCGACGCTTCCGGCTTCACCGTCGCCTTCGCCAAGGACGGCGTCACCTATTACCGCGCCCGCTTCGGTGGCTTTGGTTCCAAGACCGCTGCCTGGAAGGCATGCACCGCTTTGAAGAAGAAGAACATCGAGTGCTACGCCGTCCAGCAGTAGGACGGCGTGGAAGCAATCTCCCGGAAAAATTCTGCGTCGAAGGAGAACTAGTTGTGATTGGAGAGCAAGACGTCCTTGGCTTCATTGATCCGCGCCGCCAGGAAAGACGTGCCGCCGATATCGGGGTGCAGGCGCTGCATCAGGCGGCGGTGCGCCTTGCGGACATCCGCCGCGGCGGCCCCCGCTTCAAGACCAAGGACCTTGTAGGCCTCCTCCTTAGTCATGGCGCCCGAACCTGGCGTAACACCCAGCCCTTCGCCACCGTTCGTCTCAGCGTTTTTGCGCCAGATGGGAAATCTGCCGTCAAGATACGTCTCTAGCAGTTGCCGGCTCTCCGGATCGCCGGAGAGTTCGCGGTAGAGATGCTGCAACTCAGCCAGCCCCATCGCGCCAAGCATCTTGCCTTCGTGGCGGCCAGCCAGGACCAGTCCTTCGAGGCCGCCAGTATCGTGATCAAGCTCCATTTCGAGTGCCGCGGTGCGCACCGTCGAACGCTTTCCGGGCGCTAGCTTTGCCGTCGGCTGCTTCATCCGCATGGAACCATACCAAGCGATTGCAGCCGACAGAATTATGCCTCCAATGCCTTCGCGCCCGACCGCAACCAAAGCGACGCCGACCAGCCCCAGAAGGACCGGCCCGAGTGTCTTCATGCCGCTGGCCAATTTCGCTGGGTCGGCGCGAAGGAAGATCGAGGCCACGCCGAAAAGCACCAAAAGCAATGCCACCAATGCGATGATTGCGCCCATCAGTTCCCGCCACCCCGCAGATGCTCAATCATAAGCCGGTCTTCCGGCCTGCCCCTTGCTTCGAGCGCCTTCAACCCGCCGGTTGCAAACACCGCAACCGCCGAAAGCAGTCCTGCCAGAGTCGCGGCAGCTCGCCGATCAAATCGGAACCAAGCCCCTTTGGACAACCGAGCGATTTCCTTAAACGCCCTTTCTGCGCTGGAATCATGACCTTCCTGGAAGACGAAGACAGGAACGCCATGCAGGCCGAGGCTGCCGGCCTTTTCAGCCAGATCGTCGATGTTCTCTTCCATCGCATCGCCGATATAGACGAGCGCATTGACCTTGGCCGTGGCTGTCTGTTTCAGCGCATGCGCCAGCACCTTGCCGATCTGGGTGTTGCCGCTGCGGCATTCGATTCGCGTCATCAGCTGCTTCAAGGCATCGGTATCGGTCACGAAAGCGGACGAACGGCACTCGCCCAAGCCGCGAAAATAGACCAGTTGGACGCTGAGGGTTCCGGCCTTGCCGACAGCATCGAACATCTGGCCCTGCAGCTCACAAGCCAGATCCCAGGTCGGCTGGCGGCTCATCGTCGCGTCGAGCGAAAGGATAAGCCTGCCCGAACCCATCGCCGACGCAGCCAGCGTCCTTGCCTGCCGAAGAAACGATTCGATCTCGCCGGCATTGGATTGAGGTTTGACCGGGGCAGGATTGGCCCTTGCGGGCACCGGCTGCTTTTTGTCGCTCATCAAAACAAGATGTGGCGTTGTCGCGCCGCTTGCAAGTCCAGTGCGAGGCAAGTTTGCGGGCCAGCAAACCAGCCGCAATTGAAGCAGACAAGCCCCTTGAGGGGCGACGGCCTACAGCAGGCCGAGATCGGCAAGCTCGCGTCTGAGCTTCGGCGGCATCTCGATCAGTCCGGCCTTGCCCTTGCCGAGATCGGCCGGCGCGTCCGACGGTTTCAGATAGCGCCAGCCCTGAAAGGCCCGGCGCGGCTGCCAGTCGGTGCGCACGACGTGCGGATCGAGAATGAGATGACAGCGGCCTATCCCTTCACCGTCGGTGAACGGCCGGATCTCGGTGATCAGCTGCCGGCACTGCACATTGCCCTTGATCACCCAGTAGAGCGAACCGCCGTCGGTGATCTCGGCGCCGCGCGTCGGCACCATGCGCGTCGTGTGATACTGCTCGACCGGCTCACCGGCGCGCCGCCGCTCGTCGAGGCGAAAGGCGATCCACTCTTCGAGATCCTCGACGCTGTCGCAGCCGACACAGAGTTTTATGAGATTGAGAGACATCGCCTAAGGTTTAGTCCGGCGCGCGGATGCGTCAACGGCCTGATCGACTTCTCCACAGTGCCAATCCACACTTAGAGGCAGTTTCGAAATTCGCTCCGGCGAGTCATATGGTGGTGGCTTCGAGAACCGGAGCGCAGCGGACATTTGGGTCCGTGAGCACCGGAAGCGCAGAAAACGCCGCCAGATGGCCGCCGGAGTAGGATTTCCAAACGGCCTCTCAGCACTCCACGACATTGACGGCCAGCCCGCCAAGGCTGGTTTCCTTGTATTTCTCGTTCATGTCGAGGCCGGTCTGGCGCATCGTCTCGATCGCCGCGTCGAGCGGCACGAAATGGATGCCATCGCCCTTGATCGCCAGCGACGCAGCCGTCACCGCCTTAACCGCACCCAGCGCATTGCGCTCGATACAAGGCACCTGGACCAACCCGCCGACCGGATCGCAGGTCATGCCGAGGTGGTGTTCGAGCGCGATCTCGGCGGCATTCTCGACCTGTTCTGGCGTGCCGCCCATCACGGCGCACAGCCCGGCCGCGGCCATCGCGGATGCCGACCCGACCTCGCCCTGGCAGCCGACCTCGGCGCCGGAGATCGAGGCATTGGTCTTGATGATGCCGCCAACGGCGGCGGCCGTCAGCAGGAAGTCACGGATGCTCGGCTGATCGGCCTCGGGATGGAAATGCAGCCAGTAGCGCAGCACCGCCGGCAGCGTGCCGGCAGCACCGTTGGTGGGCGCGGTGACGACGCGGCCGCCGGCGGCATTCTCCTCGTTGACCGCCATGGCGTAGATCGACAGCCAGTCGTTGGCGAGCAAGGGATTGGGTCTGTTCTGCTGCCACTGCTCCTGCAGCTTGTCATGCAGCATGCGCGCGCGCCGGCGCACCTTCAGTCCGCCCGGCATGATGCCGTCCTGCGACAGGCCACGGTCGATGCAGCCCTTCATGGCGCTCCAGATGCCGTCGAGGCCGGCGTCGACCTCCTCGCGCGACATCTGCGTCTCTTCGTTGACGCGCTTCATGTCGGCGATGGAAAGGCCGCTTTTGCCGGCCATCGCCAGCATCTCGACCGCATTCTTGAAGGGATACGGCACCTTCTTGCCTTCGGTCGTCACCGACCCCTTGGCCTTCATCCGCTGCAGCTCTTCTTCCGAAACCACGAAGCCGCCGCCGATCGAATAGTAGATGCGCTTGAGCAGCAGACGGTCGCCGGCATCATAAGCATAGAACGCCATGCCGTTGGCGTGGCCGGTGAGCGGCGTCTTGCGGTCCAGCACCAGATCGGTGGCCGGGTCGAAACGATAGGAGGGATGGCCGGGCGGCGAAATGCGCTTCTCCGCGGTGATACGGCTGGCAATGCTATCAGCCTGATCGGGATCGACAGTCTGTGGCGTCAGGCCGGCAAGGCCGAGCACGACGGCGCGATCGCTGCCGTGGCCGATGCCTGTGTAGGCGAGCGAGCCGTGCAGGCTAGCGGCGAGACGGTCGACCTTGACGCCCGCCGGACGCGGCCAGTCAGTTCCCGCAACCTCGTCGAGAAACCGCGCCGCGGCGGTCATAGGACCCATCGTGTGCGAACTCGAGGGTCCTATGCCGATCTTGAACAGGTCGAAAACCGAAAGGAACACGCGGCGTTGTCTCCTGGAGTCACGTCGATGACTACATATAGGAATTCCCAGGATGTTTCCGCTCTTTTGGAAATCGCGGCGCATCGCCTGCCGACCTTGTTTGCTCCGGCAGCGACATTGGTGCGATCGCTCTTTGCCGGGGCATCGAAGCGATCGCACTGAATGTGATAAATTCGGACTATGGGCGATTCCCTTGATCTTTCGACAGCCGATCTCGCGGCGCTGGCTTTCTTCCTCGTCGCGTGGCTGCTGCACACGCTTGCCTCCGACGGCAAGCTGGTCAGCCGCATGTCGCTGACAACGGCGATGAACACGCAGCGGCAAGCCTGGATGCGCACCATGGCCGAACGCGAGATCCGCATCGTCGACACCGCCATCATGAGCGGGTTGCAACAGGGAACCGCCTTCTTCGCCTCCAGCTCCTTGATCGCGATCGGCGGTTGCTTTGCCTTGCTCGGCGCATCCGACCGGGTTCTTGAGGTGCTGAGCGACCTGCCCCTGGGCGACGCCCCGTCACGCGCGGCCTTTCAGATAAAGGTGTTCGGACTGGTGCTGATCCTGGCGTTTTCGTTCTTCAAATTCGGCTGGGCCTACCGGCTGTTCAACTATTGCACGATCCTGATCGGTGCCGTGCCGATCCATCATGGCGAAGCGTCACGCAACCCGGTCACCGAAACAGCGGTCTGGCGTGCGACGCAAATGAACATGCTGGCCGGAAAGCACTTCAATTCCGGCCTGCGCGGCGTGTTCTTCTCGATCGGCTATCTCGGCTGGTTCGTCGATCCCACGGTGTTCGTGCTGTCGACGCTGTTGCTCCTGGCCGTGCTGGTGCGGCGCCAGTTCTTCTCGGCAGCCAGACACGCGGTGATCGGTCAGCCGCCGGGCGCGGGAAAAGGCTGATCGATCCGGCCCGATATCCAGTAGGCGAAGAGCCCGATCCATTCACGGATGGCCATTGTGGTGACCTGCAGCGAATCGGCCGGATTGTCGCGGAACAGGCCGATGCCTTCCCGCCCCGTGGTGCGGTAGTCGACCGGCCAGGGAATGGTTGCAAAACCGGCCTTGTCGAACAGCGCCTTGGCGCGCGGCATATGGAAGGCCGAGGTCACCAGCAGCCAGGTCTCGCCGGGCTTCGGTGTTACCAGCTCCTTGGTGAAGACGGCATTCTCATAGGTGTTGCGGGACTTGTTCTCGAGGATCAGGCGATCGGCCGTCACACCAAGCGCAGTGAGCAATCGGGGCGCCGTGGCTGCGTCGCCCTCGCCTTCGAGGAACAGTTCGCCGGTACCGCCGGAGACGACCACTTTGGCGGTTGGAAAGCGCCGGGCGAGAATTGCGGTCTCAACCATCCGGTCGCCGCCGCTGTTCAACTCATAGCCGCCGCGCACAAGGTTGATGGCGCCTTCGAAGCCGCCGCCGAGCACGACGATGCCGTCGACCTTTTCCGGCAGTGGCGGGCGCGCGAAACGCTCCTCCAGCGGGTTGAGCATCATCGCACCAAGCGACGTCCAGGCCGACAGCGCAAGGATGAAAAACGCCAGCACGCTGCCGGTGACGGCAAGCCGCCGGCGGCCGATCATTGCGGCGACCAATCCCGCCAGCAGAAGGAAGATCGTCAGGTTGAGCGGCTGGATGAAGAACCAGAAGACTTTGGAAAGATAGAAGAACATCGCTCAACCCCGTTGGACGAGCGACATCCTTACCACCACTTCTCCGGCTGGAATGTGCCGGCCGCCTGCTCGATGACGGCGGCGGTCTGGAACAGGGTTTCCTCATCGAACGGCCGGCCGATCAGCTGCAGGCCAAGCGGCAGGCCCTTGGCGTCCAGACCCGCCGGCACGGCAATGCCCGGCAGGCCGGCCATGTTCACCGTGACGGTGAAGATGTCGTTCAGATACATCTTGACCGGATCGGCCGCCATGTCCTCATCAGCGATGCCGAAGGCGGCGGATGGTGTCGCCGGGGTCAGGATGACATCGACACCGGCGGCGAAGACAGTCTCGAAGTCGCGCTTGATCAGATTGCGCACCTTCTGCGCCTGCAGATAGTAGGCGTCGTAATAGCCGGCCGACAGCACATAGGTGCCGATCATGATGCGGCGCTTGACCTCGCGGCCGAAACCGGCGGCGCGGGTCTTCTCATACATGTCGACGATGTCCTTGCCCGGCACGCGCAGCCCGTAGCGGACGCCGTCGTAGCGCGCGAGGTTGGATGACGCCTCGGCGGGCGCCACGATGTAATAGGCCGGCAGCGCGTATTTGGTGTGCGGCAGGGAAATATCGACGATCTCGGCGCCGGCGTCCTTCAGCCAGGCAATGCCCTTCTGCCACAACGCCTCGATCTCTTCGGGCATGCCGTCGACGCGGTACTCCTTGGGGATGCCGACCTTCATGCCCTTGATCGGCTTGCCGATCGCCGCCTCATAGTCCGGCACCGGCCGGTCGACCGAGGTCGTGTCCTTCGGGTCGACGGAGGCCATCGATTTCAAAAGGATCGCGGCATCGCGCACGTCGCGGGCGATCGGTCCGGCCTGGTCGAGCGACGAGGCAAAGGCGACGATGCCCCAGCGCGAGCAGCGTCCATAGGTCGGCTTGATGCCGACAGTCCCGGTGAAGGCGGCCGGCTGGCGGATCGAGCCGCCCGTATCCGTCGCCGTCGCGCCAGCGCACAGGAAGGCCGAGACCGCGGTTGCCGAACCGCCGGAAGAACCACCCGGCACCAGCTGTGCATTGTCCAGGCTGCGCGCGGTCCTGGTGCCGCCAGCCGATACGAAGCCGCCGTCGCCCTGATGAGTGGTCGGCATCACCACCGTGTCGAGGCGCGAGCGCCGCCACGGGTTGATGACCGGGCCATAGTAGGACGTCTCGTTGGACGAGCCCATGGCGAACTCGTCCATGTTGAGCTTGCCCAGCATGACCGCGCCGTCGGACCACAGATTGGTGGTAACGGTCGATTCGTAGCGCGGCTTGAACCCGTCGAGCACATGGCTGCAGGCCTGGGTATGGACGCCTTCGGTGCCGAACAGGTCCTTGATGCCGAGCGGGATGCCTTCCAGCGCACCGCCCTCGCCCTTCGCCAGTTTGGCGTCGGACGCCTTCGCCATGTCGCGCGCTTTGTCGCCGGTCACCGCGACATAGGCATTGAGCGTCGGATTGGCGCGATCGATGGCCGCGAGATAAGCCTCGGTGATCTCGGTCGCGGTGATTTCCTTGCCGCGCAGCTTGGCGCGGGCCTGCGAAATCGTCAGTTGGGTCAGGTCGCTCATCAAAGGCTCTTTTCGTAAAACACCGACCACTCGGAATCGGGATAATCCGGCACCGGGCCGCAGCGCGAAAACCCGGCGCGTTCGTAGACGGTCCACGCGGCTGGATGGCGATCGCCGGTCTCCAGCACCAGCCGTTTCAGCCCCTCGTTGCGCGCCAGCGCCTCGACCCGCTCGACAATGCTGGCGCCGATCTTGCGTCCGCGATGCGAAGGCTGCGTGTACATGCGCTTGACCTCGCCGATGGCGCCGTCATGACGCTTCAGCGCGCCGCAACCGATGGCCAGGCCGTTGTCGCGGGCGATGAAAACGGTCGTATCCTCACCGGCCATCTGCTCGACCGTCAGGTGGTAGCAGTGCTCCGGCGGCGTCAGTTCGAGCAGCGTTTGGTTGAGCTCGTTGACCAGACCGCGCACGTCGTCCTGCAGCGGCGTTTCAACGGCGATCTCGATAGCCATCGGCGCGCTACTCCACGACCTTCGGCACGAGGAAGAAATTCTCTTCGGTCGCCGGTGCGTTGGCTACGATATCGGCGGCCTTGTTGCCGTCGGTGACGACGTCTTGGCGCTTCTTCATGTCCATAGGCGTCACCGAGGTCATTGGCTCGACGCCGGAAACGTCGACCTCGTTCAACTGCTCGACGAAGCCGAGGATGGCGTTCAACTCGCCGGTCATGCGTTCGGCATCTTCTTCGCTCACCGCAATGCGGGCGAGACGCGCGACGCGCTTCACTGTCTTGACGTCAACGGACATGTTTTGCCTCGGGGAAAACCAGTTCGGGCTATAGCGGCGCCGCGCGCGCGGCGCAACATGCATCGTGCGAGAGAACCAGGCGTCGGCCTAGCTCTTCTGTCGTCGGGCCACGGACAAGATGCTGCCTATGGCAGGGCAACGCCCTCGCACAGATAGTAGCTGCCGCTGTTGCCGTTCGCCTCGCTTTCGTCATCGGCGGGCCGGACCGAGACGAGATCGATCTGCGTCGAGCTCATTTGGGTCACTGAAAGGACGTCGGGAAACACATAACCCGGTTCCTGGCAGATGGCCGTCACCGCCCAGCTTGGCGAGGCTGTCGCCTTGCTGATCTGTACGAACTCGCAATTGTATTCGACACCTTGCAGGCCGTGCGCCGAAAGCACGATGTTGCCAGCGTCGATCAGCGTCTGCAGTGTAGCCTTTCTGGCCTGTGTGCAAAGCTCCTCGGACTGGAGGTAGACGCCTTCGATGAAATCATCCGCGGCGAGCGCGGGCGACGCCGCGACCAACATGGAGACGCAAAGAGACTGCCTCAAGGCCATGGTTTCATTCCGCTTTGGCTGCTTCTAAATCGTAATCGTCTCGCCGACCTTCGGCAATGCCAACTTCACGCCGGATCCTTCCAGGCCCGCCTCGAACTTATCGGCGGTCGGATCGATCATCGGAAACGTGCCGAAGTGACAGGGAACCACAGTTTCGAATTTGAAGAAGCGGCGGCAGGCGAGCGCGGCCACCGCACCGCCCATGGTGAAGCGGTCGCCAATCGGCACGATGCCAATCTTCGGCTCATGCAACTCGTTGATCAGTGCCATGTCGGAAAAGATGTCGGTGTCGCCCATGTGATAGAGCGTCCGGTCTTCCGGGAAATGCAGGACGAGGCCGCCCGGATTGCCGAGATAGGTGTTCTGGCCGCCATCGCCGGGGAACGAGGAGGAGTGCAGCGCCTGGACAAAGGTGGTGGTGAAGCCGCCGCAATCGACGGTGCCGCCGATGTTGCCCGGGTTGATCTTCTTGTCGCTGGCGCCCTTGCCCATCAGGTACATGCAGATTTCGAAATTGGCGACCAACTGGGCGCCGCTTTTGCCCAGCACTTCCAGCGCGCCGCTGATGTGGTCGCTATGTCCATGCGTCAGCAGCACATGCGTGATGCCCTCGGCCGGCCCCTCCCAGCCACCTGTCCAGGACGGATTGCCGATCAGATAGGGGTCGATGAGGATCTTGGCGTCGGCGGTTTCGATGCGAAACGCCGAGTGGCCGTACCAGGTCAATTTCATGAATGCTTTCCTCGATTTTTGCCTTGCCAAAGGATAGAACGCCGATAGCCCCGAGATCAAAGGGTTACTGTGTCCGTTGTGTGTCTGAGAGAACACATGGCGGTGAAGGGCGAAGGACGGCCATTGGGCATTATCACGATCGAGGAATTGCCGGCGCGGCTTGCCGGCGGCAAAACGCTGGCAGGGCTTGACCTCGGCGACAAGACGATCGGCGTCGCCGTCTCGGACCAGAGGTTCTCCTTTGCCCATCCGCGCCCGGTCATCATGCGAAGGAAATTCTCGCTCGACGCTGTCGTGCTGTTAGCCTTGCTGCAGAAGGAGAATGCCGGCGCGGTGGTGATCGGACTGCCGATCAACATGGACGGTTCGGAAGGGCCGCGCGCGCAGAAATCGCGCGCCTTCGTCCGCAACATGGCGCAGGTGAGCGAACTGCCCTTCGTGCTCTGGGACGAAAGGCTATCGACGGTCGCGGCCGAAAGGACGCTGATCGAGATGGATTTCTCGCGCCGCAAACGCGCCAGCAAGATCGATTCGGCGGCAGCCGCGTTTATTCTGCAGGGAGTTTTGGACCGGCTTCAGTCGCTCCACGCATCCGATCGAACGGAACCGGACCCGCCCAACGCCGCTTGATCCAGCCGGCGATTTCGCGGCGGCGGCGAAACGCCCACAGCGCCATCAGTAGAAACCCATCGAAGACACAGGCCTTTGCCACCATGCCGGGGATGGTCGCCGGATCGATACCGAGCATCTGGCCATAGAGCTGGAAGACGAAGTCGTGCAGCCGCCGGCTCAGCATGACATAACCGAAGTTCATGTCGTTGAGCGACAGGTAGAACCAGCCCCAGAACAGCGCCATCGGGGCCGCCCACAATGCGAAGATGTAACGCATCAGCGGCCTCCCATGGGATTCGGGCCTGTCCGGCCCGATATGAGCGAAAGCAGCGAATTGTGGGCCGCGGCCTCGGCCATGCCGTGCGCGGCGACGCTGATTTCGATATCGCCCTGAGCAACCGCTGCAACAGACCGTCGCTCGGCAAGCATGGCAACATAAGATGCCAGAAGTGCCGCCAGCTGCACCGCCACAACCATGAACAGCCCGTTGATGCCTCGCGCGGCGCCGCCGACGACGATCAGCGACAACACGCCGGACGCGGAGATGAAAGCGATGCGGGCGACGCTGTCGACGCCCTGGCTGGTCGCGTCATTGATCAGGGTTTCGACAAAGGCCCAGAAGAACAGCACAGCGACGACCAGCAAGGCGGTGGCGAGCGGGGCCACGACGATGGCGTTGTCGAGGTCGATGAAGCGAGTGCCCTCGATGGTGGCACCCAACACGCCCAGCGCCGCAGCCACACCACGGTTTCCGTCGATGCAGATGAACGCAAGCAGGGCGAAAACGATCGCCCAGTGCAAGGCCAGAAAAGAGGTCAGTACATGTCGCATCGGCATTCCCGCTTCGCAAAGCAGGGATTTGGCCAATTTGAACCATTCCTTGCTCTCGCCGCGACACTGGGCTTTGCCGATCGTCACCGCAACGGAAACCATTTGTTAAGGTTAACGGCGATTAGTGACGCGCGTGTGGAGGCTCGCCGGCGCCTCAAAATGATCAATGGCGCCGGTTTCTGCGCAACGCTCGCGGCTTAGTTCACAGGCGGATAGAGCGTGTCGATGATCATGCGCGCGTCATGGCGCGAATCGAGCATGCCATAGGTGTTGCGCCACTGGCCGGCGAGCCGCGTCTCGACGAACGCGTCGGCGATTCGCCCTGCCCCCAGCCGGCGCAGTTCCGCCGCCGCCGCCGATAGCGCCAGCTGTTCGGTAAGCAGCCGGGCCGAGCCGTCGTCGGTTGCCGCGACCTGCATCGCCGCCTTCAGCACGCCAATCGTGCCGCGCCCGCCGGCGCCAAGGTCACGGTCGATACCGGCCAGCACATCCTCGAACAGGCCCGGCGCGCGGCCGAGCACGCGCAGCACGTCGAGCGCCATGACATTGCCGGATCCTTCCCAGATCGCATTGACCGGGGCCTCGCGATAGTAGCGGGCGAGCGGCGCCTCCTCGACATAGCCGTTGCCGCCGAGGCACTCCATCGCCTCGTAGAGCAAAGGCGGCGCGATCTTGCACACCCAGTATTTGACGACCGGCGTCATGGCGCGGGCGAATGCCGCTTCGCCGCGATCACTCGCCGCCTCGTCGAAGGACCGCGCCAGCCGGAACGACAGCGCGGTTGCGGCGGCGACATCGAGCGCCATGTCGGCCAGCACGCGCTGCATCAGCGGCTGCTCGATCAGATTGGTGCCGAACACCTGTCGATGGCGGGCATGATGAACGGCTTCGGCAAGACCTGCACGCATGATCGCCGACGACGCGACAGCACAGTCGAGCCGGGTCAAGGTCACCATGTCCATGATCGTCTTCACGCCCGTACCCGGTTCGCCGACCATCTCGCCGATGGCGTTGACGAATTCCACCTCGGAAGAGGCATTGGACCGGTTGCCGAGCTTGTCCTTCAGCCGCTGGAAGCGGAAACCGTTGCCCGAGCCGTCGCCGAGAACGCGTGGCACGAGGAAGCAGGACAGTCCCTCCGGCGCCTGTGCGAGCACGAGGAACGCATCCGACATCGGCGCCGACATGAACCATTTGTGCCCTGTCAGGCGATAGAACCCGCTGCCGGCGCGTTCCGCCCTTGTCACATTGGCGCGCACATCCGTGCCGCCCTGCTTCTCGGTCATGCCCATGCCGAGCGTCAGCCCGGTCTTTTCGACCGGTGGCTTCTGGCCCTGGTCGTATTTGCGCGTCGTCACCCGCGGCGCCCATTCGCGAAACAGTTTTGGGCTGGCCATCAACGCCGCCAGGGAAGCATTGGTCATGGTGATCGGACACAGATGCCCGGTCTCGAGCTCCGCCGTCAGATAGAACCGCGCGGCGCGGACCTGGTGGCGGCGGCCAATCTCGGCGTCGCCATTTTCCCACACCGAGGAATGCAGCCCATTGGCCACCGAGCGGCGCATCAGGGCATGATAAGCGGGATGGAACTCGACCACATCGATGCGCCGTCCCTGGCGATCATGCGTCCTGAGCTTCGGCGTCTCGACATTGGCGAGGCGGGCGAGTTCCTGCGCCTCCTGCGTCAGCACGAAACGGCCGAGCCCGTCGAGGTCCTTGCGCACCGGATCGGAAAAGCGCTCCGCAAGCTGGATCAGCAACGGATCGCCCCGCCAGGCGTTGCCGCCCGTCAGAGGCGGCGGCTGGTTCGTCACGTCGTCGGTCACGCCCAATCCTTTTGTCGGGAGAAAGGTCCCTATCGTCAGAAAACCACGAATCCGAGGCCATCGGCTAGATATAGCCAAGCCATACAACGCACGCGATGAAAATACCGGGGAGAACGGCTCCAATGCAAAGCTGCCGCTTGCAGCCGCAAAATCTCCACCCTATAGCAGCGCCTTGAGATGACCGACGCTTCGTCCCTGCCACTCTACCCTCACCGCCATCTTCTGGGCATCCGCGATCTTTCCCCCGCCGACATCGAGCTTCTGCTCGACCGGGCGGACCGCGCCGTCGCGATTTCACGGCAGTCCGAGAAGAAAACCTCGACGCTGCGCGGCCGCACCCAGATCAACCTCTTCTATGAAGCCTCGACGCGCACGCAGTCGTCGTTCGAGCTCGCCGGAAAGCGGCTCGGCGCCGATGTCATGAACATGTCGGTGGCGAGCTCATCGGTGAAGAAGGGCGAGACGCTCATCGACACGGCGATGACGCTGAATGCCATGCGGCCCGATATCTTGATCATCCGCCACCAGTCGGCGGGCGCTGCGGCCCTTCTTGCCCAGAAAGTCGGCTGCTCGGTGGTCAATGCCGGTGACGGCGCGCATGAACACCCGACACAGGCTCTGCTCGATGCGCTGACCATCCGCCGCGCCAAGGGTCCGCTGTCGAAGCTGATCGTGGCGATCTGCGGCGACATCCTCCACTCGCGCGTGGCGCGCTCCAACATCATGCTGCTCAACGCGCTCGGCGCGCAGGTGCGGGTCGTCGCACCGTCGACCCTGTTGCCTGCCGGCATCGAGAAAATGGGCGTCATCGTCACCCGCTCGATGGCCGAAGGCCTCAAGGGCGCCGACGTGGTGATGATGCTGCGCCTGCAGCGCGAGCGCATGGAAGGCGCCTTCGTGCCTTCGGTGCGCGAATATTTCCGCTATTTCGGCCTCGATGCCGAAAAGCTGAAGGCCGCCAAGGACGACGCGCTGGTGATGCATCCCGGCCCGATGAACCGCGGCGTCGAGATCGCCTCGGAAATCGCCGACGGCCCGCAGAGCGTCATCCAGGAACAGGTCGAGATGGGCGTCGCCGTGCGCATGGCGGTGATGGAAGCTCTGCTCGACCCCCGTCGCAATCAAGAAGGCCGCAATCAAGAGGGCCGCGGCGCATGAGCATAACGGTCTTTGAGCGCGCTCGCATTGTCGACCCATCGCGCGGTGTCGACCAAGTCGGCTCCGTCATCGTCGATGGCCGCAAGATCGTCGCCGCCGGCAAGGCAGCGCTGAACCAGGGCGCCCCGGGGGGGGCGACCGTTATCGACTGCGGCGGCAAGGCGATCATTCCAGGCCTGATCGACGGCCGCGTCTTCATCGGCGAGCCGGGCGGCGAGCATCGCGAAACCATCGCTTCGGCCAGTGTCGCCGCGGCGGCCGGCGGCGTCACCTCCATCGTCATGATGCCCGACACCGACCCGGTAATCGACAATGTGGCGCTGGTCGAATTCGTGCTGCGCACCGCCAAGGACACGGCAAGCGTCAACGTCTTCCCGGCGGCGGCGATCACCAAGGGCCTCGACGGCCGCGAGATGACCGAGTTCGGCCTGCTGCGCGAAGCCGGCGCCGTCGCGTTCACCGATGGCCGCCACACCATATCAAGCGCCCTGGTGATGCGCCGCGCGCTGACCTATGCGCGCGACTTCGGCGCCACCATCGTGCATGAAACGCAGGACGCCGACCTCGGTTCGTCCGGCGTTATGAACGAGGGCCTATACGCCAGCTGGCTCGGCCTTTCCGGCATCCCGCGTGAAGCCGAATCCATCCCTCTCGAGCGCGACCTTGCGCTGGCAAGGCTGACGCGCGGTTCGTACCATGCGGCGAAGATCTCGACGGCGATGGCGGCAAACGCCGTGACACGGGCGAAAGCCGAGGGCGCGACCGTGACATCAGGCGTAGCGATCCACAATCTGTCGCTCAATGAAAACGATGTCGGCGAATACCGCACCTTCTTCCGCCTGACCCCGCCGTTGCGCGCCGAGGAAGACCGGCTGGCGATGATCGAGGCGGTCAGGGACGGCACCATCGATATCATCGTCTCCTCGCACGATCCGCAGGATGTCGACACCAAGCGCCTGCCCTTTGCCGATGCGGCGGCCGGCGCCGTCGGGCTCGAAACCCTGCTTGGCGCGGCATTGCGGCTCTACCACAATGGCGACGTGCCATTGCTCAGGCTGATCGAGATGCTATCGACGGCACCGGCAAGGCTGTTCGGCCTGCCCGGCGGCACGCTGAAGCCGGGGGCGGTTGCCGATCTTGCGCTGGTCGATCTGGACGAACCCTGGATCGTCGCCGAGAGCGGCATTCGTTCGCGTTCGAAAAACACCTGTTTCGAAGGCGCGCGGTTGCAGGGCAAGGTCTTGCAAACGCTGGTGGCGGGCCGCACAGTGTTCTCAATCTGAGCTGGCCACCGCGCACCGCGCCTGATCCGGCCATTTTGGGGAAATGCGGGGGAAACAATGACTTACAGCCTCATCCCGGCGCTGGTGTTCGGCTATCTCCTGGGCTCGATTCCCTTCGGACTTCTGCTCACCCGCGCGGCCGGCCTTGGCGATGTGCGCAAGATCGGCTCGGGCAACATCGGCGCAACCAATGTGCTGCGCACCGGCAACAAGGGGCTTGCCGCCGCGACGCTGCTGCTCGACGCGCTGAAAGGCACCGCCGCCGTGTTGATATCAGGCCATTTCGCGCCTGAATTGGCGCTCTGGGCAGGTCTCGGCGCCTTTCTCGGCCATCTCTTCCCGGCATGGCTGGGATTCAGGGGCGGCAAGGGTGTCGCGACCTATCTCGGCGTGCTCATCGGCCTTGCCTGGCAGGTGGCGCTGATCTTCGCCGTCGTCTGGCTGGTGATGGCCTTCCTGTTCCGATACTCCTCGCTGGCAGCGCTGACGGCGGCCATTGTCGTGCCGATCGCCCTCTATTTCCTGAGCACGCCGCAGATTGCCGCCCTGTTCTTGGTGATGAGCATCGTCGTCTTCATCAAACACAGGGAAAACATTTCGCGCCTACTTGCCGGCACCGAGGGCAAGATCGGAGCCAAGACGTGAGCGAACCCGCCGCCGGGCCGCGCCTCAGCGACCGGCAGCGGGTGAGTTGGCTGCGGCTGATCCGCACCCAGAATGTCGGTCCCGCCTCCTTTCGCGACCTGATCAACCGCTTCGGTTCGGCCGAGGTTGCGCTGGAAATCCTTCCGGAATTGATGATTTCGGGCGGCGCCAACCGCATCGCCCGCATCCCGTCGATCGCCGAAGCCGAGGCCGAATTGGAGACAGCCCGAAAGGCCGGCGCGCGCTTTGTCGGCATCGGAGAGCCCGACTATCCACCGCTGTTGCGCAGCATGGACCATCCGCCGCCACTGTTGGCGGTCAAGGGCAATGCCGCCGTGTTCCGGCTGCCGGGGGTCGCCATCGTCGGTGCCCGCAACGCATCGCTGGCCGGCATCAAGATGGCGCGCATGCTGGCCGCCGAGCTTGGCCGCGACGGCTACGGCATCGTCTCGGGACTGGCGCGCGGCATCGACACGGCAGCACATCAGGGCAGTCTGTCGACCGGCACGATCGGTGTGCTGGCCGGAGGGCTCGACCTGCCCTATCCGCCCGAAAACGCCGGCTTGTGCGAGGAAATTGCCGAGCGCGGCGCCGTCATTTCGGAAATGCCGTTCGGCTGGCAGCCGCGCGCCCAGGATTTTCCGCGCCGCAACCGCCTTGTCGCGGGCGCCCCCCTTGGGCTGGTGGTGGTTGAGGCAGCGCAGCGCTCTGGGTCACTGATCAGTGCCAGGCTTGCCGGCGAAATGGGCCGGCTGGTCTTCGCTGTGCCGGGCTCACCGCTCGATCCGCGCGCCGCCGGCACCAACAGCCTGCTCAAGGACGGCGCTACCCTGGTCACCGAGGCATCGGACATTTCCAGGGCAATCGCGCCACTGACCGGTTTGCGGGCGCCGGATGTGCCGCCGTTTCAAGACCCGCCCGACTTCTCGGTCACGCCGCCGCCCGGCGAAAGCGACCGCGCCCGCGTCATCGAGGCGCTTGGCCCGACGCCGGTGTCGGTCGACGAGATCATCCGCCACACCGGCCTGCATCCGGCCCAGGTGTTCATGGTGCTCCTGGAGCTCGACCTCGCCGGCCGGCTCGAGCGGCATGCCGGCGGACATGTTTCTCTGGTGTTCGAAGGTCACTGAAGGGCAGCGTCGATCCCCGACCCGTTCGACGTTCGTCACCGCATGCAGGCAGCCCTATACAAAGTCCAGCGTATTTGGATTGCCCCGCTCACGCCTGAAACGATCGGCCCAATCGAAGCTGATTGAGTCTCGCTGTTGCTGGATCACGATGCTGGTCGAATCCGGGCTGCGTTGGAGCGTCACATCCATCATGTCCGCGACTTGACGGATGGCATTCAGGGGATCCGCGACTATCGACTCGTATTCAAGCCTGAGAGGATCAATCCCGGTCCGGGCAAAGAACATCTCCCAACGCGCCCTCTCCCGAACCAGCGCATCGAGTTGCCTCTGGATCAGCTCGGCATCGAAAACCGTTTCTTGGCTCACCGATTGAGTAGAGCGGTACTGACCGGTTTGGAGGGCCCTCGCCCAGGATATTGCCTGACCGAGAATGTCTCGCCTTGATAGGAAGATGAACCGAAGATTCGGAAGCGCGTCGAACCAGCCTATTTCGCTTGAAATCCAATCATGCTGGTGGGCAAAGATTTTCAGACCATAGATACGATTGGCGGTTGCGCCCATGGTGAGAATTTTTTCGACCTGCCCGGCTATATCTTCGGGAAAATTTGGATCGTCGAAAAAGCGGCGTCCCCTCCAATTGAAATACTCAAGCGGATGCCCGAGCATTCCGGTGCTGCTGAGATGCTGGCACAGGTAATTGCTGCCGGACCTTGGCGATGTGCAAATCGAATAGCCACGAACGCCTCCAGACACCCTCAACCTCGCCCCCGAGCCCGACGAAACATTTTTCTTATAAAAAGCGGTATCATGCCGTTGTAGAGCCGTTTGCTCTCATTGACGAAATTTGAAAGGCGCGACAGCTCTCCGTCAATTCGATGCAATGCAGCCCGACTGTCCTGGGTCGCGCTGTTGAGGGAAGCAGAACCATCAGCGACAGAGCTTGAAAGGCTGGATAGCTGCCCTTCAAGTCGATGCAATCGGGCTTGGCTATCATGGGCCACGTTGTGGAGCGAAGCGGCGCTATCAACGACAGCGCTTGAAAGGCCGGATAGCTGCCCTTCAAGCCGGTATAGTCTGGCCTGGCTATCATGGGCCACGTTGAGGAGCGCATCGGAGCCAATGGATTTGACCCGTTCGCCAAGGTCCGTCAGCGCTGCGGCACCACTCTCCAAGGTTTTTGTGTTCGACCTGAGCAGATCGAGAAGCGTCGCCTGTTCTGAGGAATCACGCCAGGCACCACCAATTTCGTTGGCGACACTGAACCATCTGCGGCGTTCGCGCGAAACGCCTATCTCTTCGATCCAAGATGCGGTTGCAAGCGATCGCTCATCGTCCGTCGTTTGGACATTCGTCTCAATGGCCCGACTGTAGGTGTGAAGATGCTCGTCAATGAAATGCTCGGCACCCGCCACATTTCGAAAGTAGGCACAGACCTCCGCGGCGTCGTCAGCGTCGAATTTCGACAACGCCTCCATCAGGTTGTCGACAGTGGTCGGCCTGGTCAGAAGGCCGACGCCGAGGTTCATTCGCCGCCATGCCTCCATATTTGCCGTGTCGAGCAAACCGGCGAAACCACGCGCGTCGCAGACCACGACCGAGCATCCCACTGCTGCGGCTTCAATGGCCATCCGGGCGGTTGCGAACACGATATCGTATTGCAGCAGATCCTTTTCGAGTTGATGTGAAAACCGGCCCGTGGCGGGTCCCAACTCATCCAGTTGCATATTGCTCCTGGCGCAGGCTTCGCGCACCGCTTGCTGATGCTCGAAATTCTTGGTCAGCAGAAGCCCCTTCAGAGGCTTCGATGGCAGGGGCGGACGCTGTTTGAAGCGTTCAAGGTCAATTGCATTGTAGATGACGTCCAATCTGTCCGCCGGCACACCGCGCGACAGGCATTTGGCCTTGCACGCTTCATCGACTGCGATCCAGCGGCGTATCTGCGGATGAAGCATGGGAGCTTCGACCTCGAAGAAAGCGCTGTGGCAGGAAAACACCGCTGGTACATCGGGAAAACGCGCCAGCGCGGTCAGGCAAGGCGTCAAATGCTGTGCGTGAATTATGTCGGGCTTTTCGACGATCTCGGCAATTCGGTCCACCACATGGTGTCCGCGCAGGCGCATTCGATCGGCCATCTCGCCAAGCGTTGGAGCCAGCAACATGGTTTGATGACCGCCGCGGCGAAGCCCATCGGCCAGCAATTCAACAACGGCTTCGGTACCGCTGTTGTACGACACGAACAGATTGGTGATGAGAATCCGCAAATGCCGCCTCCTTAGCTGTTTCACACCTCCGCATTGGCGGCGAGGATAACAGATGCTAGGCAGCGTTCTTAGTTTGAAGGCATCGGCCAAACAAGTTTCACAAAGATGGCCGGGCCAACTCATGTGGGAAACCCTTTGATGCCTGGTCGCCTTTGATGCGGTCTAAAAGGCGGATGTATGCCGAAACCTGGATTGGAGCCGTTTTTTGCCTGAAAAGTTGCAACATGTGCTGATCCTTGCCCATCCGGGGCATGAGCTCAGGATCCATCACTGGCTTGAGCTCAAGAAACCGCGAATCTACCTTTTGACGGACGGTTCAGGCGGACGCCATTCTTCCCGAACCCGGTATTCACGCGACTTGGTGGAAGCTGCCGGCGCGACCGCAGGCGCGGTGTTCGGCGATATTCCCGACGCCACCTGGTATAAAGCCCTGTTGGCTGGGGATAGTCGCGTCTTTGCCGATGTGTTGACGAGAATCATCGCCGATCTGTCTGACATGCAGAATGTACAAGTCGTCTCGGACGCGGTCGATGGCTACAATCCGATGCATGATCTGGCCTTTGCATTCGGTAATGCCCTCAACAGGCGTCGGCAAGGCACGAAGCCGGGGCGCAAGCAGCTTTGCTCCGCCGCGGTTCCCAACGTGCCGGGGGCTGTCGAAGTGGAAATCCAACTGGATTCGGCTGCTCGCGCCAGAAAGATTGCTGCGGTCCAGGCCTATACGCCATTGGCCGATGAAGCCCGCCAGATTTTGGATCGAGATCCGCAGTGCTTTGACCGAGAACTTCTCATCTCGCAGCAGTTTGACTGGGATGCGCCCTGGACGCCGGAATGGGAGCGCATTGGCAAAGACCGCGTGGCCAAGAAGGTCTACGACAGGTGCATCACCTATAAGGAAAATGTGCAGCCTGTTGCGCAGCAACTGATGTCGGAAAGCGCGCGGGAGCACACGTCGCCGGAAGTCGAGCTTCTGCCTTCCGGCGCCTAGAGCATGCTTCAGTCGGATTGAAACATATCCAGCATTGACGAGATTTTGCACACTCTGCTGATTGGAAACTTTGGAGGTGCGTTCCGATGCGTTGCCATGTGGCTTGGACGGTTCGCTCCGCGGCCTTTCGCATGATGTGCTTGAGGTTTGCGAAGACCTCCTCGATGGGGTTGATATCGGGGTCGTAGGGCGCACTCCCAGGCGAGCTTCGGGCGCCTCGGTGGAATCGAGCGATCGGGTAAGAACAGTAGCACGGGCCCGGATGTGCTCTGCGACAAGGAACTTCTGCAAATTCCTTCTGCCTCGGCCACAGACGCCATAATGCAGGATTCAGCTTTCCACGTGGGCGTCCCTGTGTCATATTAGCTACAGCGCATATTACAACCTTCCTTCGGTGGGACATGACAATGCGCATTCTATTGGCGTTCGCCCTTTCGCCACTGCCACACGCAGGTCTTGGATTTGCCGGCGTGCCGTATGATCTCGATGGTCCCCACGCCCTCGCTGCTCAACAAAATGATCTCGGTGCGACAAACGCGCTTCCGTGGTGCGTTGCGATCCCGGATCAGCGCACTCAGGCGCTAGCGATCAATCACAAGGGATATTCCTGTTCGCATACGCCAGACTCGCATGCACACGCGCGAAAGGGAATCCCAAGCCGGACACTTATGTCCGGCGAGAACTATTACCACCCACCGAACTAAGGTATTTTTTTAATACCGTGGAGGGGAGGATGTTCACAATGAGTACTCTTTATAAAACATTAATATGTGTGATTGTGTTAACCTGTGGATTATATATCCCATTGCACTTCTTTATTGGCGTTTCAAGCGAAGGCGCAGCAGGAATAGCAGCCCTCCCCTTGGTCGGAGCGCCACATCTGGCCGACCTTTTTGAAAAATATAGTACCAAGCAGGATTTAGAAAGGGGACAATATCCTAAAGTATTTGAACTAGATGGTTTCTCATATAAGTGGACGATACTTATAATAATTACTCCGCTGATAATCGTAGGGATGATACAGTTTATAAGCGGGCTAACAGGGTTAATTTCGGGAAGTGCTGCGGTTTTATCGGCAAATGCGCTTGCAGCCTTAATAAAGAACGAGATAGGTGAACCAGACGATCTGGGGTATGGAAATAGCACCGATAAGATCGTTTCATTGTTTAACCCGGAAAACGGAGACATGTCGAAAATTGCTGTCACAATATTTCAAGAAACAGTTATTATAATCGCGCTTTGTCTAATCCTTCTGTTGTTCACGCTAACCATATATTTGGGAAGATGGCTCGGCGTAAGGTGCAAGGAAAGGAGTTATTTGATGATTCTGTTATCTGTGGTGATTGGAGTGCTCATATCAGGGGCTGTTAATTTATTATTCATGGACGAAAAAACAGCTGAGTTAATCACGAAATCATCCGACAGAGTCCCAGTAATTATCGATGGAATGATCTCTCAAAGTATAATTTGTACAATTGGAATATTTACTGGATATTGGTTGGGAAGGAGGCGCAAGGTTTATGCCTATTTCAACTACCTGCTAGACGTTCTCCCGGCAACCTCTAAAAAGGCCTTTGTTGATTTGGTCCAGGAAGAGGCGATTCAGGCGCTGTCTGCCAAGGCTGTCGGGCATTCACAAAATCCGGTTACCCAACAAGTGCGTTACTGAGAATAGTGACGTACAGCGCGCTCTTCAGGGTGAAGTCGTGTCGTCGTCCGGCCGAACAAATTCTACGTGGCTGACACCAAGGGCTCAAGCGAGCTCGTAAAGGGTGATCATAGTCATCGAGCGCCGAGAACAGCGCCTCCCAGCCTCTGGCTTCTTTTTAACAGGAAATCCTTAGGCTTGTGCCGACTTGCCAACGTGGGAGCGAGCCTGTTTCTCAAGATTTACCGAAATGCATTCTGTCCAGAGCGGTATGCAAGCGCGCCGAATCTCGCCACGTCAGATGAGACGGTACAGGCCCATTGTCACAAGCGAGAGAGATACCCAGTTCAGCGCCGTTGCCATTTGGTTGCCAGCGCTCGGTACATGATACCGACAGTCAGGCTATCTCATTATGTTTGGTGAGCGCGATGGGATTCGAACCCATGACCTACTGATTAAAAGTCAGTTGCTCTACCGGCTGAGCTACGCGCTCCCGCGGGCTCGAAACGCTGCCCTCGAAATTGCGCGGAACATAGGGAGAGTGCCTCGACCGGTCAACCGGAAAAAGAGCATGGGCAAGCCAAGCTTTCCCGGCAATGCCAAGTTGCCTGCCTGGTCGCTTCGAGCAGGGCATCAAGGGCCGTCCGGAGCAGCCGAACGAAGGACCAGTAGCGCCATCGTCAAGCCAGAGAAACATTATAAATCAGCAACTTGATATTTTAGCGCGGAACTATTGCCGGGCTCGCCCGTTCTCCCAGCACAAGGGACGTCAATCACCCTTTCGAAGGAGAAGAACAATGAACAAGATCGTATCGGGTATACTGGCGACCACTTTGTCAGTTTCGTTTGCCGCGGCTGCCATGCCGGCCAATGCGGCTCAGATGTTAGTGCCACAGGCATCGGACGGGTCGTCAAATGTACTGAATGTCGGAGAGTCACGCTACGGCCCATCGCAGTGGCGTCATAACCGACATTTCAACCGCAACTTCAGCAACCGCGATTTCGGCAACCGTCGCAACTTTGCCCGAAACAACGACGGCGGCGTCTATTGGAATGGTCATCGCGGCTACCGCGAGTACCATCGGGGCTATCGTCGCCACGGCGACAACTGGTTCCCGCTGGCTGCCTTCGCCACCGGCGCCCTGATCACCGGCGCGATCATCAACAGCGAGAACAACCGTGTCTATGAAGGTAATTCGCATGTGCAGTGGTGCTATGATCGCTATCGCAGCTACCGCGCTTCGGACAACACGTTCCAGCCGAACTACGGTCCTCGCCAGGAATGCCGTTCGCCCTATTGACCACGGGTGAGTACCAGCAACTGATAGTGTCGCGTAGAAAGGTCCGTGCCATGGCGCGGGCCTTTTTCATTCGACGTATCGAAGTAGCATCAGTCAGCCAGCTGATTGCTTATGGCACACTCAGTGTCCTTCCCACAGCATCGCGCCAGCCCGCCAGCTTGGTGGAGCGCGTCGACGTGTCCATGTCCGGCTGGAAGCGCCGTTCGAGTGCCCAGCTTTTCGCAAACTTCCTGGCATCCGGCCAGACGCCGGCCCTCGAGCCGGCCAGCCATGCGGCACCGAGTGCCGTCGTCTCCAGAATGGTCGGGCGGTCGACCGGCGCATCGAGGATGTCGGCCAGGCGCTGCATGGTCCAGTCCGACGCCACCATGCCGCCGTCGACGCGAAGCACTGTCTCGACCGACGCACCCTTCCAGTCCTTGTGCATGGCATCGAGCAGGTCGCGCGTCTGGTAGGCGACGGATTCCAGGGCGGCGCGCGCAAACTCCGCCGGACCGGAATTGCGCGTCAGCCCGAAAATGGCGCCGCGAGCCTCGGCATCCCAATGTGGTGCGCCTAACCCGACAAAGGCCGGCACCAGATAGACGTTCTGCGTCGGATCGGCCTCGGCCGCCAGTTTGCCGCTCTGCTCTGCCTTGCCGATGACCTTGATGCCATCGCGCAGCCATTGCACGGCAGCCCCGGCGATGAAGATCGAGCCTTCCAGCGCGTAGGTCGTCTTGCCGTTCAGCCGGTAGGCAATGGTGGTCAGCAGCCGGTTCTTCGAACGTACCAGATCACTGCCGGTGTTGAGCAGCGCAAAACAGCCGGTGCCATAGGTCGATTTCATCATCCCCGGCTCGAAGCAGGCCTGGCCAATGGCCGCGGCATGCTGGTCACCGGCAACGCCGAGGATTCTTATCTCGGCACCGAAGAGATTTTTCTCCGTGATTCCATAGTCATCGGCACAGTCTTTTACCTCGGGAAGCATTTTTGCCGGGATGTTGAGAATAGCCAGCAGCTCGTCGTCCCAGGCGTTTTTCTCGATGTTGTAAACCAGCGTGCGCGAGGCGTTGGTCGCATCCGTGGCATGGACCTTGCCGCCGGTCAGCCGCCAGATCAGGAAACTGTCGATGGTGCCGGCCAGCAATTCGCCCTTCTCGGCGCGTTTTCTCGCGCCTTTCACCTTGTCGAGCATCCAGGCGATCTTGGTGCCTGAGAAATAGGGATCCAGCAGCAGGCCGGTCTTTCTGGTGAATTTCTTCTCAAGCCCCTGCTTCTTGAGCTTCTGGCAGAGCGGCACGGTGCGCCGGTCCTGCCAGACGATGGCATTGTGGATCGGCTTGCCGGTCGCCCTGTCCCAGATGACGACGGTCTCGCGCTGATTGGTGATGCCGATGGCAGCGACATCCGAAGCGGCGAGGCCGGCGTTCTTCAAAGCAGCCTTTACCGTCGTCACGACGCTCGCCCAGATTTCCTCGGGATCGTGCTCGACCCAGCCGGACGCGGGATAATGCTGAGCGAATTCCTTCTGCCCGCTGCCGACGACCTTCATCTGACCATCGAACAGGATCGCCCGGGTCGATGTCGTTCCCTGGTCGATTGCGAGGATGTAGTTAGTCAACTTCGGAATCCTATCTGATCTCAAGTCTGCCTAGATGAAGTTCCAAACCAAACGGAGCAACGCAGACAGACAGATTTGCCAGCTTCTCACCAGCATTCAACGCCTTGGAAACCGCGCCGGCATAGCTGGAGGCTTTTGCGATAGTTTCTACGGCGGACGCAGGCAGCAACTCGCTTGCGAGATTGTTGTGAATCGGTCGAGCAACGGGGTGCTGGGTGACCTTAAAGCTATACGACCGTCCATGCCGATCGTTCAGCACGTACGCAAAATCCGCGGGAGCGGAGAGCTTTCTCAACGCATATTCCGCGATGATCTCCGGAACGAGTTCATAAGCCAGCCGCAACTCGGGATTTTGCATGACTTGCTTCAATCGATCCGAGGTGAGTTCAGTCGTGGCTTGGCTTTCATGCCCATGTTCTGAGAGGTGCAGTCTAGCCAGTTCAAGCACGAAGTCCGCAGTGAAAAGCAGCTCCCCGTTCTCGCCGGTGGTTGCTGGAGTCCAGCGTGCAGCACGCCGAGAAAGCGAGAAAATCACCGTTCGCTCCGAAGCGTTTGCCGGGGCACAAAGCCCCGGCAAACTGTAGCTACAGAATTTTACTTCTGCCAGCTCTTCACCAGTTCGTCGTAGTTGATGGTGATCGGCTTTTCCTTCTCGTTCTCGATCTTGAGCTGAGGCGCGAGATTGCCTTTCTTGACCGCGTCGGCGTTCCAGTAGGCGAGGTCATGCTCTTCGGCCATCTTCGGGCCGATATCGCCCTGGACGCCCGACTTCTCGATGCGGCTCATGACCTTTTCCTGCTCGCCGCAGAGCGAGTCCATCGCTTCCTGCGCGGTCTTGGCACCCGACGACGCATCGCCGATCGCCTGCCACCAGAGCTGTGCCAGCTTCGGATAGTCAGGCACGTTGGTGCCGGTCGGCGACCACTGGACGCGGGCCGGCGAGCGATAGAACTCGATCAAGCCGCCGAGTTTCGGCGCACGCTCGGTGAAGCTCTTGTCGTGGATGGAACTCTCGCGGATGAAGGTCAAGCCGACATGGCTCTTCTTCACGTCCACGGTCTTCGAGGTGACGAACTGCGCGTAGAGCCAGGCGGCCTTGGCGCGGTCGGTCGGCGTCGACTTCATCAGCGTCCAGGAACCGACGTCCTGATAGCCGAGCTTCATGCCGTCCTTCCAGTAGACGCCATGCGGCGACGGTGCCATGCGCCATTTCGGCGTGCCGTCGTCGTTCAACACGGCCTTGGCGCCGGCATCGACCATCGAGGCGGTGAAGGCGGTGTACCAGAAGATCTGCTGGGCAACCGCGCCCTGCGCCGGAACCGGTCCGGATTCAGAGAAGGTCATGCCCTGGGCCTCCGCCGGGGCGTAGGCCTTCAGCCAGTCGAGATATTTCTGGATCGAGTAGACGGCGGCCGGGCCATTGGTGTCGCCGCCACGTGCCGTGCAGGAGCCGACAGGCCGCGAATTCTCGTCGACCTTGATGCCCCATTCGTCGACCGGCAGACCGTTCGGAATGCCCTTGTCGCCGTTGCCGGCCATCGACAGCCAGGCGTCGGTGAACCGCCAGCCGAGCGACGGGTCCTTCTTGCCGTAGTCCATGTGGCCATAGACCTTCTTGCCGTCGATCTCGCGGCCGGTGAAGAATTCGGCGATGTCCTCATAGGCTGACCAGTTGACCGGCACGCCGAGGTCGTAGCCGTACTTGGCCTTGAAGTCGGCCTTGTTCTTCTCGTCGTTGAACCAGTCGTAACGGAACCAGTAGAGGTTGGCGAACTGCTGGTCGGGGAGCTGATAGAGCTTCTTGTCGGGCGCCGTCGTGAACGAGGTGCCGATGAAGTCCTTCAGGTCGAGGTTCGGGTTAGTGACATCCTTGCCGTCGCCCGCCATCCAGTCGGTCAGGTTGCGTACCTGCTGGTAGCGCCAGTGGGTACCTATCAGATCCGAATCGTTGACCCAGCCGTCATAGAGGTTCTGGCCGGTCTGCATCTGGGTCTGGATCTTCTCGACGACGTCGCCTTCCTGGATGACGTCATGCGTGACCTTGATGCCGGTGATGGCGGTAAAGGCCGGCGCCAGCACCTGCGATTCATACTGGTGCGTGGCGATGGTTTCGGAGACGACCTTGATGTCCATGCCGGCGAACGGCTTGGCTGCGTCAATAAACCACTGCATTTCGGCTTCCTGGTCGGCGCGCGAAAGCGTCGAGAGCGGACCTATCTCCTTGTCCAGAAAGGCTTTTGCCTCGTCCATCCCGGCGTAGGCGTTGCCCACGCCGAGCAATAGGACAAGGGCAGTCGTTGATGTTAAAAATTGCCGTCGCATAAGTTTCCTCCACTGTTTCAGGTTTCAAGTGCGATCTGGAGCGGCCGCCGGCACGCGGTCGCTCCAACAGTTTCCCCCTCTATACGTAGCGGAACACGCCGATGGCGTAGACCACGGAGAGAGCGAGAGCCCACCAGAGGCTGGGTCCGACAAGACCCAGCCAAGCGAGATGGATAAAGGCGCTGCCAAGCAGCGATAGGAAAAGACGGTCGCCGCGCGTCGTCTCGAAGCGCAGGATGCCGACGCGCGGATTGCCACCCGGCGAAGCGTATTCCCACACCGCCATGCCGCACAGCAGCAGAAGAATGGTTGCGAAGAAGGCCGCCGTCGGCCACGTCCACGCCATCCAGGAGAGGTCGAAGTTCATCGTCATACCCTCCCCAGGGCGAAGCCCTTGGCGATATAGTTGCGCACGAACCAGATGACGAGCGCGCCGGGGATCAGTGTCAGCACGCCGGCTGCGGCGAGCAGACCCCAATCCATGCCGGCGGCCGAAACCGTGCGGGTCATGGTGGCGGCGATCGGCTTGGCATAGGTGGTCGTCAGCGTGCGGGCGATCAGCAGTTCCACCCATGAGAACATGAAGCAGAAGAAGCAGGCCACACCGATGCCGCTGGCGATCAGCGGCATGAATATCTTGACGAAGAAGCGCGGGAACGAATAGCCGTCGATATAGGCGGTCTCGTCGATTTCCTTCGGCACGCCCGACATGAAGCCTTCGAGGATCCACACCGCCAAAGGCACATTGAACAGGCAGTGTGCCAGCGCCACCGCGATATGGGTGTCGATCAGGCCGAAGGCCGAATAGAGCTGGAAGAACGGCAACGCGAAAACCGCCGGCGGCGCCATGCGGTTGGTCAAAAGCCAGAAGAACAGATGCTTGTCGCCGAGGAAGCGGTAGCGCGAGAAGGCGTAGGCCGCCGGCAAGGCCGCGGTCACCGAAATCACCATGTTCATCACCACATAGGTGATCGAATTGATGTAGCCCGAGTACCAGGATGCATCGGTGAAGATGGTGACGTAATTGGCGATCGTCGGGGCGTGCGGATAAAGGGTAAGCGAGGAGACGATCTCGGCATTGGTCTTGAAGCTCATGTTGATGAGCCAGTAGATCGGCAGCAACAGAACGATGATGTAGATCGTCGGCACGATCCACCACCAGCGCGATTCCTCGCCGCGGCGCCGCATCAGCCGGGCAACCTCATCCTGCGACAGCGTGCTGGCCAATTCTCCCGAAGCTGTCGTCTCGCTCACTCTATCCGCTCTTTCGTTGGCGCCACTCATCTCAGCGCTCCGCGTCGTAATTGGTCATCACGGTGTAGAACACCCACGACAACAACAGGATGATGAGGAAGTAGACCAGCGACATCGCCGCGGCCGGACCGAGGTCGAACTGGCCTAGCGCGGTCTTGACGAGGTCGATCGACAGGAACGTCGTCGAATTGCCTGGGCCGCCGCCGGTGACGACGAAAGGTTCGGTGTAGATCATGAAACTATCCATGAAACGCAGCAGCACGGCGATCAAAAGCACACGCTGCATCTTGGGCAGCTGGATGTAGCGGAACACCGCCCAGCGCGAAGCGCCGTCGATCTTGGCCGCCTGGTAGAAGGCATCGGGAATGGAGACCAAGCCGGCATAGCAGAGCAGCACGACCAGGCTCGTCCAGTGCCAGACATCCATGATGATGATGGTGACCCAGGCGTCGAACGGATCCTGGACATAGTTGTAGTCGATGCCGAGCGCGTTGATGTAGTAGCCGAGCAGGCCGATGTCGTTGCGGCCGAAGACCTGCCAGATGGTGCCGACGACGTTCCACGGGATCAGCAGCGGCAGCGCCATCAGCACCAGGCAGACCGGTACGCCCCAGCCCTTTTTCGGCATGTTGAGTGCGATGAAGATGCCGAGCGGCACTTCGATGGCCAGGATGATGAAGGAGAAGATCAGGTTGCGGACCATCGCTTCCCAGAAGCGGCTGGAGGACAGCAGTTCCTCGAACCATTCGGTGCCGGCCCAGAAGAAGACATTGTTGCCGAACGTGTCCTGCACCGAATAGTTGACGACCGTCATCAGCGGAATGACCGCCGAGAACGCCACCAGCACCAGCACCGGCAGCACCAGGAACCAGGCCTTGTTGTTCCAGGTCTTTTCCATCTATGCCCCCATCTCGACGCGCCAGGAATCGGCATAGATGTTGATGCCGGCCGGGTCGAACCGCACTTTCGGTTCGGCGGGCACGGTCTCGTCCTCGCCGATGACAGCCGCGATGTCGCGACCTTCCAGCTTCGCGCGCACCACCTTGTGACGGCCGACATCCTCGACCTTGCTGATCGAGACGGCCATGCCGTCGCGGCCAAGCCGCACATATTCGGGACGAATGCCAAGCTCGATGGCGCCGCTGCCTGCCTTCGGCGCGCCCGGCAGTTCGATCCGCTGCGAGCCGAGCGTCGCCGTCTTGCCGTCGATTGCCACCGGCATGACGTTCATGCCGGGCGAGCCAATGAAATAGCCGACAAAAGTGTGGCGCGGCCGCTCGAATAGTTCGGCCGGCGTGCCGATCTGCACGATGCCACCATCATACATCACCACGACCTGGTCGGCGAAGGTCAGCGCCTCGGTCTGGTCGTGGGTGACATAGACCATGGTGTAGCCGAAACGGCGGTGCAGCTGCTTCAACTGCGAGCGCAGCACCCATTTCATGTGCGGGTCGATGACGGTCAGCGGCTCGTCGAACAGGATGGCGTTGACGTCGGAGCGCACCAGCCCGCGGCCAAGCGAAATCTTTTGCTTCTGGTCGGCGGTCAGGCCCCTCGCCTTCTTCTTTGCCCAGGATGCCAGATCGATCATCTCCAGCGTCTCGCGCACCTTGCGGTCGACATCGGCTTCCGGCACGCCGCGATTGCGCAGCGGGAAGGCCAGATTGTCGTAGACCGTCATGGTGTCGTAGATGACTGGAAACTGGAACACCTGCGCAATGTTGCGCTCCTGTGTCGACAGGTTGGTCACGTCCTTGCCGTTGAACAGCAACTGGCCATGCGAGGGATGAAGCAGGCCTGAAATGATGTTGAGCAGCGTGGTCTTGCCGCAACCGGACGGGCCGAGAAGCGCATAGGCGCCGCCATCCTCGAAGGTGTGATGCACTTCCCGCAGCGCGAAATCGGCATCCGTCCGCGGGTTCGGCAGATAGGAATGCCTGACATGATTGACGTCGATGCGCGCCATATCGCTCTCCTATGCCGCCAGCTTCGGCGCGCTGACGGCGCGGCCGTGCTCGTCGAAAACCATGATGTGGCGCGGATCGATGAACACCTCGACCACCTCGTCGGGCTCGAAATGGCGGATGCCGTGGGTCAGCATCACCCAACGCACATCGGCGAAATCGAGATGGATGAAGCTCTCCGACCCAGTGATTTCAGTGATCGTGACCTTTGCACGCACCGGCACGGCCAAGGCATTGGGCCGTTCGAGCGACAGATGATGCGGCTGGAAGCCGATCGTATAGTTGGCATCGGCAATGCCCGAGAGCTCGGCCGGCACCGGCAGCTTCACGCCGCCGTCGAGCAGGAAATCCGGGCCCTTCTTGGCGAGCACGATGGTGTTGAGCGGCGGATCGGCGAAGGTCCTTGCCGTCACCAGGTCGGCCGGCTTGCGGAACACCTCGATGGTCGGGCCAAACTGGGTGATGCGACCTTCGGAAAGGGTCGCCGTATTGCCGCCGAGCAGCAGCGCTTCATGTGGCTCGGTCGTGGCATAGACGAAGATGGTGCCGGCGGCGGCGAAGATCTTCGGCAGTTCAGCGCGCAATTCCTCGCGCAATTTGTAGTCGAGATTGGCGAGCGGCTCGTCGAGCAACACCAGGCTGGCATTCTTGACGATGGCGCGCGCCAGAGCGGTGCGCTGCTGCTGCCCGCCCGACAGGCTGAGCGGCGTGCGGTCGAGATAGGGCGTCAGCTTGAGCAGGGCCGCGGCATTGCGCACTTCCTTGTCGATCTTGGCCTGCTCGGTGCCGGCCACCCGCAGCGGCGAGGCGATGTTCTCATAGACGGTCATCGCCGGATAGTTGATGAATTGCTGGTAGACCATGGCGATCTTGCGCTTTTGCACCGGCACGCCGGTGACATTCTGGCCGTCGAACCAGACCGAGCCGGAGGTCGGCACATCGAGGCCCGCCATCAGCCGCATCAGGCTGGTCTTGCCCGAAAGCGTGGGCCCAAGCAGGACGTTGAGCGAGCCATGCTGAAGCGTCAGCGACACGTCGCGGATATGCTCGGCCGCACCGACCGTCTTGGTGACGTTTCTCAGTTCCAGCATGACGCCTCCTCCCAGGCTTTCCGCATCAGCTCAAACCCCTCTTCATTCGGCAGCTGCGACATGCCGCCGGCTTATGCCGCGCATAAATTCATCGAGCGATGCCACCTGCTCGCGGCTAAGGTGCAGGCCGCGCTTGGTCCTGCGCCATAGCACATCCTCGGCGGTGACAGCCCATTCGTTCTCAACGAGGTAGCGTATCTCGGCCTCGTAGAGATCGACACCGAAATTGCGGCCGAGATCGGCATTCGACTTGGCCAGGCCCAGCAGAACCTGCGCCCGCGTCCCGTAAAGCCGCGTCAGCCTGCGGACCAGGCGTGCGTCGAGGAAGGGATAGGCCGACTTCAGCCTCGTCACTTGCGCGTCGAAGCCGGTGGCCGGGAAATCTCCACCCGGCAGCGGCGCGTTTGCCGTCCACGGCTTGCCGCGCTTGCCGAGGAAGCTCTCGATCTTTTCCAGCATCGATTCCGACAGCCGGCGATAGGTGGTGATCTTGCCGCCGAACGCATTGACGATCGGCGCAGCGCTCTCGCCGCCATCGGCCTTGATCACATAGTCGCGCGTCGCTTCCTGCGCCTTGGAGGCGCCGTCATCGTAGAGAGGACGGACAGCCGAATAGGTCCAGACGATGTCCTGACGCTTGACCGGTTGCGCGAAATATTCGCTTGCCGCTGCGCAGAGGTAGTCGATCTCGGTGTCGCTGATTTTCACGTCATGCGGGTCGCCGGGATAATCCTGGTCGGTGGTGCCGATCAGGGTGAACTCTTCCTCGTAGGGAATGGCGAAGATAATGCGGCCATCCTTGTTCTGGAAGAAATAGGCACGCGGATCATCGAATTTCTTGGCGATGACGATGTGGCTGCCCTGCACGAGTCGGACATTGTGCACATCGTTGAGTCCGACGACGCCGGACAGCACGTGATCGACCCAGGGCCCGGCGGCATTGACCAGCAGCCTTGCCTTGATCTCCTCGGTCTCGCCGGTCTGCAGGTTCTCGATCTTGATCGTCCACAGCCCGTTTTCGCGGCGAGCTTCGACCACTTTCGTGCGGGTTCGGATGGTTGCACCGCGATCGGCGGCATCACGCGCGTTCAGCGCCACCAGCCGCGCATCGTTGACCCAGCCATCCGAATATTCAAAGGCCCTTTTGAACAGCGGCTTCAAAGGCTTGCCGGCCGGATCCCTGGTCATGTCCAGCGTCCTGGTCGCCGGCAGCAATTTGCGCCCGCCAATGTGATCGTAGAGAAAGAGACCGAGCCTGATCAGCCAGGCCGGACGCAGGCCCTTGGCATAGGGCAGGACGAAGCGCATCGGCCAGATGATATGCGGCGCGTTCTTCCACAGAACCTCGCGCTCCATCAGCGCCTCGCGCACCAGGCGGAATTCATAGAATTCGAGGTAGCGCAGGCCGCCATGGATCAACTTGGTCGAGCCTGAGGAGGTCCCGCTGGCGAGGTCGTTCATCTCGGCGAGAAAGACGGAAAAGCCACGCCCGACGGCATCGCGGGCAATGCCGCAACCATTGATGCCGCCACCGATGACGAAGATGTCCCGGATTGCGTCCAAAAAGCCCTCCCGCGATTTCGCATTGCAGCATTTTTAGGTTTTTACGAAACCGTATCGGGATTATTTCGAAATAAGAACGAATGTCAAACGAAATATCACAGGCGCGTGATGATATGCCGATGCCGCTTAGCCGAGCGACGTCTCGATCAGTTGAACCTCGGCCTCCTGACAGATCTTGCGCACCGACGGAATGTCGCAACGGTCGGTGATGAAGGTGTTGACTTGCGACAGATGGCCGATGCGGACCGGCGCGGTGCGCTCGAATTTGGTCTGGTCGGAAACCAGGATGACATGACGCGCATTGGCGATGATCGCCTGCGCCACCTTGACCTCACGGAAATCGAAGTCGAGCAAGGCGCCGTCATGGTCGATGGCCGAAGCGCCGATCACCGCATAATCGACCTTGAACTGCCGGATGAAATCGACCGCGGCTTCGCCGACCACGCCGCCATCGGAACCGCGCACAACCCCACCGGCGATCACCACCTCGATCGTGGGATATATGCGCATCCTGTTGGCAACATTGATGTTATTGGTGATGACCATCAGCCCATTGTGATCGAGTAGTGCCTTGCTAACCGACTCCGTAGTCGTGCCGATATTGATGAACAGCGAGGCATTGTCGGGGATCAGCCTGGCTGCGGCGCGGCCGATCGCTTCCTTCTCGTCGGCGGCAATCTTGCGCCTGGCCTCATACTCCATGTTCTCGATGCCGGACGGGAACAACGCACCACCATGGATGCGCGAAAGCAGCCGCTGATCGCACAGGTCGTTGAGATCCTTGCGTATGGTCTGCGGCGTCACATTGAAGTGGGTGGCCAGATCGTCGACCAGCACGCGACCATGATCCTTGGCCATCTGGATGATTTCGGCATGGCGCGGCGACAGATACATGGGCAACCTCCCGTTTTCGTTTTTCTTGTCTATAGTCGAAAACGAAAGCAATGAAAAGGCATAAGCCGGCTAATAGAATTTACCTGATCGCAAAGCCAAAGCTGTACGCAACCTCATCAAGGCAGCTTCAGCCCATGCCGCGCGCGATTTCGGCGATGACGACGAAGGCGGCATCGACATCGCCGGCAGTCGCCTCGAACTGTCCGACCTGGAACCGGATCGCCACTCGTCCGTCGACTCTCGTCTGCGTCAGGTAGATGCGGCCATCGTCGTTGATCGCATTGACCAGCCGCAGATTGTGCTCGTCCGCGTCGGCGCCGGTGGCAGCCTTGTGCCGGAACGAAAACAGCGACAGCATCGGTTCGCTGACGATCTCGAAATCCGGCTCCTTTGCCAGCCGCGCGGCAAGGCCTTCGCTCCAGGCGACATGGTTGCGGATCATCGTTCGCAGGCTTTCCAGCCCATGAGCGCGCAGCAGGAACCACAATTTCAGTGCGCGGAACCGCCGGCCGAGCGGCACCGACCACTCGGAATAATTGATGATGCCGTCATGGCCATGGGTCTTCAGGTAATCCGGCTTGATGGCCAGCGTCCGCACATGGCTTTCGGGATCGCGCAGGAACTGGATCGAACAATCGAACTGCGCACCGAGCCATTTGTGGGGATTGAAGACAACGGAATCGGCCGCTTCGACACCGCTCCAGAAATGCCGGTATTCCGGGCAGATCATTGCCGACCCGGCCCAGGCCGCATCGACATGAAGATAAAGGCCATGGCGCCGCGCCACCTCGGCAACCGAAGCGATGTCGTCGGTGCCGCCCGTGCTGGTGCCGCCGACGCAGGCGATGATGCCGGCCGGCAGCATGCCGGCTTCCCGGTCGGAAATGATTGCCGCCTCGAGCGCTGCCGTATCCATGGCGCGAAAACGGCCGCCGACGGGAATGCGCACGAGATTGTCCTCGCCGATACCAGACACCCAGATCGCCCGGTCGATCGAAGTGTGCACCTGATCGGAAGAATAGATGCGCAACCGCGCCTGCCCCGCCAGTCCCTTTTTATTGCCTTGCCAGTCGAGCGCGCGCTCGCGCATGGTCAGCACCGCAGCCAGTGTCGCCGAGGATGCCGAATCCTGGATCACGCCTGAGAACCCTTCGGGCAGGCCAAGCGCTTGGCGCATCCAGTCGACGGTGCGCGTTTCGAGCTCGGTCGCCGCCGGCGAGGTCTGCCACAGCATGCACTGCGCGGCCATCGCCGAGACCAGATATTCCGCCACCACCGAGACCGGCGCCGCATTGGCCGGGAAATAGGCGAAGAAGCGCGGATGCTGCCAATGCGTCATCCCCGGCAGGATCTTCTCCTCGAATTCGGCGAAAATCCTGTCCATCGGTTCGGCGTTTTCGGGCGGCGAAGCTTCTATGCTTCTGAAAATATCGCCCGGCTCGACCAGCGGCCGCACCGGGCGGTCGCGCAGCGTGTGGCGGTAGTCGGCGCCCCAGTCGGCGGCGCGCCGCGACCATTGCCGGAAATCATCATTGTTCATCGTGTCCTCCCGACAGGATTCCTCGCCGCCGCCCCGTCACGGCCGGCTCTTCAGGATTCGATATTATTTAACATGTGAAATATGCGCAACCGCCATCTGGCGCCGCGCGCCTACCCCGGAAAATCGGGCAGGCTGGCAAAAGCTGCCTTCAGCGCATTCGACCAGCCATCCGAGATCGTGCGGTAGTACTGGTCGTCCTGGCCGATCCGTTTCTTCAGCCCAACCTTGAAACTGTCCCTCTCCAGGAAGAGCAGGTCGAGCGGCAAGCCGACCGACAGGTTCGACTTCAGTGTCGAATCGAACGACACCAGAAGCAACTTCACAGTCTCTGCAAGGCTCATCGTCTTTTCGTAGGCGCGGATGATGATCGGCTTGCCATATTTGGTCTCGCCGATCTGGAAGAATGGCGTGTCCTCGGTCGATTCGATGAAATTGCCTTCGGGATAGATCATGAACAGGCGCGGCTCGCTGCCCTTGATCTGGCCGCCGAGGATGAAGGAGGCATTGAAGTAGGAATCTGCCTTCTCGCCCGCGGGTGACGAACTGGCAATGACCTCCTTCACCGTATCGCCGACCAGCCGCACCGTCTGGTACATCGACGGCGTCTCCAGCAGCGTGGCGTGACGATCGGCAATTGCCTTGGTGCGTTCGTCGAGCAGGCTGACCACCGCCTGAGTCGTCGCCAGGTTACCGGCCGACATCAGCACGATGACGCGCTCGCCCAGCTGCTCCCAGACATGCATCTTGCGGAAGGTGGAAATCGAATCCATGCCGGCATTGGTGCGCGTGTCCGACATGAACACGAGCCCGCGATCGATCTTCAGGCCGACGCAATAGGTCATGGAATCTCTTCTAGAGCGATTCATCGTTTCACGGAAACACAGAACCGCTCTATCTCCTTGTTTTGACGCAATTCCCCAGGGAAAACGCTACGCGCTTTTCCTGGAATTGCTCCTGCGGCAATCCTGGCGGATTACTGCTCTACCGTGACGGTGACCGCAAGCTGTTCTTCCGCCTGTCCCAGCCGAATTCCCGACACCGGCGTGGCGTCGCGATAGTCGCGGCCGATGGCCACTTTTACATAGCGCTCGTCTGGAGAGATGCCGTTTGCGGCATCGAAGGCGACCCAGCCGAGACCCGAGACATGGGCTTCGGCCCAGGCATGGCTTGCGGCCTGCTCGACCGAAGCATCCAGCATCAGATAGCCGCTGACATAGCGTGCAGGAAAGCCCATGGCGCGCGCGGCTGCGGCAAAGATATGGGTGTGATCCTGGCAGACACCGGTCTTCAACGTCAGGGCTTCCTCTGCCGGCGTCGCCGCATTGGTGGTGCCGGGCGTGTAGGCGACGCGCTCGCCTATCATTGCCATCAGACGATGCAGCCTTTCGATGTCGGTGCCCTTGCCGACCGATGCGGCGAGTTCGCGAATACCGCTGCCGATCGCGGTCAACGGCGTTTCATGGCTGTACAGCCAGAGCGGCGTAAAACCCTGGTGTGGTCCAGAGACGCCTGCGGTATCGCGCGTCACCACTTCGCCGGCCGCTTCCACCGTGATGAAGTCGCGCTCGCCCTCGACGCTCAGCAGCCTGGTGTCGTTGCCGAAATGGTCGACAAAACGAACCTCTTCGCGCGCGCCTTCGATGGCCAGTGCCCAGGACAGAACGGTCTGCGTCGATCCGCTGACCGGAAGCAGCCGCAGCCGCTGCAACAGATAGTGCACCGGTGCATCGTAGCGATATTCGGTCCTGTGGGTGATCTTCAGCCGCATGCGCTATGTCCCGTTTGTGAGCACGATCTTGTCCCACTTTTCGCGATCATGCTCAATTGAACCGGTAGTCCTGCGCGATCTCGTCGCCCAGCCTGGTATTGTCGCGAATGAAATTCGCCAGGAATTCATGCAGGCCGGCGTCGAATATGTCCTTGATCGAACCGGCTCTCAGCATGGCCTGCGTCTTGTCGGCCGTTGCGTGGCAGGCGTGGCGTTCGCCGTAGTCGTCACCGAGGAATTTCAAATGTTCGGCTAGAAAGCGGTAGCAGAAGGTCAGCGATCGCGGCATGCGGACATTGAGGATTAGATAGTCGGCAATGTTGGTCGGCTTATAGTCTGCGTCATAGACCCAGCGGTATGAGCGATGCGCAGACACCGAGCGCAGGATCGATTCCCACTGGTAGTTGTCGAGTGTCGAGCCGACCCAGGAGATCGACGGCAACAGCACATAGTATTTCACGTCGAGGATGCGCGCCGTGTTGTCGGCGCGCTCGACATAGGTGCCGAGCTGCGAGAAATCGAAGATCTCGTTGCGCAGCATGGTGCCGTAGAACGAGCCGCGGATCAGCGCCGTCTCGCGCTTGATCGCATCAAGCACGCTCGGCAGGTCGCGTTCGTCGATCGGCCTTGCCAGCATCCGCTTCAGCGACATCCAGGCTTCGTTGATGCTTTCCCACGTCTCGCGCGTCAGCGCGGTGCGCACCATGCGGGCATTGTTGCGCGCCGTCTCGATCGCCGCCATCGTGCTCGACGGGTTTGACGTGTCGCGCAACAGGAAGTCGGCGACATTGGCGGCGGTATAATCCTGGTATTTCTGCGTGAAGGCGACGTCCGAGCCGGCGCTGAGCAGCACCGAATTCCATTCTTCCGAGGCACTCTGGGTGCGGGTCAGCGCCATGCGCAGCCCGGCGTCGACAAGGCGTGCCATATTTTCCGCCCGCTCGATATAGCGGTTCATCCAGTAGAGCCCGTTGGCGGTGCGGCCTAAAAGCATCAAAAACCCTTCAAGTGAAAATCAATCATCCAGCACCCACGTATCCTTGGTGCCGCCGCCTTGCGAGGAATTGACGACCAGCGACCCTTCCTTCAGCGCGACGCGCGTCAGCCCTCCGGGCACGATCTGGATGCGGTCGGAAACCAGCACATAGGGTCTGAGATCGACGTGGCGCGGCGCCAGACCCTTGTCGGTCAGGATCGGACACGTCGAGAGCGCCAGCGTCGGCTGGGCGATGTAGTTCGACGGTTTTGCCGCGAGTTTCTTGGAAAAATCCTCGCACTCCTTCTTGGTCGCCGCCGGCCCGACCAGCATGCCGTAGCCGCCGGAACCGTGGACCTCCTTGATCACCAGTTCGTCGATGTGCTCGAGCACGTATTTCAGGCTGTCCGGCTCCGAGCAGCGCCAGGTCGGAATGTTGCCGAGGATCGCCTTGCGGCCGGTGTAGAATTCGACGATCTCGGGCATGTACGAGTAGATCGCCTTGTCGTCGGCAATGCCGGTGCCCGGCGCATTGGCGATGGTGATGTTGCCGGCACGGTAGACATCCATGATGCCGGGTATGCCAAGTGCGGAGTCCGGCCGGAAGGTCAGCGGGTCGAGGAAGGAATCGTCGACGCGGCGGTAAAGCACATCGATTTGCTTGTAGCCTTCGGTGGTGCGCATCGCGACATGGCCGTCGACAACGCGCAGGTCCTGCCCTTCGACAAGCTGTACGCCCATCTGGTCGGCAAGGAAGGCGTGTTCGAAATAGGCGGAGTTGAAGCTGCCGGGCGTAAGCACCGCGATGGTCGGCGTGCCCTTGGTGCTTTGTGGCCGCACCGCCGCCAGCGACTGGCGCAGGAGCTGCGGATAGTTTTCCACCGGCCGCACCTTGATCTTTTGGAACAGCTCGGGGAACAGCTGCATCATCGTCTCGCGGTTCTCCAGCATGTAGGAGACACCCGACGGCGTGCGCGCATTGTCCTCCAGCACGTAGAATTCGTCCTCGCTGATGCGGACGATATCGACGCCGATGATATGGGTGTAGACGCCGGCAGGTGGCCTGACCCCGATCATTTCCGGCAGAAACGCCTCGTTCTTGGCGATCAATTCCCTGGGAACACGCCCTGCTCGCAGGATCTCCTGGCGATGGTAGATATCGTCGAGGAAAGCGTTCAGCGCTTGCACGCGCTGCTCGATGCCTTGCGTCAGGCGCCGCCACTCATTGCCCGAGATGATGCGGGGAACGATGTCGAACGGAATCAGCCGCTCGGAAGCTTCCTGCTCGCCGTAGACTGCGAAGGTGATGCCGGTCTTGCGGAAGACGCGTTCGGCGTCCTGCATCTTCTCGGTAAGCCTGGCCGGATCCTGCTCCTTCAGCCAGCGATCATAAGCCGAATACGGTCTTCTCAATCCGGAGACTTCCGGAAGCATTTCATCGAACGCTGCCAATCGCATACTCCCCTGTGACGCCATTTCACTGGCGTCGCCGGAGAAAATCAAGCGCAATCGGTGATTTGAGGGATACTGACGACCAGTATGTGGCGGCTGCCCAAAATTAAGGCAGCTGAAATATGCCCTTGGTCAGGCTTTGCCTCGTGGCCGGGCAGGTGCGTTCAGCGGCTGAAGCATGACCCGAAAAATGGAACCAGATTTTCTCGAACGAACGCGAACCGCTTGTCCAGAGATCATGTTCAAACACTGAGATAGAGCCCATCCCGATTCTGTCGGGGATGGAACGGGCTCTAGAAGGCGCGGAACGTGACGACGGTGAAAGTGTCCTTGACACCGGGGAGAACCTGCACCTTCTCGTTGACGAAATGGCCGACATCTTCCTCGTCGTCGACGTAGAATTTGGCGAGCAGATCGTAATTGCCGGCAGTCGAGTAGATTTCCGAAGCGATCTCGGCGTCGGCAAGCGCGCTGGCAACCTCATAGGATTTGCCCAGCTCGCATTTGATCTGCACGAAAAACGCCCTCATGGCTTCGTCCCTAAACGTCCAAGTCCAAGCGGCCCTTCTGACAGACTGGAGGCGGGCTTTCAAGCGCCGGATGAATGCTCAGCCGGCTCGGGCCTGGCTACGACTTCCCGCAGCGCGCGGGGGCGATACGAATGTTCGCCACCGATGAAACCGTGAAGCGCCGCCAAGCGTATGTTAAGATGCCTCTTGGAACAGTTTTGGGAGGCAGCTTTCTCGAGGGGCAACGGAGGCCGGCCATGCGCCGCATGTTTTTCGCATTCGCGTTCGTTCCACTCATCCTGGCGTCGTCTGCGTTTGCCGGCGATGCCGAGGTCAAGGCGGCGCAAGCCGCCATCGACGGCCAGCTGAAAGCGTTCATCGCCGATGACGGCGTCGCCGCCTACAGCTTCGCCGCACCCAACGTGAAACAGATCTTCCCGACCGTCGACACCTTCATGAACATGGTGACCAACGGCTATCCGCCGGTGCGCAAGCCGCAGACCTATTCCTTCGGCAAGGTCGAGGAGACGAGCCCGACATCGATCGTCCAGCAGGTGCTGATCGTCGGCCCCGACGGCAAGGATTACGAGGCTGTCTACACGCTGCAGCAACAGCCCGACGGCACCTTCCAGATCACCGGATGCAGCCTGCGCGCGTCGAATTCGCTCAGCACCTGATACGGCCGATATCAGTAGCGCGCCCTGCCGCCCGACATGTCGAATACAGCGCCAGTGTTGAAGCTGCTCGTATCGGAACACAGCCAGAGCACCAACGCAGCGACTTCATCGGCGGAGCCGAGCCGTTTCAGTGGGCTGGCGCCGATCATGTCGCTGACGACCTCATTGCCAAGGCGCCTGATAAGGTCGGTATCGATCGGACCGGGCGCTACGCAATTCACGCGAATGCCGGTGTCGCAAACCTCCCGCGACAATGCCTTGGTGAAAGCGATAATGCCTGCGCTTGCCGCCGAGTAGGCGGCAAGGTTCGGCAAGCCCTCCTTGCCTGCAAGCGATCCCATGTTGACGATGCGGCCGGTGCCGGCCTTGCGCATAATCGGCAGAACCTGATGCGTGACCTCAAACGTTCCAAGGAGATTGACACCGACAATTCGCTGCCACTCAACCGGCTCGAAGGCCTCAAAGCCGAGGTAGGGACCGAGATAGCCAGCGTTGTTGACGAGGATGTCGATCCGCCCCGCTCGGGCGACGATGTCAGCCAAGGCTTCCCTTATGTCGCCAGCCTTGGTGGCGTCGACCGTCTGGCTACGGATTCCCGCAGCCGGCACTGGATCGGCATCCCATACCCAGACGTCGGCGCCAGACCCTGCCAACTGTGTGGCCACGGCTCTGCCGATGCCCCTGGAGCCACCGGTTACGATCGCCGTTTTGCCGGCAAAGTCGTATGTCACGGCCATAGCCAATCCCTCGATTACAAATCTGCTCTTGGGCAGCCGATCCGTCAATCGCTGGAGAACGCACGACTAAATGGCAGGGATATCGCCCCGAGCCCAACCTTCCGAAATCTCCGCCGCGCGTGCTTCGAAAGCATGTGCCTCGATTGCGGCACGGATGTCCTGCATATGCTTCTGGTAATACGAGAGATTATTCCAGGTCAGCAGCATCGCGCCAAGCGCCTCCTGCGAGCGCACCAGATGGTGCAGATAGGCACGCGAATAATCCCTCGCCGCCGGGCAATCGCTTTCCTCGTCGAGAGGGCGCGGATCGTCGGCATGGCGGGCGTTGCGCAGATTGACCTTGCCGCGCCTGGTGTAGGCAAGACCGTGCCGGCCGGCCCGCGTCGGCATCACGCAATCGAACATGTCGATGCCGCGCGCCACCGATTTCAGAATATCGTCAGGGGTGCCGACGCCCATCAGATAGCGCGGCTTGTTTTCAGGCAGTTCCGGGCAGGTGATGTCGAGCATATCGAGCATCACCGCTTGCGGCTCGCCGACAGCCAGGCCGCCGACCGCATAGCCCTTCAGCTCCATCGCGCTCAGCGCCTGCGCCGACCGTACCCGGAGTGCCGCGTCGTCGCCGCCCTGCACGATGCCGAACATCGCCTTGCCCGGCTGGTCGCCGAACGCCGTCTTGCAGCGCTCTGCCCAGCGCAGCGACAGTTCCATGGCGCGCTCGATTTCCTTGAGATCGGCCGGCAGCGCGGTGCATTCGTCAAGCTGCATTTGGATATCGGAATCGAGCAAACCCTGGATCTCGATCGAGCGCTCCGGCGACATCTCGTAGGCGGCGCCGTCGATGTGCGAGCGGAAGGTGACGCCCTTTTCGGTCAGCTTCCTCAGCTTGGACAGCGACATCACTTGGAAACCGCCGCTGTCGGTCAGGATCGGATGCGGCCAGCGGGCGAATTCGTGCAAACCCCCCAGCCGCGCCACACGCTCGGCGCCGGGCCGCAGCATCAAATGGTAGGTATTGCCCAGGATGATATCGGCGCCAAGGCCGCGCACCTGGTCCATATACATGGTCTTGACCGTGCCGCCGGTGCCGACCGGCATGAAGGCAGGCGTGCGGATTTCGCCGCGCGGCATGTCGATCACACCGCGCCGCGCGCTGCCGTCCGTCGCCAGAACCTTGAAGCTGAACGGCTTAGCCATTGAATTCCTTGTCATGAACCGGGGCACTAGGTGCCTCTTTGTCGAGCGACTGGCGGTATTGGATGCAGCCTCGCATGAATTTTGGCCAGGGCGGCACGGCGATCGACGGCTCGGTCTTCTCCGGCAGAAGATCCCATAGGTCCGGATGATGCCAGCACAGGTCATGGCCGGTTGCGTCACGATGCTGTCGAATCCCGGTGCGCAATTTTTTCACTTCCGCGATCAGTGCGTCGCGATCCAGGCTCTCGAGATCATCGTCCATCGCTCATCTCCGCTCGATAAAGCAGGCTTGCGTCTCCATAGGAGTAGAATCTGTAGCGGTTCTCGATGGCATGCGCATAGGCCGCACGCATCGTGTCGAGGCCGCTGAAGGCCGATACCAGCATGAACAGGGTCGAGCGTGGCAGGTGGAAATTGGTCATCAGCATGTCGGCGGTGCGAAAGCGATAGCCGGGCGTGATGAAGATGTCGGTCGGACCGGACCACGCAACCAGGGTCCCGTCCCCGCGCGCGGCACTCTCCAGCAGGCGCAGCGAGGTCGTGCCGACAGCGATGATGCGCCCGCCCCTCGCCCTGGCCGCGTTGAGCGCGTCGGCGGTTGCCTCGCTGACCGAACCGGTCTCGGCGTGCATCTTGTGGTCGGCGGTGTCGTCCGCCTTCACCGGCAGGAACGTGCCGGCGCCGACATGCAAGGTGACGAAGCGGCTCTCGACACCCTTGGCGTCGAGAGCCGCAAAAAGCTCCGGCGTGAAATGCAGGCCTGCCGTGGGTGCGGCAACGGCGCCTTCTTCCCGGGCATAGATGGTCTGGTAGTCGGCCCGGTCGCGCTCGTCATCATCGCGCTTCGAGGCGATATAGGGCGGCAGCGGAATATGGCCGACCGCATGCAGCGCTTCGTCGAGGAAGGGCCCCGACAGGTCGAAGCCAAGCAGAGCTTCTCCGGCCTCGCCTTTCTCGATCACGGTGGCGTCGAGCTGGCCGAGGAAACAGGAATTGCCGTCATGGCCGAAATGGATGCGGTCGCCGGCGGCGATGCGCTTGCCCGGCCGCATGAAGGCCAGCCAGCGATCCGGCGCCATGCGCATATGCAGCGTGGCCTCGACTTGCGCCTGTGCCTCGCCGCGCCGTCGGATACCCTTCAGCTGCGCCGGAATGACCTTGGTGTCGTTGAAGACCAGCACATCGCCGGCCCTGAACAGGGACGGCAGGTCGCCAACCGCCCGGTCGTCGAGCCCTTCACCGGGCTTGACCACCAGCATCTTGGCGCTGTCGCGCGGCTCTGCCGGGCGAAGCGCGATACGCTCCTCCGGCAGGTCGAAGTCAAACAGATCGACACGCATCAGTAGAGCCGGACGAGCAACGCTCCGGCCAGCAGCAGCACCGCGCCGGCGACGCGGCCGAGCGAAATCTCGCGCACCGCGACGCCGAGGAAGCCGAAGCGGTCGATGAGCATGCCCGCCAGCAACTGGCCGGCCACCAGAAACGCCATCAATGCGGCAGCGCCGATGCGCGGCGTCAGGATCGTCGACAAGGTGACATAGAAGCCGCCGAGCAGGCCGCCGGCGACGAACAGCCACGGCACCGGCGCCTTCCAGTCGAGCGTGATGCCTTGCAGCTTCACCGCCGTAACGGAGATGACGCCGAGCGCGATCGCACCCGACAGGAACGAAAACGCAGCCGCCGCGACTGGGAGCCCCAGGCCGCGCGCCAGCTGCGAATTGATCGGCGCCTGAATGGCAATGAAGGCGCCGGACAGGATGCCGAGAAGCGACCAGACGACGCCCATCATTGTCGTCTTACCTTACTTGATGTCGGCCGCAACCTTCAGCGACACGATCTTGTCGGGATCCGGCACCGGCTCGCCGCGCTTGATCTTGTCGACATTGTCCATGCCTTCGATGACCTGGCCCCAGACCGTGTACTGGCGGTTGAGGAAGGCGGCATCGTCGAAGCAGATGAAGAACTGCGAATTGGCCGAGTTCGGGTTTTGCGAACGGGCCATCGAACAGGTGCCGCGCCCATGGTTGGCATTGGAGAATTCAGCCTTGAGGTCGGGCTTGTCGGAGCCGCCCATGCCGGCACGCGACGGAGCAAAGGAGGGCTTGCTGGAATTGCCGAACTTGACGTCGCCGGTCTGCGCCATGAAGCCGTCGATGACGCGGTGGAAGACCACGCCGTCATAGGCGCCTTCGCGTGCCAGTTCCTTGATACGGGCGACATGGCCGGGCGCCAGGTCGGGGAAAAGTTCGATGACGACGTTGCCCTTGGTCGTCTCCATGATGAGCGCGTTTTCGCGGTCCTTGATCTCGGCCATGTCAGATATCCTTTTCAGAAAACAGAGTTATTCGACAACTTTACTTGTCTGCGGCGATGCGCACCTTGAGCATCCGGTCAGGGTCGGTGACCGTGCCATTGTCCGCTTCGTCGCCCTTCTTGATGTGGTCCACCAGCTCCATGCCGCTGACGACGGTGCCGACGATGGTGTATTGGCCATCGAGGGGCGGCGCCGGCGCGAACATGATGAAGAACTGCGAATTGGCGGAGTTGGGGTCCTGCGAGCGGGCCATGCCGACCACGCCGCGCTTGTAGTGTTCGGTCTGCGAGAATTCGGCCGGCAGGTCGGGTTGATCGGAACCGCCGGTGCCGACGGCCTCGGCGCTAAAACCCTTCTTCATGTTACCGAACTTGACGTCGCCGCTCTGCGCCATGAAGCCGTCGATGACGCGGTGGAAGGCGACATTGTCATAGGCGCCCTGGCGCACCAGCTTCTTGATCTGCGCGACGTTCTTGGGCGCGAGATCGGGCCGAAGCGCGATGGTGACGTCGCCGTCCTTCAGCGTGATGATCATGGTGTTTTCCGGGTCGGCGGCGAAAGCCGAAACAGACGAGGCCACAAGACCAGCAAGCACAATGAGGAACGAGGCAAGCTTTTTCAGCTGCATATCTATCTCCGGGATCTTATTTCGCGAATTTGGCGGTGAGCGCACCGGCAACCGCCGCCGGCACGAAGGGGCGGATGTCGCCTCCCATCGAGGCAATCTGGCGGACAAGTGTGGCGGTAATGGTGCGCACGGACGGGCTGGCGGGCAGAAAAACCGTCTGCAGTTCAGGCGCCATGGTCTCGTTCATGCCGGCCATCTGCATCTCGTAGTCGAGGTCGGTGCCGTCGCGCAGGCCGCGGATCATGATCGAGGCGCCCTGCTTCCTGGCCGCGTCGATGACCAGCCCGTCGAAGGCGACAACCTTGATGCGCGCACCGTCGCGGCCAAATAAAGTCTTCGTCGCACTCTCGATCAGCGCCACCCGTTCCTCGAAGGAAAACAGCGGCTGCTTGCCCGGGTGGATGCCGATCGCCGCATAGACGACGTCGGCCACCGCCAGCGACGCTTTCAGCACGTCGAGATGGCCGTTGGTCAACGGGTCGAAGGAGCCGGCATAGAGGGCGATGCGTTCAGTCATGGCTGGTGCTTCTAACGAGCCTCTCTCGCAAAGGCAAATCCGATTGGCGAGCCGGTCGTGAACCTTTTCCGCCACGTGAACGACAGATGAACACGCTGATCACGAAGCCTTCACGCAGCGTTCACTAGGTTGCACCTTAATAAGATGAAACCAAAATCCCATATCTTCGTTGTTAGGCGCAGGAGAACACACACATGCTGATCTACATGCTCGCCACCGCAATGACCGTCGCCATGCTGATCGCCACCGTATTCGGCTTGCATCAGGAGGCTCAGCGCATCCGCATCAAGGCCAACACCAAGCGCTTCGAAGGTTTTGGCCCCCGCAAGCCATATCGCCACTACTAAGTTTCGCCTGAATGTGCCACCACGCCGGCCAATGGGCCGGCGTTGCTATGTCAGAACCTATTCTATGACATCCGGGCCGGTATCCGCAGCCGGATTGGACTCAGCGCCGCCCTCGATACCGTCCTCGGCTTCCTCGTCCGCCTGCGGTTCCGAAATCCGCTCGACCGAAACCACCTTTTCGCCTTCAGCCGTGTTGAAGATGGTCACGCCCTTGGTGGCGCGGCTGGCGAAACGGATGCCGTTGACCGGCACCCGGATGACAGTGCCGCCGTCCGACACCAGCATGATCTGGTCGTCATTGCCGACCGGGAAGGTCGCCACCAGCCTGCCGATCTCGGCTACCTTCGAAACGTCGGTGGCACGAATGCCCTTGCCGCCGCGTCCGGTCAGCCGGAAATCATAGGACGACGAGCGCTTGCCGTAGCCATATTCGGTCACCGTCAGCACGTACTGCTCGTGTTGCTTGAGGAACTCGTAGCGCTCGTCGGAAAGCTCCGTCTCCTCGCCGACCTCTTCGTTGGTCAGCGCGATCTCGTCCTCTTCGCCGGCCGCGATGCCGGCCGCAAGCCGCCGTTCGGCCGCCGCCCGCTTGAGATAGGCGGCGCGCTCCGCCGGCGGCGCATCGACATTCTCGATCACCGCCATGGAAATCACCCGATCCATCTCGGCCATGGCGATACCGCGCACGCCGACCGAATTGCGGCTCTGGAAGACGCGCACGTCGCCGACCGAGAAGCGGATGCACTGGCCGGAGCTGGCGGTGAGCAGGACATCGTCATTGTCCGTGCAGGTCTCGACGCCGAGGATCTCGTCGCCCTCCTCCTCCAGCTTCATGGCGATCTTGCCGTTGCGGTTGACCTGGACGAAGTCGGAAAGCTTGTTGCGCCGCACAGTGCCACGCGTGGTGGCGAACATCACGTCGAGCTCGCCCCAACTGGTCTCGTCCTCGGGCAGCGGCATGATGGTGGTGATGCGCTCGCCCTGCTCCAGCGGCAGCATGTTGATCAGCGCCTTGCCGCGCGATTGCGGGTTGCCGATCGGCAGCCGCCAGACCTTCTCCTTGTAGACGATGCCGCGCGAGGAGAAGAACAGCACCGGCGTGTGCGTGTTGGCAACGAACAGCCTTGTGACGAAATCCTCTTCCTTGGTCGACATGCCGGAGCGGCCCTTGCCGCCGCGCCGCTGCGCCCGGTAGAGCGACAGCGGCACGCGCTTGATGTAGCCCGAATGGCTCACCGTCACGACCATGTCCTCGCGCTGGATCAGGTCCTCGTCTTCCATGTCCGCGCCACCGTCGGTGAGCTCGGTGCGGCGTGGCGTGCCAAACTCGTCGCGCACGGCGGCAAGCTCATCCTTGACGATCTGCTGGACACGCGCGCGGGAAGACAAAATGTCCAGGTAATCAATGATTTCGGCGCCGATCGTGTTCAACTCGTCGGCGATCTCGTCGCGACCGAGCGCGGTCAGGCGCTGCAGGCGCAGTTCGAGGATGGCGCGCGCCTGCTCCTCGGACAGATTGTAGGTGCCGTCCTCGTTGATGCGATGGCGCGGATCGTCGATCAACAGGATCAGCGACTCGACATCGCCGGACGGCCAGCGCCGCTCCATCAACTGCTCGCGCGCCGTCTGCGGATCCGGCGCGGTGCGGATCAGTTTGATGACCTCGTCGATGTTGGCGACGGCGATAGCGAGACCGACCAGCACATGGGCGCGGTCGCGCGCCTTGCGCAGCAGGAATTTCGTCCGCCGGGTGATCACTTCCTCGCGGAAGGCGACGAACGCCTTCAGCATGTCGGTCAGCGTCAGCAGTTCCGGCTTGCCGCCGTTCAGTGCCACCATGTTGGCGCCGAAGGAGGTCTGCAGGGGCGTGAAGCGGTAAAGCTGGTTGAGGATGACGTCGGCGACGGCGTCGCGCTTCAACTCGATGACAACGCGGTAGCCCTGGCGATCGCTCTCGTCGCGGATGTCGGAAATGCCTTCGATGCGCTTGTCGCGCACCAGTTCGGCCATCTTCTCGATCATCGACGACTTGTTCACCTGGTAGGGAACCTCGGTGATGATGATCGACTCGCGGTCATTGCCACGCGCCTCGATGTTGACCTTGCCCCGCATGACGATGGAGCCGCGCCCGGTCGAATAGGCACTGTAGATGCCGGAACGGCCAAGCACGATGCCGCCGGTCGGGAAATCCGGCCCCGGAATGATCTCCATCAGCGCCGGCAAATCGATCGCCGGATTGTCGATAATGGCGATGGCGCCGTTGCAGACTTCGCCGAGATTGTGCGGCGGGATGTTGGTCGCCATGCCCACCGCGATGCCGCCGGAGCCGTTGACCAGCAGATTGGGAAACCGTGCCGGCAGAACCTTGGGCTCGCTGCCGGACGCATCATAAGTGTCCTGGAAATCGACTGTGTCCTTGTCGATATCCTCCAGCAACTCATGCGCGACCTTGGTCAGCCGCGACTCGGTGTAGCGCATCGCCGCCGGCGGATCGCCGTCAATGGAGCCGAAATTGCCCTGCCCGTCGATCAGCGGCACGCGCAGCGACCAATCCTGCGCCATGCGCACCAAGGCGTCATAGATCGAGGCATCGCCATGCGGATGGTATTTACCCATCACGTCGGCGACCGGGCGCGCCGACTTCACATATTTGCGGTTCCAGTGGTAGCCGCTCTCATGCGAGGCGAAGAGAATACGGCGATGCACAGGCTTCAGGCCGTCGCGCACGTCCGGCAACGCACGGCTGACGATCACGCTCATGGCGTAATCGAGATAGGAGCGCTGCATCTCCTCGACGATGGATATCGGCTCGATGCCGGTGGGGCCGCCGTCGGCGCCGCGCGGTGTCTTTTGGTCGGTCAAATCGGATCACAATCTAATCAGGAATCACTTGCTGTATATATAGGAAGCAAGCCCGAAACTCCAACATCCGCAACACTTTTCCAGTGTCAATTTTGGTGGTAATTTCAAAAGGATACCACTGATTGCGACGATATGGCCAAGGCGGTTTCGCCGCCACCAAGGCAAAAGCCTGCAACGGACCATTTTCCCCAAGCGAAAGCCACGAGCGCGATGAATTGGACCCCTTGGCTGCCTTTGCGAGCCCTGAGCGGTTGGACGCCCAGGGATCTCAACCGCGATCTTGTCGCTGGCCTGACACTGGCAGCGATCGCCATTCCCGAACAGATGGCGACCGCCCGCCTCGGCGGTTTTGCGCCCGAGATCGGCTTCTTCGCTTTTGTCGCCGGTTCGGTGGCGTTCGCCCTGTTCGGTGCCAATCGTCACCTGTCGGCCGGCGCGGATTCAACCATCACGCCTCTGTTTGCCGGCGGCCTCGCCGTGCTCGCCGCATCCGGGTCGCCGCATTATCTGGCATTGGCTTCCGTGCTGGCTTTGATGGTCGGGCTGATCGTGATTCTGAGCGGTCTCTTTCGCCTTGGCTGGGTCGCCGACCTCTTGTCGGTGCCGGTCACGACGGGTTTTCTGGCCGGCATCGCCGTCCATATCATCGCTTCGCAATTGCCGGGACTACTCGGCCTGCCCGCCGAGAACGGTGAATCCTTGCGGCGCTTCGGTGAGATCGCCGGCAGCCTGCATCTCACCAATCCCTGGAGCCTCGGACTCGGCCTCGGCGTGTTCGCAACCGTATTCTGCGCCGAACGCATCAGCGCCCGCATCCCGGGCGCGTTGATCGGCATGGTGCTCGCCACCTCTGCGGTTGCCGTCTTCGGGCTCAAGCATCGCGGCGTCGAGGTGCTCGGCGCCTTGCCCAGTGGCCTGCCAGGGGCCGGCCTGCCGCTAGCCAGCCCCAGCGATGTGCAGGCGCTGGTCCCGCTGGCATTGCTGATCGCCGTCGTCGTCATGGTGCAGACGGCGGCCACCTCCCGCTCCTTCGCGCCGCAACCGGGCGACGCTCCTGACGTCAATCGCGATTTCGTCGGCGTCGGCGCCGGCGGCATCCTATCGGGCCTGTTCGGCGCCTTTGCGGTCAACGCCAGCCCGCCGCGCACGGCAATCGTCTCCCAGTCGGGCGGCCGCTCACAGGTCTCGGGCCTCATTGCCGCGGCCATCGTGCTGGCGGTGGGTGTTTTCGGTGGCGGCCTGCTCGCCAACGTTCCACAGGCCGCCCTTGCCGGTGTTCTGCTGTTCGTCGCCCAGCACATTCTGCGCTGGAAGGTGTTCGCCAATGTCTACCGGCAGGCGCCGGTTGAATTCGCATTGATCCTCATCACCATGGCAGCCATCGTCGTCCTGCCCATCGAGACCGGCGTGGCGATCGGCATCGGCCTGTCGCTGCTGCATGGAATCTGGACCGCAACCCGCACGCAGCTGATCGAACTCGAACAGGTGCCGGGCACTTCGGTGTGGTGGCCACCCAGCGAGCCAGTTGCCGGCAAACAGCTCCCCGGCGTGCTGGTTGCGACATTCCAGGCGCCGCTGTCCTTCGTCAATGCCGACGGCTTCAAGCGCGGCTTTGTCGATCTTGTCGATGCCAGGCGTGAGAGCGTGAAGCTGGTCGTGCTGGAGGCCAGCAACATCGTCGAAATCGACTACACAGCCGCGCAAGCCTTGATCGACACCATCACCCATTGCCGCAAAGCGGGCGCGATCTTTGCCATCGCGCGGATGGAATCGCTGCGCGCCCAGGCGGCGCTGGCACGATTTGGCATCGCCGACCTGATCGGCCCGCAGCGAATATTTCACAGTGTCGATGCCGCCATCAGGACGCTCGCTCCGGACCAGCAGCTGCAACAACAGGACAAAGCCAAATGACCACCCAGCGGGAACCCTTATTGACCCCCGTCGCAGTCAGGGATTTGCGGCCGACGCAGATCACCGTCGGTATGCGCGAAGTCGCCTTGAAACGCCAGATGCTCCGCTCGCAAAGCGCCAGGAAGACCGGCACTTTTCTCGGCACCCACATGGTCCCTGTCGTGCTGGGGCCAAAGAAGCGCAACTACGTGACCGATCACCACCATCTCGCCCGCGCCCTGCTCGATGAAGGCATCGGGGACGTTCTGGTCACGGTGATAAGCGACCTGTCGGAGCTCGACAAGGACGCCTTCTTCTTCGTGCTCGACAATCGTGGCTGGATGCATCCATTCGATGAGAACGGCAGGCGCCGGGGCTACGACGCCATTCCCAAGACCATGGCCGAACTCGTCGACGACCCCTACAGGAGCATGGCCGGTGAACTGCGCCGGCAAGGTGGTTTCGCCAAGGACACCACCCCGTTCAGCGAATTCCTGTGGGCGGACTTTTTGCGCCGGCGCATCGACCGGGATGCGGTGGCGAAGAATTTCGACAAGGCGATGAGGGACGCCGTGAGCCTCGCCAAGGCCAAGGACGCCGACTACCTGCCCGGCTGGTGCGGACCGACATCGGACTGACGCCGCCAGGCCGCAGCGACGGACAAAGCCGGCACAACGCCGCTCGCCCGGCGGGCACGATACTGGCCGGGCGTCTCGCCCATGACGCGTCGAAACCGATGATTGAACGTCGACAGATCGTTGAAGCCTGCATCGAAGGCGATCGCCGAGACCGCATCGTCTGACATGCGCAGCCGCACCGCCGCGCGGTGCAGCCTGGTCTTGAGCAGGAACTGGTAGGGCGTCATGCCCGCGACCTGCCGGAAAATGCGCAGGAAATGATAGGGACTGGTCGCGGTCTCGTCGGCAAGCACCGAAAGCGAAACCGGCCTGTCGGCATCGAGTTCGATCCGCTGCACCGCTTCGGCAACGCGCTTCTGATCGCGGCGGCTTGGCGCGCGCCTGACAGGCGTCGTGCCAGCGACTGTTGCCACAGCGGCCCCCGCAATCCGCAGCCCGAGTTCCTCGAACGCGTCGACGTCGGCCATCTCGCGAGCGGTTTCCGCTTCGGCGAGCAGGGACGCCAGGGCCGGCAAAGGTGGCAGGCGCGGCGCCTCGAAGGCCAGCTTTTTCGCGCCCGGCACGCCAGCCACGATCCGTTCCATGTAGGCCGGCTCGAAATGGAACGAGAGGCAACGGTCGCCGCTGCCATGTTCATGCCCGCATTCGTAGCATGTGGCGGGATTGCCGAGGAGGAGCGCGCCCGGCGCCAGCATCGTCGTGCCTTGTTGCGCACGATAGCGGAACGTGCCGCTGGTCACCGCGGCGACGCAGAAATCCCGATGTGCCTCCTCGAACGGCCGGTCACCGGCGTTGGCCGTGCAGATCACATCCGCCACGTGCCAGCCGGACCCGGATGCGAGAGTATGCGTGGTCGCTGTCATGACTGAAATATAGCAATTTTTCCCAAGCCCAGAACCCCATCACGGCCTACTCCTCGCGGTCTGCTGACAAGAAGAGGCCAATGCCATGTACGACCAATCCTCCTTTGCCGAAGCCTTGCACAGTGCCGGACCAATCGACGGACTTGCTGAAAAACTGAACCTCTATGGCCGTTTTGTCGGCGCCTGGACGTTTGACGCCTCGCGCCATCACGAGGACGGCACGGTGCTGACCGGGAGTGGCGAAGTGCATTTCGGCTGGGTGCTGGAAGGCCGCGCGATCCAGGATGTATGGATCCTGCCCGCGCGGGACGCCGGCCCCTCGCCTTCGCTCGGCAAATGGACGTTCTACGGCACGACATTGCGTCTCTACGACCCCGCCGCCGACGCCTGGCACATCTTCTGGAGCGACCCGCGCAACCAGTATTACAGCCGGCAACTCGGCCGTGCCGAAGGCGACACGATTGTGCAAGTGGGCGCCGATGGCGCCGGCTCCTCGGTGCGCTGGAGCTTTTCGCGGATCACCGAGAATTCCTTCCGCTGGCTCGGCGAGCGCTCGCACGACAATGGCGCGACATGGCGGCTGGAAGTCGAGTTCCTGGCACGCCGAACAGCAACAACCTGACGCGACAAAATACTGTAACAATGGAGAAAAACATGTTCGATCATGTCTCGATCGGTGTTCGCGACACCGCCGCTTCCAAGCGCTTCTACGATGCCGCGCTGAAGCCGCTCGGCTATACCTGTCTCAGCCAGTCACCGGGCTCGTTGGGCTATGGCGCCCAAGGCGTCGCGCTGTGGGTCAACGACGCTGAGCGGCCTGTGCCGTCAGACGAAAAATCCGGCGTGCATTTCTGCTTCGCGGCACCGACGCGGGCCAGCGTCGACGCCTTCCATGCCGGCGCCCTGCGCGAAGGCGGCAGCGACAATGGCGCGCCGGGTCTGCGCGCCGACTATGGCGAAAACTACTACGCCGCCTTTGTCGTCGATCCGGACGGTTATCGCATCGAGGCCTATTGCGGCGCTGCCGACTGAAGCAAGCAATTCCAGGAAAAGCGTGCAATGGCTTTCCGTCCGTAACTGCGTCACGACCGAAGGGTTGTCGAAGTCTTCGGTTTCGTCCCTCTGACGGTTCCCACCGACCGGGCTTTGCTCTACCAATATCATGGTGCGGGCACGGCCCGGCGGGAGGGGTCAGAGATGCCGAGCTTCGACAGCCTGTTCAACGCCTTCGTCACAATTCTCGTGACCATCGATCCGCCTGGCCTGGCGCCGCTGTTCCTGGCCGTGACACGCGGCATGAACCGCGAGGAGCGCCAGCAGGTTTCCGTCCGCGCCTCGATCATCGGTTTTCTGGTGATGGCGCTGTTTGCGGTTGCCGGCGCATCGATCCTGTCGGTGTTCGGCATCACGCTGCCGGCCTTCCGCGTCGCCGGTGGCTTCCTGCTGTTCTTCATCGCTTTCGAAATGGTGTTCGAGCGGCGGCAGGACCGCAAGGAGAAGATCGGCGACGTCGCCATCACCAAGGACATGATCCACAACATCGCCGCCTTCCCGCTGGCGATCCCGCTGATCGCGGGCCCCGGCGCCATTTCGGCGACGGTGCTTTTATCCAGTTCATTCCAGGGGTTCGCCGCGCAGGCGGCGCTGGTCGGCATCATCTTCGTCTGCCTTGCCATCACCTATCTAGTGTTCGTGCTGTCGGAACGTATCGACCGCATCCTCGGCCAGACCGGGCGTTCGATCCTGACCCGGCTGCTCGGCGTCATCCTGGCCGCACTTGCCGTGCAGTTCGTCGCCGACGGCATCAAGGCGCTGATGGCGGGGTAGCTCGCGACGAGCCGCCGAAGCCGCCCTACTTCGCCGTTGTATCGATGACTTCGAAATCGTGGGTAATCGTGGCGGTCTTGGCCAGCATCGCGGAGGCTGAGCAGTATTTTTCGATCGAAAGATCGATCGCCCGTTTGACCTTGTCGCTGGAGAGCGACCGGCCCTTGACGACGAAATGCATGTGGATGCGGGTGAACACCCTGGGCTCGGCCCGGTCGGCGTCGAGCTCGACCACGCAATCCTCGATCGCCTCGCGCCCCTTTTCGAGGATATGCACGACATCGTAGGCCGAACAGCCGCCGGTGCCGATCAGCACCAGTTCCATCGGGCTAGGTCCTGGCGTCTTGCCTTCCGGTCCGAGCGCGGTTCCGAGCACCACCTTGTGGCCGCTGCCGGATTCGCCGACAAATGTCCGCTCCTCGACCCACTTTACGCGTGCTTTCACCTGATATTCCTTCCACTTGGGGTCATCCGCCTCAAGGATTAAATAGGATCATGGTCCGGCTCGCGCGACGCCAAAGACGACATTGTGCATGACCCTGCCCGGCAACAGCGTGAAGATGCCGGCCCCGACCAGCGCAAAAAAATACAGCGCAATCATCGACTTGCGATGCTTGGCGACGCGATGATTGTGCGCGTGCCACACCGCCAGCGGTACGGTGACCAGCACGAGGATCGACAGGAGATGGATCGGACTGAAAGGGCCGACGAGGCGGATCTGATGAATCCAGAAACTCAAGACGGCGATGACCAGCATCAGCGCGGCCCAGACAAAGCCCGCGATGCGATGGCGCCGCGTTCCCTTCGGCAGCACCAACTGCGTGGCCCCTATCGCCAGTGCGGCGAAAGCCGCAAAGGCATGCCAGGGAACCGGAGAAGGGGCGGCAAGCAGCGGTTGCAGCGACATTGCCGCTTCTCCGGTGGCTGATTGTCCTCAGAACGGGATTTCGTCGTCCAGTTCGCGCGACGAACCGCCGCCGCCCTTGGGAGCGGAGCCGCCACGATTGAAGCTTTCGCTCGGGCTGGACTGGCCGAAATCGGAACCACGGCTGCTGCCACCACCGGCATAGCCGCCGACCTGACCGCCCTCACCCTGGCCGCGTGCGTCGAGCATCTGCAGCTCGCCGCGGAATTTCTGCAGCACGACTTCCGTCGTATACTTGTCGTTGCCGGTCTGGTCCTGCCATTTGCGTGTCTGCAACTGGCCCTCGACATAGACCTTCATGCCCTTCTTCAGATATTGCTCGGCCACCTTGGCAAGCTGATCGTTGAAGATGACGACATTGTGCCACTCGGTCTTTTCCTTGCGCTCGCCGGAATTCTTGTCGCGCCAGCTTTCCGACGTCGCAATGCGGATGTTGACGACCGGTTCGCCCGAGTTCAGGCGACGGACTTCCGGGTCCGCACCGAGGTTGCCGACCAGAATGACCTTGTTGACGCTACCCGCCATGATATTTCTCCGCGCTCATCCGAAACAAATTATTGTCGCAGCACCTTACAGGCTGCGGACCATCGCCGCCTGCTATGGCTGGCTTTTCCCACAACGTTTTTGTTCCCTTTTCGTTCTATGATGCCGATGGCTATCTGTCAATGTTTGTCAGCAAGATGTAGTGTTCCAGTCCGAAATTTCCATGAAAACGGGAATGGGTCGGGGCACTCAAATGAACTCCGTCACACATGAGGACCAGCCGCGCGAGCAATGGCGAGCAGGTGTGGAAACGCGTATGCATGTGTCGGCTAGCAACGGTGCATCGCAAATTTGCATATTCGAGCAATGGGTCGAGCCCACGCTCGGTGCCCCAACGCATTGGCATCCCGTCGAGGAAGTGCTGACCGTTATCGTCGGCAGGGCCACGATGTGGATAGACGATGACCACAACGTCCTGACATCGGGCCAGTCTCTCGTTGTTCCCGCGAACAGGAAACACGGGTTCAAGAACGTCGGCACCGGAACGCTTCACATCCACGCTGTGCTTGCGTCGCCAATCTTCGAGGCGACGTTTGATGGACCTGCCGGGGTGGTGAGGCGCTGGCTTCCGACAAACTCGTAAAAACAGCACTTGCCAAATCAATAAGTATCGACTTATGCTTTTTGCCATGATCGAAGCAGAGATTTTCCGGGCTCTTGCCGACCCGACGCGCCGCGCCGTCTTTGAGCGGCTCGCCGCTGGCGAAATGAGCGTCTCGGAACTGCGCAGCGGCATGACCGTCTCGCAACCCGCTGTGTCGCAGCATCTGGCGGTGTTGCGCGGCGCCGGCCTGGTGGTCGAGCGGCGCGCGGGCCGCAACGCATATTACCGCGCCGATCCACAGGGGCTTGCCCCCTTGCTCTCCTGGATCGAACGCTACCGGACCTTCTGGCCGGAGCGCATCGAAAGGCTGAAGGCGGTTTTGAAGGACATGGATCAATGAAGAATATGGGATCAATGACACACCAAAACCACGCGGACACCGAGACCGCGCCTGACGCGATCGAGTTTGAGTGCGACCTGCCGGAGCCGCCGGAAAAGGTGTGGCGGGCGCTGACCGTGCCGGAGCTGCTCGCTGCCTGGATGATGCCGAACGACATCAGCCCCGAGACCGGCAGCCGTTTTGCCTTCGCCGGGCCGGACGCGGCGATCGAATGCGAAGTGCTCGACGCCGAGCCCGAACGGCTGCTGCGCTATTCCTGGCGCGAGCGGCCACAGCCGGGCGATGCCGCGCGGCAGGCTCCACTCGACAGCTCGCTGGACAGCATTGTCACCTTCACACTCGCGCGCACCGTTTCCGGCGGCACGCATCTGCGCATTGTCCATGACGGTTTTGCCCGAACGGCAATGCCTGCTGTTGCCATGGCCGGCGCCGGCTGCAGGCTTTCGTTGGGGTCGCGCAATCCAAGGCAGCCGGTCGCCGCGAACACGCCTTTGCTGTTGCTGCGTGCGGCCTGAACAACGAAACGGACGGAGACGAAACAATGAGCGGCCTTGCCAATCTGGTTCCGATGGTGATCGAGCAATCGAGCCGCGGCGAACGCGCCTTCGACATTTTCTCGCGGCTGCTGCGCGAGCGCATCATCTTCATCAACGGTGAGATCAACGACGACATCTCGGCGCTGGTCTGCGCGCAACTGCTGTCGCTGGAATCGGACAATCCCGACAAGGAGATTTCGCTCTACATCAACTCGCCTGGCGGTGTGGTGACCAGCGGCTTCGCCATCTACGACACCATGCAATACATCAGCTGCCCGGTGTCGACGGTGTGCATGGGCTTTGCCGCCTCGATGGCCTCGTTCCTGTTGATGGCTGGCACGGCCGGGCGTCGCATCTCGCTTCCGAACGCCACCATCCTGCTGCATCAGCCGCTGGGCGGATTCCAGGGTCAAGCCTCCGACATCCAGCGCCACGCCGAGCGCATCGGCCAGACAAAGCGGCATATGGCCGAACTCTACGCGCAGCATTGCGGCCGCACCTATGAAGAGGTCGAGCGCACATTGGACCGCGACCACTTCATGACGGCCCGGGAGGCTCAGGCCTGGGGTCTTGTCGACCATGTTTTCGACACGCGCAAACAGGCTGCGTGAGGCTAGCGCGTTGCAGCTGTCGAAGATTTGACGACGCCGGTCTGGTCGCGTCGTCGACGCGTCACTATAACTTGGCGATGACCGACACTCTTTCGTCCAGAACGTTGTATTGCGTCGTCGCCGTTATCGTGGTCGCTCTTGCCGGCTCCATGAGCGGCACGGCACTTGCCGACGACAGCTCACCAGCGGCGCGCAAAGGCGCCCTGCCCGGCGTGACCAGCGACTATCGCATCGCCAAGCCGGCTCCGCAGCCCGAACCCGACGATGCATTCCCCAGCAATGGGAACGGCCAGTTCAAGATCGGCAACACGGATGTCAGGATTTCCGGCAGCATCGCTGTTGATGTCGGCGCTGGCGCCACCGGGCTGCCGCGCCACTGATATTGCGTACCGGTATAGCGCGTCGCGCATGAAAACGGCCCCGCCGTGCTTTGCGCAAACGGACGGGGCCTTTTTTGGATCTCAAATCCAATTTTTGCCGGGAGTGTACTGCCGGCGTTTGATTTCGGATGCTTCGCGGCGTTCAGCCGTCGATCCGACTAGCAGTCTCTGATTTTTGTGGGATATGGCAGGTCACGGTTTGTCGGGTGGCGAAAACGCTAAACCCTGGCACTTATGCCTGCCGCGGTTCCAGTGACAACTGGAACCCTAGGGGACGATCCGGTGGCGTCATAGCTCCGCTCCTTTGTCCGTTGCGACGTTGTCATCCCGAAGCACAAATCGCGAATGCCTGCGGCGTCTCGCAGACCACCTCTGGGCGGCGAGGCCATCGAAAGACGGCCGGCTTCGTTTGACTTTTTGGAGACTGCTCCCCTGAGTCGGTGGCGTCAACCTTCAATAGCCGGTTACCGAAAAATGTGATCGCAGGGAGGTTACGTACAAGTCAGTTTTTGCACAGCTTTGTCAGGAGCGTGTTCGGCCTTTGTTCTTTCCGCTTGCCCGTTCACGCGAAAGACGGTTAAACGCTTTTGTCGAGAATTGTGGCGTCTCTCGACGTGGCGGCAAAATAACCTACATAGGGGATGGCCGGGAAAACCCGCCATTCCAGGAAATTCCAGATTCTGAGGCGGCGACCGGCGATGGCCGACCATAAATATCTTTCCATTCGCGGGGCGCGCGAACACAATTTGAAGAATGTCGATCTCGACCTGCCGCGTGACAGCCTGATCGTCATGACCGGCCTGTCCGGGTCCGGCAAATCGTCGCTCGCCTTCGACACCATCTACGCCGAAGGCCAGCGCCGCTATGTCGAGAGCCTGTCGGCCTATGCGCGGCAATTCCTCGAAATGATGCAGAAGCCGGACGTCGACCAGATCGACGGTCTGTCGCCAGCCATTTCGATCGAGCAGAAAACGACCTCGAAGAACCCGCGTTCGACCGTCGGCACCGTCACCGAGATCTACGACTACATGCGGCTTCTCTTTGCGCGCGTCGGCATCCCCTATTCGCCGGCCACCGGCCTGCCGATCGAAAGCCAGACGGTCAGCCAAATGGTCGACCGTGTGCTGGCGGTCGAGGAAGGCACCCGCCTGTTCATCCTGGCGCCGATGGTGCGAGGCCGCAAAGGCGAGTACCGCAAGGAATTGCTGGAGCTGCAGAAGAAGGGCTTTCAGCGCGTCAAGGTCGACGGCGTCTTCTATGAAATCGCCGACGTGCCGGCGCTGGACAAGAAGTACAAGCATGACCTCGACGTCGTGGTCGACCGCATCGTCGTGCGCGGCGATCTCGCCACCCGGCTAGCCGATTCCATCGAGACGGCACTGAGGCTCGCCGATGGGCTGGCGGTCGCCGAATTCGCCGACAAGCCGCTCGACGCCAGCCAGACCGGCGAGGATTCGGTCAACAAGTCCAAGAACGAGACGCATGAGCGCATCCTGTTTTCGGAAAAGTTCGCCTGTCCGGTCTCCGGCTTCACCATTCCGGAAATCGAGCCGCGTCTTTTCTCCTTCAACAATCCGTTTGGGGCCTGCCCGACTTGCGACGGTCTCGGCAGCCAGCGCGCAATCGACCCCAATCTGGTCGTTCCCGACGAGAACGTCTCACTGCGCGACGGCGCCGTCAGCCCATGGGCGAAGTCGACCTCGCCCTATTACGCGCAGACGCTGGAAGCGCTGGGCAAGGCCTATGGCTTCAAGCTCGGCGACAAGTTCAGGGATTTGAGCGCGGAAGCCCAGGAAGCCATCCTGCGCGGCACCGGCGAGCGCGAAATCACCTTCCAGTACGATGACGGCCTGCGCTCCTACAAGACCACCAAGACTTTTGAAGGCGTCATCCCCAATCTCGAGCGCCGCTGGAAAGAAACTGAATCCGCATGGATGCGCGAAGAGATCGAGCGCTTCATGTCGGCGACGCCTTGCCCGGTCTGCAAAGGCTATCGGCTGAAGCCGGAGTCACTGGCCGTGAAGATCGGCGGCAAGCATATCGGCGAAGTCACCGAACAGTCGATCCGCAACGCCGACAAGTGGTTCACCGACCTGCCCTCCTCGCTCAACGACAAGCAGAACGAGATCGCCGTGCGCGTCTTGAAGGAGATCCGCGAGCGGCTGCGCTTCCTCAACGATGTCGGGCTCGATTACCTGACGCTGTCGCGCAATTCCGGCACGCTGTCGGGCGGCGAGAGCCAGCGCATTCGCCTGGCTTCGCAGATCGGCTCCGGTCTCACCGGCGTGCTCTATGTGCTTGACGAGCCGTCGATCGGTCTGCACCAGCGCGACAATGCGCGCCTGCTCGACACGCTGAAGCACCTGCGCGACATCGGCAACACGGTGATCGTCGTCGAGCATGACGAGGACGCCATCCTGCATGCCGATTATGTCGTCGACATGGGTCCGGCCGCCGGCATCCATGGCGGCGAGATCATTGCCCAGGGCACGCCGCAGCAGGTGATGGCCAATCCCAATTCGATCACCGGCAAATATCTGTCGGGCGCGCTCGAAGTGGCGACGCCCGGCGTACGGCGCGAGGCGAAGAAAAACCGGCGGCTGAAGATCGTCGGCGCGCGCGGCAACAATCTGAAGAACGTCACCGCCGAAATCCCGCTCGGCACCTTCACCGCCGTCACCGGGGTGTCGGGCGGCGGCAAGTCGACCTTCCTGATCGAGACGCTGTTCAAGGCGGCGTCGCGCCGCATCATGGGCTCACGCGAGCATCCGGCCGACCACGACCGCATCGAGGGCCTCGAATTCCTCGACAAGGTCATCGACATCGACCAGTCGCCGATTGGGCGCACACCGCGTTCCAACCCCGCCACCTACACCGGTGCCTTCACGCCGATCCGCGACTGGTTCGCGGGCCTGCCGGAAGCCAAGGCGCGCGGCTACCAGCCCGGACGTTTCTCTTTCAACGTCAAGGGCGGCCGCTGCGAGGCCTGCCAGGGCGACGGCGTCATCAAGATCGAGATGCACTTCTTGCCCGACGTCTACGTCACCTGCGACGTCTGCCACGGCAAGCGCTACAACCGCGAGACGCTCGATGTCCTGTTCAAGGGCAAGTCGATCGCCGACGTGCTCGACATGACGGTCGAGGAAGGCGTCGATTTCTTCGCCGCCGTGCCTGGCGTGCGCGACAAGCTCGACACGTTGAAGCAGGTCGGCCTCGGCTATATCCATATCGGCCAGCAGGCGACGACGCTGTCGGGCGGCGAAGCGCAACGCATCAAGCTCGCCAAGGAACTGTCGCGCAAGGCGACCGGCAAGACGCTCTATATCCTGGACGAGCCGACCACCGGCCTGCACTTCCACGATGTCGCCAAGCTCCTGGAAGTGCTGCACGAACTGGTCGACCAGGGCAACACGGTGGTGGTCATCGAGCACAATCTCGAGGTGATAAAAACCGCCGACTGGGTGCTCGACCTCGGCCCCGAGGGGGGCGACGGAGGCGGCGAACTGGTGGCGTCCGGCACGCCGGAAACGATCGTGCGTGAAAAGCGCAGCTACACCGGCCAGTTCCTCAAGGAGCTGCTGGAGCGGCGCCCCGGAGGCAAGCGCGAAGCGGCGGAGTGATAGCGAACCAGTCGGCGCTTGGAGAGCATTTGAATGACAATCCGAAGAGCGCTTCCTGGTGATCTCGAAACGGTCGTCTCGCTGACGGAAGCCGCCTACGCGCCCTATTCCGCGCTGTTCGGCGCGCCGCCGATCCCTGTTACCGAGGACTACGCGCCGAGGATCGAACGCGGCGAGGTCTGGCTTCTGGAGCGTGACGGCGAGCTTGCCGGTCTGCTCACTTTGGAACGTCATGACGACTACGCGATGATCTTCTCCGTCGCCGTCGCGCCAGGATTTCAGGGCAAGGGCCTTGGCATCGCCCTGCTCAAACACGCGGATGACCAGACCCGCCTGTGGGGCTTGCCCGAGCTGCGGCTCTACACCAATGCCAAAATGGAGCGGAACATCGCGCTCTATCTTGCCTATGGTTTCCACGAAACGGGTCGCCGGCCCAATCCATACCGGCCAGGATGGGTGCTCGTCGACATGGCGAAGCCGGTCGACAAGATCACGACGGGCTGACTTTTTTGAATTCGGGAGGATGGCAATGAGCAAATCGGGAACAATCCGCTCCGGCATGGGCGGCTGGACGTTCGAACCCTGGGATACGTCCTTTTATCCCGAAAAGCTCTCCAAGGCCAAGCAACTGCAATATGCCAGCCGGCAGGTGTCGAGCATCGAGGTCAACGGCACCTATTATTCCAGCTTCAAGGAGCCGACCTTCGTCAAATGGGCGAGCGAAGCGCCAGACGGTTTCGTCTATTCGCTCAAGGGCAACCGCTTCGTCACCAACCGGCGCGTGCTCGGCGAGGCCGGTGAATCGATGATGCGCTTCCTCGGCTCGGGCGTGACGGCGCTCGGCGAAAAGCTCGGACCGATCCTGTGGCAGTTTGCGCCCACGAAAAAGTTCGATCCGGACGATTTCGAGGCCTTCCTCAAGCTACTCCCGGAGAAGCAGGACGGCGTTGCGCTACGCCACGCGATCGAGGTGCGCAACGACAGTTTCATCGTGCCGGAATTCGCGGCGCTGGTGCGCAAATACAAAGCGGCGATCGTCTATGCCGACCACGCCAAGTATCCGGCGATCGCCGACGTCACTGGCGATTTCATTTATGCCCGGCTGCAGACCGGCAGCGACGACAATCCCGATTGCTACACGCCGAAAGGCCTGGATGAATGGGCCGAGCGCGCCAGGACCTGGGCGGAAGGCAAGGTGCCGGCCGACCTGCCGCGCGCCGATCCCTCGACCGAAGCGCCGGTCAAACCGCGCGACGTGTTCGTCTACTTCATCACCGAGGGCAAAGTGCGCGCACCGTTCGGCGCCATGGCGCTTTTGAAGCGGGTGGCCGACTAAGAACATCGGCATAAGACTTTCACGCCAAGCGCCTCTCCTATGCGTTTTGGCGCTGCAAGGCGTCCAATCGTGGCAATTTCGGCACCTTCGTAACCTTATCGATACCTCCTTGCTGCATGAATCCAGCCTGGCCAAGCCGCAGAGCTGGGATCGCCGCCGGCAAGGAACGAGGGGCATGTCGCTCGACTACACTTCACTTCTGCTGGCTGTTGGTTTTTCCGCCACCTGTCTGGGCCTGACACTGTTTGGCATGTGGTTGACTGCCCGCTCGGAGAAATTCCTGCTGACATGGGCGGTCAGCCTGCTGTTAGTGGTCGCCGACATTTTTGCCTATGACGCCTATATCGACATGCCCGGGCGCCTGCTCGGCATTGCGACCCTTGCCCTTCTCCTGCTTGGTTTTTCAGCCATGCTGGGCGCGGCCTACCAGTTCAGAACCGGCGGCTCGCCGATCCCGCGAACGGTGTTTGGCAGCATTTCGCTGGCCGTTGCGCTGCCTGCCATGGCTCTCGGCTATGACGGTCTCGGCTTCATGTTCGAGAACCTGTTCGCCGCGTTGCTTCTGTTCGCAACGGCGTTCGAATACTGGAAGGGTCGCAACGAAGCCCCTGCCCTGACAATCGGCATCACCGCACTCTATTCGGCCACAGCCGCGTCCTTCGCTCTCTGTGCCATGGTTCTCGCCTGGGACGGAAAGCTGATACTTGGGCATGCACCAAGCAATTGGGCCGAGGAGTTGAGTCTCATCATCGTCATCGCCAGCATGACCGGCATTGGCGCGCTGTCATTGGCACTCAATCAAGGGCGTCTGGCTAGGCATCATCGCCACAATGCCCTGACCGACCCGCTGACGGGCCTGCTCAACCGGCGCGCGCTGTTCGACCTGCATGGCAATGCCCCGGTTGGCGCCTTCACCGCTGTGGTTGTGTTCGACCTCGACGGCTTCAAGGCCATCAACGACGAATTCGGGCACGCCGCGGGCGACGAGGTGCTGAGGGTGTTTGCCAGGGAACTCGCCGGCAATCTTCGCCCGACCGACGTTGCCGCGCGCATGGGCGGCGAGGAATTCGCGCTGGTGCTGAAGCGGACCTTGCCCGAAACGGTGGAGGCCACCGCCGAGGCCATACGGGCTGCCTTCGCCGCGTGTCGCATCGAGACCGAGACGGGGTCCCTGGTATGCACGGTCAGTGCCGGATTTGCTTTCGGCACCAAGGAGGGCCTCAGCTTCGACAAGGTGCTCAGCGCCGCCGACAACGCGCTCTACGCCGCCAAGCGCGGCGGCCGCAACCGCGTCACCGCCTCGCCAATTCGGCGCGTGGGTTAGCTGCGATCCTGATATGTCGACCGTATTGTCGGGACAGTCTTGCCTGTTTTTCGGCAAGACCATCGTGAGTGAAGGCAGCCCTATGCCGCCATGACGATTTCGTTGAAAGCATCGAGATCGACATAGAAGACCTTGGTGATTTCCTCGATCAGTTCGTCACGATCGTACCCCTGGGACCTCAATATGTTGATGGCTGTCATGATGTCGACGCGCTCGGTTAGCCGCCGCTTCTGGTAGTCCTCGACGTAACGTTCCATGGCTGTCCCTTAGCCTGTGTGCCCAAACGCGTTGAACGACAATCAGATCGCAGGAGGGAAGCTAGGAATGCATGCTTGCGTGGAACTTGCCCGGCCTTCGCCGCGCCCCTCGACCTGCGATAAAGCCAGACTGATACGGAAAACGGCCGACTCACAAAAGCCAAGAAAAGACTAGCACGCAGCCGCTGCTACGCCAGAGACACGGATGACTGGATCGATGAAATATTGGACTTGCGAAAGACTTCGGACCGTCACCTGAAGTCCAGTGCTGATTCTAGCGCATGTCGCCCAAAAGTGCGCAGCGGTTTTTTGGGGCAACGACATGCACAAAAACACAGATCTAAAACGCGTCGTTTGAATCCGTCTGGATGCGACGCGCTTTAGACGGTCAGGAATTTGCGGACATCCGCCCTGTCGAGATCTTCCGCCGGGCCGGTGTGGACGATCAGGCCGCGGTCCATGATGTTGACCTCGTCTGCGAGCTCGCGGCAGAAATCGAGATATTGTTCGACCAAAAGCACGGCAATGCCCGCCTGGTCGCGCAGATAGCGGATGGCGCGGCCGATATCCTTGATGATCGACGGCTGGATCCCTTCCGTCGGTTCGTCGAGCACCAGCAGCTTCGGCCGCATCACCAGCGCCCTGCCGATGGCGAGCTGCTGCTGCTGGCCACCGGAAAGGTCGCCGCCACGGCGACCGAGCATCTGCTTCAGCACCGGGAACAGCTCGAAGACATGGGCGGGCACGTTGCGGTCGGCACGCTTCAGCGGCGCGAAGCCCGATTCCAGGTTTTCCCGCACCGTGAGCAGCGGAAAGATCTCCCTGCCCTGCGGTACGAATGCGATGCCCGACCGGGCGCGGTCATACGCCGCGCTCCGGTCGAGCGCCTTCCCCTCGAAGGCAACGCTTCCGCTCGTCAGCCGATGGTGGCCGACGATCGATCTCATCAAACTGGTCTTGCCGACGCCGTTGCGGCCGAGCACGCAGGTGATCTTGCCGGCACCTGCCTTCAGCGACACGCCACGCAGCGCCTGAGCGGCGCCGTAGTGGAGCGTGGCGTCAGAAACTTCGAGCATGTCAGCGCCTTCTCCAGAACCGCAGGAAATCCAGATCGAAGCTATGGAATTGAACCCGCCAGACCATGCTCATCTCCCCAGATAGACTTCGACGACGCGCTCGTCGGCAGACACGAAATCGAGCGTGCCCTCGGACAGCACCGAGCCTTCGTGCAGGCAGGTGACCTTGACGCCCAGCTCGCGCACGAAATGCATGTCATGCTCGACGACGATGACCGAATGGTCGCGCGCGATCTCCTTGAGCAGCCGCGCGGTTTCCTCGGTCTCTGCATCGGTCATGCCGGCGACCGGCTCGTCGACCAGCAGCAGCTTCGGGTCCTGAGCGAGCAGCATGCCGATCTCCAGCCACTGCTTTTGTCCATGGCTCAAATTTGCCGCCAGTTGGTCGCGTTTGTCGCCGAGCCGGATGATGCCGAGAATGTCGTCGATCTGCCGCGCTTCGACGGTCGAGCGGCGATGGAACAGCGCCGGGAAGATCGAGCGCGGCCCCTTCAGCGCCAACATCAGATTCTCCTCGATCGTGTGGTTTTCGAAAACCGTCGGCTTCTGGAATTTGCGGCCGATGCCCATCATGGCGATCTCGGCTTCATCATGCCTGGTCAGGTCGATCTGGCCATCGAAAAACACCTCGCCTTCGTCGGGCCGCGTCTTGCCGGTGACGATGTCCATCATCGTCGTCTTGCCGGCCCCGTTAGGGCCGATGATGGCGCGCATCTCGCCCTTGTCGAGCACCAGCGACAAATTGTTGATCGCGCGAAAGCCGTCAAAGGACACCGAGACGCCGTCGAGATAGAGGATCGTGTGCGACTTGCTCATGATCGCTCACTCCGCCGGCTGCGGTTCGGGACTGGTCGACGACCAGTCGCCCGGCTTTGTCGCCGCGCTGCGAACGATCTTCTGCGGCGGCGGGGCGACGGGGTCGCTGCCGGCCTCCTCGGCCAGAGATGCTGCCCGCAGCGCCTTGGCGTTGCCGCGCCAGGAATCCCACATGCCGACGATGCCTTTGGGCAGCAGAAGTGTGACGGCGACGAACAGGCCGCCGAGCGCAAACAGCCAGAATTCCGGCAGCACGCCGGTGAACCAGGATTTGCCGGCATTGACCAGCAACGCGCCGATGATCGGCCCGACGATGGTGCCGCGCCCGCCGACGGCAGCCCAGATCACCACTTCGATCGAGTTGGACGGTTCGAACTCGCCGGGATTGATGATGCCGACCTGCGGCACATAGAGGGCGCCGGCGATGCCGGCCATGACCGCCGACACGGTGAAGGCGAACAGCTTCACATTCTCCGCCCGCCAGCCGAGGAAGCGCGTGCGGCTCTCGGCGTCGCGCACCGCCATCAGGAGCTTGCCGTATTTGGAACCGACGATTGCCCAGGTGACGAAGACGGCGAGCGCGAGCGTCACCGCACTGGCGGCGAACAGCGCCGAACGCGTCGCATCGGCCTGCACGTTGAAGCCCAGAATATCCTTGAAATCAGTCAGGCCATTGTTGCCGCCGAAACCCATGTCGTTGCGGAAGAAAGCGAGCAGCAGCGCATAGGTCATCGCCTGGGTGATGATGGAGAGGTAGACACCTGTGACACGGCTGCGGAAGGCGAACCAACCGAAGACGAAGGCGAGCAGGCCGGGCACCGCCAGCACCATGAGGCCGGCGAACCAGAAATGGTCGAAACCAGTCCAGAACCAAGGCAATTCCTTGTAGTTGAGGAACACCATGAAGTCCGGCAGGATGGGATTGCCATAGACGCCCCGCGCACCGATCTGGCGCATCAGATACATGCCCATTGCATAGCCGCCGAGCGCGAAGAAGGCGCCGTGGCCGAGCGAGAGAATGCCGCAATAGCCCCAGACAAGGTCGAGCGCCAAGGCGAGCAGCGCATAGCAGAGATATTTGCCGGTGAGCGCGACGATATAGGACGGCACGTAGAAGGCGCTTGTCGGCGACACCGCGAGGTTAAGCAGCGGCACGATGACGGCCACCGCCAAGAGGATGAGAATCGTGATGGCGATGCGGCGGTCCGCCCCCGCGGCGAAGAAGCGTCCGGTGATCATGCTTCCACCGCCCTGCCCTTGAGCGCGAACAGGCCGCGCGGGCGCTTCTGGATGAACAGGATGATCAGCACCAGCACGACGATCTTGCCGAGCACGGCGCCGGCATAGGGCTCGAGGAACTTGTTGACGATCCCGAGCGAGAACGCGCCGACCAGCGTGCCCCACAGATTGCCTACGCCGCCGAAGACGACGACCATGAAGCTGTCGATGATGTAGCCGCGGCCGAGATTGGGCGACACATTGTCGATCTGGCTGAGCGCGACACCGGCAATGCCGGCAATGCCGGAACCGAGCGCGAAGGTCAGCGCATCGACCCATGGCGTCCTGATGCCCATCGAGGCGGCCATGCGCCTGTTGGCTGTGACGGCGCGCATCTGCAGGCCCCAGGGCGTGCGCTTCATCACATAGAGCAGCACGGCAAAGACGGTGAGTGCGAAAACCAGGATCCAGAGACGATTCCAGGTGATCGCAAGCTGGCCGATATTGAACGAACCCGACATCCAGGAGGGATTGCCGACTTCCTGGTTGGTCGGCCCAAAAATGCTGCGCACGGCCTGCTGCAGGATCAGCGAGACGCCCCATGTCGCCAGCAGTGTCTCCAGCGGCCGCCCGTAGAGAAAGCGGATAACGCCACGTTCGATGGCCAAGCCGACAAGCGCCGCGACGAGGAAGGCGAGCGGCAGAGCGATGACCAGCGACCAGTCGAACAGGCCGGGAAAGGATGTGCGGATCACCTGCTGGACGACGAAGGTCGTGTAGGCGCCAAGCATGACCATCTCGCCATGCGCCATGTTGATGACGCCCATGACGCCGAAGGTGATGGCAAGCCCGATTGCCGCCAGCAGCAGCACCGAGCCCAGCGATATCCCGTACCAGATGTTCTGGCCGGCATCCCAGAAGGCCAGCGTAGAATTGATATCGGCGATTGCGGCCGTCGCCGCCTCCTGGACCGCACCCGAGGCGTTCGCCTCGACCGAGGTGAGCAGCGAAACCGCATCGCGGTCGCTCCGTGCGCCGATCAGCGCGATTGCAGCGAGCTTGTCGGCATCCGGCCGGTCGGAAACCAAGAAAGAGGCGGCACGGGCCTGTTCGAGCAGGGCCTTGACGCTCGCCACGGCCTCGCCGGCGATCGCGGTGTCGAGCGGCCCGATGTTTGCGGCATCGGGTGTCTTGAACATGGTGTCGGCAGCGGCAATGCGCACGGCCGGATCCTTGGCGCCGAGCGTCAGCGTGCCCAGCGCATCGCGGATGACGCGTCGCAGCGTGTTGTTGACCTTGATCTTGGTGATGTCGTCCTTGGCGGCATCCGCCGACTTCTCGCCGCTCAGCGGATCGAACAGCTCAACGCTGTCGCCGGCTTCCTTGCCGACGAAGACCAGCGAATCCGCCTTTCGGATATAGAGGTTGCCGTCGGCAAGTGCCGCAAGCGGCCGTTCGACAGCCGGATCACCTGTGGCCGCAAGGTCGTGGACGACAGCGCCTGTCTCGGAAAAACCCTTGGCCGTCGCGAATTTGGCGATGATGCCACGCAGATCGGCTTCGCCAGCACCCGACGACGACAGCGTCGCCAGCAGGAACAAAAGCGTCAGGCCAATCGCGCGCAACAGGTTCATCGGCTTCAGGCGACCCTTGAAGGTTTGAATTGGGCGTCCGGACGGCGGAGGAAACCGTCCGGACGCTGCGGTCTGAGGTCATGGACCTGCGGTCCAGACCTGGTCAGCCCGGGAGGATCAGTTTGTGCCCTTGCCGCCGCATTTGCCGGTGGCGACATTGAAGTTTCCGCAGGACTGAGGCGCTCGCCAATCGGAGATGAGGTACTTGGAGTCAGGCAGGTAGTCGGACCATTCGTCGCCCATCACCAGGCCCGGCGTACGCGAAACCGTCTCGAACTGGCCGTCGGCCTGGATTTCGCCGATCAGCACCGGCTTGGTGATGTGGTGGTTCGGCATCATCGTCGAATAGCCGCCGGTCAGGTTGGGCACCGAAACGCCGATCATGGCGTCGATGACCTTGTCCGGATCGGTGGTGCCGGCCTTTTCGACCGCCTTCACCCACATGTTGAAGCCGATGTAGTGGGCTTCCATCGGGTCGTTGGTGGTGCGCTTGTCGTTCTTGATGAACTTGTGCCAGTCGGCGATGAACTTCTTGTTCTCAGGCGTATCGACGCTTTCAAAATAGTTCCAGGCGGCGAGATGGCCGACCAGCGGCGCCGTGTCGAGACCGGCAAGCTCTTCCTCGCCGACCGAGAAGGCCATGACCGGAATGTCCTCGGCCTTTATGCCCTGGTTGCCGAGTTCCTTGTAGAACGGCACGTTGGCGTCGCCATTGACCGTCGAGACGACGGCGGTCTTCTTGCCGGCCGAACCGAATTTCTTGATTGCGGAAACTTCGGTCTGCCAATCGGAGAAGCCGAATGGCGTGTAGTTGACCATGATGTCTTCCGCCGCGACGCCCTTGGCCTTCAGATAGGCCTCGAGGATCTTGTTGGTGGTGCGCGGATAAACGTAATCGGTGCCTTCGAGCACCCAGCGCTTCACCGAACCGCCGTCCTCGCTCATCAGGTAGTCGACGGCCGGAATGGCCTGCTGGTTCGGCGCCGCACCCGTGTAGAACACGTTGCGCTCGCTTTCCTCGCCCTCATACTGGACGGGATAGAACAGGATGTTGTCGAGCTCGCTGAACACGGGCAGCACCGATTTGCGCGACACCGAGGTCCAGCAGCCGAACACCGCGGCGACCTTGTCCTTGGAGATCAGCTCGCGCGCCTTTTCGGCGAACAGCGGCCAATTGGAAGCCGGATCGACGACCACGGCTTCGAGCTTCTTGCCAAGCAGGCCACCCTTGGCGTTCTGCTCGTCGATAAGCATCAGCATGGCGTCCTTCAGCGTCGTCTCCGAAATCGCCATGGTCCCCGACAGCGAATGGAGAATGCCGACCTTGATCGTGTCGTCGGCCGCCCTGGCGGGCACGGACATCAACAGGCCGGCGGCAACGACGCTCGCCGAAAACATTTTTGTTATTGTCGAGAAATTACCCCTCATGCCTAACACTCCCAGGCTGGTTGATTGCACCGCAACAATGCAATGCAACCCCCATGCCAATCGCCGGGGAGATGTCGAACAAGATACGAAAGTTCAATATTATCAGGCATTTGGTATATTAGCTTTATGAAAACAAAGAGGATACGTTAAAAATTGATTGAGAGAAATTTGCGCAGCGCACAAGGGCGTTGCCTAATTTTTGCCCAAATTGGCAAACTGCCTAGTTTTTGAACTTCGCCGGCGGATCGCACGTGACACAGGTTGCGGCTCGGCGCAAAAATAGGGCAAGCTCGCACCTCAAACGAGCGACGTCATGGTATCCGGCATTTCACGCATTTTTATCGGCATATTGCTTCTTGCGGCAGGGACCGGAGCTGCCCGAGCCGACTTCAGCGACGGCAAGATGCCCGACGGCACCTACCACTGTGAAGTGTACCTGCTTGGAATGTTCCTCAACCTCGGCGATATCACCATCAAGGGCAACGTCTACAGCGGCCCGGTCACCTTCGGGACCGCCCAGCAGGGCTACAACTACCAGATGGATGCAAACGGCGTGATCTCCTGGCTGGGACCGCTCGGCGGCTATACCGCCGGCGGCAATTCGCTGTCGCTGACCCAGGCGACGCTGGACGGCCAGAGCACGCCCTCCTTCGACATCATCATGAAGCAGCCCGACGGCGCCTTCACCGCCTCGACCTGCACCAAAGGAAGCGGTCAGTAGTTATTCCTTGGCAATAGCAGCCGCCTCGGCGGGCCTGCCTTGTGTCTCATGTCATCTGGATGTTGCCGAAACTGGATAGGCAGCGGTGCGCCGTCACCATCCACCTTGAGAGGCAGACACAATGGCCAACTCCCCGTCTTCATCCTCCCCTGTCATTCGCGACGTCATAGCCGAGCGCGTCTCGCGCCGCACTCTCCTGAAGGGCAGCCTCGCATCGGGTGCCTTGATCGCCGGCGGCAGCTTCGTCGGTTCCTTGTTTGCCGGCGAAACACATGCCGCGGCGGCGCTTTCCACACTTGGCTTTCCCGAGTTGAAGCGCGTCTACGACAAGACGCACGCCGCCGCCGAGGGCTATGAAACCACGATCGTGGCACGCTGGGGCGACCCGCTCGTCGCGGGTCTGCCGGATTTCGACGGCAACAAGGTCGCCGCAGACGAGCAGGAAAAGCGCTTTGGCTACAACTGTGACTACATCGCCTTCCTGCCGCTGCCGAAAGGCACGGTCAATTCCGACCACGGCCTGCTCTGCGTCAACAACGAATACATCTCGCCCAACGTCATGTTTCCCGGCATGACCGAGGATGACGCCGGCAAGACGATGACCAAGGAACAGGTCGATCTCGGCATGGCGGCCATGGGTCACTCGATCGTCGAAGTGCTGTTGAAGGACGGCAAGTGGTCGCTGGTTGAGGACAGCCCGCTCAACCGCCGCATCACCGTCAACACCGAAATGACCGTCTCCGGCCCGGTTGCCGGCCACGCCTTGATGCAGACCTCGGCCGATGCCACAGGCACGAAAGTGCTCGGCACCAGCTATAATTGCAGCGGCGGCTTCACCCCGTGGGGCACCGTGCTGATCTGCGAGGAAGGTGTTTCCGACCTGTTCGGCGGCGATCCGAAGAAGGTGCCGGCCGCGGACATTCTCGACCGCTATGGCTTCGACGGTTACGACATCTATGGCCGTGGCCGCTTCCACGACCGCTTCAACATCGACAAGGAGCCGAACGAGGCCAACCGTTTCGACTGGGTGGTTGAGATCGACCCCTATGATCCCCAGTCCAAGCCGGTAAAGCGCACCGCACTTGGCCGCATGTCGCATGAGGCGTCGACGGTCGTCCTCAACAAGGACGGCCGCGTCGTCGTCTACATGGGCGACGACGATTATTTCGAATACATGTACCGCTTCGTCTCGAGCAAGGCTTACGACCCGGCCAAACCGGCGTCCGGCAACGACCTGCTGGACGATGGCGTGCTTTCGGTCGCGCGCTACGACGCCGACGGCTCCATGACATGGCTGCCGCTGGTTCACGGTCAGGGCAAGCTTACGGCTGAAAACGGCTTTGCGGATCAGGCCGAAGTGCTGCTGAAAACAAGGCTGGCGGCGGACGCGCTCGGCGCAACGCCAATGGACCGCCCCGAGGACATCGAGACCAATCCGGTGACAGGCCGCGTCTATGCGGTGATGACCAAGAACAAGAAGCGCGACCAGTCGAAGATCAATCCGGCCAACACGCGTCCGGAAAACCTCTGGGGTCACATCGTCGAACTGATCCCGCCAGGCGGCCGCGGCGTGGACGCCGACCATACCGCCGACAAATATGCCTGGGATCTGTTCGTGCTGTGCGGCAACCCGAAGGACGCCGCGGTCGGCGCCACCTTCCACCCGGACACATCGGACAATGGCTGGTTCGTCTGCCCCGACAACATCACCTTCGATCCGGCCGGCCGGCTCTGGGTGGCGACCGACGGTGCCAATGATTTCGACCTGCCGGACGGCGTCTACGGCGTCGACACCGAAGGCCCGGCGCGTGGCCTGCCGAAGCTGCTGTTCACCTGCCCGCATGGCGCCGAAGCAACCGGCCCCTGCTTCACCCCCGACGGCACGACCTTGTTCCTGTCGGTCCAGCACCCGGCCGAGGACGCCGAGACGCTCGACAAGCTGCAGACACTGTGGCCCGACTTCAAGGACGGCCAGTTGCCACGCCCGTCCGTGGTCGCCATCCGCCGCAAGGACGGGCAGCCGGTCGGCGCCTAGTCAGTCCGGTCCCACAAAAAGGCGGAACGCGCGTTACGCGTTCCGCATGCTGCCCGGGAGGACACTGAAGTTGGCACCGCCCCGGTTATGGGGCGATGTCTTGCCGGCTCAGATCGTCTTGGCCGACATCTGCGCGGCGATGTAATCGGCCTGGCGGATCGCCAGCGACACGATCGTCAAGGTCGGGTTTTCGGCGGCGCCCGTCGTGAACTGACTGCCGTCCGACACGAACAGGTTCTTGATGTCGTGCGTCTGGCCATGCTTGTTGACGACGCCATCGTCCGCCTTCTCGCTCATCCGGTTGGTGCCGAGATTGTGGGTCGACGGATAGGGCAGCGTCGGGAAGGTGCGCGTGGCGCCGACCGCGGCGTAAAGCGCCGAGGCCTGCTTGTAGGCATGGTTGCGCATCGCGGTGTCGTTCGGGTGATCGTCGAAATGCACGTCGGCGATCGGCATGCCGTGCTCGTCCTTCATGTCGGCATGCAGCGTGATGCGGTTCTCCGCGCGCGGCATGTCCTCGCCGACGATCCACAGCCCGGCCATGTGGTCGTAGTGGTCGAGCGCCGTGGTGAACGAGCGGCCCCAGGCCCCTGGATCGAGGAAGGCCGCCATGAACGGCAGCCCGAGCGACAGCGTCTCGAACTCGTAGCCGCCGACGAAGCCGCGTGACGGATCATGGCGCGCCTCGTCGCGGATGATGCCAGCCATGGTGGTGCCGCGATACATGTGCACCGGTTTGTCGAAGATGGCATAGACCGAGCCCGTGGTGTGGCGCATGTAGTTCTTGCCCACCTGCCCCGATGAGTTGGCAAGGCCGTCGGGGAATTTGCCTGACGACGAATTGAGCAGCAGCCGCGGGCTTTCGATTGAGTTGCCGGCGACGGCAACGATACGGGCTTTCTGCTCCTGCAGCTTGCCGTCCTTGTCGGCGTAGACGACGCCGGTCACTTTGCCCGAGGCGTCATGGTTGATCTTGATCGCCATGGCGTTCGGCCTGACTTCGAGATGACCTGTTGCTTCGCCCTTGGGGATCTCGGTGTAGAGCGTCGACCATTTGGCGCCCCATTTGCAGCCCTGGAAGCAAAATCCGGTTTGCTGGCAGGACAAGCGGTCGTCGCGCTCGACCGAGTTGATGGCCATGTTGCCGGTGTGGCATTCCTTGTAGCCAAGCTTGTCGGCGCCGGCCTTCAACACCTTGAAATTGTTGTTGCCCGGCAATCTCGGCCAATCATTGGTGCCGGTGACGCCCATCTTGGCTTCGGCCTTGGCATAATAAGGCTCCATCTCGGCCAGCGTGATCGGCCAGTCGAGCAGATTGGCGCCCTCCACTTTGCCGTAGGTCGACAGCGCCTTGAACTCGTGCTCCTGGAAACGCAGCGACGCTCCGGCCCAATGGGTCGTCGAACCGCCGACCGACTTGACGATCCAGGCCGGCAGGTTCGGAAAATCCTTGGCCACGCGCCAGTCGCCGGAGGTGGTGCGCTTGTCCTTCCAGGCGAGTTGGGTGAACGAATCCCACTCGTCGTTGACAAAATCCTCATATTCGTGGCGCGCGCCGGCCTCCAGGATGACGACGTCGACACCCTTCTGGGCAAGTTCGTTGCCAAGCGTACCGCCGCCGGCACCCGAGCCGATGATTACGACCACGCCGTCGTTGTTCAGGTCAAAAGCTGTTGCCATGGTTTCCTCCCATGATTTTCTGTTTGCGGGTTCAAGAACGACGGGGCTCAGAGCCACTCGATGTCGTTGAAACCGCGCGCGATGTAGCCGCCCTTCGAAAAGGACTCGCCCTCGTAGCCGAAGATCGGCCAGACCTCTTTCTGGTTGTAGAGGCTGACGACGAGGCCGCCACGGATGGCCTGGAAGAACGGCGTCGCCTCGATCTGCTTCAGCACCGCGACGCGCTGCTCCTCCCAGCCAAGGCCCCGGTAGCCTCCATCCCCCGACTTCTCGTCGAGGTCGGCGATGCCATCTTCGATCATCGTCTTGTAGGCGGCGTCCTTGCCGGCCTGCTCGTCATGGCCTTTCACGGCGATGGCGTAGTATTTGTCGGGAACCTGATCGTGCGGATAGATGTCGCGCGCCATCTGGATCAGCGTCGCCATGGTTTCAGGCTTGAGCGCCGATGTCTCGAGCCCCCAGGCATGTTCGGGGCTGATGACCGCGCTGCCGGAAATGACCAGCAACGCGCCGATGCCGCCGCGTTTGAGAAGCTCACGACGTGAAAGTCCAGGCTTCCCGTCATAGATCGTGACCATAATATTCCTCCCTGCTTGCTATTTGCGCCCCCCTTGAAGCGCGTCACAATTGACGTGCTTCAAGACCTTGTTTGTGCATCTCTTTGTCCCAAAACCGCTGCGCACTTTTGGGCGACATGCTTGTAAGCGCCGTTGCTGGCGCCGCACCCGTCGGTGCGGCTGCACCGTCTCCTATTGGAAGCGGCCTCCACGTTGCAGAACCTCGATCTTGTAGCCGTCCGGATCCTCGATGAAGAAGAAACGTGCGATCGGCGAACCGTCATGGTTGAACTCGACGATCTTCTTCGGGTTGAGGCCGAGCGCGCCGAGGCGATCATGCTCGCTGTCGAGGTCGGCGATCGAGACCGCGAGGTGGCCGTAACCATTGCCGAGCCCGTAAGGCTCGTCTCTGCCCTTGTTCACGGTCAGTTCGAGCTCGAACCCGGTTTCGGCGTTGCTGAGGTAAATGAGTGTGAACGTCTCGAAGTCCAGCTGTCGGCAACATCGAGCCCGAAGGCATTCCTGTAGAAATCGACGGATCGGGCCTCGTCGAGAACCCGGATCATGGAATGAATCGCTTTGGCCAAATCAGTCTCCGCCCTTGTGTGGAACCAATTATGGGCAGAGTGGGGAAAAGGTGGTGGCAGCCGGTTACCACGCCCAAAACCGTGAACTGGCGACGCGCTTTAGGGGACAGGGACGAAAGTCCGATTGCCGTTCCGGCAATTTTGCCCGAGAATGCGGATGGGGACAGGTCGAGCAGTATCAGACCGTACGCCTGCCCGCCCAAGACCAACAAGCATGGGAGGTTTTGTCGGATGTGCAGGGTATTTGCGGGCCAGGACCCCGAAGGCTATCGCCAGATCAATCGGTCGATTCGCATTGACGGCCACTCGACCAGCATCCAGCTTGAGGCGACATTTTGGGCGTTGCTCGATGAAATCGCCGAAAACCAGGGCCTGACGACGCCGAAGTTCATCTCCAAGCTCTACGACGAAGCCATCGAGATCAATGGCGCCATTCCAAACTTTGCCTCCATGCTGCGCACCACCTGCGCGCTCTATTTGCGCGGGCATCGGCCAGGCATGGATGAGCAGGCAATGCCGAAGCGGCAAGCCGCCTAGCTGTCGACCGCGATTTCGAGCGCCAGCCGGCTCATATCGGTGAACAGCTCCTGGCGCTCTCGGTAGTCGGTCAGTTCATCGGTCTCGATGTTGTCGACCACCGTGCACATCGACAGCGCCCGGGCTCCGAAATGCCCGGCGATGCGATAGAGCGCGCTGGTTTCCATATCCACGGCCAGAGCTCCGGCTGCCTGCGCCTCGGCAAAGCGGCTGCGTCCTTCAGGATGATAGAAGATGTCGCTGCAAACCGTCAGGCCGGCACAATGGTCGATGCCAAGTTCGGCTGCCTTGGCCAGCGCACTTGCGAGGAGCGCCGGATCCGGACCGGCGACAGCCTTGTAGAGGCCGAAGACCTGACCGCTTTGAGCGCTTTCCGCCCGCGCCGATTGCGAGATGACAAGGCTGCGCAGCTTGGCCTTGGCGGCCAGGCTGCCGCAGGTGCCCGTGCGGATCAACGTCCGGGCGCCATAATAGTCAAGCAATTCATGCACATAGATCAGAAACGACGAGACGCCGATGCCTGTCGCCTGAATGCTGATGGGTCTGCCGCGAAACCGTCCGGTAAAACCAAGGGCGCCACGTCGGCGATTGATGCAGCGCGGCGCTTCCAGAAAAGTTTGCGCCATCCATTCGGCGCGCTGCGGGTCACCCGGCAACAACACCGTGTCGGCGTAGGCACCCTTGTCTGCTTCGTTGTGTGGCGTCACCCGCTGCTCCCCCAAGCCCGCCTGCCGTTTCACCCCGCAATCATGGCGTTGTCACGGCGTCGTGCAAGGGAGAACATCAGGAAATTCTAAGACTCCAGCACATCCTTGACGATCGTCGCCAGTTGCTTGAGCGAAAACGGCTTTGGCAGGAAGCCGAAATGCGCATCTGCCGGCAGGTTTCTTGCGAATGCGTCCTCGGCATAGCCGGACACGAAGACGAATTTGATGTCCGGCTGGCGCTTGCGCAATTCACCGAGCAGCGTCGGCCCATCCATTTCCGGCATCACCACGTCGGAGACGACGATGTCGACCTTGCCGCCCAGCGCCTCGAACACCTCCAGCGCCTCGACGCCCGAGGATGCCTCGTGCACGGTATAGCCGCGCGACACCAGCGCCCGCATGCCGCCCATGCGCACGGCGTCCTCGTCCTCGACGAGCAGCACCGTAGCCGAGCCGGAGAGATCCTTGGCCGCATCGGCCACTTTCGCCGGTGCCGCCGGCAGATCGTCGGGCTGGCCAGCCTTTTTCGCTTCGGCGATATGACGCGGCAGGAAGATGCGGAAAGTCGAGCCCTTGCCGACCTCGGAATCGCAGAAGATGAAGCCGCCGGTCTGCTTGATGATGCCGTAGACCATCGACAGGCCAAGCCCGGTGCCCTTGCCGACTTCCTTGGTGGTGAAGAAGGGCTCGAAAATCTTCTTCAGCACGTCGGGCGCGATGCCGCTGCCGGTATCCTCGACCTCGACCACGACATAGTCGGCCGGGGTGAGCTCACGATAGGAGAAGGCCTTGCATTCGTCTGCGGTCACATTGCGCGTGCGCACGGTGAGATCGCCGCCTGCCGGCATAGCGTCGCGGGCGTTGACCGCAAGGTTGACCACCACCTGTTCGAACTGCCCGATATCGACCTTGACCGGCCACAGGTCGCGGCCATGGTCGACCTTCAGCTTGATGTCGTTGCCGACAAGGCGGGCCAGCAGCATCCTGAGATCGGCAAGCACGTCGGTCAGGTTGAGCACTTCCGGCCGCAGCGTCTGCTTGCGCGAGAAGGCCAGCAATTGCCGCACCAGCGAAGCCGCCCGGTTGGCATTCTGCTTGATGTTCATGATGTCGGGGAAGGATGGGTCCGACGGGCGGTGGTTGGTCAACAAAAGGTCGGACGCCATGATGATGGCGGTCAGCACATTGTTGAAGTCGTGCGCGATGCCGCCGGCAAGCTGGCCGACCGCCTGCATCTTCTGGCTTTGCGCCATCTGCCCTTCGAGCGCCTTTTGCTCCGTCGTCTCGACGGCGTAGACGATCGCCGACTCTTCGGCACCCTCGCCGCCGGTGCCGTCGGCGACCGCGTTGACGTAGAAACGGATGTGCCGGTCGTCGTTGCCGGGCAGCAAGGTATCGATCGGCTCGATGTCGGCCTGCCGCTGCTGCGCCTTCTCGAAGGCCGCGGCGAAGGCCGGCCGGTCGCGCTCATGGATCACCGTGTCGAGCCGCACACGGCGATCGACCGCGTCCCGGTCGACGACGGACGAAAACAGCGACAGGAACGGCGCATTGGTGCGCAGGATACGCCCGCTGTGGTCGACGCCGGCGATCGCCATCGGTGTCGAGTTGAAGAAGCGGGTGAAGCGCACTTCCGAAGCACGCAGGTCGGCCGAGGCGTCCTCGCCCTGCGTTCGGTTGAGCACGATCGTGCGCGTCGGCCCGTTGAGGCCTTCGCGGCTGGCCGAAACGCGGTGCATGAAGCGCACCGGCAGCGCCTCGCCCGTCATCGTCGTCAGGTCGAGATCGATGACCGCGTTGCGTGTCGTTCCGGGGTCGGCCTTGACCGAGCGGACCAGCGCCATGCCGTCACCGGCCACGATCTCCGGCAGGGTGACGGAGCCCGGCGTGAAACTGGTAAGGTCGATACCCAGCCATTCGGCAAGCGTGGCGTTGATGTAGGTGACGCGGCCGTCCTGGTCGGCAGAAAAGAAGCCGGCCGGCGCATGGTCGAGGTGATCGATCGCCTTCTGCAGGTCGAGGAAGAAACGCTCCTGCTCGGCCCGCTCCTGCGAGATGTCGGCAAGCTGCCAGGCCAGCATCGGCAGCCGCTGGCCCGGAACGCTGAAGGCGCGGGCACGCGCCCGGTACCAGCGGGCGCCGGGTTCGGCGCCGGGCCGAATGGACTGCGCCAGACGAAACTCGCCGTCGCCCGACTGGCCGTCGCGCAGGCCGGACGCCAGCCGATAGATCGTCACCGAGGCTTCGGGGACATCCGAAAGCAACCCCTCGACCGTCTTCAGGTCGGCCGCTGACGTCGCGCCGGTCATGTCGGCATAGGCCCGATTGGCGTAGACGACGCGGCCCTTGGTGTCGGTGACGAGAAGGCCCTGCGACATCGAATCAACGAATGCCTTCGACAGTTCGTCACCGGTCGAGCGCGGCGTGATCTGCACGAAGCCGATCGCCGTGGCGAACAGGAAGCCGACGCCGATCATCGCCAGCACACCGAGCATGCCGAGCAGGAAAGGGTCGCCCAGGCGCTCGCGGAAAAGGCCGAAGACAATAGCGGCCCCGGTCAGAACGACGATGAAAATGATGAGCCGGGTGACCGCGCCCGGTCGCGTATTCTGGTCGACGATCGGTACCGGATAGAAATCGCCGCGCGCTTCCTTGGCCATGTGCCCCCTGCTCGTGAATTCCGGTGTTCCGACACCCGCCCCTAGCGGGTTGAATCATATTCTCCTAGTCCGGAAAAGGCCTGGGCGGCAAATGTCGGATAAAAATGATATCTTCCGGCCTTCGGAGTTTTCAAGCTGTTCATCAAGTGCGAAACGCATTGCGGTAGCCCGCCGCAACGGTCTAGTGTCGCGTCACCTTCCAAGGGCAATCAGGGAAAACCAATGCAATGGCTGGATAGCGTGGCGGGCCCCGGTTATGCCGCAGCACTGTTGTGGACGTTTGCAGCGCTTGTCCTGCTGGTCATCGTTCTCGTCATCATCAAGCTCGTGCGCAACCTGACGTTCGGAACCTTCGTTGCCGGCGGCAGGAACCGCAAGACGCGGCTGGCCGTCATGGACGCCACCGCCGTCGACAGCCATCGCCGGCTGGTGCTGATACGCCGCGATGATATCGAACATCTGCTGCTGATCGGCGGTCCAACCGATGTTGTCGTCGAACGGGACATCAGGCTTTCGGCACCACGCCGTCCGGCGCTGACCGGAGATGGCGGCTTGCAGCCGGTCCCGGCCGCCGCTGCCCCCGCGGCGAAACCGCGTGCACCTCAACCCGCGCCTCCGCCGCCGGCCAGGCAGGCACCTGCTCCGCAGCCGGTGAACGCGGCGCCGCCCGCACGCCCACGCCAGGCAGCACCGGCGCCAACACCGGTGCCGGCACCAGCACCGCTACCAAAGCCGCAAAGTTACCAGCCGACCAATGTCACACCGCTGCCCGCCTATGGATCCGCGAACGCCAATGCCGTCAGGCAGGCGCCACCGCCGCCGAAGCAGGACAGCATCGACGATAAGCTGATGAAGGAACTCGAAGTGTCGCTCGACCAGCCGCGTTCAAGCAGCCCGGTGAGTAAACCGGCGGCGAAGGCACCGCAGTCGCTCGACGACGAAATGACCAAGCTTCTGGGCGAACTCTCCAGCCAGAAGAGATGATCAGATCCTGATCTGCCCAGCGGGCCGGGAAATGAACCGGTCAAGGTTGTGGGCAACAAAAAATGGCCGGCAAACCGGCCATTTTGATTATCAACATCGCTGCAGATCGCTTTGAGCACGGCCCATCGGCGCCGCTTCAGTCGTCGCGATAGACCTTTTCGCGACGCTCGTGCCGCTCCTGCGCTTCGATTGACAACGTCGCGATCGGACGCGCATCGAGCCGCTTCAGCGCGATCGGCTCGCCGGTCTCCTCGCAATAGCCGTAAGTGCCTTCGTCGATTCGCTGCAGGGCGGAATCGATCTTTGCGATGAGCTTGCGCTGGCGGTCGCGGGCCCTGAGCTCGATAGCGCGGTCGGTTTCCGAAGAAGCGCGGTCGGCGAGATCGGGGTGGTTGGCGTTTTCCTGTTGCAGGATTTCGAGAGTTTCGCGCGCTTCGCGCAATATGTCATTCTTCCAGGTGACGAGCTTTTGGCGGAAGTAGGATTTCTGCCGTTCGTTCATGAACGGCTCGTCTTCGGAGGGTATGTAATCGGCGGTAACGATGTCGTTCATTCGACTCACCCAAACTGCCCCTATTTTGGCGCCTATATATTCGCGGTCCGACGCCTGCACAAGCGCAATCGGCCGCTGTCTCACGCAATTGTTAATGTTCGGTGGCGGGCGCCTTTGCAGCAGCGAATGGTCGTTTTGATTCCAAACTACGCTTCGACACTTTGGATCCCGTGCAACATTCTTTTCGAAGACCGGCATGATCTTCGCGCCGAAGCACAAGCGCCGTTTGCAGCACCGCACATCGATGATTCGCTGTGTTTGAAGAACACGGGGCATTGTGCGCAGCGGCTTTCTCGTGGCTAATCCAGGAAGTTCGGCATTCGGCGTCAGCGGAGGTTGGGTGGGCACGCTTTATCTGTTGCGACATGCCAAGGCCGGCTGGGCACTGCCCGGCATGCGCGATTTCGACCGCCCGCTCGACGCATCCGGCCGCGCCGATGCCGAAATGATGGGCGCCGCCATGCGGTCCCGCTGCTATGTTCCGGACCTGACTATCTGCTCCAACGCCAAACGCGCCAAGGAGACGCTGGAAGGCCTGGCCGGTCAGACCGATACCGGCCGGGTCCTGTTCTTCGACACGCTCTACAGCGAAGACGCCGCCGGTTACCTCCGCCTCATCCGCGACAATGGCGGATCGGGTTCGTTGCTGGTCATCGGCCACAACCCGATGACGGAGGATCTCGCCATGGCGGTTTCGGGCGACGGCGACGAGACGGCGCGGGCCACACTCAACCACGGGTTCCCGACCACCGGTCTGGCGGTCGTCCGCTTTGACGGCGATCTGGCAAAAGCCGCCCAGGGCACCGGCCATCTCGAAGCGTTCCTGACGCCGGCCGATCTCTGAAGCCATTTCAAAGCCGGGATCTACAGCCTATATCGGGCGGACCGAAGCCCGAGAGATCACATTTTGGCATCATCGCTGACCACTTTCACCGACGAGGCGAGGATTGCCCTCGACACGCTGTCGGGCCGCGCCACCGGGCTTTTCTCTCCATCGCTGCGATTGGGTGTCACGGGCCTTTCCCGCGCCGGCAAGACGGTGTTCATATCGGCATTCGTCCACAATCTGATCCATGGCGGACGCCTGCCGCTGTTCGAGGCCCAAAAATCCGGGCGCATCGCCCGTGCCTTCCTCGAACAGCAGCCTGACGACGCCGTGCCGCGCTTCCAGTACGAGGATCACATCGCCGCACTGGTAAACGATCGCGCCTGGCCCGATTCGACGCGCGCCATTTCCGAATTGCGGCTGACCATCGAATATGAATCGGCCTCCGGCTGGAGCCGTATGTTTTCCTCCGGCAAACTGTCGGTCGATATCGTCGACTATCCCGGCGAATGGCTGCTCGACCTGCCGCTGCTCGGCAAATCCTTCGGTGATTTTTCCCACGAAGCCTTCGAGATGGCCGTTTTGCCGGTGCGCGAGGACCTGTCGCATGGCTGGCGGGCGTTGTCGGCGGAGATCGACCCGAACGCCGATGCCGACGAGATGATGGCGCGCCGCCTAGCCGAAAGCTTCGCCGCCTATCTGAAGGCGTGCAAGCTCGACGAGCGGGCGCTTTCGACCTTGCCGCCCGGCCGCTTCCTGATGCCTGGCGATCTCGAAGGCTCGCCTGCACTCACCTTCGCTCCCCTGGCTGGGCTCGGCGACAGGCGTCCGCGCCCGGGATCGCTGCACGCCATGATGGACAGGCGTTACGAGGCCTACAAGACGCATGTCGTCAAACCGTTCTTTCGCGAACACATCACACGCCTCGATCGCCAGATCGTGCTGATCGATGCCATGCAGGCGCTGAACGCCGGCCCCGGCGCCATGGCCGACCTGGAACGCGCGGTGACCGAGATCCTCAGTTGTTTCCGTCCCGGCCGCGGTAGCTTCCTCACTGACCTGTTTTCGCGACGCATCGACCGCATCCTGGTTGCCGCGACCAAGGCCGACCATCTGCACCACGAGAGCCATGACCGCTTGCAGGCGATCGTGCGGCGCCTTGCCGACCGTGCCGTGGCCCGGGCGAATTTCACCGGCGCCGATGTCGATGTGGTCGCCATGGCGGCGGTGCGCGCGACGCGCGAAGGCACCGTCAAGCAGGGCCGAGAGACGCTTCCCGTCATCATCGGCACACCTATCGCCGGCGAGAAGATCAACGGCGAAACCTTTGACGACAAAACGGAAACTGCCATATTTCCCGGTGATTTACCGGAGAATATTGATGCGGTGTTCGATGTTTCGGGGCCCGATCACAAGCAGGACTCCGTGGACCCGGCAATCCGCTTCGTCCGCTTCCGTCCACCAAAACTCGAACGCACCGCCGAAGGTGTCACGCTGTCGCTGCCGCACATCCGGCTCGACCGTGCCTTGCAGTTCCTGATTGGAGATCATCTGGCATGACCGCGCCCCGCAAGCCGGCCGCATTTCGTATCGAGCCGGAAGCCAAATCGAAACAAGAGGCGCCTGAGGCACGCCGTGTCCAGGCCCAGGTTGACTCCCAGCGGAAGCCCCGCGCGATGAAGACCGATGTCGCGATGGTCATCCCGGCGGAAGTCGATGTCTTCGACGAGCCTGACATCGTTGCCGCCGAACCGCCGCCGGCGATCGCCCCCAGAAAGCGGTCGCTGCTCGGCAGCATCTTCTTCGGCGCCTTTGGTGTGCTGGTTTCGCTGGCTGTCGGCCTGTGGACCGATCAGCTCATACGTGACCTCTTTGCACGCGCCGAGTGGCTGGGCTGGCTGGCCGCCGGCATGGCGGCCATTGCCGTGCTGGCGCTGATGGTCATCCTGATCCGCGAGTTCCTGGCCATCGCCCGCCTCGCCGAGGTCGTAAAGCTGCAGAAACGGGCGATGCGATTGCGCGCGACGATCCCAAGGCGGCACGATCGGTGGTCGACGAGCTGTCGGCCTTCGTCGCGGCCAAGCCCGAGACAGCGGCCGGCCGGCGCGCGCTGGCCGAACTGCGCGGCGAAATCATCGATGGCGGCAATCTGGTGCGCCTGGCCGAAGCCGAAATTCTCGGCCCCCTCGATGCCAGGGCCAAGGTGATGATTCTCGAGGCGGCCAAACGCGTCTCTCTGGTGACGGCTGTCAGCCCGCGCGCGCTGGTCGATGTCGCCTATGTCGTGTTCGAGGCCGGGCGCCTCATTCGCCGCCTGTCGGAGCTTTATGGCGGGCGGCCGGGAACGCTTGGCTTCTTCCGCCTTGCGCGCAGCGTGCTGGCGCATCTGGCGGTCACCGGCTCGATCGCCGTCGGCGACAGTTTCGTCCAGCAGATCGTCGGCCACGGCCTGGCGGCGCGCCTTTCGGCCAAGCTGGGCGAGGGTATCGTCAATGGCATGATGACGGCGCGCATCGGCATCGCGGCGATGGAGACAACGCGTCCCCTGCCCTTCAGCGCCGCAAAGCGTCCGGGACTGGGCGATTTCCTCTCGGCGCTGACATCGTTTGCAACCAGGAAGGATGCCGAAACGGCCCCATCCGGCAAGTGAACCGGGCTGCAGCTTTTGGATCTTCGGAATTGTTACCGGACTGCTTTACGGCGGCCCCGTAGTGACGAAGCATTAACCAATCTTGTTCATGGTCAGACCGGTTCCAAACAGCCTCTTTGTTGCCGGGTGTCGTCGATGAAAAGTGTAATTCTGTCCAGCGTCTTGCCCCTGGCAACCGTGATAACAGCACTCGTCGGCATTGCCGGAGCGGCTTCCGCCGCGGAGCCGGACAAGCAGTTCTTCCAGTCGGCCGAAGGCAAATGGATCGGACCCGGCGAAATCGTCGCCGGCAAGTACAAAGGCACCAAATTCAACTGCAGCTTCACCGGCTCGACGCCGGACGGCAAGGTCGGCATGACACTCGACGGCGGTTGCCGGGTCGGCATGTTCACCCAGCAAATGTCGGCCACGATCGAGCGCAAGGGCCGCGAGGGCTACAAGGGTAGCTTCATGGGCGGCGCGACCGGTTCCGGCCTCGACATCATCGGCGGCAATGTCGTCGACGCCCGCAAGGTCGTCTTCACCATCAACCGCAACCAGCTTCGCGGCGTGATGCAGGCCCGCATCCCCGACGACAATTCGATGACGGTGACCATTGCCGTGCGCGTCGACGACCAGTTGGTGCCGGTGATCGGCATGAGCCTGAAGCGCGTCGATTCCATCGAAGTCGGCTCCATCGCGCCAAACTGAACAATCATAGATCACTAAAAGCAAAAAGGCGGCGGCCAACGGTCGCCGCCTCGTTCAAACAGCTTCGATCCTGTGCTTAGCCCTTGATCGCGGCCGTCACCTCGTCATACGCCTTGCAGGCGTCGGCCAATGTCGTGGTGCCCTGATATTTGGTTGTCACGGCCTGCACCTTGGCCGTCAGGTCAGCCGCCTTGGACGGGTCCTTGGTGATCGCTTCCTGCAGCGCGGCAGCCATGTCCTGCGCTTTCTTGGTTGCGATCTCGGCCGTGCACTCGGGCGCCTTCGAGCACGCCGAACCGGCTAGCACCGCCAGGCCGACGGCAACAAACAAAAACTTCTTCATGTCAGTCATCTCCTCAAAAGGGCTCGACTTGATCGTCGCTCACCCTCCAATGGCCGAAGCCGAGCGTCCTTAGCCTTCGATTGTGGCAAGATGCAACGCGTTCCCAGCGTCAACTTGTGTAACGCGCCCGCAACATCGCTGGTGATCCGGATTCGGGCTGTTCGATACCCACCGAAGCCCCTATCTTCGCCGCTTGTCAAAGAACTTCGAAATCGGAATCGGTCCTCAAACGAGCGGAATGGCGGAATGGCGGTAGAGGCATCGAGCAACGATCTGGTTCAGGTGGTGGCGCTGCTTGCAGCCGGCGTTGTCGCCGTTCCCATCTTCAAGCGCATGGGCCTCGGCTCGATTCTCGGCTATCTGGCCGCCGGTGTGGTGATCGGCCCGTTTGGCCTGCGCGTCTTTTCCGAATCGGAAGCCATCCTTCATGTCGCTGAGCTCGGCGTGGTGATGTTCCTGTTCATCATCGGACTGGAGATGCAGCCGTCGCGGCTATGGGGTCTGCGCCGCGAGATATTTGGCCTCGGTGCACTGCAGGTCGGCGTCTGCGCGGTCTTGCTGACCGCTGTTGGCGTTGCGGGAGGGTTTCCAATCTCGCAATCCTTCGTCGCCGGCGCCGGCTTCGTGCTGACCTCGACGGCGATCGTCATGCAGCTTCTGGAGGAACGCGGCGAAATCGCCGAGCCGAAAGGCCAGCGCATCGTCTCGGTGCTGCTGCTCGAGGACCTGGCCATCGTGCCGCTGCTGGCCCTGATCGCATTCCTGGCGCCCGGCGGCGCCGACACCAGCCTGGCGGAGCGCTTCACCGAGATAGGCATCGGCCTTGCCGCGATCGTCGGACTGGTGCTGGCTGGACGCTATCTGCTCAATCCGTTCTTCCGCATCCTGGCGGATGCCCGTGCCCGCGAGGTGATGACGGCTGCCGCCCTTCTTGTCGTCCTCGGATCGGCGCTCGCCATGCAGCTCAGCGGCCTGTCGATGGCGATGGGTGCATTCCTGGCCGGCGTGCTGCTGTCGGAATCGACCTTCCGGCATCAGCTCGAAGCCGACATCGAACCCTTTCGCGGCATCCTGCTCGGCCTGTTCTTCCTTGCCGTCGGCATGTCGCTCGACCTGCATGTGGTGGTCGCGAACTGGCGGCTGATTGCCATCTATGTCGTCGCCTACATGGTGATGAAGGCGCTCGGCATCTACATCGTGGCCCGGGTCCTGAAAACCCGCCATCGCGAAGCGTTGGAGCGTGCGGTCTTCATGGCGCAAGGCGGCGAATTCGCCTTTGTCCTCTATTCGGCCGCCGCCGCTGTCGGCATCATTGACAACCAGGCCAACGCGACGCTGACGGCGATCGTCATCATCTCGATGGTGCTGACGCCGCTGGCGATCATCGCCCTGCGGTATCTCACACCGCGCGACGAGCAGTCGCTCGACGGGGTCGAGATAGCCGATGGCCTGACCGGCAGTGTGCTGATCATCGGCTTCGGCCGGTTCGGTCAGATCGCCAGTCAGCCGCTGCTCCTGCGCGGCATCGATGTCTCGATCATCGACAACGATGTCGAAATGATCCAGGCGGCGGCCGATTTCGGCTTCAAGGTCTATTATGGCGATGGCACGCGGCTGGACATCCTGCATGCAGCCGGGGCTGGCCGCGCGCGCGCCGTGCTGATCTGCGTCGACAAGCCGGATGTGGCCGTTCGCATCGCCCAGCTGATCAAGGCCGAATTTCCGCTACTCACTGTGCTCGCCCGGGCTTTCGACCGCGGCACAGCCCTGCAGCTCATTCGTGCCGGCGTCGACTTCCAGCTGCGCGAAACCTTCGAATCGGCGCTGGTTTTCGGCGGCTCGGCGCTGGAATCGCTCGGCGTCGATCCCGAAGACGTGGCAGAGGTGATCGAGGATGTGCGACGCCGCGATACCGCCCGTTTCGAAACCCAGCTCGCCGAAGGTGTTCGCGCCGGACAACGCTTCCTGAGGGGCAATATCGGCACGCCCATTCCCACACCCCTCACCCAGCCGCGCCGTACGGGGCAGGCACTCAATGAAGAGACGGCCGGTGTTTTGCACAAATCCGAACCCGCGGATTGAACAAGGAATTTTGCATGGAATTGGACAACAGAGCCCTGTCGGTCACCAAATTCTGGCGCGACGCCGGCGAGGATGCATGGTTCGAGAAGAACGAGGCTTTCGATGCCGACTTCCGCAACCGCTTTCTCGATCTCCACTATGCCGCCGCGCGGCGTGAATGCGACGACTGGTCGGCACATGCCGAAGGCTCGCTGGCGTTGATGATCCTGCTCGACCAGTTTCCGCGGAACTGCTTTCGCGGCACCGGCCATATGTGCGCGACCGATCCGTTGGCGAAGTATTTTGCTCAAAAGGCCGTCGCGGCCGGCCATGATCTGGCACTGGAACCTGAAGTCCGCGTGTTCCTGTATTTGCCGTTCGAGCATTCGGAAAACCTTGCCGACCAGGAGGTATCGGTCGAGCTGCACAAGGCCAAAGCCGAGTTCAACCTGAAATATGCGCTCGAGCACCGCGATATCATCCGGAATTTTGGCCGTTTTCCGCACCGAAACAGGATGCTTGGCCGCGAGACCACACCCCAGGAGCAGGCGTTCCTGGATGGCGGCGGCTTCTCCGGTTAGAAGCTCCTGCTGTCGCCCTGCCCGGGCATCAGACCAGCCACCAATCCCGGCCGGACGGCAATCGCTCGATACCGGAAGTGTCGACCGCGACCAGCCGGTCCGCGACGCTGCGGCCACCGACAACCAGGCCCGGCGCGATCTCCGCCAGCGGCGCCAGCACGAAGGCGCGCTCCAGCATGCGCGGATGCGGCACTTCCAGTCCGGTCTCGTGAATGACGCGGTCGCCGAACACCAGAATGTCGATGTCGATCAGCCGCGGTCCCCAGCGCTCCTCGCGCACCCGCTTCAGTCTGCGCTCGGCATCCAGACAGAGGTCGAGCAAGGCGCGCGGCACCAGTCCGGTGGAAATTTCGGCAGCCGCATTGAGAAAATCCGGCTGATCGAGCTTGCCCCAGGGCGGTGTGCGATAGAGCGAGGATACGCCGGTGACGCGCGTATCTGCGTCGGCATCCAGCATGCGCAGCGCCGCGCCCATCGATTTCGCCGGGTCGCCAAGATTGCCGCCAAGGCTGAGATAGACCGTGCTATTCGGGCCAGACAACGGTCACCTCGACGTAATCGATCACACCGGGGACCGGAGCGTTTGGCTTGCGCACCGTGATCTCGGCTTTTTTGATCTGCGGAAAACGCGCCGCCAGTGCACGGGCGACCTCGAGTGCCAGGGATTCGATCAGAAAGCGGCGCTGTCCTGTGATGATCTTTTCGATCTCCGTGAAAGCGATACCGTAGTTGACCGTGTCCTCGATGGAATCATCGACAAGCGCCCGGCCGGGATCGACGGTGAGAGCGGCATCGACATAGAAGCGCTGGCCGAGCCTTTCCTCCTCGTCCAGCACGCCGTGCCGGGCAAAGAACGCGCAATTCTTCATGCGGATGACATACATCGCTCAGTTTCTCGCCTGGTCGCTTTGACGCGCCAGCATAGCATCTGCGAGCGCCAGCGCGTCCACGTTGAATGCGACATCATGGACGCGAAACAGATCGGCGCCCTTGAGCCGCAGGATGACGCTGGTCGCCGCCGTTCCGACACCCCTGCCAGCCGCGTCGCGGCCGGTCACGGTGCCGATGAAGCGCTTGCGCGAGGTACCGGCCATCAGCGGCAAGCCAAGTGCACTGAGCTCGGAAAAGCGCGCCATCAGATCGAGATTTTCCTCCGCCGTCTCCTTGGCGAAGCCGAATCCGGGATCGAGCACGATATGGTCGTCGGCGATGCCATGCTGGCGGGCGATTTCCAGCGATTTTCGCAGGAACGCCAACTGATCGGCAATCACGTCCGGCAGCTTCTCGCGGCCCCGCCCGGTATGCATGATGACAAGGCCGGCGCCGGTGTCGGCGGCGACGCGGGCAATGTCGGGCTCGCGCTGCAACCCCCAGACATCGTTGACGATGTGTGCGCCGGCGGCCACCGCGAGCCGAGCGGTGTCAGCGCGGTAGGTATCGACCGAAATCAGCACCCCGCCGGCACTCGCCAGCGCTTCGATCACCGGCAGGATGCGGGCCTGTTCGTCGCTCGCCGATATCGCGGCGGCGCCCGGGCGGGTCGATTCCCCGCCGACATCGACGACCAGTGCCCCTTCCCCCATCATGCGCCGTGCCTGGGCCAACGCCTTTTCGGGGGCGTCGAACAGTCCGCCGTCGGAAAAGCTGTCAGGGGTGACGTTGAGGATGCCGACGACCACGGCTTTGCCGCCAAGGTCGAGATGGCGTCCATGTGCCAGCTGCCATCGCCTAGCCGTCATTTGCTCAGCAACCATGGGCTCATCAACCAAGAGGCTCATCAACGATGTGTGATCCGCTGCGGATCAATTCCGTTGCGCTGGCAACGGCCGTAAAGCAAGGTGGTCGAAGAGGCAACATGATGAACCGATCCATGCTTGGCGTGAAACCATCCCTGCTCTGTGCGCTGCTGCTTGCCGCCACTGCCGTCCCGGCTGGTGCGGCCAATCTCGTCAAGACGTACAGCTATTTCGCCATTGGCGGCAGCACCCTCGACGACATCGAGGCACAACTCTCCAAACGCGGGCCGGAGGTCAAAAGCACGGGCACGCGGCACCCGGGCGCCACCCAGATGGCCTTCACCACCCGCATCAGCTATGCCAAGACTTCGAACTCCTGCCGGATCGCCGACGCGGTTGTGACCGTCAAGGTGAAGGTGATCCTTCCCGAATGGCGCCGCTCGCGCAAGGCCGATGCCGATGTCAGGCTGTTCTGGGACACGCTGGCCGCCGACATCAGACGCCATGAAGAGCGCCATGTCGAGATTGCCAAGAACCATGGCCGGGAACTCGAAGAGGACCTGAAAGCCACCTACCCGCAAAGGAATTGCGACGCTGCCAAGGCCAAGGCCGCCGAAATCACCGCGGCCGTTCTGGCCAGGCATGACCGGGCGCAGCTGCAGTTCGACCGTGTCGAAAGCGTCAATTTCGAAAGCCGCATCCTGAGGCTGCTGCGCTATCGCATCGAACGCATCGAGAGGGGTCAGCTGCCGCCGGCCTGACTCGAAAACCCGCGGCGCCGGCGAAAGCCAAATCCGCCGAAGCGTAGTGCCAGCCTCGAAAAACTTTCGGGCGCCTGTCGAAATCGGCCTATTACGGAACGACATATAGCAGGGCTCGCCAGGCGCGGGCTTCAAAACGCCAATGCGATCAAAACGGTCAAAGGGACCGGAACGGCCGAACAGTGCCGGTCAATCGCAAGCTTACGGATGAACGATCATGGATCAGGCTGTCGACAAGCCAACGATGGTGGAAGCCGGCGTGCCACTGAGCGAAACCGAAAAGAACGCCATCATCGCCGGCGTGCTGCTGTCAATGCTGCTGGCGGCACTCGATCAGACCATCGTGGCGCCTGCCATGCCGACCATCGGGCATGCGCTCGGCCATGCGCAATACCTGCCGTGGATCGTCACCGGTTACCTCTTGACCGCGACCGCCATGGCACCGCTCTACGGCAAGATTTCCGACGTCTATGGCCGCCGGCCCACCGTTTATGCGGCGATCCTGATCTTTCTCCTGGGTTCGCTGGTCAGCGCCATGGCGCCCAACATGTTCGTGCTGGTTGTCGGGCGGGCGATCCAGGGCGCCGGTGGTGGCGGCCTTTTCACCTTGACGCAGACTGTGATCGGCGACCTCGTTCCGCCACGCGAGCGGGCGCGCTACGCTGCCTGGATCTCCGGCACCTGGGCTGTCGCCAGCATCGCCGGGCCGCTGCTCGGCGGCACTTTCGCCGAACATCTGCACTGGTCGCTGATTTTCTGGATCAACATTCCGCTCGGCCTGCTGGCCATGGCGATCATCAACAACCCGCTTAAGAAGCTGCCTATTGCCGCAAAGCAGCATCGCATCGACGCCCTCGGCGCGCTGCTGCTTGTCGTGGCCACGGCATTGCTGCTGTTGGCGCTGAACTGGGGCGGCAGCGAATATCCATGGCTGTCGCGCGAAATTGTTGGGCTGCTGGCCGTCTCGGTGGTTTTCTGGGTCGCGTTTGCCTTGCGGCTGCTGCGCGCGGCCGAACCACTCATCTCGCTTGAAGTGCTGAGCAACCCGATCGTTCTCGCCGGCACATCGTCGATGTTCCTCTTGCAGGCCGCCAACATAGGTCTGGCGGTCTATCTGCCTGTCTATCTGCAGTCGATTGTCGGCCTCTCGGTCAGCGAGTCGGGTCTGGCGATGCTGGGCCTTCTGCTCGGCACCGTGGCCGGCGCCACATTCAGCGGACGGACAATACCGCGCTTCGTCCATTACAAGCGGATCGCGATGGTCGGCGTGTTCTTCTCGATCCTATGTCTCGGACTGCTTGCTCTGGTCGCCGGGCACGCCTCGCTGCTGGTTGTCGAGATCTTGACGATCTGCATCGGCCTGGGAAGCGGAACCACCTTCCCGGTCGCCACCGTATCGGTTCAGAATGCCGTCGATCGCGCGCACCTTGGTGTCGCAACCGGCGTTCTGACCTTCCTGCGATCGCTGGGCAGCGCGCTCGGCGTCGCCATGCTCGGCGCTGTCGCGCTTGGCTACGGCTTGCCGCTTGCCGGTGAGGGCACGCTTGCCCTCGGACAGGCTATTTCAGTGGTGCCCTTCGTGATGATCTTCCTTGTCGCCGCGGCAACGCTGCTGCTGGCGCTGATCACGCTCGGCCTGATGCCGGAAAAGCCACTTCGCGGCCAGGCCGACCATGCGCCGGTGATGGCGGAATAGAAGCGGTCGGCGAAGCCGAGCCGATCCAGCGGCTCAGTCGACGACGCCGAGCTTCTTCTGCAGGCTGGTCGATGAGGTCGTGTACTGGAACACGATGCGTTCACCGGGGCTGATGATGCGCTTGGCTGCCTGCGCCATCAGCGCCACCTCGTGGAAGCCCGACAGGATCAGCTTCAGCTTGCCAGGATACCAGTTGATGTCACCGACCGCGAAGATGCCGGGCACCGATGTCTGGAACTTCTCGGTATCGACCGGAATGAGGTTCTCGTGCAGATTGAGCCCCCACTCCGCGATCGGCCCGAGCTTCATGGTCAGGCCGAAGAACGGCAGCATGCGCGTGCAAGGCACCTCGACATCGCCGTCCGGTCCCTTGATGACAGCCGATGAGAGATGGCCGTCGGCGCCGGTCAGTCCGGTCACTTGCCCGACCTGGAAATCGAGCTGCTTCATCTCCTGCATGGCATACATCTTGTTGACGCTGTCGGGTGCGGCGCGGAATTCGGGCCGCCGGTGCACCAGCGTCACGCTCTTGGCCACCGGCTGCAGGTTGAGCGTCCAGTCGAGCGCCGAATCGCCCCCGCCGACAATGACAAGGTCGTGGCCGCGAAAATCTTCCATCCTGCGTACCGAATAGAAGACGCTTTTGCCTTCATAGGGTTCGATGCCCGGGATCGGCGGCCGCTTGGGCTGGAAGGAACCGCCGCCGGCGGCAATCACCACGACCTTGGCTTCGAATACCTCATTCTCGTCGGTGGTGACGCGAAAGCTGCCGTCCTCCAGCTTTTCCAGGCTGGAAACCATGCGGTTGTAGGTGAAGTCAGGCTTGAACGGCGCGATCTGCTCGAGCAGTTTGTCGACCAGTCCCTGCGCCGAGATCGAAGGCCATCCTGGAATGTCGTAGATCGGCTTTTCCGGATAGAGTTCCGCGCATTGGCCGCCCGGCCGGTCGAGGATGTCGATCAGGTGGCACGTCATGTCGAACAGACCGAGTTCGAACACGGCAAACAGGCCGACCGGCCCTGCCCCGACAATGAGGACGTCTGTCTTGGTGATGTCGGTCATGCGGTGTGCCTCGCTGCGCATGACCCCGAAAATCGTAATCGATTTTCGGAAAGGATCATGCGCCAAATAAAAGTGCTACAGCGTCCTTTGCGCGTCCAAGAGGACGCGCGGCGCTGTAGCGGAACCCGAGCGACACTGCATGAGCAATCCGCTGCTGCCAAGCAGCAGCCGGCAAAAATCAGTGTCTCAGCCCTGGCGGGCCGGCACCCGCACGACCAAACCGTCAAGCGCGTCGCGCACCTTGATCTGGCACGACAGCCGCGAGTTCGACTGAACGTCGTAGGCGAAGTCCAGCATGTCCTCTTCCATCGCTTCCGGCTCGCCGACTTGCGCCGTCCATGCCTCGTCGACATAGACGTGGCAGGTCGCGCAGGCGCAGGCGCCGCCGCATTCCGCCTCGATCCCCGGCACCGCGTTGCGGATCGCGTTCTCCATGACCGTCGAGCCGTTCTCGGCGTCCATGTCGAATTGTGTGCCGTCATGGGCGATGAAAGTCAGCTTGGTCATTTGTCACCTGAAGGGAGTCTCAGCCGAGATAATCACTCCGGCTGACAAGTCAACTGCGCGCGAAAGCGCCGCTCGGTGACGTTTTTCCGCAAACCGGGTTCAGCGACTGATGGCGGCGATGAAATCGCGCACTTCGTCGATCAGCGCGCCAAGCCGCCCGAGCGTCTGGTTGTCTTCCGGCCGGTGCTCGATCTCGGTGGCGCAATCGGCGATGGCAAAGGCACCGACACCGCGTGCCGAACCCTTCAGCCCATGCGCCAGCAGAAGCCGGTCCTTGATGTCGGCATCGACTATTTTCTCGCGCACCGACAGGGCCTGTTGTACAAACAGCGCCAGCACCTCTTGCTCGAGGCTGCGGTCGCCCATGGTCTGGCGGGCAAGGTGTGCCAAATCGACCGGCCGTGACCGCCTAGGTCCGGATACGTCGCCCCCGGGCATTGAGAAGGCAATGCCGCTTTCGCCACGCATGAACTCGAACTCCGTTTCTTCGATCGCCCGAAAAACTAGGCGATTCCAGTGGACAACGGGTTAATGAGTGGCCGGGAAAAATGTTGCGAAAGCGGCGCCGAAATCACGCTTCCGTTAACCTTATATTTAAAGTTTTACGTATCTCGCGGAATGCATGTTTTCTTTACCCCCCTGTGTCATTACGATACGAGGGGTCCATTTTCAGCCTCCTGCGCGGGGTACGATAAAAACAGAATAATAAGCCCGCGGCAGCTAGTACAGGGTAGTAGGCATGGCAAAGAAAACAACGACGACGAGAACTCTCGACAACGATGTGGCCAGGGAACTGGAAAAGGCGCTTGATCTAGACCTCAGCAGCGATGCCGGCGACGGCGACCTCGACATCGCGGCTTCGATGGAAGATCTGGAAGCGCAGATATCGCAGGCCGCCGACGAACTGGCGCGCGAGGGACGCAACGATAAGCCGGCGCCAGCAGTCAATCAGAGCCAGACCGCGCGCAGTGAGGCCACGAAACCCGCGCCCCAGCCCAAGCCCGCCGAGTTGCGCCCCGTCGAAACACGCAATGGCGCCCAGCCCGCGGGTTTCGCGCCAGCCAACGACGATCGCCAGAAGGACTACAAGACGCTCTTGCACAGCCTCAACAGGCGTGCCTCGAACACCATTTACTGGGTCGTTGCCTTTGTCTCGCTCGCCTGGTTCGCCGGTGCAGGCGGTCTGGCCAACCTCCTTTTCGGACCGAGCATCTGGAGAATCCGTACGCTCGACCAGTTTCTCGCCCGTCCCGAACTGATCGGTCTGGCAGTTGCGGCAATTGTGCCCGTCATACTGTTCTGGGCCTTCGCGGCGATGATTCGCCGCGCTCAGGAAATGCGCATTGCCGCCCAGTCGATGACCGAAGTGGCCTTCCGCCTGACCGAGCCGGAAAACCTTGCCCAGGATCGCGTCATGATGATCGGCCAGGCCGTTCGTCGCGAGGTCGCCGCCATGGGCGAAGGCATCGAGCGCACGCTTGCCCGCGCCGTCGAACTGGAAACGCTGGTCCACAGCGAGGTCAACCAGATCGAGCGCTCCTATTCGGAGAACGAATCCCGCATCCGTTCGCTGGTCGACGGGCTCGGCAGCGAGCGTGAAGCCGTCGTCAGCCATGCCGAGCGCGTCCGCGCCTCGATCACCGGCGCGCATGAGACGCTGAAGGACGAGATCGGCGCCGCCTCCGACATCATCCGCGACAGCATCCTCAATGCGTCTACCAAGCTGTCGATGACGATCACCAATTCCGGCGACACGCTCATCGACCGCATCAATGAAAGCTCGTTGTCGATCTTCGATTCGGTGGAAGGCCGGCTCGATACGATCACCGACAAGCTGTCGACCTCGGGCGAGGCCTTCGCCAGCCTTCTCGACACCCGCATAGCCAAACTGACCGACACCACCGACGGCCTGACACGGTCGTTGACTGATCTCCTCGACGATCGCACCACCGGCATGGTGTCTCTGCTCGGAGGTGCCGCGCGCACCCTCAATTCCGAATTCGAGGCCAGCCTCAACGGCATCGAGCGGACGCTCGCAGAACGCGGCCAGGCGCTGATCAGCGAGTTCCAGACCCGCGCCGAGGCGCTGGACACCGGAACGCAGAAGCTCAACGCAGCGCTCGAGGCCCGCGCCCGCCAGATCAATGAGACGCTGGTCGAGCGTGCCCGCGAAATCGCGCACACCTTTGCCGAGAGCAAGGACACGCTGTCGGCGATGATCGATCAGGGCAAGACCCAGATCGGTGCCGACATGGCCGACATCGTCACCTCGACCTCCTCCATGCTCGAAGCCCGCGCCAGCGACTTCGCCGGCCGCATGGAAGCCGCGCGTCACGTCGTCTCACGTTCGTTCGATAGCGACATTCAGCGGCTCGCCGATGCCCGCGCCGGCATCGAGGAAGCCGTCGAAAACCACAGCCGCAAGCTTTCGGAAAGCCGCGAGCGCATGGCCGAGGCCATGCAGGCCGACCTGGCGAAGTTCGAAGAAGGCCGCGCTGGCATCGATGCCGCGGTGACCGACCAGGTGCAGAAGCTGGCCGAAGGCCGCAGCCTGATCGCGCGCGCCCTCGAGGAGGATCTGCGCAAGGTCAATGAATCGCGGGCGGCCATCGATGCGTCGCTCGGCGGCCATCTTGAAAGGCTGGAAGAAGGCCGCAACAGACTCTCTGCTGCCTTGAACGAAGACTCCGGGAAACTGGTACAAGCTCGTACAATCATTGATGAAATGGTTGCTGGGCACGTCGGCAAGCTGGCCGAGGGCCGCAGCATCCTGTCGCGCGCTTTGGAAGCCGATCTCGGCAAATTGTCCGACAGCCGCGCCAGCATCGACGGTCTCGTCGCCGGCCAGGTCGAGAAGATCGCCGAGGGTCGCGCCGTGCTCGCCAAGGCACTGGAAAACGACATCAGCGGCATCAAGAGCCTGATCGAAGCCCATTCCGCCAAGCTGGCGGACGACCGCACGCAGCTTTCCCAGTCGCTCGACAACGATCTGTCCAGCATACGCGGCCTGATCGACAGCCATGCGGGACGGCTGGTCGAGGATCGCAGCCTGCTGTCGCAGACGCTCGAGGCTGACCTTTCCAAGTTGGCCGAAAGCCGATCGAGCATCGACGGCCTAGTTGCCGGCCAGGTCGAGAAGCTCGCCGAAGGCCGCGACATTCTCAAGCGGGCGCTGGAATCCGATCTGAACACGATCAAGGGCGTCATTGCCAGCCAGTCGGAAAGGCTCGCCGAGGATCGCGGGCAGCTTTCGCGGGTGCTGGAAGCCGACCTGCAGAATGTGAACAGCGTCATCGCCGACCACATGAACAAGCTCGTTCAGGATCGTTCGACCTTGTCGAAGGCGCTTGAAGATGATCTCGCCAAGCTGGCGGAGAGCCGCTCCAGCATCGACGGGCTGGTCGCCGGCCAGGTCGAGAAATTGTCGGAAGGCCGCAACATCCTGCGGCGTGCGCTGGAAGCCGACCTCAATGCGATCCAGAGCACCGTTGCCGACCAGTCGCAGAAACTGGTCGATGACCGGGCACAGTTCGCCCGTGCGCTCGAGGCCGATCTCGAAAGCGTCAACAGCCTTGTCAACAGCCACTCCGAACGGCTCGCCCAGGATCGTTCGACGCTGTCGAAGGCACTCGAGGCTGATCTCGAAAACGTCAGTGGCCTGGTAGGCAGCCATGCGGAACGGCTTGTCGGAGAGCGCTCGACCCTGTCCAAGGCGCTCGAAGACGATCTTGCCAAGCTGGCCGAAAGCCGCTCTAGCATCGACGGGCTGGTTGCCGGTCAAGTCGAGAAGCTGTCGCAAGGCCGCGACATCCTGCGGCGCGCGCTGGAAGCCGACCTCAATGCGATCACGAGCACCGTTGCCGACCAGTCGCAGAAACTGGTCGATGACCGGGCGCAGTTCGCCCGGGCACTCGAGGCTGATCTCCAAAACGTCAGCGGCCTGGTGAACAGCCATTCGGAAAGACTTGTCGGCGAGCGCTCGACCCTGTCGAAGGCGCTGGAAGACGATCTCGCCAAGCTGGCGGAAAGTCGCTCCAGCATCGACGGACTGGTCGCCGGCCAGGTCGAGAAACTCGCCGAAGGCCGCGATATCCTCAAGCGTGCGCTGGAAGCCGACCTGCAGAAGCTTTCCGCAAGCCGCAGCGATATCGACGACATCATCGCCGGACATGTCGGCAAGCTGTCGGAAGGCCGCAACATGCTGGCCCGGGCGCTGGAAGACGATCTCGGCAAGCTCGCCGAGACCCGCCAGGACGTCGACCGCTCGCTGTCGGGCCATATCGACCAGATCGCCGCCAGGAGCACCGATATCTCTGCCGCGATCGCTGCCGATGTCGAGAAGATCGAGCAGGCGTTCAGCCGCCAGACCGGTGTGATCGAGGAGCGCGCCGGCACCATGGAGCGTGCGCTCTCGACAGGCGTCGACAACGTCCGAGCCGTGCTCGAGAAGAGTGCGGTCTTCGTAGCCGGCGCGTTGCGCGAAAAGGTCCTGGAAGTCACCAGCACGCTGCATGAGCAGGCCGGTGCCGCGTTCAGCGACGCCGACCGCAAGATCGCCGAGCGCGCCGAGCAGACCTCCGCCGCCCTGCTGGCCAGGGCCGAAGACATCGCCCGCACCTTCGAGGAAGCCGATCGTCGCCTCCACACCCGTGCGGAAGATACGTCGAACGCCTTGCTTGCCCGCGCGGATGACACCTCCAGCTCCCTGCTGGCCCGCGCCCATGAAACCGCTGACCAGCTGGCCGCTCGTGCAAGCGAGATAGCCGGTACCTTCGACGTGGCGGACCAGAGGATCGCCACCCGCGCCCAGGAAACCGCCGATCAGCTAGCCGCCCGGGCCCAGGACACCGCCGACCATATGGCCACCCGTGCAGCCGAGATTGCCGGCGCGTTCGATGCGGCAGACCAGAAGCTGGTCGCCCGCGCTGTTGAAACCGCACAGTCGCTGGCCGCCCGCGCAGGCGACATCCTGCGTAACTTCGAAGGCGCCGATCAGCGGCTCGGTATGCGCATCGGGGAATCTGCCGAGGCGCTTGCCGCACGAGCATCGGATCTCGGCCGTATCTTCGATGCCGCCGACCAGCAATTGGTCTCGCGCATCGCCGAAGGTTCGGAAGCGCTGTCGAGCCGTGCGTCGGAAATCGGCCGCATCTTCGACGAAGCCGATCAGCGCCTGGTGTCGCGCATCGCCAGCAGCTCGTCGACGATCGGCGAGCATGCCGAGACCATCGTCGGCGCCTTTACCGACACCGAGCAGAGGGTCGCCGAACGTGCAAGGCGGACCGGTCAGGAAATGGCCGTGCATGCCCGCGAAATCGAGCAGGCGCTTACCGGCGCCGACGAGCGGCTCGCATCGAGCGCGGCGGCCGCCGCCGCCCGTGTCGAAGAGCAGGTCTCAGGCGTCGAGAACCGCCTCGCCTACACGGCAGAGACGATGGGCCAAAGGATCAACGAACAGGTGGCGAATGCCGAGGCGCAACTCGTCTCGCGCGCCAATGTAATCGCGGAGACCTTCACCGCGGTTGGCCAACATATCGGCCAGAGCACCAACGACGCCGCCAAGACGATCGGCGCCAACACCCGCGAGCTCAACACCATGCTCGCGGCGCGTTCGGCCGAAATGTCGAAGATCCTCGACGAAACCGCGCGGCCGCTGGTCGAGCGCTTTGCCCAGGGCGGTTCGGAACTGCAAAAGAGCATGGAAGAGGTCACCGAACGCGCCACCGAGAAGCTGCGCAGCGAGAATGCCGCACTTGTCAACGCGCTCGCCAACCGCACCGCTGAGACCTTGTCGGCGGTCGAAGGCGCCCGTTCGTCCCTGTCCGACAGCGTCGCCGATCTCATTGGCCGCATGACCACGTCCAGCTCGCAGCTCGGTCAGTTGATCGAGCAGGCCGCGGTCAATCTCGGCCAGGTCGACGAACGTCTGAGCGGCAGCACGCAAAGCTTCGCCGCCACCACCGAGAAGGCCGCGCAAACCTTCGCCAGCTCGGCACGGCTGGTCGATTCGAACACCACAAGGCTGACGGAACTGTCGTCGTCTACCTTGCGCGAAGTCGCATCGATCGCCACCAAGTTCGATGAACACAGCCGCCTGCTGGCCAGCGCCTCGGACCTGCTGAGCTCGGCCCAGAGCAACCTCGAGCACACGCTCGAAAGGCAGTCGTCGCTCGAGGATCTCGCCGTCGGCCTGGTCAAGAAATCGGAAGATCTCGAAAGGGTCATGCGCTCGTTCGAAAATCTCGTCGGCCAGACGCTGCAGAACGCCGAGGGCAAGACGATGGAGTCGGCCGACAAGATCCGCAACGCCATCACCGACGTCGTCGATTCGGCGACCAAGCGCTTCGCCGATGCGACCGAAGAGATGCGGCGCACCGCGGGCTCGATCAAGAGCGAGCTCGACCTTACCCGCGCCGAGCTCAAGAAGGGCGTCATCGAGATGCCGGAAGAGGCAAAGGAATCGACCTCGGCCATCCGCCGTGCCGTTTCCGAGCAGATCAACGCCCTGAAAGAGCTTTCGGAGATCGTAGCGAAGTCCGGTCGCGGCGGCGGCGATGCCTCCGAGCAACGCAACCTGCGCCCGGCACCGCAAGCGTCGGCCGCACGCCCTGCCGAGCCACCACGGCGTGCACCACCGGCACCGCAGCCGGAGCTGCGTACACCGCAGGCGCCGTTGGGCGGCGTACCACTGCGCGGCACGCTCGACCTGGAGCGTCCGGCCGAGGCGGCACCGCGCCAGCGTGCAGATGCCGGCGCCCGTACACCACAGGGCGGCTGGGTGCGCGATCTCCTGACCGGGGCATCGCGCGAAGAGGACGCCAGGCCGGCGACGCCCGCGGAAGCACCGCGCGCGGCTCCTGCCCAGCGCTCGCCGCTGCATGTCGTGGAATCGCTGAACTCGCTCTCCGTCGACATCGCGCGGGCCATCGACCACGATGCTTCGATCGAGCTGTGGAACCGCTACAGGCGTGGCGAGCGTGACGTCTTCACGCGGCGGCTGTACACGCTGAAGGGCCAGCAGACGTTCGACGAGATCCGTCGCAAGTATCAGGCGGAGGCCGAGTTCCGCACCGCCGTCGACCGCTACTGCGACGATTTCGAAAAGCTGCTCAAGGATGTCTCGCGCAACGACCGCGACAACATCATGGCGCAGACCTACCTGACGTCGGACACCGGCAAGGTCTACACCATGCTGGCCCACGCCAGCGGCCGTCTGCACTAAGGGCGGTGCAGCAAAACAGAAAGGGCGACCTGCCCTTTCTGTTTGGAGCCAATCCTGAAAAGATCGTTTCGAATGCCGCCAATCTCGCGATTTGGTTGGATGCTAGTGCTGTGGATTGAGGCCGGGATTTCGTGGCAATGCAGACAATTCGTGGTGATCTGCTTCAGCTTGCACTCGACGGAAAGTTCGATGTCATCGTGCACGGATGCAACTGCCAGTGCAAAATGGGCAAGGGAATTGCTCTTTCGATAAAGCAGCGTTTTCCCGAGGCTTACGCCGCAGACTGCGCAACACCGAAGGGCGACCCAGCCAAGCTGGGAAGCCTATCCGTTGCTGAGATCACGCGAGAGGGCCGCACGTTCCATGTCATCAATGGCTACACGCAGTTCCATTGGCAGGGAACAGGCATGAGGGCAGACTACGAAGCAATCCGGAAAGTCATGCAGTCCATCAAAGCCAAATTCACAGGCAAGAGGATCGGGTACCCGAAAATTGGCGCAGGGCTGGCTGGAGGTGATTGGGAAACGATAGCCTCAATCATCGAGGACGAACTCGCCGGTGAAGATCACACGCTTGTCGAATACGCGGCCTGAACCGTTTCGGCTCACCGGCTCATCGCTATTTGACCCCTTCAGATGACCGAATCCGTCCAACGCACGATCTGCTTGGCGGTATCTCCAAACGCGCTGTCGAGCGCGCTGACATAGGCAGGATTGCCGCTGCCTGAAACGGGCGCCGATGCGGTGAAGCTCTTGGAGGCGCGCACCTCGCCATTGCGATCGTTCAATATCCGCACGAACAGGTCAACTTCGGCGTGCTCGCCGCCGTCGACGCGGACTTCGAAAGACCGGACCTCGACAATCACCTGGTAGTCGATCGCCAGGCCCTCGCCCGGCTTGCCGACGCCGGCAAAGCTGCCCGAACGCTGGAACGTCTCGGCCAGCCGCGCCTGCACGATCAGCGGCAGCCGGTCGGCCCATTGCGCGCCCTTGAGATACTGGATCGAGCGATCCGAGGGCTTGATGACGATGTTTTGGCTGTCCAACGCCTTGAGTGCCGACGGCTGCGCGATCAGGATTTGTCGGCGGCTGTGGCCATGCGCGTCGACCGAAGGCGCCGACAGCTCGAACGTATCGAGCGGCGCGGGCTTGCCGCCCAACACAGCGCAGCCTGCTAGGGTCAAGGCAAGCAGTGCCGCAGCCGATGTCAATCCGCCCGTTCTCACCCACACAGACTTCACGCGCGATCCCCGTTGTCCCCGGATCGTAAGATCAACCCGCTTTCTTGGCTCATGTTCTTGGGGCGTGCCGAAGCCGAAGTCAACGCCGCGCCCTGCCATCGAATTGCCGGACCTCGCCATCGCCACCCGAAAGGATGCGCTGCGGATTGCGGCTGAGATCCGTTACGGCTTCCTCGATGCGACTGATCGAACGGCGGCTGTCCTGCACCAGCGCCTCGACATTCGAAAGCCCCTGGCCGGAGAAGCGTGCCAGATTGTCCGTGATGACGCCCAGGCGGGCATTCAACGTGTCGGCAACCTGCTTGAACGATTTCAGTGTTTCCCTGGCGTCGGCCATCACGCCGTCGGCCTGCCCCGACCCGAGCAAGGTGTCGACCTTGGCGAGGATGCCGTCGACACGCACCGAGGCATCGTTGAGCCGCTGTGCCAGTTGTTTGGCATCCTTGATCGTCTGGTCGATGTCGTCGGCCCGGTTGGCGAATTTGTCGGTCACCTCAGCGATGTCGGCGGCGACCTTGTTGGCGTTTTCGCTGGCTTTCTGGATGTTGGCCAATGCGGAGCGCACTTGCGCCGGATCGATCCCGTCGAGCACGCCATCGACCTTGGCCAGCGTGCCTTGCGTCTGCTTGGCGAAATCGTTGACGGACCCGACAGCGGTGTCGACATTCTTGATCACGCCGTCGAGCTGCGTCGACGTCTGCTTGAGATTCGCAGTTGCCGTATCGACGTTGGCGACGATGCTCTTGATCTTGTCCTTGTCGACGGCATTGAGCAGGCCTTCGGCTGCTTTCAGCGTGCCGTCGAGCTTGCCGGAAACGCCTTTCAGCTCATCGGAGAGCGCACTGACGCTGGACAGGAACTTGTCGATGCCGTCCGAATTCTTGGCCAGCGCATCGGAGAAGGTCTGCGCGTTCTTGACGGTTTGCGTTAGCGGCCCGCGCACATCCTTGGTGAAGCCTTCAAGCTCCGAAAGCACCTTGTCGGCGCGGCTGAAGATGTTCTGTGCCGTCTGCAGCAGGTTGGTCACCGCCGATGGGTTGGCGACGATCTCGGCGACCTTGCCTTCCTTCTCGGCCTGGTCGAGGAGCTTTACTTCCTTGGGGTCAGCGCCCTTTAGTTCGATATTGGCCTGTCCGGTGAGGCCGGCGAGGCCGATATCGGCCTGCGTCGACTTGGTGATCGGCGTCAGGCGATCGATCTCGGTGTCGGCGATAGCGACGGTCGGATTGTCGACATCGATATAGACGCGCCTGACATCACCGACCTTGACGCCGTTGAACAGCACGAAACTGCCGCGGCCAAGCCCGGAAGCCGAGCCCGGAATACGCACGCGCAGCAACGTGGTCTCGCCCTTGTCGCCGATCGCCGCCGTCCAGTAGACGAAGGCAAACGCCGCCAGGATCGCGGCCAGCGTGAAAATGCCGACAATAACGTAGTTGGCTCTGGTTTCCATTGTCCCACTTATGGCTATGCGCGCGCCGCAAGATCAAGTTGCCGGGCGCGTTTTCCGCGGAAATAGGATTTTACCCACGGCTCCTCGCTCTTCAGCATGTCGTCAATGGTGCCTTCGACCAGCACTCTCTTCTTGCCGAGCACGGCCACGCGATCGCAAGCGGTGAAAAGCGTGTCGAGATCGTGCGTCACCATATAAACGGTCAGATCCATCGTATCGCGCAGCTTGACGACCAGTTCGTCGAACTCCGCCGCGCTGATCGGATCGAGGCCGGATGTCGGCTCGTCGAGGAAGACGATGTCGGGGTCGAGCGCCAGCGCACGTGCCAGCGCCGCCCGTTTGATCATGCCTCCGGAAAGTTCGGACGGAAATTTCTGCGCCGCGTCCGGCGGCAGCCCGACCAGCTCGACCTTGAGCATCGCCAGTTCGTCCATCAGCTTTCGCGGCAGGTCGAGATATTCGCGCATCGGCACCTGGACGTTTTCCAGCACTGTCAGCGCCGAAAAAAGGGCGCCGTGCTGAAACAGCACGCCAAGCCGCATGTCGACGCGCAGACGCTCGACGTCGCTCGCTTTCTCGACATCGACGCCGAACAGCTTGATCGTGCCCGACTGTTTGCGCGTCAGCCCAAGAATGGTGCGCAGCAGAACGGATTTGCCGGCGCCCGAGGCACCGACAAAGCCAAGGATCTCGCCGCGCCGGATATCGAGCGACAGCTTGTCTAGTATGAGCTTGTCGGCGAACGAGACGGTGATGTTGTGCGCGGAAAGCACGATGTCGCCCTCGCCCGTTTCGTCCGCGATCGCGACCACCTTTTTTCTGCTCAGCAACGTCATCTTAGAACTCGATCGCTGCGTAGAAGATGGCGAAAAGCCCGTCGAGGATGATAACGACGAAGATCGACTTCACCACCGAGGCGGTCACGTGCTGGCCGAGCGATTCCGCGCTGCCGCCGACCTTCATGCCTTCGACCGAGGCGATCGTGCCGATGATCATGGCCATGAACGGCGCCTTGATCAGGCCGGCGAAAATGGTGCTGAGGTCGATGGCGACGCGCAGCCGGTCGATGAAGGCAGCAGGTGCGATATCGGAGTACAGCCAAGCCGCGACGATGCCGCCGCCGAGTGCCGCGAAATTGGCAATGATGGTGAGGCACGGCAAGGCGATGACCAGCGCCACGAGGCGCGGAAAGACCAGCACGCCGATCGGGTTGAGGCCGATGACCTTCAGCGCGTCAACCTCCTCGCGCATCTTCATCGAGCCGATCTCGGCGGTGATCGCGCTGCCGGAGCGGCCGGCAATCATGATCGCCGTCATCAGCACGCCGAGTTCGCGCAGGATCAGCACGCCGACCAGGTCGACGACGAAGATATCGGCGCCGAAATAGCTGAGCTGATAGGCACCCTGCTGGGCAACGATGGCGCCGACGATCGCCGACATCAGCACCACCACCGGAATGGCGCCGACGCCCATGCGGTCGATCTGGTTGAAGATCGCCGCCGGGTTGACGGCATGGCCACGGCCGAGCTTCATCTGCGCGCCGCGGATGGTGGCGCCGAGGATGTTCATCGAGGCGAGGAAGTCGTCGCGCATCTCGTAGACGCGCCGGCCCACCGCCTCCAGCGCGCGAATGATGATGTTGGGTGGCCGTGCGGGACCGGATTCGGGTTCGCGCCGGACGGCCTCGCCCACCGCATCGAGCAGGATGTTGGCAATCTCGCTCTGGCCTTGCATGCTGATCTTGACGCCCTTCTTCTCGAAGGCACTGGCCAGCCGGTCGATCAGCCAGGCGCCGGCGGTATCCATCTTCTCGATGTTGGAAAGATCGAGCGCCAAGGTCTTGAAACCACTTCGCTTCTCGATCTTGCGCATGTCGGCGTCGATCAGCGCGACGGTCCGTGTCGTCCAGATTCCCGAGAAGACGCAGCCGAGAACGCCGTCCTCCTCGCCGATCGCCACGCGCGGTTCGTGGTCAGCCTCCCCCGCGGTCGTGCCGCTTGCGTCGCGCTTGCCGATGGTCAACATGGCGTCCTGTTTAGCCTGACGGAACCAAGCTGTCGATTTGCCGACTCGCCCGTTGTTGCATAGCCGGAGCAGAAAAATATGGCGCGTGTCATTTCGGTTGAGGCAGAACGTTTCCCCATCGCCGGAACCTTCACCATTTCACGCGGTTCCAAGACCGAGGCCGAGGTCATCACCTGCACGATCAGCGAGAACGGCCACGCTGGTCGCGGCGAATGCGTTCCCTACAAGCGCTATGGCGAGACCATGGATGGCGTCAGTGACGCGATAGAGGCCATGCGGGACCGGATCGCAGGTGGGATCAGCCGGAACGCCTTGCTCGATGCCATGCCGGCCGGAGCCGCCCGCAACGCCATCGACTGCGCCCTGTGGGACCTGGAGGCAAAGATCAGCGGAACATCGGTGGCTGCTGCCATTGGCGCTGTACCGTTAAGGGCACTTGAAACGGCCTACACGCTGTCGTTGGGCGAACCGGAGGCGATGGCGGCGCAGGCGCGTGCCAATGCGGCACGACCGCTGCTCAAGGTCAAGATTGGCGGCGACAACGACCTCGCCCGGATCAGCGCCGTCAGGCAGGCCGCCCCCAAAAGCCGCATCATCCTCGACGCCAATGAGGGCTGGACCGACGACAACATCGCCGCGAACCTCGCCTTTGCCGCCGAGCAAGGCATCGCGCTGATCGAACAGCCGCTGCCGGCCGGCAAAGACGAGATCCTGCGCCATATCGCGCATCCCGTACCGATCTGCGCCGATGAAAGCGTGCATGAGGCTGAGAATCTCGAAGCGCTGGTCGGCCTCTATGATGCCGTCAACATCAAGCTCGACAAATCGGGCGGACTGACGGCGGCGTTGGTGCTGCGCGATCACGCCCGCGAACTCGGTTTCGGCGTTATGGTCGGATGCATGGTCGGCACGTCGCTGGCGATGGCGCCGGCGGTATTGCTCGCCCAGGATGCCGATTTCGTCGATCTTGACGGTCCGCTCCTGCTTGCCCACGACCGTGTGCCCGGCCTTGTCTACCAGGGATCTCTGGTGTCACCGCCTGATACGGCGCTGTGGGGCTGAGCGCGCCGCAAGCCCGATCAGCACCAGTCCGATCAAGGCGATCGGGATCATGGCAAAAAAGCCGTCGACGCCGAAGCGGTGGTAAAGCGGGCCGGACGCCAACGTCACCACCGCCATGAAGAAGCCGTTGGAGAAGTAGGCGATGCCTTGCGCAGCACCTGTCCGTTCCTCGGAGACCGTTTCGCCGATCATCTTCTGCAGGCCGATCAGCACCAGCGCCACCGAGACCGAATGCAGTGTCTGGACGCCGAAAAATCCGGCAACGCCGAGGCCGAGCGGCCACACAAGCGGAAAGGCAATCCAGCGCACGATCGCCCCGACCCCCGCCATCACCATGATCGAGACGACCGAGAACGAGCTGAAATAGCGGGTGAACATCATGAACATGCAGACTTCCGCGACCACGCCCCAGGCCCACAAAAGGCCGACAACCGAATCGCTGAGGCCGATCGATTTCCAGTAGATGGAGACGAAGCCGTACAGGAATGCGTGGCTGGCGGTGATGACGCCGACACCGATCGAAAAATACAGGAAATATGGGTTGAGAAGCTTTGGCGCCACGTGCTGCATGTCGGTCGCCGACAGCGGCGAGGCGCGTCGCGGACGGCCGAGACGCGGCGCCAGCAAGCCGGCAGCAAGGGCCGCGGCAAGTGAAACGAAGATGATCACCGGAACGGCCCCGGAGCCGGTTGCCGACAGGATGAAGCCACCGGCGACATTGGCGAACAGGTAGGAGATCGAGCCCCATTTGCGCATGCCCGTATAGTTCGAGCCAAACCGGCGCACACCCGAAAGCGCCAGCGAATCGGCGATCGGCGAATGTGGCGTCCAGACGATGGTCAGCGCCAGCGACACCGCCAGCACCATGGCGTAGCTCGGCGTCAGGAAGTAACCGGCCGACAACAGCAGCGACGCCGCCACCAGCGCGACATAGATATCGGCGCGGTCCCTGGCCCTGTCGGCAAGTGCGGTCAGCAACGGCGTCGTCACCACGCGCAGGAACATCGGCGCAGCCAGAATGACGGCGATCTGCTCGGGATGAAAACCCTCGGCCTGCAGCCACAGCGGGAAATAGGGCACATGCGTTCCGAGCGGCACGAACAGCGTCGCGAAGATCAGGCTCATGCGCAGTTCGAAATGGCGCGGCTTGACGAGTTGTTCGGGCGAAAGCGGCGGCAGCGACATGAATCGATCCAATAACGCTGCACTCGACCGGACGGCAACGTGTATCGATCCCTTAACATGGGCGAAAACCGGGCGAAACCGGTTGGCCTAATCGATTGATCCGCGTCAGGCCGCCTGCCCGACCCGGTCTTCGAGGAGCAACGGGATAAAGGGTTCGTCCGGCGCCTCGGGCAGCACCTGCGCCCAGGTCAGGATTTCCATCCGGCCGTCGAAATGCTCGACCACCGCCGTGCAGCTTTCCACCCAGTCGCCGGTGTTGATGTATTGGACGTCGCCAAAATTCTCGATGGCAGCGTGATGGATATGGCCGCAGATGATGCCGTCGACATGCGAGCGGCGCGCCTCTTCCGCAAGCATGGTCTGGAACGAGCCGATGAAATTCACCGCCTTCTTGACGTTGACCTTGGCCCAGGACGAGAACGACCAGTACGGCAGGCCAAGCAGTTGGCGCAGCCGCGTCACCACTCGGTTGACCAGCATGGCCGCGTCATAGGCGTGGTCGCCGAGATAGGCGAGCCAGCGCGCGTTGTGGACGACGGTGTCGAACTGGTCGCCATGGATGACGAGCAGCCGCTTGCCGTCGGCGGTCTCGTGGATGGCGCGGTCGGCGACGACGATGCCGCCGAAATGCACGCCCTGGAACTGGCGCGCGAACTCGTCATGATTGCCGGCGATGTAGGTGATGTTGGCGCCCTTGCGCGCCTTGCGCAGCAATTTCTGCACGACGTCATTGTGGCTTTGCGGCCAGTGCCAGCTTCGCCGCAGCCGCCAGCCATCGACGATATCGCCGACCAGGTAGATGATGTCGGCGTCGTGATATCTAAGGAAATCGATCAGGAATTCGGCCTTGGCCGCCTTCGAGCCGAGATGAACGTCGGAAATGAACATGCTGCGGAAAGTGCGGGGCTCTTGGCCTGACATCGCGATTTCACCCTTGCTTCCGCGCAGGCTATGCCCCGATTCATGCAACAACCGTATGACGGTTGCGATTGGTCCAGCCGAAGGACTAGCTTGCCGCCGGCTCACAAGGAGAAAATCATCATGGATCTCGGCATTCGCGGAAAGAAAGCCATCGTCTGCGCTTCGAGCAAGGGGCTTGGGCGTGGCTGCGCCATGGCACTGGCCGAGGCCGGTTGCGACATCGTCGTCAACGGGCGCAATGCCGAGCTGGTGGCCAAGACCGCCGCCGAGTTGCGCGAGCGCTACGGCGTGACGGTGACCGAAGTCGTCGGCGACGTTTCGAAGCCGGAGGTGCAGAAAGCGTTGCTCGCCGCGTGTCCCGAGCCGGACATCCTCGTCAACAACAACGGCGGTCCCCCACTGCGGGATTTCCGTGAACTCGATCGGGCGAAGATCCTTGAAGGCGTCACCCAGAACATGGTGACGCCGGTCGAGCTGGTGCAGGCCGTCATCGACGGCATGGCAGCGCGCGGCTTCGGCCGCATCGTCAACATCACCTCGCTGTCGGTCTACGTCCCCATTCCCGGCCTCGACCTGTCGTCGGGCGCGCGCGCCGGCCTGACCTCGTTCCTCGCCGGCGTGGCGCGAACAGTGATCGCCCGCAACGTCACCATCAACAACATGCTGCCGGGAAAACTCGACACCGACCGGCTGCGTGGCCCGCATGAGGCCGGCACACCGGAGGATCCAGCGGCGGCCGCCGCGCGCAAGACCCGCATCAGCGCCGATGTTCCGGCCAAGCGGCTCGGCACGCCGGAGGAATTCGGCCAGATCTGCGCCTTCCTGTGCTCGGTCCATGCCGGTTATCTGACCGGTCAGAACATACCGGTCGACGGCGGCCTCTATGTCAGCGCCTTTTGATCGACGCGCCTGCACGCAGCAAGACTCATATGCGATGAAATCGGCATAAACATCTGATATAATGGTGTTTTAGACGCGCCGCCGGGTAAAGCTGTCGGCGCGTCATTTAGCGTCGCGACAAACCTTGGCCGCATGCTAAAAGGACTCTCCAGGCAGATTTCGAGGGAGCGGCCGCATGGAAGGCGAGACCAAGAAGACGGCACGTTCGGACCTCGACGAAGCCGCCCTCTACTTCCACAAGCACCCAAGGCCGGGAAAGCTCGAAATCCAGGCGACCAAGCCGCTCGGCAACCAGCGCGACCTTGCGCTCGCCTATTCTCCAGGCGTCGCCGCCCCTTGCCTGGAAATCCGCGACGATCCGGCGACCGCCGCCGACTATACGGCGCGCGCCAATCTGGTCGGCGTCGTCTCCAACGGATCGGCTGTGCTCGGCCTCGGAAATATCGGCCCGCTCGCCTCCAAGCCGGTGATGGAAGGCAAGGCTGTCCTGTTCAAGAAGTTCGCCGGCATCGACGTCTTCGACATCGAGATCGACGCGCCGGGCATTGAGCGCATGGTCGAGACAATCTCGGCGCTGGAACCGACCTTCGGCGGCATCAACCTTGAGGACATCAAGGCACCGGAATGCTTCGAAGTGGAAGAACAACTGAAGGCCCGCATGGGCATTCCGGTCTTCCATGACGACCAGCACGGCACAGCCATCATCGTCGCCGCCGCCGTGCTCAACGGCTTGGAATTCGCCGGCAAGACGATATCGGACATCAAGATCGTCACGTCGGGCGCCGGTGCGGCCGCCCTTGCCTGCCTCAATCTGCTGGTCTCGCTTGGCGCGCGGGTGGAAAACATCTGGGTCACTGACCGTTTCGGCGTCGCCTACAAGGGCCGCGTCGACGAGATGGACCGCTGGAAAGACCCCTATGTGAAGGACACCGACGCGCGCACGCTGGCTGACGTGATCCCCGGCGCCGACGTCTTCCTCGGTCTGTCGGCGGCCGGTGTGCTGAAGCCGGAACTGCTGCAGCACWTGGCGCCAAAACCGCTGATCCTGGCGCTAGCCAACCCCAATCCGGAGATCATGCCGGAAGCGGCGCGCGCCGCCCGTCCCGATGCGATGATCTGCACCGGCAGGTCGGATTTTCCCAATCAGGTCAACAACGTCCTGTGTTTTCCTTACATTTTTCGCGGTGCGCTCGACTGCGGCGCCAGCGCCATCAACGAGGAGATGAAGATGGCGGCGGTGCGGGCGATTGCGGCGCTAGCCCGCGAGGAACCGTCCGATGTCGCGGCCCGCGCCTATTCCGGTGAGACGCCAATCTTCGGGCCAGACTTCCTGATCCCCTCGCCCTTCGATCCGCGCCTGATCCTGCGCATCGCCCCGGCCGTCGCCAAGGCAGCCTGCGACACTGGCGTCGCGACAAGGCCGATCACCGATTTCGCAGCCTATATCGACAAGCTCAACCGCTTCGTCTTCCGCTCTGGACTGGTGATGAAGCCGGTGTTCTCGTCCGCCAAGGCATCGACCGCCAAGCGCGTCATCTATGCCGATGGCGAGGACGAGCGCGTGCTGCGCGCCGCCCAGGTGGTGCTCGAGGAAGGCATCGCCGAACCGATCCTGATCGGCCGCCCGCACGTCATCGAAGTGCGCCTGAAACGCTATGGCCTGCGTATCAAGCCCGGTGTCGACTTCGGACTGATCAATCCGGAGGACGATCCGCGCTATCGCAACTACGTCGACCTCTTGATCGAACTCGCCGGCCGGCGCGGCGTGACAACGGAAGCCGCCCGCACCATGGTGCGTACCGACAACACGGTGATCGCCGCACTGGCGCTGAAGCGTGGCGATGCCGATGCCATGGTCTGCGGCCTCGAAGGACGCTTCGAGCGGCACCTGCGCAACGTCACCCTGATCATCGGCCCCCGCCTCGGCATCAAGGACCACGACCTTTCGACGCTTTCGATGCTGATCTCGCAGCGCGGCATCATCTTCCTGACCGACACGCATGTCTCGGTCGACCCGACCGCCGAGGAAATCGCCGAGATGACTGTGCTGGCGGCGGAAGAGATCCAGCGCTTCGGCATCGAGCCGAAGGCAGCGCTGCTGTCACATTCGGATTTCGGCTCGCGCGATTCGCCGAGCGCCCTCAAGATGCGGCAAGCGGCGGCGATCCTGGCGCGCATCGCGCCCGAACTGGAGTGCGACGGCGAGATGCATGCGGACACAGCCTTGTCCGAGCATCTGCGCCAGCGCGTTTATCCTCACTCCAGGCTGAAGGGCGAAGCCAATCTGCTGGTGTTCCCCAACCTCGATTCGGCCAACATCACGCTGTCCGCGCTCAGGACCATGATGGACGCGCTGCATGTCGGGCCGATCCTGCTCGGCACCGACATGCCGGCGCATATATTGACGCCGTCGGTCACCTCGCGCGGCGTCGTCAACATGACAGCTCTTGCCGTGGTGGAAGCCGCTCACAAGGCACAGGCGGTCGTCAATCTGGGCTGATCAGACCGGCGCGAAGCGGAAATGTCCGGTTTGCTTAAAGGCGAACAACGTGTCGTCCTCGTGGGCGCCCTGGCCGATATTGTGGATGACCATCGCCCTTTCCGGCACTTCCGCTGAACGATTTGATGAGACGATAGCGATATGCGGCAGGTTGCCGGGCAGCATCTGAGTAACGAGATCGCCCGGTTGAAAGTCGACGGGATCCTGGCCGACCGGCAAGGAAACACCCCGTCGTCCAAAAAAGACGGCAAGGTTCTGCACCCGGCGGTGGTCGATGTTGCGGTCGGGCGCTTTCAGGCCCCAAATCTTCGGATAGGCCGCGAAATCAGCCAACATATCCTCATGCACCAGCCTTTGCAGGTCGAGCCCGAAGGCGCGGCGATAGGCGCGGACCACGACATCGGTACACACACCGCGCTCCGGCGCGACATCGCCACCCGGATAGGTTAAGCGCATATAGGTTGGGTCGTAGAGGATGGTGACACCGATCTGCTCACGCGCGGCGTCGACCAATCGACTGCGCCAGTCCGGCGCATCGGGCTCCTCCTGCGCCATGGCAGCGGGCGGCGCCAGGCACAAGAGAGCGAGTTGTAGCGCGGTTCGACGGGTAATCGCGGTCATGCCAAGCCTCCGGGTCGCGCTGGATTCGGGCATTTTTTCTGGGCGAATACGCCTTTTTCATGCAGCGTCGGAATCTCACGGCAGAGACTGAACCCGAACATCCGCGACGGCGCGTCTCTGGGCTAAGACCATCTTTGGTTGTAGATTGAGGGAACGATTAACCGCGAATCCGGTAGCATCGCACAGGCAAGCAGGCGGGGTTTTCGGACTATGACGGGCGAAAGGTGGAGGCTGACGCATGTTGCCGCGCTGCTTGGCGCGCTCGTGCTTTCAGCCATCGCGGTCACCGAGCCGCGGGCCGCCTCGCGCGTCTGCCGCCAGTTGGAAGCCGATCTTGCCGCGGCCTCACGCGGCGGCGGTGGTGGCCCGGAGTTGATCCGCAAGTACGACGCGGCAATCGAAAGGCAGCGCGAACAGATCTCCAGGGCCCGCGGCCAATCCAGCAACGCCGGTTGCGGCTTTTCGCTGTTCAGCCGCAATGTCAGAGAATGCGCCGGGCTCAACGCCACCATCGATCGCATGAATGCCAATCTCGATAGCCTGCAGGCCAAGCGCACCCGGCTCTCCAGCGGCGGCTCGCGTCGCGACCGCGGCCGCATCCTGGCGGCGCTCGAGGCCAAGGGTTGCCGCGACGACACCGTTGCACCGCAGCGAGCGCCGCTGCAGGAAGCGAACCGTGAAGACGGCAACGCAAACCTGTTCGAACAGCTTTTCGGCGGCAACAGCCAGCAGCTCGATGCGCTCGATGAGCCTGACGATCCGGGCGAGGAGCGCGATGTCAGCAGGGTGCTCAACCGGCCCGGCGTACCGGATTTTTCGAGCGGCGGCGGCGGCGAGTTCCACACCACATGCGTGCGCACCTGCGACGGCTATTTCTTCCCGATGTCGAATTCGGCTTCGACGAGCGATTTCGAGCGCGACCAGAAGAATTGCGAATCAAGCTGCCCTGGCACCGAGATGCAGGTTTTCTATTCGCGCGGCATGGATGACGATTCGGCTGAGATGACGTCATCGGTCACCGGCCGGCCCTACAGCGAATTGCCGACCGCCTATCTCTACAAGCTGTCCAACATGCCGCGGCCGCCGGCTTGCGGCTGCAACGCCGCGCGGAATTTCCAGGTCATCGCCGGCAACCCGCCGAATCCTGAGCAGTCCCAGCCCGAAACGGACGCGACACCGTCCATTCCGGTTCCGGCTACCAAGCCCGATCCGGGTACCGATCCGGAAACCCTGGCCAATGCGGAGGGCGGACTCGACCGCGAGGCGATCAAGCGGCTTTCCGCCAAGCCGGTGACGTCGCCAGTGTCGGCCTTGCCACCGGAACAGCGCAAGGTCAGGGTCGTCGGGCCATCGTTCCTTCCCGACCCATCAGCGGCAATAAATCTGCAAGCTCCGGCCCCGAAGGCAGTCCGGTAAGCGCGAGCCTGAGCGGCATGAACAGCGCCTTGCCCTTGCGGCCGGTTGCTTCCCTGATCTTGCCCGTCCACTCTTTCCAGACTGTCCCGTTCCAGGGTTCCTCCGGCAGCAGGTCGAACGCTTGACCGAGGAAATCGCGGTCGTCGTCGGAAAATTCCGGCCTCTCCTGCGGGCCCTCGCGCAAGGTGCGCCACCAGCTTGTCGCATCGGCCAGCCTGTCGAGATTGCCGCGCACCGCAAGCCAGAACGGCTCGGCCTGGTCACCCGAGACGCCGAGCACGATCAGCCGGTCTTGCGCCTCGGAGAACGGCATATGGTGCAACAGCGCCCGGTTGAGCACGAAGAGCTCGTCAGGATCGAACTTGGCCGCGGATTTTGATGTCGCCGCCGGATCGAAGCGTTCGGCGAGTTCGGCCATCGTTGGCACAGCCGCGACATTCTCCGAGGTGCCGACCAGCACGGCGAGCGAAGCGACGGCCATCGGCTCGATGCCGTCCTGGCGCAGGCTTTCGATGGAGAGCGCGCCGGTGCGTTTCGACAACCCCTCGCCCGATGCCGTGGTCAAAAGGTTGTGGTGGCCGAACACCGGCGGCGCGGCAGCCAGCGCCTGGAACAGGGCGATCTGCACGCCGGTGTTGGTGACGTGGTCGTCGCCGCGGATGACATGGCTGACGCCCATCTCGATGTCGTCGACCACCGAAGGCAGCGTATAGAGATAGGTGCCGTCCTCGCGCACCAGAACCGGGTCGGAGAGTGAGGCAAGGTCGACGGTTTCCTCCCCACGCACCAGATCGTTCCAGTGGATTTCAGTACGCTCGGGCTGCAGCGGATCCCCAGAGAAATTGGGCAACAGGAAGCGCCAGTGCGGCCGGCGGCCATCGGCCTGGTATTCGGCGATCTGCTCCGGCGAAAGTGCTAGCGCTTCGCGGCCGTAGACCGGCGGCAGCCCACGCGTGCGGCGCACCTTGCGCCTGAGGTCAAGTTCCTCCGGAGTCTCGTAGCAGGCGTAGAGAACGCCGGCCGCCTTCAGCCTCTCGACCGCCGCGTCATAGACCTCAAAACGCCGCGACTGGTATTCGGTGGCATCCGGGAAAATGCCGAGCCAATGCAAATCATAGAGGATGGCGTCGGAGAATTCCTGCTTCGAGCGGGCAATGTCGGTGTCGTCGAAACGCTGGATAAAGCGGCCCTTGTTGTTCATGGCAAATAGCCAGTTGAACAGGGCGGTGCGCGCATTGCCGATATGAATGCGGCCGGTTGGCGAAGGGGCGAAACGAACGGTAACTGTCATGAGCGGGGCGTACCGGATGCTTTTGTGATTGACAAGACGCGCCCCCGCGCGGTGCGGCAGACATAGAACAGGACGCGCGCAATGAAAAGACCGGGGCGGCGTGCGCCTCAGGCGGCGCCGCCATGACCGAGTGCTGCCCACCGGCGGAGTCGAAGCGGGTCGAGACAATGATGCCGCTCGGTCCTGCCGCCACGGGTCAACTCACAGCGGGCCGAGACATGGGTGCTATCGTCGACGAAGGGTCATCCAAGAGCGATCAACGGCCGAAGTCATCGGAACTGAGGCGGGTCCAGCGGTCGCCCATCAACCCACCGATAAAGATGTCGCCCGAGCGGACCGCTTCCGTCACCTCGGCGATCCGCGAGCGCACCATCGTCCCCCCGGCATAGCGGAAGAAGACATTCTTGTAGCCGAAGAGTTGAGGCATGAATCTGCTCTGCGTCTGCCCGGTGATCCCTGCGCAGCCCATATCCCACGCGGCCGCGATAAGGCCATCCAATGTCGCGCCCCAGTGGGATCCGGAAGCCTGGATTTGCAACACGCTCGCGATGCCGCCGGCTTGACCGTAGAAGGCATAACAACCGAGCATCTTGCCCGCTTCGTCGTAAGTCCCACCGAAATGAAGGGGGCCGTCGGCCCGTTTCTCGGCCGCCAGCGAGAGCAGCCGTGGCAGTTCGCCATCCTTCCAACTCGGCCGAAGGGCGTATTCGGACAGGAGTGTCGGCAGCCGCTCGGCAAATTGCGCGGCATCGATCGACTTGCGGTGGACCCGTTGCGATGATGAAAGCGGGACCGGGGGCCCGAACCTTCCCTTCGCAAGAGCATCGAATGCTCGCGCGCAGGGATCGAGTACCGGGCGAGGCAGGCCAGGCCAGTTGCGGTGCAGCGCGGCGGCGGCCATCGCGGCCGGCCGTAAAATACAGGTCCATCCCAGGCAATGCACAGGCAGGAGCTGATACTTCATCGGGCGCGCGAAGGGCAGGGATGTCCGGTTGGCCGAATCGGTCAGCTGCAGATCGAATTGGCCCTGATTCAAGGCACGCAGCAATTGCGGTCCGGCCGAGCCGTGATCGGTGCCGGGGTCGGACATGAGCGGACCGATGATCGCCGCATTCAATGCCGTTCCGTTGAGCTCGTAGCGGGCTTTCAGGACGCCGAGGAACCCACCCAGACGACCCTGCGGGGTGATCTGGACCAGAGCGTTGCTCTCACCGGGCTGGCCGGCAGAGCCAAGGTAAATCTCCCTCATATATTCGGCCGTCTCCGCGATCGCGCGATCGAGGAGGTGACGCCGCCGCCGGCGAAACTTCGTCAGGAAGAGTGCGGCGACGTGCTCGAGATCTTCGGCCGCGAGCGGCCGTACCGACCCGTGCTGAGTTTCCAGCACCGACAGCGCAGCCACCTTTCCCGGACCGGCATTTGCGGAAACAAGATGCATCGTGAAGCCTATCTGCCGCAGAGCGTGATCCTGCGCAGGTTAATCGGATTCCAGGATATGCATAGACCGCCTCTGGGTTGCTTGGAGAAGATGTATACCAACCAGTAGTAGAAATAATGTAAACAAGACGTCTCTAACTCGGGATCTGGAAAAGCACTGGATACCGCTTCGCGACTGACGAAAGCGCGCGCTGTTGCAACCGTAACAGCGCCCGATGGAGGTGGGGGGCCGGCCTCGAGCGCCTGACGCTCGAACAGCCGGCGGTAGATGCCGCCCTTCAGCCGGATCAGCTCGTCATGCGAGCCTTCCTCGACGATCTTGCCACGATCGAAGACCAGCAGCCTGTCGAGGGCCCGCACCGTCGAAAGCCGGTGCGCGATGACCAGCGTCGTGCGGCCGACCATCAGCCGTTCCATCGCCTGCTGGATCAGCACCTCCGATTCCGAATCGAGGCTCGACGTCGCCTCGTCGAGGATCAGGATGCGCGCATCGGCAAGGAAAGCGCGCGCGATAGCCACGCGCTGACGCTCGCCGCCCGACAGTTTCACGCCGCGCTCGCCGACCAGCGTGCCATAGCCCTTAGGCAGGTTGGCGATGAAGTCATGCGCACTCGCCAGCCGCGCCGCGTGCTCGATCTCATCCTGCGTCGCCGTCGGCCGGGCATAGGCAATGTTCTCGGCCAGCGACCGGTGGAACAGGATCGGTTCCTGCTGGACGATGGCGATCTGCCCGCGCAGCGACGCTTGCGCCACCTGCAAGATGTCCTGCCCGTCGACCAGGATTTCTCCCGCATTCACGTCATAGAGCCGCTGGATCAGCTTGACGAAGGTCGTCTTGCCCGAACCCGAATGGCCGACGAGCCCGACACGTTCACCCGGCGCGATATCGACCGAAAAGTCGCGATAGAGCGGCGATCGGTGGTTGCCGTAGTGAAAGGTGACGTTGTCGAAACCTATACGTCCCTGAGTGATCCGGATCGGCTTGGCGCCAGGCCGATCCTCGATGCCGAGCGGTTCGGACTGGAAGTCGACCAGCTCCTCCATGTCGTTGATCGAACGCTGCAGGTTGCGGATATGGGTGCCGATATCTCTGAGATATCCCTGCAGAACGAAAAACGACGTCAGCACGAAGGCGACGTCACCGGCGCTCGCTTGCCCCCACGACCACAGCATCAACGCCAGGCCGATCACCGCGGCTCTCATGACCACCAGCAGCGCCGCCTGCGTGGTGGCATTGATGGTGCCGCGCACCCAGGTGCGCCGGGTGCGCGCACGCCATTTGGCGACAACCCTGGCGAGGCGGCGCTCTTCACGCTCCTCGGCGCCAAACCCCTTGACCACGGCGTTACAGCTCACCGCGTCGGCCAGCGAACCGCCGAGGCGCGTGTCCCAGGTGTTGGCGAGCCGTGCCGCCGGTGCGACATAGCCGAGCGACAGCATCGCCGTCACCGCGATGAACAGTACCGAGCCGGCGGCAACGACCACGCCCATCAGCGGCCAGAACCAGCCGAGCAACAGCGTCGAGCCGACCAGCATGACGACGGACGGCAGCAGCGCGATCAGGATCGTGTCGTTGAGCAGGTCGAGCGCCCACATGCCGCGCGTCACCTTGCGCACGGTCGAGCCGGCGAAGCTGTTGGCATGCCAGTCGGTGGAAAAGCGCTGTACGCGATGGAAGGCGTCAGCGGCGATATCAGCCATCATCTTCAGCGTCAGCTCGACGATTGCCATGAAGGCAAGGTTGCGCAGCACGACGCCACTCAGGGCCAGAGCCATCAGTATCGAAAACGCCGTCATTGCGGCATTCCAGGCAACAGCGTCGGCGCCGGCACTGCTGGCGACGGCGTCGACCAGCTGGCCGGAATAGAGCGGCGTCAAAACGTCGGCCAGCGTCGACAGCAGGAAGCCGCCCATGATGAGCGAAAGCCGCCACGGCTGACGCTGCCAATGGGTGAGCGTGAAACCAAGAACGCTGCGAAAGGCGCTTGCGCGCAAATCGATTCTAAAACGAGCCATGATGTCTTTCGGGCGCAAACGAGCCCGATCCCAGTAAGGTCGAAAATTGAAGAAGCCGCGCAAGGGCGAATGATTGCCCAGAATGCGGAGTGGCATATTTGGCGTCTCGCCCGTAATCGGGCGGCGACCGGCATCGGCATAAGCCTGTGCTCGATCCGGCATCAGCGCGAGGACAAAACCCTCGCCGAACGCCTGATGAGACCTAGGCTTCGCGGCCTCGCATTACCATTTGAAATACTGCCATTCGGACCTCCCGCAAATGAATCGCGGAACGGTCCTTATAAAGACGCCCCGATGCATCGCCAAGATCGGCTCACGCCGAAAGTCTATCTGGTCCAAGCACTGAGGTTATTTTGCAACAACGGCGATGTCGCCATGGTCGCGCACTCTTCATTGTGGAATGCGATCTAGGCGCATGTATCGACCATCCGTCGATGCCTTGAAGCCCAGTTTCTCATAGACGCCATGTGCGTCGCTGGTCGAAAGGCTCCAGTGCGAAACCGTCCTGAGTTCGGTGTGGTCGATGAGTGCCTGGACCAGTCGCAACCCTATGCCCTGCCCGCGATGCTCCGGCCAGATGATGATGTCGGCAAGATAGGCAAACACCACGCGGTCGGTGATCGCCCGGCCGAAACCGACTTGTTTTCCATCCAGATATGCGCCGACACAAAACGAATTGGCAAAGGCTCGCCGATGGAACTCATCGTTGCGTCCAGCGCCCCAATAATAGCTGGCCATCAACAGGTCGGATGTCGCCCGGAAATCGATCCGTGATATGTCGAAGCTGATTTCACAGTCGGGCACGGCTGTACCCTTGCCCGCGAGACGGCGCGAGCTTTCGGTCCGCGACCGGCATCTAGCTGCGGTCCCTGAAACGGTTGGTGATGGGATAGCGACGGTCGCGGCCAAAATTCTTCCTGGTGATCTTCACGCCCGGTGCTGCCTGCCGGCGCTTGTATTCGGCGATGTAGAGCAGGTGCTCGATGCGTGTCACCGTTGCCCGGTCGTGGCCGCGTGCGACGATGTCGTCGACCCCCATCTCGTTCTCGACCAGGCATTCCAAGATATCGTCCAGCACCGGATAGGGCGGCAGCGAATCCTGGTCGGTCTGGTTTTCGCGCAATTCCGCCGACGGCGCCTTGTCGATGATGTTCTTCGGGATGACCTCGCCCGACGGCCCGAGTGCGCCCGGCGGCACGTGGCTGTTGCGCCAGCGCGACAGCGCGTAGACCTGCATCTTGTAGAGGTCCTTGATCGGATTGAAGCCGCCATTCATGTCGCCGTAGAGCGTGGCGTAGCCGACCGACATCTCGCTCTTGTTGCCGGTGGTGACGACCATCGAGCCGAACTTGTTGGAGATAGCCATCAGGATGGTGCCGCGCGCGCGGCTCTGCAAATTCTCCTCGGTGATGCCTTCCTTGGTGCCCTCGAAAAGCTGTGTCAGCGTGTGCAGAAACCCCTCGACCGGCTCGAAGATCGGCACGATGTCATAGCGGCATCCGAGCGCGCGGGCACAATCCTCGGCGTCTTTAAGCGAGTCCTTCGAGGTATAGCGGTAGGGCATCATCACCGCGCGAAGGCGTTCCTCACCAAGCGCATCGACGGCCAACGCCGCGCAGATCGCCGAATCGATACCGCCTGACAGGCCGAGCACGACGTTCTTGAAACCGTTCTTGTTGACGTAGTCTCGCAGGCCGAGCATGCAGGCGCGGTAGTCGGCCTCCTCCCTATCCGGGATCTTCGACATCGGCCCTTCTGAGCAAATCCATCCACCATCCGTACGTTTCCAGGTGGTGACGTCGACCGCTTCCTCGAACTGGCTCATCTGGAAGGCCAGCGTCTTGTCGGAACCGATGGCAAACGACGCGCCGTCGAAGATCAGCTCGTCCTGGCCGCCAAGCTGGTTGGCATAGATCATCGGCAGCCCGCATTCGATGACCTGGCGGATGACGACCTGGTGGCGGACGTCGATCTTGGCGCGATAATAGGGCGAGCCGTTCGGCACCAGCAGGATTTCGGCCCCGCTTTCGGCCAGCGTCTCGCATATGCCGACATCGCCCCAGATGTCCTCGCAGATCGGAATTCCGATCCGTACGCCGCGGAAATTGACCGGCCCCTGGATCTCGGGTCCGGCTTGGAAGACGCGCTTCTCGTCGAATTCGCCGTAGTTCGGCAAATCGAGTTTGTAGCGCTCGGCGATGATCTTGCCGCCATCGGCGAAGATGATCGAATTGTGCGTGCCGCTCTTGCGCTTCAGCGGCGTGCCGATGATGACGCCCGGGCCGCCATCGGCGGTATCGGCGGCAAAGTCTTGCGCCGCTTTTTCGCAGGCCTTCAGGAAGGCCGGCTTCAGCACCAGATCCTCCGGCGGATAGCCGGCGAGGAAAAGCTCGGTATAGAGCACGACATCGGCGCCCTGGCGGGAAGCATCCGCCCTCGCCTCGCGCGCCTTGGCGAGATTGCCTGATATGTCGCCAACAGTCGGATTGAGCTGGGCGACGGCGATGCGCAGGGTGTCGAGCTTCTTGGTCATGCTGCTGACTTAGCGCGGCAAATTTGCCCGAGCAATGGCGTTCGTTTGGACCACTCCAGGCCGAATGACATATGTCATTCGTGTCCAGACCAAATGTCAGATCGTGGCTGGGCGACCAGCGATCAGTCGTCGCCCATATATTCGCGCAGCGCTTCCGGCGAATGGTTGTCGCCGATCGACATCGCCAGTATGCGCGAAATATGCCGGCGCGGCAGGCCCGTCTCCGCCGCCCACTGATTGATCTGGTTTTGGATCTTGTCGAGATCCTTCTTCGAGGCCGGGCTTTCGGCGATGTCGAGGCCGGCATCGCGCAGTGCAGCCGCCATATCACCCGAAATGACGAAGGCATCCCAGCCCAGCCAGCGCAGGAAATACTGGCCGGTGTTGCCGCCGAGCCGGCTGCCATGCTTGCCGAGATAGGCCATCAGCCCGACCTGGTCGTCCGCTGGCCAGTCGGCAAGGAATTTGCCGAAACCGCCATATTCCTTCGACACGCGCTCGACGAAGGCAGCATTGTCGCGCACCGATCTGATCTTCTGCGGATTGCGCACGATGCGCTGGTCGGCCGTCAGATCGTGCCAGAAATCATCGGGCTGGAACAACAGCCGCTTCGGCTCGAAGCGGAGGAAGGCCTCTTCGAAGCCTGGCCATTTCTGTTCGATGACACGCCAGACGAAACCGGCGGCAAAGACGCGCTCGGCCATCGTTGACAGAATACGGTCATCGGTGATGTCAGCCACGGCGGCATTGTCTGGCGCCGGCCCCAAAAGTGACGAAAGCTCCGCCTCCCCGCCCTTGCGTTTTGCCGCACGCAGGCGAATTTTCTGAAAATCGACCATCGATCCCTCGCTGTTCGCGACAATGTAACACTTCCCGTGAGGGCCGGCAGCCTCTACCTCTTAGTGCATGTCGCTCAAAAGTGGCCCCGGTTTTGAGACAACGACATGCATGAGAACAAAGGCCTAAAGTGCGTCGCTTGGATCCGTTTCAACGCGACGCGCTTTGGGCAAGCCAAGACCTTGGAGACGGCCATGAACAAGACGATCGACGACCTGGCGAACCGTTGGCTCAAGCGACGGCCGGACGGCCTCAGCCAGCTCGAAAGCCGCGTGCTGCAATCGACGCTCGAACGCACCACCATTTCGCGGGACACCAACAAGGCCGTCGCCTTCCATCAGACCTTTGGCGACCGCCTCGCCGACACGATTGCCCGCATCGGCGGCTCGTGGTCCTTCATCCTGACCTTCATCGCGTTCCTGGTCGTGTGGACCGCCGGCAATGTCTGGCTCCTGTCGCGCGACGCCTTCGACCCCTACCCGTTCATCTTCCTCAACCTCGTGCTGTCGATGATCGCCGCCTTGCAGGCGCCGGTGATCATGATGGCGCAGAACCGCCAGACCGAACGCGACCGCATCGACGCCGCCCACGATTACGAGGTCAATTTGAAAGCCGAGATCGAGATCATGGCGCTGCATGAAAAGCTGGACGAACTCCGCCACGGCCAGATCCTCGGCATGCGCGACGAGATCGTGCGGCTTGCCGACCTCGTCAAGCGGATCGACGAAAGGCTGTCGCAGCAGCCGTCCTCATGACCGAAACGATCCATCACCTCATCGAACAATACGGGCTGCTTGCCGTCTTCCTCGGCTGTGTCGCGGAGGGTGAAAGTGCGGCCATCCTCGGTGGCTTCTTCGCGCACCAGCAAGTCTTCGTGCCGTGGCATACCGTCCTGGCGGCCGCCCTTGGCGCCTTCGTCGGCGACACCTTCTTCTTCATTCTTGGACGAAGCTTTGCCGACCATCCCTATGTCGTCAGATTGCGCAGGCGACCTGGTTTCCGCCGGGCCTTTTGCATGCTCAACACCCATCCCGACATCTTCGTGCTGTCGAACCGCTACATCTACGGCATGCGCCTTGTCGGCGGCATCGCAGCCGGGCTTTCCAACATCGCGGCGCCGCGTTTCATTATCCTCAACGCCATGTCATCGGTGATCTGGGCGGTGCTGTTCAGCACGGTTGGCTATGTCTTTGGTTTGGGGGCCGAACACTTCGTCGGCCAGGCATTGATGCATCACGAGCGGTTGCTGGTCGGGCTTGGCATTGGTTTGACGGTGGCCGTGTTTGCCTGGCTGATCGCCCGCCACGTCGCGAAAAAGGAACGGACCAGGGAAAGCTGAGATCTTTGGTTTCCATGCATGTCGTTGCCCCAAAGCGGCCAAGCACTTTGGGCCACATGCATCAGTCAATACCAAGCGCGACATCACCCCGATCGAGGATCAGCGGGATGATCAGGTCTTCCTCGTCGGCAAGATGCCTGCTCAGCATGGCGATCAGGCGGCTGTTTTCGTCGGCATAGGCGTCGGCGGCAAAGCGCTGTCTGTCCTCGCTCTCCTGAAGCGTCTTGACGAAGGCGTTGGCCGCCTCGGCATTGCGCTCCAGCCCCTCATGGATGGTGTGATGGTCGGCATCGAGGATCTCGAAGCCACGCTTCAGCCGAGTCTCCGCCTTGGCGAAGACCGGAAAATAATGATGATCCTCGACATTGTGGTGACCGTCGAGATTGCCGAGAAAATGATTGAGACGCGGCGCGAACCAGCGCGCGAAGTCGGGCGCCGTCAGCCTGCCCTCGCGGTAGTCGCCGATGCCGTTGGTCAGCATGCCGCCGAGTTCGCGGAACATGTCGTGCCGCTGCAGCCACATATTGGCGACGCCGTGGATGTTGGCGTGGCCCTGCCAGTTTTCGCGCGGGTATTTCTCGGCCAGCCAGCGCAAATCGTCCGGCAGGCCTTTGCGCTCCAGAAGCAGAAGGTTTGTGACTTCAGACATGACGGTTTCCTCGGACCATGATCCCGAAAAGTGGATACCGATTTTCGGAATGGATCATGGTCGGGATCAGGTGGTGGTTACCGTCATGTAGGAGCCGGGATGCTAGATCGGTAGCCCGGTGATGCGTTCGATGATGGCGATGCCCCAGACGCCGGCGACGATGATCACCGAAATCAGAACCGCCAGCGAACCGCAGTCCTTAGCTAGCTGGATATCGACATTGAATTCGCGGCTGAAGGCGTCACAGGCGGCCTCGATGCCGGTGTTCAGCACTTCGACCATGATCAGCAGCAACACCGCGCCGATCAGCAAGGCATAGCCGCGCCACGAGATCGAGACGAACCAGCCGAGCGGCAAAGCGAGCGCGAGCAACATCAGCTCCTGCTGGAAAGCCTTCTCGCTGACGGCCAGCTTGCGAAACGCCCGCACTGAATTGAAAAAAGCGTCGATCAGCCGCTGCATGCCAAACCCCTTTGCGAATCACCGGCACGGGATAATGCAATGGCTGGCCAGATCAATGGAATAAGGCGATTTGTCCAAGATTCATTCAGCGACCGGTATGGACGGCGTCGACTTTTCAAACTGCGGCAGACCGTCGTCGATCGAATAATAGTCGCCCTTGTCGCCGACGAAGATATGGCATTCGCCCTCAAGGCCCGTCGGCGCGTCGAACGATCCCGCCATGACCGAAACGTAGCCCTGGTCCTGCGGCTTCCAGAACAGCAGAGACCCGCATGCCTTGCAAAAACCGCGCCTGGCGAAGGAAGACGCTTCGTACCAGGTGATGCTTTCGCCACCTTCGATGACGATGTCGGCGTCTGCAACATTGGTCGCGGCGTAGAAGTGTCCGCTCTGCTTCCTGCATTGCGAGCAGTGGCAATAGACGACGCCGCGCAGCGCTCCGCGGGTTCTGAAGCGAACCGCTCCGCACAGACACGATCCGCGGTGACTGTCACTCATTTCGCCCTCCTTGAAGAACCTGTGCCTGGCATCAGCTTCGTCGTCAGGATTCCAGTTTTGCGGCAGCCATACGCAAGAAAATGCGACATTTGCTGGTGTGGCGAGCCGAAATCCAGTCTCACCTTTCTGCAGCGCGCAATGCATTCAAAGCCACCAAACCTGGCGTTCATCCCGGTTTGCCGGTGCGCAAATTGCTGCCTCTACAGCGCAAGAGAGAGAAAAGCCGTGGAACCTCAGCGAATTAAGGAAACTTTAGCGCTCCCGCATTTATGGTCATGGCGAGCGAATGTCGCAGGTGGGGACGCGTCTGTTCGCAAGTTGTTCTGGACTATCGGGTAGTCTTCCCCGGTTGGCGACAAATGGAACCCCCAAAGTTCTGCGGCGGGATCCAAGGGGAAGAGTGATCAGAACATGCAGGCGGCAGCTGTCCCGACCGAACGAAGCACCGATATCGCGGCCACTGTCGTCGCCACAATGCGCCAGTTGGGCGTACTCGGCCTTCCCCGCAACTACGAGATTTTCTACGAGGCACTGAGCGGCACCAATCGCGAACTCAGCCTCGCCGTCGTTTCGCTGAGCAACCGGCCGACACAGGATGAGCTGGACCAGATCGGCCGTGCCTTTTTTGCCCACAACCATGGCCCCGGCATCGTCGAGCATGCCAGGGAAGTCATTGCCAGGGAGCTCGAGGAGGTCGCTTCGCTGTTGAGGAGCGAACGCAGCCACATCGAGAAATACGGCAGGATCCTCGACGAGACATCGAGTGGACTAAGCAACCGCAGCCTTCTGTCCCAGGATCTTTTGCAGAAGATCGCCAACGCCATGGCGATTGCCACCAATTCGACGATCGATCACGGCCGGCAGGTGGCCTCGACGCTCAGCGACAAGACGGCCGAACTCGAGAGCGTCAAGTCGAAGCTCGAGGAATACAAGCGGCTGGCCGACACCGATCCGTTGACGCACATCTGGAATCGCCGCGCCTTCGACAAGGAAATCACCAGGATCTACAACAGCAACAGGGGTATCCTGTTCAACGCCCTGATCCTTGCCGACATCGATCGCTTCAAGGACATCAACGATCGCTACGGCCATCCGGTCGGCGACAAGATCATCCAGATCATCGCCGACATCTTCCAGACCAGCATTCGCGGTGACATGTTCGTCGCTCGCACCGGAGGCGAGGAGTTCGCTCTGATCATCGAGGGCGCCAGCGAGGACGCAACCTACGAGATCGCGGAGCGCATCCGCGCCCTGATCGAGCAGACGCCGTTCACCAGTAGCCAGACTGGCACGAACTACGGCACCGTCACCGTCTCGATGGGCATTTGCATGGCATCCGAAGCCGAGGGGCCGGAGGATCTCTACACCAAGGCCGACCGCGCGCTGTATCGCTCCAAGGTCAGCGGCCGCAACCGCGTCACCAGGCACTCGACGATGGCCGGCCGCGCCGGCAAGAGCTGGCTGCTCTACAAGAAGGACTGAGCGCCCCCTCCGCCTCGGCCCGAACTCGCCGGCCTGCGCTGGGAACGCGGACGCTGAAAAAGAAAAGCGCCGGATTTCTCCAGCGCTTTTTCCGTCAACGTTCAGGCCGAAATCAAGCTCAGCCGTTAACGGCCTGCTTGTGCTGCACCGGGTGGCTCTTCTTCAACAGATCCGAGACCAGGAAGGCCAGTTCGATCGCCTGGTCGGCGTTGAGGCGTGGATCGCAGTGCGTGTGGTAGCGATCCTGCAATTCCTCGGCGGTGATGGCGCGGGCGCCACCGGTGCATTCGGTGACGTTCTTGCCGGTCATTTCGACATGGATGCCGCCCGGATGCGTGCCTTCGGCGCGATGCACCTCGAAGAAGGTTTGCACCTCCTTCAGGATGCGGTCGAACGGCCGCGTCTTGTAGCCGGCAGCCTCGATCGTGTTGCCATGCATCGGGTCCGACGACCACACCACGCTGCGGCCTTCCTTCTGCACCGCGCGAACCAGCTTCGGCAGATGGTCGGCGACCTTGTCGGAGCCGAAGCGCGCGATCAGCGTCAGCCGGCCTGGCTCGTTTTCGGGGTTGAGCAGGTCGATCAACTCCAGCAACCCATCCGGCGTCAGCGACGGACCGCATTTCAGGCCAAGCGGGTTCTTGATGCCGCGGCAATACTCGACATGCGCATGGTCGGGCTGGCGCGTGCGATCACCGATCCAGATCATGTGGCCTGACGTGGCGTACCAGTCGCCGGATGTCGAATCGACGCGGGTCAGCGCCTCCTCATAGCCGAGCAGCAGCGCCTCATGGCTGGTGTAGAAATCGGTCTCGCGCAGCGCATAGTTGGTTTCCGAGGTGATGCCGACGGCCTTCATGAAGTCCATCGTCTCGGTGATGCGGTTGGCGAGCTCACCGTACTTCTCGCCTTGCGGGCTGTCGGACACGAAGCCGAGCATCCAGCTATGCACGTTCTCCAGGCTGGCATAGCCACCCTGCGCGAAGGCGCGCAGAAGGTTGAGCGTCGCCGCCGACTGGCGATATGCCATCTCCTGGCGGGCAGGATCTGGAATGCGCGACTTGGCGTCGAACTCGATGCCGTTGATGATGTCGCCGCGATAGCTCGGCAGCGTCACATCGCCCTTGGTCTCGTTGTCGGACGAGCGCGGCTTGGCGAACTGGCCGGCAACCCGGCCGACCTTGACCACCGGCTGCGCGCCGGCGAAGGTCAGCACCACCGACATCTGCAGGAAGACGCGGAAGAAGTCGCGGATGTTGTCCGCGCCATGTTCGGCAAAACTCTCGGCGCAATCGCCGCCCTGGAGAAGGAATGCATCGCCGGCAGCGACAGCCGCCAACTGCTTCTTCAGCTTGCGCGCCTCGCCTGCAAAAACCAGCGGCGGAAAGGTGGCGAGCTGGGCTTCCGTGTTCTTCAGCGCGGCAAGGTCCGGATAGGCTGGAACCTGCTTGATCGGCATCGTTCTCCACGAACTCGGCGACCATTTCGTCATCGCTGCACCCAAAGCTCTTTCCGAGCAATTCCAGGAAAAGCGTGAAACGGTTTCCGTCCGGAATTGCATCAAACAACAAAGCGAGCGCCGTCGCCCGCCGATCCACCCCATGTGGGGATCGCGGCTCCATACACGAAGCCGATTTCCTATTCTAGACCGGATTTGGCCGCCTGGCGAATGGCGGCGCCCGGCCAGCCGGTGTCCCTGTCCCCGCCCTAAGCCGCCACCAGCCGCGCCAACTGCGTCATGACGACCGCCGAACCCGCCAGCCGCTTCTCGGCCGTCGGCCAGTCGCGCACGAACACGACGCTGTGGTCGGGCCGGATCTTGGCCAGCGACCCCTGCTCGCCAATGAACTGAACCAGGCCAACCGGGTTGGAGAATTCGCGTTTGCGGAAATGGATGACGACACCCTTCGGCCCGGCGTCGAGCTTTTCGACATTGGCCTTGCGGCAGAGCGCCTTGATGAAGACGATCTTCAAGAGATGCTTCACCTCTTCCGGCAGCGGGCCGAACCGGTCGATCAGCTCGGCGCCGAAGGCATCGATCTCCTCGGTGTTTTCGAGGTCGCCGAGGCGGCGGTAGAGCGCCAGCCTGAGCTGCAGGTCCGGCACATAGCCTTCCGGGATCATCACCGCCGTACCGACGGCGATCTGCGGCGACCAGCCGCCATCCTGGACCTCGCCGGAATCCTTCACCTCGGCGACTGCCTCCTCCAGCATCTGCTGGTAGAGTTCGAAGCCGACCTCCTTGATGTGGCCGGATTGCTCTTCGCCGAGAAGATTGCCGGCGCCTCTGATATCGAGGTCGTGGCTGGCCAGCTGGAAGCCGGCGCCCAGCGTGTCGAGCGACTGCAGCACCTTCAGCCGGCGCTCGGCCGTGTCGGTCAGCTTGCGGTTGGCCGGCAGCGTGAACAGCGCATAGGCGCGCACCTTCGAGCGGCCGACGCGGCCGCGCAGCTGATAGAGCTGCGACAGGCCGAACATGTCGGCGCGATGGATGATCAGCGTGTTGGCGGTCGGGATGTCGAGACCGGATTCGACGATGGTCGTCGACAACAGCACATCGTACTGGCCGTCGTAGAAGGCATTCATGATGTCGTCGAGCTCGCCCGGCGGCATCTGCCCGTGCGCCACCGCCACTTTCAGCTCCGGCACGGATTCTCTCAGGAAATCATGGATTTCCGCCAGGTCGCTAATGCGAGGAACGACATAGAAGGAGTGGCCGCCGCGATAGCGCTCGCGAAGCAGCGTCTCGCGGATGACCAGCGGATCGAAGGGCGAGATGAAGGTGCGCACCGCCATGCGGTCGACCGGCGGCGTGGCGATCAGCGACAGCTCGCGTACACCGGTCAGCGCCAGTTGCAGCGTGCGCGGAATCGGTGTCGCCGACAGCGTCAGCACATGCACATCGGTCTTCAGGTCCTTCAGCCGCTCCTTGTGCTTGACGCCAAAGTGCTGCTCCTCGTCGATGATCAAAAGGCCAAGATTCTTGAACGAGATCGCGGACCCGAGCAGCGCGTGGGTACCGATGACGATGTCGACCTGGCCCTCGGCGATGCCTTTCTTGGTCTCGGCCAGCTCCTTGGCGCCGACCAGCCGCGACGCCTGGGCGACGCGGATCGGCAGGCCGGAAAAGCGCTGCGAAAAGGTCTTGAAATGCTGGCGCGACAACAGCGTCGTCGGCACCACGACGGCGACCTGGAATCCTTCCATGGCCGCGATGAAGGCGGCGCGCAACGCCACTTCGGTCTTGCCGAAGCCGACGTCGCCGCAGATCAGCCGGTCCATCGGCTTGCCGGCGGCAAGGTCGTCCCGAACCGAGTCGATCGCTGTCTGCTGGTCGTCGGTCTCCTCATAGGGGAAGCGGGCCGAGAACTCGCCATAGAGACCGTCCGCCGGCACCAGCGCGGGCGCGGCGCGCATCTGCCGTTCGGCGGCGATGCGGATCAGTTGCCCGGCCATGTCGAGCAGGCGTTTCTTCAGCCGCGCCTTGCGCGACTGCCAGGCGCCGCCGCCGAGCTTGTCCAGTGTCGCCTCGGCCGAATCCGAACCGTAGCGTGACAGGAGCTCGATGTTTTCGACCGGCAGGAACAGCCGGTCGTCGCCGGCATAGTGGATTTCCAGGCAGTCATGCGGCGCGCCGACCGCTTCGATGGTGCGCAGGCCGATGAAGCGGCCGATGCCATGGTCGGCATGGACGACGATGTCGCCGGCCGACAGCGCCGAGGCTTCGGCGATGAAGTCCGAGGCGCGCTTCTTGCGCTTCGAGCGCCGGATCAGCCGGTCGCCGAGAATGTCCTGTTCGGCGACGACGACCAGTCTTTCGGTCTCGAAACCGGATTCCAGCGGCAGCACGGCCAATGCCGCCTGCCCCGGCTCGAGTTGCTCCGCTTCCGCCAGCGTGGCGACCTGCTTGAGATTGCCGAGATGGTGCTCGCTGAGGATCTGGCCAAGCCGGTCAAGCGAGCCTTCTGTCCAGCCGGCAATGACGATACGGCGGCGCGCAGCACGCTCGTCGGCGATATGCCTGACGACGATATCGAAGACATTGATGCTGGGGTCGGCGCGTTCCCCAGCAAAACTGCGGCCGTGGCGCGAGCCGGCATGGAACACTTTCTTGGCGCCGGCATCGGGCGCGTCGAAGGGCGTAAAATCGATCGCTTCGCGCGGCCCGAGCGAAGCAATCAGGTTTTCCGGCGAGAGGTAGAGCAGGTCCGGCGGCACCGGCTTGTAGGGCACCGCATCCTTGAGCGCGCCGTCGGCCTGCTTCTTGCGCGCCTCGTAGTGGTCGAGGATCAGCGTGTGACGCTCGGCCAGCGCCTCATGCGCCAGATGATCGAACACAACAGGCGTGTCCGGCAGATAGTCGAACACGGTCTCCAGCCGTTCGTAGAAGAACGGCAGCCAGTGCTCCATGCCGGCGAAGCGTCGTCCTTCGCTGACCGCAGCATAGAGCCCGTCGTCGCGCTGGGGCGCGCCGAAGGCTTCGATATAGGAGCGGCGGAAACGGCTGATGGTTTCCGGCGTCAGCGCCACTTCGCTCATCGCCTGCAACGCCATCGACTTGCGCTGGCCGGTGGTGCGCTGCGTGGCGGCATCAAACACACGGATCGACTCCAGCGTGTCGCCGAAGAAATCGAGCCTGAGCGCTTCTGTCCAGCCGGGCGCGAACAGGTCGAGAATGCCGCCGCGCACGGCGAATTCACCGATGCCGCGCACGGTCGGCACGCGTTCGAACCCGGATGTCTCCAGCCGCGACACCAGCGCATTCATGTCGATCTGGTTGCCGGGCCTGGCGTGGAAGGTTTGCGCCTCGACCAGGTCGGCCGGCGGGATGCGCTGCAGCAACGCATTGGCGGTGGTCAGTATGACGGCGCGGTGCGGCTTCTTCGCCAGCGCGATCATGGCGGTCAACGCATCGAGCCGCTTGGCGGCGGCGTCCGAGCCGGGCGAGACCCGGTCATAGGGCAGGCAATCCCAGGCCGGCAGTTCCAGCACAGGAAGGCCGGGCGCCGCGAAGGACAGCGCCTCGATGATCGCCGGCAGGCGCTGGCCGTCGCGCGCCACGAACAGAACCGGCTTGTCCGGCGCGATCTCCAGTGCCGCCTGCACCAACGCAAAGGCTTCATAGCCGTCGGCGACGCCATCGACGATGAACTGGCCGGCGCGGCCTTTCGGCAGGCCGATGGTGGGAATGAGGGTCATGAAATCACGGTCTTGTTTGTCGCAACTCCGGGCGGAAAACCGCTTCACACTTTTCCTGGAATTGCTTGTGTTCAGAATGTCATGGAATGGCGGAAAGCCAGGATCTTCTGCAGGACGGCACAGTCTATGTCCCGGGGAACCGGGCGTTCGCCGGTGACCATGGGCAGGAATTCGGTGTCGGGAGTGTCGAGGAGCCTCTCATATTGGTCGATTTCCTCGCCGGTCAAGGCGCCGATCTCGGCGTCGGCGAAGGTGCCGAGGATCAGGTCCATCTCGCGCATGCCGCGATGCCAGGAGCGAAACAGAAGCTTGCGGCGGCGGGCGTCCAGCCCCACGCTTGATCTCGTCGTCCCGGTCATTGTGCCGCATCCTCACTTGCTGCGGCGCATATAGCGTGGATAGAAGAGGCTGTCAGCCTTGCGCTGCGGCCCTCGCGACATAAGCTGACATCATGCGTCCTTCCACCCTCGATCCGTTGTTCGTCCCGATCACCTCGCTTGCCGGTGTCGGACCGAAGGTTGGCGCGCTGATCGAGAAAATCGTCACGGCCGATCTCGGCGATCGCGCCGCGCGCGCCGGCGACCTTCTGTTTGTGTTGCCGCACACCGTCATCGACCGTCGCAACCGCCCGGGCGTCGCGCTCGCCGCCGAAGGCGCGATCGTCACGCTTGAGGTGCGCATCGACCGCCACCAGCCGCCGCCGCGCGGCAACAGGTCGGTGCCCTACCGGGTCTACGCCCATGACGATACCGGCGAGATCGCCCTGACCTTCTTTCATGCCCATGCCTCCTATCTCGAAAAGGCGATGCCCGAGGGCGAGCATGTCGTGGTCTCGGGTCGCATGGAATGGTTCAACGGCCGCCCGACCATGGTCCACCCCGACCACATCGCCCTGGCCAGCGAAGCGGAAAACCTGCCGCTGGTCGAGCCGGTCTATCCGCTCACCGCCGGGCTCTCGGGCAAGGTGCTGCGCCGAGCGATCGGCCAGGCGCTGGCGCGCTTGCCCACTTTCGCCGAATGGCAGGACGGCGCCTTCATGCGCCGGCACACCTTTCCCACCTTTGGCGATGCGCTCGCCCGCATCCACAATCCGGCCGACCCGATCGACGTCTCCATCGATGGTGCCGCGTGGCGGCGCCTCGCATACGACGAGTTGCTGGCAGGCCAGGTTTCGCTGGCGCTGGTGAGGGCAAAAATCCGCCGCCTGTCCGGCCGTCCTCTGGTCGGCGACGGCAGCATCGTCGAGAAACTGCGCGCTGCCCTCCCCTACTCGCTGACCGCGAGCCAGGAATTCGCGCTCGCCGAAATCAATGCCGACCTCGCCGATCCCGAACGCATGCTGCGGCTCCTGCAGGGCGATGTCGGCTCCGGCAAGACGGTCGTTGCGCTGCTGGCCATGGCGCGTGCGGTCGAGGCCGGCGGCCAGGCAGCACTGATGGCGCCGACCGAAATCCTGGCGCGCCAGCATCTGGCCACGATCGCGCCGCTTGCCGCCAAGGTCGGGCTCCGTATCGCAATCCTCACCGGCCGCGAGAAAGGCCGCGAGCGCACCGACACACTGGCCGGCCTGGCGAGCGGCGAGATCGACATCGTCGTCGGCACCCACGCGCTGTTCCAGGAGACGGTCACCTTCCACGATCTGGTCTTCGCCGTCATCGACGAGCAGCATCGCTTCGGCGTCCACCAGCGGCTTGCCATCACCGCCAAGGGCGACGCGCCCGACATGCTGGTGATGACGGCCACGCCCATCCCGCGCACGCTGGTGCTGACCGCCTTCGGCGACATGGACGTGTCGAAGCTGACGGAGAAGCCGGCCGGCCGCCAGCCGATCCGCACCGTCACGCTGCCGCTCGAGCGGCTCGACGAGCTGGTCGGCCGCATGGTCGACGCCGTCGCCGGCGGCCAGAAGATCTACTGGATCTGTCCGCTGGTCGAGGAATCCGAAGAGATCAAGCTGATGTCGGCCGAGGACCGTTTTGCGTCCCTGAAACCGCTCTTCGGCGATCGCATCGGCCTCGTCCACGGCCGCATGAAGGGTGCCGACAAGGACGAAGCGATGCGCGCCTTCAAGCAGGGCGAGACACGCATCCTGATCGCTACCACGGTCATCGAGGTCGGCGTCGACGTGCCGGACGCCACCGTCATGGTCATCGAACATGCCGAGCGCTTTGGCCTTGCCCAGCTGCACCAGTTGCGCGGTCGCGTCGGGCGCGGTGACATCAAGTCATCCTGCGTGCTGCTCTACAAGGACCCGCTCGGCGAGACCGCAAAACGCCGGCTGTCGGTGATGCGCGAGACCGAGGACGGGTTCCTGATCGCTGAAGAAGATCTGAAGCTGCGCGGCGAAGGCGAATTGTTGGGCACCCGCCAGTCCGGCACGCCTGGTTTCCAGGTGGCGCGCATCGAGGCGCATGCCGATCTATTGGAGGCCGCCCGCGACGACGCCAGGCTGGTCCTGTCACGTGACCCGGAGCTGCAATCCGAGCGTGGCGAGGCGTTGCGCCTGTTGCTTTACTTGTTCGGCCGCGACGAAGCCGTCCGGCTCCTGCGCGCCGGCTGAGCCAAGGCGGCAACCGATGGGTTGGCAAGCACATCGATCGGCTCGCCGTTCACGACGACCATCGGCTTGATTTCGGGCGCCACCAGCCCGGCGGAGACGATCAGCTTGGCGCCGTCCTCGATCGTCATGTCAAGCAGCACGATGTCGGACTTCGGCACATACATCAGGAACCCGGTGGTCGGGTTCGGCGTGCAAGGCATGAACACGGCGATCAGCGGATCGCCTTCCTGGTCGAGTTTCTGGTTGATCTCGGTTTCCTTCTCGCTGGCGACGAACACCAGCGACCAGACGCCCTTGCGCGGATATTCGACCAACCCGACCTGGCGGAACATGTCGCCCTTGTTCGACAGCACGGTCTCGAAAATCTGCTTCAGCGAGCCATAGATGCCGCGCACCAGCGGCATGCGGCCAAGCAGGCGCTCGCCGAAATTGACGATGGCGCGGCCGACAATGTTGGCCGTCAGGAAACCGATCAGCGTGATCAGGATCAGCGCGACGATCAGTCCAAACCCCGGGACCGGAAACGGCAGGTAGCTGTCGGGGCTATAGCGTGCCGGAATATAGGGCTTTACCCAGGAATCGACCCAGCCGATGAACGACCAGGCGATATAGGCGGTGATCGCCAGCGGCGCGCAGACGACGAAGCCCGTGAGGAAATAGTTCCTCAGCCGGGTCATGCCAGAGGTCTTGGGCGCATCGGACATGGGTCACCGGGGACACGGGTTGCAGCGCAACATTAGAGCATGATCCTGAAAAGTGGGAACCGGTTTTCGGAAAAAGATCATGCAAAAAAGAAAAAGAGCAGCAGTGATGCAAATACCATCACAGCTGTTTCTGTGAACCGGAAGGCGCTTTGGACTGCGAAGTTTTTGGAAGGGGGCGCCTACTCCACCGTCACCGATTTCGCCAAATTGCGCGGCTGGTCGACATCGGTGCCCATGAACACGGCGGTGAAATAGGCGAGCATCTGGATCGGCAGCGCGTAGATGATCGGCGAGATGATTTCCGGCACGTCCGGCAGCACGATCGTCTCCATTGTCTTGACGCTGGTAAGTGCCGCACCCTTGCTGTCGGTGATCAGGATGATCTTGCCGCCGCGCGCCGCCACTTCCTGCATGTTGGACACGGTCTTTTCGAAAATGCGGTCGTGCGGCGCGATGACGATGACGGGCATGTTCTCGTCGATCAGCGCGATCGGCCCATGCTTCAGCTCGCCCGCCGCATAGCCCTCGGCGTGGATATAGGAGATTTCCTTGAGTTTTAGCGCGCCTTCCATGGCCAGCGGGAAATTGGTGTCGCGGCCGAGATAAAGCACGTTCTTGTAGTGAGCGAGGTCGCGCGCGATCTTTTCGATCTGGTGGTCGAGCTTCAGCACCTGGTTGGCGTAACGCGGCGCCTCCGACAACTCGCGCACGAAGGTCTTTTCCTGCTCACGCGAGATCGTGCCGCGGGCCACGCCGGCGCGCACAGCAAGCGATGCCAGCACCGAAAGCTGGCACGTGAAGGCCTTGGTCGAGGCAACGCCGATCTCCGGGCCGGCGAGCGTCGGCAGCACGACGTCGGATTCGCGCGCCATGGTCGATTCACGGACATTGACGACGGCGCCGATCTTCATCCCCGCCTTGCGGCAATAGCGCAGCGAGGCCAGCGTGTCGGCCGTCTCGCCCGATTGCGAGATGAAGAAGGCGGCATCATTCGCAGACAGCGGCATTTCGCGGTAGCGGAATTCCGAGGCGACATCGATGTCGACCGGCAGCCGCGCGTAGCGTTCGAACCAGTACTTGCCGATAAGGCCGGCGAGATACGCGGTACCGCAGGCCGAAATCGCCAGCCGGTCGATCTTGGCAAAATCGAACGGCAGGTCGAGCGGCTTGGACACGCCACCAACGAAGTCGAGATAATTCGCCAGCGTGTGCGAGATCACTTCGGGCTGTTCATGGATTTCCTTCTCCATGAAATGGCGCCGGTTGCCCTTGTCGACCATGAAGCTGGTCGAGAGCGACTGCTGCCGCTTGCGGTCGACCTTGTTGCCGTCGATGTCGAAGATCGCGACGCCTGCACGACGCACCACCGCCCAGTCGCCATCTTCGAGATAGGTGATCGAATTGGTGAACGGGGCGAGCGCGATGGCGTCGGAGCCGAGGAACATCTCGCCATCGCCATGGCCGACAGCCAAGGGCGGGCCATTGCGGGCGCCGACGATCAGGTCCTCGTCGCCTTTGAACATGATCGCAAGCGCGAAGGCGCCTTCCAGCCGCTTCAACGCCTGGTGCGCGGCCTCGACCGGCTTCAGCCCCCTGGCCAGTTCGCGCGCCACCAGATGCGCGACGACCTCGGTGTCGGTCTGCGAAGAAAAGTTGTAGCCGTCACGCTTCAGTTCGTCGCGCAATTCAGCAAAGTTCTCGATGATGCCGTTGTGGACGATGGCGACGCCGTCGGAAAAATGCGGATGCGCATTGGTCTCGTTCGGCACGCCATGCGTTGCCCAGCGCGTGTGGCCGATGCCGATCGTGCCATCGAGCGGATCGTCCTTGAGCCGGCGCTCGAGGTTGATCAGCTTGCCTTCGGCGCGGCGGCGGGCAAGCTCACCATGTTCGATGGTGGCGACACCGGCCGAGTCGTAGCCGCGATATTCGAGCCGTTTCAGCGCGTCGACGATGAGCGGCGCAACCTGCGAATGGCCGACGATTCCAACGATACCGCACATGCAGACAGCCTCCAATTCCCCATGGAAAACCAGCACTATTTAGGGATGGCCGGCCTGCCGCGAAAGTCACATTGCATTTCGCCCCGTGTAACGGAACGCTTCTGCACGCATGCACCATGACAGACCGCTCTTGCAATCCGGTTACTGCAATCATTCGGTTTTTCAGCCATTCGGTTTCCGTTCGGGAAATGTTTGGCTAAGCTCCGACCATGAACGAAACCATATCAACCATTACACTCTGGCGCCCGGTCGGGCCCACAGAACTGAAACTCATCGAGGCTTCGGACATGAGGGCATTTCCGCCGCGCCTGCCCGAACAGCCGATCTTCTATCCGGTCCTGTCGGAAGCCTATGCCGTGCAGATCGCGCGCGACTGGAACGTGCCGGCAAGCGGAGCAGGCTTCGTGACGCGGTTTGACGTGCTGAAAAGCTTTCTCGACCGCTACCGGGTCGAGCAGGCCGGCAGCAAGGCGCATCTCGAATACTGGATACCAGCCGAAGACCTCGATGATTTCAACAAGGCCATCGTCGGCAAGATCGAGGTGACTGCCGCCTTCGACAAGGACATGACCGGCTAATCGCTAGTGGTCGGCGCCGGCAGCCTTTTTCTTCGCGGCCGCAACCGAAGCAAAGCGCTCGCGCAATTCCTTGCCCTTGCCGGGGATGGTCTTCTGGCGGGCGCGACCGAAGGCCAGCGCATCGTCCGGCACGCTTTCGGTGATGACGCTGCCTGAGGCGATATAGCCGCGCTTACCGATAGTGACAGGCGCCACCAGCGAGGAGTTCGATCCGATAAAGGCACCCTCGCCGATGTCGGTGAAGAATTTCGAATAGCCGTCGTAATTGCAGGTGATGGCGCCGGCACCGATGTTGGCGCCCGCGCCGACGCGGGCATCGCCGATATAGGTCAGGTGATTGACCTTGGCTCCGTCCTCGATGGTCGCCTGCTTGACCTCGCAGAAATTGCCGACCTTGGCCTTGTTCCTGAGATCGGCCCCCGGTCGCAGCCGAGCGAATGGCCCAACTTCGCAATTCGAGGCGATGGTAGCACCCTCGAAATGGCTGAAGGCATGGATCTTGGCGCCGGTGGCGATCTTCACACCCAGACCGAACCAGACATTTGGCTCGACGATCGTGTCGGCGCCGATTTCGGTATCATGCGAGAAATACACGGTCTCGGGCGCGATCAGCGTCACGCCCGACAGCATCGCCTCATGGCGGCGGCGTTGCTGCCAGATGCCTTCGGCCTGCGCCAGTTCGACGCGGTTGTTGATGCCGAGCGCGCTTTCGAAGCTGGCCTCGGTGGCCACGACATCGAGGCCTTTCGCGGTGGCAATCTCGACGATGTCGGTGAGATAGTACTCGCCCTTGGCGTTCTTGTTGCCGACCGCATCGAGCAGCGTCAGCGCCTGGCTGCCGGCCACCGCCATCATGCCGGCATTACAAAAGCCGATCTTCCTTTCCTCCGCGCTGCAGTCCTTCTCCTCGCGGACGGCAATCAGCTTGCCGCCTTTTTCGATCAGCCTGCCATAGCCGGTCGGATTGGGCGGGCGGAAACCGATGACCACGACGGCGGCACCTTCCGCCAGTTTCAGCCGCGCCACGGTGAGCGCGTCGGCTTCGATCAACGGTGTGTCGCCGAACATCACCAGGATATCGCTGTAACCCTTTGATATCGCTTCACGCGCGGCAAGCACCGCATGCGCGGTGCCAAGGCGCTTTTCCTGCACGAAGGTCTCGGCCTTCGGCGCGAATTTCGCCGCTGCCTTGCGCATCTCGTCGGCACCATGACCGATCACCAGCGCCTGGCTGCCGGCACCCGCGGCCTCGGCCGCCTTCACCACATGGGCGACCATCGGCAGCCCGGCAATCTGGTGCAGCACCTTCGGCAGCGCGCTCTTCATGCGCGTGCCTTCGCCGGCGGCGAGGATGACGGACAGGCAGGATCTCTGGCTCATGGGTGAACAACCATATGAAAAGGGTTGGGAATCAAGACAGGATAGCAGTGGCGCCTTGCTGCACCAATGCGGTTAAATTCCGGTGAGATGGTAGAGCAGCTGACTCTTAATCAGCGGGTCCGCGACGCGCTTTCGCATCTGAGGCAAGGAGATCAGCCCAGCCGTCCGAGCACCGGGAAATTCTCGAGCAGCCAGTAGGACACGGTCTGCACGCCGCCGGTGAGGAAAAACACCCCGGCGACGACCAGCAGGGCGCCAATGGCTTTCTCGACGCGGCCGAGATGGACGCGGAATTTGCCGAGGAAGCGCATGAAAGCGCCGGAAAACAGCGCCGCGATCAGGAACGGGATTCCGAGGCCGAGCGAATAGGCGGCAAGCAGCAGCGCGCCCTCGCCCACCGTCTCGCGGCCACCGGCCAACGTCAGGATCGGCCCCAGCACCGGGCCAATGCACGGCGTCCAGCCGAAGGCGAAGGCCAGACCCATGACATAGGCGGCGACCGCACTTGCCGGCTTGCCCTGCGACTGGAAGCGCGCCTCGCGCGACAACAGCGGAATGCGCAAGATGCCGAGGAAATTCAGACCCATCAGGATGATCAGCACGCCGGCGGCCATCGCCAGCGGCTCCTGCCAGACCCGCAGCCAGTGGCCGATGGTCGAGGCGCCGGCGCCGAGCGCGACGAACACGGTCGAGAAGCCGAGCACGAAGGCGATCGAGGCATAGAGCAGCGCGCCGCGGGCGCCCTCCCGAGCCGTCACGCCCGCATTGCCGCGAAAATCGTCGACCGACACGCCGGCCATATAGCAGAGATACGGCGGCACCAGCGGCAGCACGCAGGGTGACAGGAACGAGATCGCTCCCGCCCCGACCGCGCTGACATAGCCGATGTCCAATGCCATTCCAAAGCTCCGACCGTTCCGGCGCCGATATAGGCTCGACGTTGCTTCTCCACCAATCACCATTTTGTGGCAAGTCGTTGCCGCATGTGCAGGTCGGGGACGAAACGACGGCTCGCCGGCGTTTATACAGCGAGGCCGCGATTTCCCGCGCGTCTCCAGATATCAGCCAGGGAGATTTCCATGAAAACCATAACCGCAGGGCTGGCCGCGCTTTTGCTCAGCACCGCCGCATCTTTCGCCGCCGAGGCGTGGAAGGAAGCAGAGGTCAATGGCACCAAGATCTATACCGACGCCAAGGGCATGACGCTTTATACCTATGACAAGGATGAGAAGGGCAAGACCAATTGCTACGACAAATGCGCCACCAACTGGCCGCCGCTGAAGGCCGAGGCCGGCGCCAAGGCGGATGACGAATGGAGCGTCGTCGACCGCACCGACGGCACCAAGATGTGGGCCTATGACGGCAAGCCGGTCTATACCTTCGTCAAGGACAAGAAGGCGGGCGACATATCCGGCGATGGCGTCGCCGGCGTCTGGCACATCGTCAAGGCCGACTGAGTTCTCAATCCGGGTCCTGCCGCTGGCGGGACTTCGGCTGGCTGCCGGGTATCCCTCCAAACCCGGCGGCTGGCACCAAACAAGCTCTCATAGCATCTACCCCTGCGATACCCGGCCGGCTTTCCTCGACTCGGCGGAAAATGAATCGGGTCGTTTCCGCTGCCTCGCGTCTGCCATCTCCTTTTCCCGGAATACTGTGATTTTCTCCATACACTCTAAGAGTGTATTGCTGCGGACGGCCCTGCAATTTGGGCGCTTCCTCTTGACCGGATGCAAAAGCGCGGCCATGTGAGCGGCAAATAGAACGAGATTTCGTCGCGCGCAGCGGAATTCTTCTGCCGCATCACAGCTGATATGAGACCTCATGGACGTCGTCGTCGTCGAATCGCCGGCCAAGGCAAAGACAATCAACAAATACCTCGGCAAGAACTACAAGGTTCTGGCCTCGTTCGGCCACGTCCGCGATTTGCCGGCCAAGGATGGCTCGGTGCGCCCGGACGAGGATTTCGCCATGTCCTGGGCGGTCGACACCGCCTCGGGCAAGCGCCTCGCCGACATCGCCAAGGCGGTCAAGGATGCCGACGGCCTGATCCTCGCCACCGACCCGGATCGCGAGGGCGAGGCCATTTCCTGGCACGTGCTGGAAGTGCTGAAGCAGAAGCGCGCGCTGAAGGACAAGCCGGTCAGCCGGGTCGTCTTCAACGCCATCACCAAATCGTCGGTGCTGGAGGCGATGGCCAATCCGCGCCAGATCGATGCGCCGCTGGTCGATGCCTATCTCGCTCGCCGCGCGCTCGACTATCTCGTCGGCTTCACGCTGTCGCCGGTTCTGTGGCGCAAATTGCCGGGCGCCCGTTCCGCCGGCCGCGTCCAGTCTGTCGCGTTGCGTTTGGTCTGCGACCGCGAATCCGAGATCGAGCGCTTCATCCGCGAGGAATACTGGCAGATCGCTGCCCTCCTCGGCACGCCGCGCAACGAGAATTTCGACGCGCGGCTGACCGCCTTTGATCGCAAGAAGCTGCAAAAGCTCGACATTTCCAACAAGGCGCAGGCCGACGACATCAAGTCGATGCTCGAAGGCGCGACCTTCAAGGCGGTGTCGGTCGAAGCCAAGCCGACCAAGCGCAATCCCGGCCCGCCCTTCACCACCTCGACGCTGCAGCAGGCCGCCTCATCGGGCCTCGGCTTCTCGGCCAGCCGCACCATGCAGGTGGCGCAGCGCCTCTATGAAGGCATGGAAATCGGCGGCGAGACGACCGGCCTGATCACCTATATGCGAACCGACGGCGTGCAGATGGCGCCGGAGGCGATCTCGGCCGCCCGTGACGCCATCGCCAAGGAATTCGGGCCCAAATACCTTCCGGAAAAGCCGCGCCTTTATACCACCAAGGCCAAGAACGCCCAGGAAGCGCACGAAGCGATCCGCCCGACGGATTTCATGCGCACCCCGGCTTCAGTCAGGCAATATCTCGATTCCGACCAGATGCGGCTTTATGAGTTGATCTGGAAGCGCGCCATCGCCAGCCAGATGCAGCCGGCCGAGATCGAACGCACCACGGCCGAGATCGAGGCGGTCAACGGCGCCCGCACCGCCGAGCTTCGCGCCATCGGTTCGGTCGTTCGCTTCGACGGCTTCATCGCTGCCTACACCGACCAGAAGGACGACGATTCGGAAGACGAGGAAAATCGCCGCCTGCCGGAAATCCGCGCCGGCGAGCAGCTTGCCCGCCAAACGATCAACGCCACCCAGCACACCACCGAGCCGCCGCCGCGTTACTCTGAAGCGTCGCTGATCAAGAAGCTGGAAGAGCTCGGCATTGGCCGGCCGTCGACCTACACGGCGATCCTGAAGACGCTCGAGGACCGCGACTACGTCACCATCGACAAACGCCGGCTGGTGCCGCAGGCCAAGGGCCGTTTGCTGTCGGCCTTTCTCGAAAGCTTCTTCGAACGCTATGTCGAATACGACTTCACCGCCTCGCTTGAGGAGAAGCTCGACGAGATCTCCGACGGCAAGCTCGCCTGGAAGGACGTGCTGCGCGATTTCTGGAAGGATTTTTCAGGCGCCGTCGCCGACATCAAGGAATTGCGCGTCACCGACGTGCTCGACGCGCTCAACGAAGAACTGGCCCCGCTGGTATTTCCGACGCGCGAAGACGGTTCGAACCCCCGCATCTGCCCGAAATGCGGCACCGGCAATCTGTCACTGAAGCTTGGCAAATTCGGCGCCTTTGTCGGCTGCTCGAACTACCCCGAATGCTCCTTCACCCGCCAGCTCGGCGATGCCGCCAACCCCAATGGCGAGAACGGCAATGGCGAGGACGGCACAAAGGTCATCGGCAAGGACCCCTATACGTCAGAGGAAATCACGCTGCGCAGCGGCCGCTTCGGCCCCTATCTGCAGCGCGGCGACGGCAAGGAGGCCAAGCGATCCAGCCTGCCCAAGGGCTGGACGGCTGAAACCATCGACCACGAGAAGGCGCTCGCCCTGCTGTCGCTGCCGCGCGATGTCGGCCAGCACCCGGAATCCGGCAAGATGATCTCGGCCGGGCTCGGCCGCTATGGTCCGTTCGTGCTGCATGACGGCACCTACGCCAATCTCGACAGCATCGAGGACGTGTTCTCGATCGGCCTCAACCGCGCCGTGTCGGTGATCGCCGAGAAGCAGTTGAAGGGCAAGGGCGGTCGCAATGGGGGCACAGCCGCCGCCCTGAAGGAGCTTGGCGACCATCCCGATGGCGGCGGCAAGATCGTCGTGCGTGACGGCAAATACGGGCCTTATGTGAATTTCGGCAAGGTCAATGCCACCCTGCCCAAGGGCAAGGATCCCCAATCGGTGACGGTTGAGGACGCGCTGGCGCTGATTGCCGAGAAGGAAGCCAAGGGCGGCGGCGGTAAGAAGCCGTTCCGCAAGGCAGCAGCGGCCAAGGCGCCGGCAACCGGAAAAACGGCGGCCAAGAAGCCGGCCGCGAAGAAAAAAGGGTAGGACGTGGCGCGCAGGATCACCGGTAGAAGCCACGGCGATCCGCGCACCGCCGACACGAGGGCCAAGGTCAAGGACGACTATCGGCCGTCGCGTGACGAAATCCTGCGCTACATCGCCGAAAATCCCGATCGCGCCGGCAAACGCGACATCGCCAAGGCGTTCGCGCTGCGCGGCGACGACCGCATCTGGCTGAAGGACGTTTTGCGCGACCTGCAGGACGAAGGCGTCCTGACCAAGGAGCGCAAGAAACTCGCCCGCGTCGGCGCCCTGCCCCATGTCGCAGTGCTCGACATTTTTGGCCGTGACGGCGATGGCATCTTGCTGGCGCATCCGGCGGAAGCCGTTGGCACCGGAGAACCGCCGGTCGTCTCGATCCGGGTGTCGCGCAGCGGCAATGGACCGGCACCAGGCATCGGCGACCGCGTGCTGGCCAAGACCTTTCCGACCAACGAAGCGACAGGCCCCGCCTATACCGGGCGGGTGATGAAGATCTTCGAGAAGCGCAGCGATGCGGTTCTCGGTGTCTTTCGTATCCTGCAGGACGGCACTTTCCGCATCGAACCGGTGGAGCGGCGCCAGCCCGAACTGATCGTGGACAAGGAATTCCAGAACGGCGCCAGGAATGGCGACCTGGTCGAGGTCGAGCCCGCGCGCGCCTCCCGCTATGGGCTGCCGAGAGCCAAGGTGCTCAACGTGCTGGGCTCGCTGACCAGCGAAAAGGCGGTCTCGATGATCGCCATCCACGCGCATGACATTCCGCATATTTTTCCAGCCGACGTCATCGCCGAGTCCGAAGCGGTCAAGCCGGCGACGATGGATCACCGCGAGGACTGGCGCGACCTGCCGCTGGTCACTATCGATCCGGCCGACGCCAAGGACCATGACGACGCCGTCTTCGCCACATCAGATCTCGACGAGAAGAACCCTGGCGGCGTGGTCGCCACGGTCGCGATCGCCGATGTCGCTGCCTATATCCGCTATGGCACCGCACTCGACCGCGAAGCGCTGAAACGCGGCAATTCGGTTTACTTCCCCGACCGCGTCGTGCCGATGCTGCCCGAGCGCATTTCCAACGATCTCTGCTCGCTGCGCGAAGGCCAGGACCGGCCGGCGCTGGCCGTGCGCATGGTTTTTTCGGCCGACGGCCGCAAGCTCAGGCACTCCTTCCATCGCGTGATGATGAAGTCGGCGGCGAAACTTGCCTACCAACAGGCCCAGGCCGCGATCGACGGCGTGCCGGACGACAAGACCGGTCCGATCCTCGACACTGTGTTGAAGCCGCTGTGGGACGCCTATGCGATCCTGAAGCGTGGCCGCGACGGCCGCCAGCCGCTCGAGCTCGACCTGCCCGAGCGCAAGATCCTGCTCAAGCCTGATGGCACAGTCGATCGCGTCATCGTGCCGGAGCGGCTCGATGCTCACAAGCTGATCGAAGAATTCATGATCCAGGCCAATGTCGCCGCGGCCGAGACGCTTGAGGCGAGGAAGCAGGCGCTGGTCTACCGCGTTCATGACGCGCCTTCGCTGGCCAAGCAGGAATCGCTGCGCGAATTCCTGCAGACGCTTGGGCTGTCGCTGGCGCGTGGCGCGCAGATGCGGCCAAGCCAGTTCAACGGCATTCTGGAGGGCGTGCGCGGCGCCGACAATGAAGGCCTGGTCAACGAGGTGGTGCTGCGCTCGCAGAGCCAGGCCGAATATTCGCCCAAAAACATCGGCCATTTCGGCCTCAACCTCCGGCGCTACGCGCATTTCACCTCGCCGATCCGCCGCTACGCCGACCTGATCGTACATCGCGGACTTATTGCCGCACTCGGCCTCGGTCCGGGCGGGCTGACGCAGGACGAGGAGGCGCGGCTCGAAGACATTGGCGTGCTGATCTCAGCCACGGAACGGCGCGCGATGGCGGCTGAGCGCGACACAGTCGACCGGTTGATCGCCGCCTATCTCTCCGAGCGCGTCGACGACCGGTTCGACGCCCGCATCTCCGGCGTCACCAAATCGGGACTATTTGTCCAATTGCCGCAGTATGGCGCGGATGGTTTCATCCCGGTGTCAACTTTGAATGGCGATTACTATATATACGACGAAGCGGCCCGCTCCCTGTTCGGAGAACGTTCGGGCAAAGGCTACCAGCTCGCGGATCGCGTTGAGGTCCGGCTCGTCGAGGTGGCACCAATGGCCGGCGCGATGCGCTTCGAGATGTTGACCGACCCGAAGCCTTTGCCAGGTTCCAAGCGGTCGTTTCACAAGGCCAAGGGCCGCGCCCGCGCGTCGCAATCGCGACCGGGTTCGCGCGGCAGGAGAAGATGATGGCAACAGCCATGGAAAAACAGGTTTTCGGCGGCGAACATCACTCGGGTCGGGCCGCCCGCCCGCTATGGACGGCGATGAAACGCGGCATGCTCGGCCGCTGCCCACATTGCGGCGAAGGCAAGCTGTTTTGCGCCTTCACCAAGACCGTCGACAAATGCAGCGTCTGCGGCGAGGAATTGCACCACCACCGCGCCGACGACCTTCCAGCCTATCTCGTCATCGTCATCGTCGGCCACATCGTGCTTGGCGCCTTCATGGCTGTCGAGGCGACATCGACACTGTCCACCTGGCAACACATCGCCATCTGGGTACCGCTGACCATCATACTGGCGGTGGGGCTGCTACAGCCGGTCAAGGGCGCCGTCATCGGACTGCAATGGGCCTTCTATATGCACGGATTCGGCGGCGAGCATGACGTGATCGACCCCCATACTGGGGTCTAGGTCAAAGTTGGTTACGCCCGCTGGTGCAACATACCGACCGTGAAAGGCCACTTTCGCTTGCCAGAAGTTTCCGCTAGGTCCTGCGCATGGACGGTATGACCAAGGCGGAAGTCGACAGGATCGAGCGGAGCATGATCGCTCACAGCGACCAGCCAATTCGTCCGCGCGACGCGGCGACCCTGATCCTGCTCGACCGCGAGGGCGACGAGGTGCTGGTCCTGATGGGCCGTCGTCATGCCGGCCACGCCTTCATGCCAGGCAAATTCGTCTTTCCCGGCGGCCGCACCGATCCGGCCGACAGCCGCATCGCGGTCGCCGCCGCATTGCATCCGGAGCAGGAAGCAAAGTTGATCGCCGGGCCGGGCCGCACAAGTGTTGCGCGGGCCCGCGCCATTGCCCTGTCGGCGATTCGCGAGACCTATGAGGAAGCCGGGCTGCTCATCGGCCGCAAAGGTGCTTTCGCCACCGCCAGACCCGATTGGCAGGGCTTTGCCGAACACGGCGTGCAACCCTCTCTCGACATGCTGCGCTTCGTCGCGCGCGCCATCACGCCGCCCAACCGGGTGCGCCGCTTCGATACACGTTTCTTCAGCGCCTGGCGCGACGATGTCGCCGTCGAACTGCCGGGTGGCGGCCCGACCAATGAACTCGAAGAGCTGGTCTGGCTGCCGCTGGCCAAGGCCAGGGAAGCCGACATCCCCGACATTACCCGAACGATCCTGAACGAGCTGGAAAAGCGCCTCGCTCATGATCCGCAGTTGCGTCCCGGCGGTCCCGTGCCCTTCTACCGGCTTGTCCGCAACCGCTTCACCCGCGAAATTCTGTAGAACATCGAGTATTCAGACATCCCCATGACGGTCGATACCCAACCACAGGGCGACGAACGCGTACACTGGCTGCCGATGGTGGCGGCGATCTCGTCGATCAGCGTCGTCGGCATTGCCATCGGCCTCGGCATGCCGCTGCTCAGCGTCATTCTCGAAACGCGCGGCCATTCGGCGTCGATGATCGGCCTCAACACGGCCGTCGCCGGCCTGGCCTCGATCGCCGGTGCCCCACTGGCCACGCCACTCGCCATGCGCTTCGGCGTGGCCTGGACGATGATTGCCATGATTGCCACCGGCGCCCTGGCCTTCGTCGGCTTCCACTTCGCGCCGGATTTCTGGATGTGGTTTCCACTGCGCATCGTGCTGCACATCGCGCTGACGGTGCTGTTCATCCTATCGGAGTTCTGGATCAGCACCTCGGCGCCGCCGCATCGGCGTGGCCTTGTCCTCGGCATCTACGCCACTGTCCTGTCGCTCGGCTTTGCCGCGGGGCCGTGGCTGTTCGCCCATCTCGGCAGTTCGGGCTTCAGGCCATTCGGCGTCATCATCGCATTGGTGACGCTGGCCGCCATTCCGGTGCTGGCGGCGCGCAACGAGAGCCCGACCATCGCCTCCGATGGCGAAACCAGCAATTTCCTGCGCTACATCTGGCTGGTGCCGTCGGCAACCGCCGCCGTGCTGGTGTTCGGCGCGGTCGAAACCGGCGGCTTTGCGCTGTTCCCGGTCTATGGCAACCGCATCGGCTACTCCGAAGCCGACGCGGCCCTCCTACTGACCATGATCGGCCTCGGCAATGTGCTGCTGCAGATCCCGATCGGCATGATCAGCGACCGCGTCAGCGACCGCCGCTATCTGCTGATTGCCTGCGCCACCGTCGGCCTTGCCGGCACGGTCTTCATGCCCTTCTTTGCGCAGAACTGGCATCTGATGGCGGCTCTTCTGTTCGTCTGGGGCGGCGTCGTCGCAGCCATGTACACGATCGGCCTTGCCCATCTCGGCTCGCAGCTTTCCGGCCACGAACTGGCGTCAGCCAACGCCGCATTCGTGCTCTGCTACGGCGTGGGCATGGTGCTCGGGCCGCAAGCGATCGGCATCGGCATGGATGCGTTCGGTCCGTCGGGCTTTGGCTGGTCGCTCGGCCTGTTCTTCGCTGCCTACATCGGCCTGGTCAGCGTCAGGCTGATCCGCAAGATCCTCCTGTAGCGCGACGCTGCTTCCAGCCTGCATTTCACCAGGCGACACGACAGGCTGCTGACAGAACCGTGTCAGCAGCCCCCGGTTATAAGGTTGCCTCGAAATATCTGAAGTTGAGGATCCTCCCATGATCGACAGCGGCTTTGAAACCACTTCGTTGCGAATGACATTGCTCCTGCTTGTGACCTTTCAGGCGCCGGCCGCCGATGTCGACCGCATCATGGATGCGGTGGTGGCGATAGCGCCGCTGGCGATGGGCAAATATGACCGCAACGCCTATCAGTCGGCACATGGCATCGAACGCTACAGGCCGCTCGACGGTGCGGCCGCCGGCGCCGAGACCGAGTTGCGGCGACGCCCCGGCACGGTCGAGGTTTCGTTCGAACTGCCCGACGACCAGGCGCTGGCCGCGCGCGTCGCCGAGGCGATTTTCCAGGCGCACTCCTATCAGGAGCCGGTGATCCGCATCCAGCCGATCCTGGCCAGCCGTTCCAAGGGGCTGGACGACCGCGCCAATCCGAATCGCTGGTGGAACACCACTGGAGACTGGAAGAAGGTTGCGGCGCCCGCGAGAGAAAGCGCATGATTTGAGGCCACTGGCCAGTTCCGGCGGGTGGTATGAGCTCCGCCGGGCTTGACTTTCCAGGCACGTTCTTTATGTGTCGCGCCAAGTTTCCCGCGTCCGGGTGTTTCCCCGTGCTCCAGCGGCCAAAACTCCACGAACATAACGGACTGAAATCATGGCCAAAGCCGCAAACATCAAGATCAAGCTTCTGTCGACCGCCGACACCGGTTTCTTCTACGTGACCAGCAAGAACAGCCGCACCAAGACCGACAAGCTGTCGTTCCGCAAGTACGATCCGGTCGCCAAGAAGCACGTCGAGTTCAAGGAAACCAAGATCAAGTAATCTGGTTTCTCAAAAAAATGCCGAAACGCCGCCCACTGGGCGGCGTTTTCGTTTGCAGGACCATCGGACGGCAGTCCGTTACGGCGTTACGCTTTTCCCGGAATTTCTTCAGAATTGCCGTGATGCCGCAGTCGCCTGGATCGCCATTTCACTGGGCAGGCCGGCGTGGCTGGAATTTTGCCGGCCACCGGCGGACGTGGAAAATACTGCGTGGTGACCTGCAACGCCTCTGCCGTCGCCTCATCGAACAGCAGCGCGATCAGCTTCAAGGCCTCGTCGAGGCCTGATGAAATGCCTCCACCGGTCAGCCGATTGCCGGATTTGATGAAGCGCGCATGCGTCGTATCGACCTCGATCTTGGGGAAACTCTGCAGGCATTTGACGAACGCCCAATGGGTCGTGGCTTTGTGACCGTCGAGCAGCCCGGCGCGTGCGAGCAACAATGCCCCCTCGCATACCGAGCAAACCCAGAGCGCATCCGCCGCCACCTTTAGGAGGTAGGCGAGAAAAGGCGAATTGGCATTTGACATGATTGCGCCCAACGCTTCCGGCGCACCACCGGGGACCCAGAGGACATCGAGCCTTGGCGTTTCGGCAAAGCTGGCATGGGCTTCGAACCGCAACCCGTTCACGGTCGTGACCGGGCCGCCGTCGGCGGAGAGGATCTGGCAATCGAGACCTTTCGCCGGGTCGACCCATTTGACATCTCGAAGGGCCCGGCCACGTCGAGCAGATCCACGCCGTCATAGACCGGAATTCCGAGTTTCATGGCCTCCCCCTCCTCCTGCTTCCGCAAATCACTATGCAGCAGCCGGCACCGGTTTAGCCAATGCGATCGCCGCTTTTGGGATCGAACAGATGCAGCGACGCCGGGTCGGCCGACAGCCGTATCACGTCGCCGGTTTTCACGCCGGCGCGGCCCATGGCGAAGACGCAAAGTTGCTGGCCAGCCAGCTTGACGTAGAACTGCGTCGAAAGCCCGAGCGGCTCCACCACCCCCACCTCGCCCTGCAATTCGCCTTCATCGGCCAGCTTGATGTGCTCGGGCCGCAGACCGACAGTGATGATGTCACCGTCGTTCAGCGGCAGGCCATCCGGCAGGCGCAACGCCTGGCCGTCGGCCAGCACGGCGCCCGATGTGCCCCCCTTTCGCACCGTCGCTGGCAGGAAATTCATACCCGGTGAGCCGATGAAGCCGGCGACGAACATGTTGGTCGGCCGGTCATAGAGATCCAGCGGCGCGCCGACCTGCTGGATCAGCCCGTCATGCATGACGACGATCCTGTCGGCCATGGTCATCGCCTCGATCTGGTCGTGGGTGACGTAGACCGAAGTGGTCTTCAGTTGCTGGTGCAGCGCCTTGATCTCGGCGCGCATATGGACGCGCAGCTTGGCGTCGAGGTTCGACAATGGCTCATCGAAGAGAAACACCTTGGGATCGCGCACGATGGCGCGGCCCATGGCGACGCGCTGGCGCTGGCCGCCGGACAATTGCCGCGGCAGGCGCTGCAGGAAAGTGTCGAGCCCGAGCCGCTTGGCCGCGCCATCCACCCTTGCGTCGATCGCCGGCTTGTCAGCCTTGCGCAGCATCAGGCTGAAACCCATGTTCTTCGATACGTCCATATGCGGATAGAGCGCGTAGGACTGGAACACCATGGCGATGTCGCGGTCCTTCGGCGCAACGTCGTTGACCAGTCGCTCGCCGATGCGGATCTCACCGCCGGAAGCCTCCTCCAGCCCGGCGATCATGCGCAAAAGCGTGGACTTGCCGCAGCCTGACGGACCGACCAGGACGACGAACTCGCCATCGGCGATTTCAAGGTCGACGGCGTGCAGGACACGGACAGTGCCATAATCCTTGCGGACCTTATCGAGCGTAACAGAGGCCATCGATCTATCCTTTGACGGCGCCGGCGGTCAGGCCGGTGACGAGATAGCGTTGCAGGAAAGCGAAGAAGATGCAGACCGGGATCAGCGCCAGGATCGATGCCGCCATCATCTGTCCCCAGTCGACGGCGAACTTGCCGATGAAGGTGAGCAGGCCGACCGCGAAGGTCTTCTGGTCGTCGCTGGAAATCAGCATCAGCGCGAACAGAAGCTCGCTCCAGGCGGCGGTGAAGACGAAGCCGAGCGTCGCACCCATGCCGGGCAGCGTCAGCGGCACGATCACCTTGCGCATCGCCTGCGCGCGCGTGCAGCCGTCGATCATCGCCGCCTCTTCCAGGTCCTTCGGGATGCCGTCGAAGAAGGATTGCATCAGGAAGGTGGCGAAGGCGGTGTTGAAGGCGGTGTAGATAATGATCAGCCCGGTCAGGCTGTTGATCAGGCCGATCTGCCCCATCACGCGGTAGATCGGCGGAATGACCATCACCAGCGGGAAGGTCTGGGTCAAAAGCAGCATTAGGGCCAGTGCCGCCTTGCCGCGAAAGGTGAAGCGCGACATGGCGTAACCGGCGAGCGTGGCGATGACCGTCACCAGTGCCGCCGTCGACACCGAGACGACGACGCTGTTGAGGAAATAGCGCGGGAAATCGGTGGCCTCGAGCACGGTGACGAAGTTCTGCAACGTCATCTGCGAGGGCCAGAAGGTGATGCCTTCGGAATAGAGAAGCCGCTCCGGCGTGACCGAGATCTTCAGCGTCCAATAGATCGGGAACAGCGCAAAGATCACGTAAGCCGCGATGGCGGCGTAGAGGCCGATGCCGCCGAAGATGCGCTGCGAGGCTGAGCGTCCTGCGATCATCAGACGTGCCTCACCAGTGTGCGGCGGATGCCGATCAGCGCGATCGCATAGGCAATGAGCAGGACGAGCAGCAGCACGGCCACCGCCGAGGCATAGCCCTTGTCCAGCGACTTGAAGGCACTGACATAGATGTAGACCGGCACCGTGTTGGTCGAGCCTGCCGGTCCGCCCTCCGTCATGACGAAGATGAGGTCGGCGAAGGTGGCTATCCAGATGGTGCGCAGCATCACCGTGATGGCAATCGTCGGCGCCAGGAACGGCAGTGTCACCTTGGTGAAGCGCTGCCAGGGCGAAGCGCCGTCGATCGCCGCCGCCTCATGCAATTCCGATGGAATGGATTTCAGCGCCGCCAGAAGCGTGATGGCGAAGAATGGAATGCCGAACCAGATATTGGCGACGATCGGCCCCCACATGGCGGTCGAGGGATCGGACAGAACATTGGTCGGTTCGGCCTTCAGCCCCAATGCATACAGCCAGTGCGGCAATGGGCCGATGATCGGATTGAACAGCCATGCCCAGGTCAGGCCTGACAGGAAGGACGGCACCGCCCAGGGCAGGAACACCAGGGCCTGCACCACCTTGCGGCCTGGGAATGGCTTGTCGAGCAGCAGCGCCAGGCCAAGACCGAGGAAGAACTGGAAGAACAGGCTGGCGACCGTCCACCACAGCGTGTTGACCAGCGCCTGCCCCAGCACCGGGTCCGACAGCATCGCCCGATACTGTCCGAGCCCGACATATTCCGACTTGAAAGCCGAGAATTTTCGGAAGGAGTAGCTGATGCCGATGACCAGCGGCACCAGAAGCACCACGACCAGAAGGATGATCGCCGGGCTGAGATAGAGCCAGGGCTCGATGGCGGCGTGAGATAGCCACTTGCGACGCGGCTTGCCGGCGGATCGTATTTCGGACACGGCATAGGTCATTGGCTGTGGATCGGCTCCGGAAATCGTTGGGGCTGATGGAGAGCGACCTTCTCCCCGTTTGCAGGGAAAAGATGCCGGCAGGCAGATGAGGAGCAGCGCAGGCTCGCTGAACTTGGCGCCGCCCCTCATCCGTCACTTCGTGACACCTTCTCCAATGAACAGGAGAAGGGAACAAAACTACTTCTTGTTCTTCGCCAGCCAGTCCTGCTGTTCCTTGGTCAGGAAGGCAGCCCATTGGTCGGCGACGTCCTTGGCCGTCTTCTGGCCAAGCAGCACTTCCTGGAAATTCTTGATAGCCACTTGGTCGACGAAATTGCCGAGGTTCTCCAGATGCGTCGGTGGCGTCACCATTTCGTACTTGGACGTGTCGCTCAGCTCCGTGAACCAGCCCTTGAACTGTTCGGTCTTGAAATGGGGATCCTGGTCGGCGCCGTTGTGGATCGGGACGACGCCGACCTCCTTGGCCCATTCCAGATTGTCCTTGGGGGACAAAAGCGTCGCCATCAGCTTCCAGGCGTCGTCCTTGTGCTGCGAGTTGGCGAACATCGCCCAGCCGGCATAGCCGAGCGTCGGATAGGACTTGCCGCTCGGTCCGACCGGCAATGGCGCCACGGCGAAGTCGTCCGCGCTCATCTTGTCGGCGATGCCGAGCAGTGCGTCCGGATCCTGGTTAAGCATGGCGCAGGTACCGGAATAGAAGCCGGTGACCGTCTCGTTGAAGCCCCAGCTCACCGCATCCTTCGGCGCCAGCCCGTTCTTGTACATGTCGGCCAGCATCTGCAGACCCTTGACCGAGCCCTCGTCGTTGATGGTCGAGGTGCCATCCTCGTTGAAATAGCCGCCCTTGCCGGCGGCGATATTCATGAACATGTGCATGCCGTTGAAGGCACCCGGGCCGCCGCGCAGGCAGTAACCGTATTTGCCGGGAAGTGCCGAGATCTTCTTGGAGTCGGCGATGAAATCGTCGAGCGTTGCGGGCGGGCCATCGAGACCGGCTTCCTTGAACAGCTTCTTGTTCCAGAACAGCGCGTTCACATAGTAGCCGTACGGGATCATGAACTGCGTGTTGTTGACGGTCGAGCCGAACTGCTTGGCGCGCTCGCCGAGCGTCTTGGCGTCGTCCCACTTGGCCATGTAGGGGCCGAGATCCTCAAGCTGGGCATTGTTGGCATAGAGGCCCATCCAGCGTTCCGGCATCTCGACCACATCGGGCGTATCGCCGGCCTGCACCATGGTCAGGAATTTTTCGAAGGCCTGGCCCCAGGGCAGCGAGATCAGCTCGACCTTGACGCCGGGATTGGCGGTTTCGAATTCGGCGATCTGTTTCTTCAGGAATTCGGTGCGCGGCGGGCTGGTGATGACTTCGACCATCTTGAGGGTCGAATCGGCCACAGCACTTCCGGCGGAAATCGCCAGCCCCGCGACGGTGGCAAGCATGACGGTCAGTTTTTTCATGTTCAAGACTCCCATTTTGAACCCGCTTGTTATTTTCTGGCTTTTTCGAAGGCCTGGGCGACGTCCGCCCACAGGTCTTCGACACTTTCCAATCCGACATTGAAGCGGATGGTTCGGGGGCTGACGCCGAAGCGCGCCATCGAATTCAGGCCCGGCGTCTGCTCAAGCGACGCCTTGGCAGGCACGACAAGGCTCTCATGCCCGCCCCAGCTGACGCCGATGCGGAAATAGTTGAGCGCGTCGACGAAGACGGGGATGTCGATATCGTCCGTCACCTCGAAGGAGAACAGCCCGGCATAGCCGGCCAGCGTCGCCTTGCCGGGATGGTTCGAATAGGCTGGATGGTTGACGCGCTCGACATTGGCATGTGCCTTCAGCCGCTCGGCGAGCGTCAGGCCGCTCTTCATGTGGTGCGGCAGCCGGAGCGGCAGGGTGCGCAAGCCGCGCAGCAGCAGCCAGGCCTCGAACGGCGACAGCTTGCCGCCGAGATAGGAATAGGTCTGCTCGTTGATATGCTTGATATGGGCGGCGGATCCCGCCACGACGCCGGCGACGGTGTCGCTGTGGCCACCGAGATATTTCGAGGCCGAGTGCAGCACCAGGTCGACGCCGTGCGTGATCGGCTTCTGGAACACCGGCGTCGCCCAAGAATTATCGATGCTGGTGACGATGCCCTGCTCCTTGGCCATCCGCGTCAGATGCGCGATGTCCTGCAGCTCGAACATCATCGAGGTCGGGCTTTCCAGGTAGAGCAGCTTGGCGCCGGGAAGTGCCGCCGCGACCGCGTCCGGGTCGGAGCCATCGACGTAGTCGACCTTGATGTTGAGCCGCGGCAAGAGCCGCTCGAACAGCCGGTAGGCATCGCCGTAGCAATTGCGCACCGCCACGATGCGCTCGCCGGCGCCAACAAAGGCAAGCACGGTGGCGCTGATCGCGGCCATGCCGCTGGAAAAGCCGCGCGCGGCCTCAGCGCCCTCGAGCGCGGCCACACGCGCCTCGAACTCCATCACCGTCGGATTGTCGCCGCGCGAATAGATCGGCTGCTTTCGTTTGCCGGCGAAGGTGTCGGCCATCTCGGCATAGTTGGCGAAGGTGAACAGCGAGGTCTGGTAGATCGGCGGCACCACCGCGCCGCCCGGGAATGGCTCGTCATGCGCCAGCAGCGTTGCCGCCTCGGCGAGATAATCGTGGTCGAAACCGGATGGGTGCTCGGTCATGTCTGGCTCGAAAGTTTGAGTTTGGCCGCGCCGCGCTTCAGATCGTCCTCGACGGTGGCTATCAGCTTGAGCGCCTCGGCGCGGGCGCCCTGCGGGTCGCGCGCGGCGATACATTCGTAAATGGTGCGGTGATAGGGAAAGCTGGCGTGGCCGAAGTCGCGCACGCCGAGCGGATGCTCCCAGAAACGGTGGAACAGCTCATGCATTGCGGCGATGATCTGCTCGAACAGCGGATTGCCCGAGACCCGGTAGATCGCCTGATGGAACTCCCAGTCCTCTTCCGACGACATGCCGTCGCGCGTGCGAAACGCCTGCTCCATGATGTCGAGCTTGCGCGCGATCTCGGCAATGTCGGTCTGGCTTGCACGCTCGGCACAGAGTGCGGCGGCCTCGGCCTCCAGCGCGCGGCGGATTTCCAGCGTCTGCATCAGGCTGGTGAAATCATTGCCGCCCGCCAGCGTCAGCGGCATATGCAGCATGTCGGGTGAGACAGCCGCCTTGAGATAGGTGCCGCTGCCTTGCCGGCGCTCGACCAGACCGAGCCCTTCCCAGCGCGTCAGCGCCTCACGCACCGTGTTGCGGCTGACCTTCAGCCGTTCGGCCAGAATACGCTCTGTCGGAAGTCGTTCGCCGGGCTGCAAGGCTTCGGCGCGAACAAACCCGACCAACGCCTTCAGCACGGCGTCATCGCGCGCCGTCGTCTGAATGGGTGGCAGGCTGTTCTGGTCCACGCTCTCTCCAAGTGGTCCAATGGTCCAACCAATTTCTGCATGGAAAAAAGCTCCTGTCAATCGGTTGTCAGCAGACCGCGCCGCCACAAGCGGCGACGCGATGCATTTCAGGAGGTTACGTGCGTCGACTTCATTGTGGCTGTGGCGCCACGGCAGGCGGGCCGAACCATGCGGTCAGCGCCTCGGCAAACCCAAGAGGGGTTCCATCCCCTACCCAGGCCACATAGCCGTCGGGCCGGATCAACACGGCGGTCGGAGCGGCGACGGGACCAAGGACCGGAAGCTCCCATGGTCCGGAATATGTGGCGTCGATCTGCTGCACCCGATCCACCCACGGCGTCATGTCGAAGCCGCGTGGCTGACCGAAGTTGAGCATGACCGGCCGGCCATTGTGCAGCAGGGCAAAGACCCGCAGCGGGCCGCTGGCAGTCAGCAGGTCGAGGTCGGGCATCCGCCGGCCAAGCAGAGGATGCCCCTCGCCAAGATTGTAGTGAACATCCAGACCGGACATCTCGCCGGCCATCCGTCTGCGCGGTTCGTCCATCCCGAGCAGGTCGGCAACGATGTCGCCCATCGCCTTGCCGCGGTCGTCCATACGCCGAAGCGCAACCTGCGCCATCGTGTTCTGCAGGACACGGGCGGCGACCGGGTGGCGCTCGGCATGGTAGGTATCGAGGAGGCTCTCCGGTGAGATCCGCTTGACCACCTGCGCCAACTTCCAGCCGAGGTTCACCGCATCCTGCACACCGATGTTGAGGCCCTGCCCGCCCATCGGGGGATGGATGTGCGCGGCATCGCCCGCCAGCAGGACGCGTCCGTCGCGGTAGGCTGCGGCTTGCCTTGTCATATCGGTGAAGCGCGAGAGCCAGGTCGGACTGTGGACACCAAAGTCGGTCCCATAGATGGCAACCAGCGCCTTGCTGAGATCGCGAAGCGTGGGCTCTCCCCCGGTCTTCAGTCGCGGTTCTGTCAGCACGACGCCGACTGTCCCACCCTCCCCGGTCTTGCCCAAAGCGTGGATACCGGAGTCGGTGTTCCGAAAGCCCAACGACGGCTCCTCAGACATCTCGACCTCGGCGATCATCCAGCTCATCGTCGGATCCCATCCCGCGAATTCGATGCCGGCTGCTTTTCGGACGATGCTTCGCCCCCCGTCACAGCCCACCAGATAATGTGTCTTCATACGTTGGCCATTGGCCAACTCGATGATGACCCCGCTGTCGTCTTGCGCGAACACCGCAACCTCCTGCCCGCGGTAGATCTGCACTCTCAACTCGTCGACCCAGCCGGCCAATATCCGTTCAATGTGGTTTTGACGCAGCCCGAGCAGGCAGTTGTGCCGCGTTGGAAAGTCGCTGATATCCAGCCGGATCATGTGGAAGCCGACGGCCTGAAAGCGTTGTCCTTGCGACAAGAACCGGTCGGCGATCCCACGCTGATCCAGGACCTCGATCGTGCGAGCATGCAGGCCGCCCGCACGCAAGCCAACAAGCTCCTGGTTGGAACGCCGCTCGACAATGGCAACGTCGACATTCGCCAGGGCGAGTTCTGCTGCCAGCATCAACCCTGTCGGGCCGCCTCCGGCAATCACCACCGCATGATCGGTCATTACAGGCATTACGGTCACTCCCGTTTCTTACCGTTGTTCAGGCCGACGGTTTTACGGGAGGAGCCGGGTCTTGCCGCAATCCCGTTGTGCGCCATATGTATGAAGTGGAGAGAGTACTCTTCCCTTCAGGTCGCCAGCCACGAACGAAACTGCTCGCGCAGTGACAAGGGCGCGTCACTTGGCTCGCTGTTGATCGAAGAGAATCGGACCCGGATTTTTCACACGAAAAGAGCAGAGCAATCCGTGCCTCGGCACGGAGCTTTGATGTTCTGTCTGGAGAGGGGGCCGGTCGGCGTTTGGCAGCGGTACGAGGAGGCCACTATGTGCCAGCGCCGGCCGGCCGACCCCACGGACCCAGGAGATGCGGCGGACCTGAGCATCATGGGGTATTTCTAGGGATCGAGCCGGCTGTCTATCCTCGTGCCGGCTTCGTCTTGGCCTGCACACTTGCGCAAGAGCTTATGAAAATCAACCATTTCTTAACCAAGGCTCGCGAATCGCTTGGATTAAGGTAAACGGGTAACCCTATCGGGTTGACTGGATAATCGGGCCTTTGCGGTTTACGCCGCCTTGGCGACGACGCGGTTGCGGCCGCCGCTCTTGGCTTCGTAGAGCGCGAGGTCGGCACGTTTCATCAGCGCCGCCACCGTGTCCACCCCCTTCAGCACAGACGACACGCCGACACTGACGGTGACTTCGGTCGTCTTGCCGTCGGGGCCGATGGCAAAAGGCGCCTGGGCGATTTCGGCGCGAATGCGTTCAGCCACCTTTTCGGCAACCGAACCCTCGGTGTCCGGCATCACCACGACGAACTCCTCGCCGCCAAAGCGGCAGGCAAGGTCGATACCCCTGACATTCTTGCGCAGCCGTCGCGCGAATTCCCGCAACACCTCGTCGCCGCCGTCATGGCCGTGTGCGTCGTTGATCGACTTGAAACGGTCGAGATCGGTGATCATCACCGACAGCGGCCGCCGCCGCGCGACGGCGCGATCGAACAGCGTCTGCAGATGGCTGTCGAGATAGCGGCGGTTGTGCAGCCCGGTCAGCCCGTCGGTCACCGCCATTTCGATGGTTTGGGTGACGCTGGCGCGCAGCTGGTCGTTGTAGCGCTTACGGCGCACCTGGGTGCGCAGCCGCGCCGTCAGTTCCTGCTGGTCGATCGGCCGCATCAGATAGTCGTTGATGCCGAGCTCCAGGCCACGAATGATGCGCTCGTCCTCGCCCGCCTCCGCCAGCAGGATGATCGGGACGAAACGGGTGCGGTCGAGCGAGCGCAACTGCGAACAGAGCCGGAGCGGATCGAAATCCGCAAAGGCCGTCGAGATCATCACGCATTCGTAAGGCGTCTCGGCGGCCTGGAAGAAGCCGGCATGCGGATCGCTGGTGACGTCGAGGTCGGCACGGTCGCGCAGCATCTTCTGGATGCGCTCGACCGAGGATTTGCGCTCGTCGATCAAGAGCACTTTCGGCGTCGTGTCCTCGGAGGCGAAATTGCGGCTCAGCAGTTCTTCGATACCAATGTTGCGCGTCGTCGAGGCGCGCAGCCGCAACTCGTCGGTCAGCGACTTCAGCCGGACCAGGCTCTTGACGCGCGTCATCAGCTGCAGGTCGTTAACCGGCTTGGTCAGGAAATCGTCGGCGCCGGCCTCGAGCCCGCGCACGCGGTCGGAAACCTGGTCGAGCGCGGTGATCATCACCACCGGAATGTGCGACGTCGCCGGGTCGCTCTTCAGCCGCCGGCAGACTTCGAACCCGTCCATGTCGGGCATCATCACGTCGAGCAGCACGACATCGACCTTGCCATTCTCGCAGGTCTCGATGGCGTCCGGCCCGTTTGTGGCGGTCAACACCTCGAAATACTCGGCCAGCAGCCGGACCTCCAGCAGCCGCACATTGGCAGGGATGTCGTCGACGACGAGGATCCGTGCAGTCATGTCACAAGGCTCCGGCTTGGCTGGAGGGCCGCATCATGCATCGCCCAGATAGGATTTGATGGTTTCGATGAAACGCGGCACCGAAATCGGCTTGGAGATATAGGCTTCGCAGCCACCCTGGCGGATGCGTTCCTCGTCGCCTTTCATTGCGAAGGCGGTCACCGCGATGACCGGGATGACGTGCAGCTCGTCATCCTCCTTCAGCCATTTGGTTACCTCCAGCCCCGACACTTCAGGCAACTGGATATCCATCAGGATGAGATCCGGCCGGTGCTTGCGCGCCAGATCGAGCGCTTCCAGGCCGTTGCGGGTGCGCACGGTCTCGTAACCGCTTGCTTCGATGAGGTCCCGAAAGAGCTTCATATTGAGCTCATTGTCCTCGACGATCATGACCTTCTTCGGCATCGATATCCCGTCCCGGCCGTCCTTCCGCTCGAAGGCGGCCGTCATGCGTCCATCTCAAGACGCACCAAACCCTGCGTCACTCTACGGCAATATCATTGACGAAACGGAAATCCGTGGCGCAAAAAGCTGTCTGGATTCCACCTCGGGCGCCGCTCTAATGGCTTGCCGCAAGCATCTCTTGCCATTACTGCGGGAGAGACTCATTCCACACACCGAAGGTAGTGATGGCAAACGCAGCGTCAATGCGCGAGGAAGCGGAATCGATTGCGGTGAAGGCCCTGGGCTTCGTCGCCTCCGATCCGGAGCTGTTGCCGCGCTTTCTGGCAATCACCGGCATCGAGGCGCATTCGATCCGCAAGGCTGCCGGCGAACCAGGATTCCTGGCTGGCGTCCTGCAGTTCATTCTCGCCCACGAGCCGACGCTGATGCGCTTTGCCGAGGAAACCGGCACGCCGCCGGCAGCTGTCGGCAAGGCCTTGCGGGCGTTGCCGCTGGGCGACGACAACCATGAGCATTCCATATGAGCGATGATCCCGAGACAGCGCGCCAGATCGAGGAACTGGCGGCGGACAGCCGCCCGCTGCTGGTGCTCGATGTCGACGACGTGGTGCTCGAATTCATCCGCCCTTTCCCGCATTTCCTCAAGGCGCGTGGTTTCGGCCTGACGCTGGCCTCGTTCCGGCTGACCGGCAACATCGCCGAAACGGCGAGCGGCCGCCTGATCGAACAGCCAGAAGTCACAGCACTTCTGGGCGATTTCTTTGACGCCCAAGCCGACTGGCAGAGTATCACCGACGGTGCCGCGGATGCCCTGACGGGATTGGGCGATCGCGCCGAGATCATTCTGCTGACGGCCATGCCGCACAAGCACCGTGCCGTGCGTCGCGCCCATCTCGATGCACTCGGGCTGAGCTACCCGCTCCTGACCACTGAAATGGCCAAGGGACCGGCAGTGGCCAGGCTTCGCGGCAAGACCGGCCGGCCGGTGGTTTTCGTCGACGATCAGCCGCACAATCTGGCGTCGGTGCGGGCATCCGTCGCCGATGCCGGCCTGTTCCATCTGATGGCCGACAATTCGCTGCGCGCATTCCTGCCGCCGGTGCCGGACGACATCATCGTCGTCCAGGACTGGCACGAAGCCGCGCCGAAGATTGCGAACGCGCTGGGGCTCTAACGCAATTCCAGGAAAAAGTTTGAAACGGTTTTCCGCCCGGAATTGCGCCAAAACAGAGAGGCCAAAACAGAGAGATAGAGGCCAGCCCTCAGGGATTCAGCTTCGCTCCCGCCCCGCCGCTGTCGTCCCCACTGTCGTCGCCGCTGTCATCGACACTATCATCCGCGGCCGGATCGGCCGGCTTGACCATGACGCCGTTGACCATCACCGAACCGTCGGCCTTGGCGTTGACGACCCATTCGATGCGTCCATCGGGCAGCGTCTTGCCAAAACCCTTCACCATGAGAGCTGCGGGTACGTACTGCGCCACCTCCGGCTCCGACTTTGCCGCCGTCTGCAGGCCCTCGACGAGCTTGTCGAAGCCAGTGACGTCGACCGTCAAGCTTGCCTCCGGCTTCTCGTCGGGGAAGGTCATTTCGCCTTCCAAGGCGATCTCCGTATCCTTGTTCTTCACGGTGCTGTGGCCGATGACGACCTTCGGCGTCTTGGCCATGAAGTCGGCTTTGAGCTGGTCGCCGAAATCAGCCGACAGCGGCGGATTCTGATTGAGATCAAAGGCTTCGATCGCCTTCTTCGCCATGCTGTCGAGATCGATATTGGCGCCGCCGAAGTTCAGGTCGACATCGGTGGGCAACAGCGCAACGCTCCAGCTCGGCAGAAGCTGTTGCGGCACGGTCAGCCCCGACGCCTTGATGGCATACCTGATCTTGCCGTTCTGGGCGACGCCGTCGGACGCGAACGCAGTGCTGAGTTGCGTCGCGCCGAAATTGCCGACCGGGCTTTCCACCGTGAAATCCCTGAAACCGTAGGTTCCCTCGACATGCTCCCAAACCGGCAAGGCGGCGAGCAGAAGCGATTTGAGTTGCGCCTGGTTTGCCTTCAGCGTCGTCTCGTCTTCATTGGCCACGGCAAACGCCAGGAGATCGAGCAGCGGCTTTGTCCGCACTCCCTTGCCGCTGGCCTCGACCGACAGCTCCGGCGATTTGACGTTGACCGGGAATTTCAGTCCGCTTTCAGGATCGTCGAAATTTATCGTTTCGACGAAATCAGACACCTTTTGCGATGTTGTGAAATCGACACCCCCGGTCGCGGACTTGGTCGCGGTGATCGTTGCTGTGCCGGCGCCGGTGCTCGCTTCCATATGCTGTTTGGCATCCTTCGATGCCATCGTCATACCGGCCATCGAGCTGCCGCCGCTGGTGAAGGCCGCCAGATTGGGGTCGTAGACCCCGGAACCCTTGCCCTCCTTGATCGAAAACTGCGTGCTTTGCAGACCCTCGGGCCCGTTGAACTCGAAGGAAGCGCTCTGCGAAAAATCCATCGAGACATCCCAGGATCCGTCGCTGCGCGGCTTGACCATCAGGGCATAGGGCGCAACGTCGACTTTCAGCAGCTTTTGATCTGGCAGTGATCCGGCAAGCGCCTTGAAATCAAACAGGATCTTGTAGGCATCGCCTTCCAGCGACACCTTCAGAATGCCTTTGTCGAGCGCCTGTTTGCCGACATAGCGGGCCAGGTCTTCGGACAATTGCTTCGCACCCTGGCTGTCGACGGTCTGGCCGAAAGCAGGCGCGCTCAACGCAAGAAGAAAAACGAATGGCAGGGCACGGTTCACGCGAATTCTCCGTTTGACCTAATAGTGCCCAAAAGCGCGCAGCGGTTTGGGACAACGACATGCATAAAACAAAAGCCCAAAGCGCGTCGACTGAATCCGTTTCCGTGCAACGCGTCTTGGAAGGAACGCCTCGTTCGTCTGGTATGAAATTACCGCCACAACCGCAAGGTGAGATACAACGCCGCCAAGGCGCAAAAGCTGATTATAGCACAAGCCGCATCAGCGGCCGGCCGGCCTTGCGCTCGACAAGCCGCTCGAAACCAGCCTTCTCGAAGACCCGCGACGAGCCGACGAACAGGCCGATCGAACGCGAATCCCGGGACAGGTCTATCGGGCAGGCCTCGACCAACCGCGCGCCATTCCTGCGCGCGAAATCGATACCGCCTTCGACCAGGCTATGCGTGATGCCCCTGCCGCGCGCCTTGGTGCGGATGAAGAAGCAGGAGATCGCCCACACGGCCGGATCCATGGCGTCGGCGGCATCGACTGGTGCCGACCCCCTGCCCTGATTGTTCCATTCGGGCACGTCGGCGCGCGGCCCGATCTGCATCCAGCCGACCGCCTTGCCGTCTTCGAATGCCAGCAGGCCTGGCGGCGGGCCAGCTTCGATGCGCGCCTTGATGTGGTCCTTGTTGCGTTCCCGGCTGCTCTCACGCCGTATCGCCGGCGCCAGCCGGAAATGCGTGCACCAGCAACCATAACAGGCGCCCTGCTTGCCGAAGAGGTCCTCGAAATCCGCCCAGAGTTCAGGCGCCAGCGGTGCTATGGTCGTGCTCATGCGTTCTCCCCAGGCCAGCCTTGTCGCAGGCCTTGCACTGTCGTACCATTGCTTCTGTTCTCTTTATGTTCGCAGCGATGGCGGCCCCTGTCAACAATCCCGATCACGGTTTTTGCCGCGACTGCCTGACGTTTCAGCGCAGCCAGACGCGCCGTTGCGAACGCTGCGGCAGCCCCCGGCTGGCGCGCCATCCCGAGCTTTACCGGCTCCATCTGGCCCATATCGATTGTGACGCCTTCTATGCGGCGATCGAAAAGCGCGACAATCCAGCGCTCAAGGACAAGCCGCTGATCATCGGCGGCGGCAAGCGCGGCGTCGTCTCCACCGCTTGCTACATCGCCCGCATCCAGGGCGTGCGCTCGGCAATGCCGATGTTCAAAGCGCTCGAAGCCTGTCCCGAGGCGGTCGTCATCAGCCCCAACATGGAAAAATATGTGCGCGTCGGCCGCGAGGTGCGCGCCATGATGCAGGCGCTGACGCCGCTGGTCGAGCCTCTCTCGATCGACGAGGCATTTCTCGACCTCGCCGGCACCGAACGTCTGCACGGCCTGCCGCCGGCAGTGGTGCTGGCGCGCTTCGCGCTTGCCGTCGAGAAGGAGATCGGCATCACCGTTTCAGCCGGCCTGTCCTACTGCAAGTTCCTCGCCAAGATAGCGTCGGATTTCCGCAAGCCGCGCGGCTTCTCGGTCATCGGCGAGGCTGAGGCGGTCGGCTTCCTGGCAGCCCAGCCGGTAACGATGATCTGGGGTGTCGGCAAGGCGTTCAACGCCACGCTGGAGCGCGACGGCATCCGCACCATCGGCCAGTTGCAGCAGATGGATCGTGGCGACCTGATGCGCCGCTACGGCACGATGGGCGACCGGCTCTACCGCCTTTCGCGCGGCGAGGACGTCCGCCGCGTCGATCCTGACCAGGACGCTAAGAGCGTATCGGCCGAAACCACCTTCGACACGGACATCGCTTCGCTCGATGAGCTTGTCGCGGTGCTGAGGGGGCTTTCGGAGAGGGTCTCGGCACGGCTGAAGAAATCCGGCATCGCCGGGCGCACCGTGGTGCTGAAGCTGAAGACCCAGGATTTCAAGCTGCGCACGCGCAACCGCCAGCTCGGCGACCCGACCCGGCTCGCCGATCGCATCTTCCAGACCGGAGTGGAACTCCTGCGCAAGGAAACCGACGGCACGAAATATCGGCTACTCGGCATCGGCGTCAGCGACCTCTCGGACGACGACAAGGCTGACCCGCCCGACCTGGTCGACGTCCAGTCACGCAAACGCGCCATGGCTGAAAGCGCCATCGATGCCCTGCGCGACAAGTTCGGCCGCAGGGCGGTGGAAACCGGCTATACTTTCGGCAAGGGCCGCGACGCCCACCCGCCGGAGCCGCTCGAGGACTGACCTTGCTTGTTGGGTTTGTTGAGATTCACGTCAGGCCGAGCCGAGAATGTTGGCTTCCGAGAACCGGAGCGGAGCGTACCTCACGCCGCATCACCTGAATATCGCGGCCCATCCGTCAGGTGCGCTGCAGATCGATCCTGCTCGTCACCACGCTCTTGCCGGTTTTCGGGTCGGTGTCGGTGACAGTCAGCTGGATGCCGTTCTCGCCCTTCTTCTCGACCGTCATCCGCGCCTTTCGATCCCCATTGACCTCCTTGGCCCAGCCAATGCCGAGATTGATCGCGTTGCCGGAGCGGCTGCCACTCAGCTGTGCCGGCCCGGTGCGAGACCCGACATAGACGCCGTTGTACTTCGCACCTATGACCTTCAAGTTGGCGCTGATAGCCCGCGTTACCAAGACGAGACCGCGGCAATTGCCATCCAGCGAGAGTGAGGTTGAGGTCGCATTCGACTTGAAGCTGCAGGATACATTAACGTTCGGCACATCGGTGGTTACCTGGACAGTTCCCTTGCCAGCGAAATTGCCATTGAACGACTGGAGAAACTTGGCTTCGTCGGCATGTGCCGTGCCAGCCGCGGCCAACAGACAGCCAGCAAGCCCTATTTGCGCGTATGATCTCATCAAAGCTCTCCTTGTCGATCTGGAAAGGCAGGACGGCCTGCAAGGCAAGGCACGGCAATATCGAGACTCAACGCCTGTTGCGGTATCGGGTTCCGACCGCAGCATGACTGTTTTGCAACATCCAGGCATCGTCACTGGCCCAGAAGAATGCAGCCTCTAGCGATTGCGGCAAGGGCTCCGGCCTGCGAGATAGCGGGCATGGTCCCCACCCCCTCCATCCCCAAGGCCGCATTCTGGATGGCGCTGTCGATCGCCTCGTTCCTGGCGATGTCTGTCGCCGGACGCGCCACGACAGCCGAGCTCAATGTCTTCCAGGTGTTGGAACTGCGCTCGGTGATCGGCTTTTTCATCCTTCTGCCGCTGGTGATGATGAGCGGCGGCTTTGCAGCCATGCGCACGCAGCGCCCCGTCGCCCATATCGCCCGCAACGTCATCCACTATACCGGCCAGGCGGCCTGGCTCTACGCGCTGACGCTGATCCCGCTGGCGGTGTTGATCTCGATCGAATTCACCACACCGATCTGGACGGCTATCCTGGCGGTGACTTTTCTTGGCGAAAGGCTCTCCCGGCCCAGACTTGCGGCGATTGTGCTGGGGCTGATCGGCGTGGTGATTATCGTGCGCCCCGGCGTCGGCGCGGTCGATCCCGGACATCTCGTCGTGCTCGGTGCCGCCGTCTGTTTCGGGGTATCGCTGGTGTTGGTCAAGTCGCTGACGCGCACGGACAGAGTCGTGCGCATCATCTTCTGGATGCTGATCATTCAGTCGGCACTCGGCCTCGTCCCGGCGCTCTATGAGTGGCGCAACCCGTCGCTGGAGCTGTGGCCCTGGATCCTGCTGATCGCCTTCACTGGCATGTCGTCGCATTTCTGCATGGCCCGGGCGCTTGCCTATGCCGACGCCACCGTGATTTCGCCGATGGATTTCCTGCGCGTGCCGCTGTCGGCTCTGATCGGCTGGCTGCTCTATCAGGAGCAGATCGACGCCTTCACCGCCGGTGGCGCACTGCTGATCCTGATGGGCAATCTGCTCAATCTGCAGCGAAAAGCGCCACAACCGGCGAAGATCGCCGCGTCACAGACCCTGATCCAGTCCGGGGGAGATTGAGTCTACGACAATTTCGTGCCCTGATCCGACGTTGCCGCCTTGCAGCTGGGGCGGCGGGATGAGACGCTCCTGGAAACAGAGAGCAAGCGTGAGATGGTGCAACGATGCCTCTTGTGATCGTCGCTGTTTTACTGATGTCGACGCTGGTAGCTACCGGCAAAGCGGAAGCCGAAGCGGGAACGCACCTTCTCGAGTCGGATGGCGCTATGGCTTCCTCCTATGGCCCGACGGTCGTGGCAGACTATTCCGCGTCCATGGCACATTATCGAACAAGCCTGCGCGCGCATTCCGGAACCGGTAGCCTTGTCGGCGATTTCATTTCCTCGCTGCGCATTCCCTGGACTTGGCGTTCCGACGACGGAAGCACGGTTCGGCGCCTGGGCAACAGCCTGTTCTTGCTCACCGAGGGCGATTGCCTGAGCCGAATGTGCCGCGAGATCCCTTGCAAACAGACGGAGTGGCCCGTGTTCGACTGCCGCGATGGTCACAAGCGCAAGATGGCGGCTCCCGGCCTGACCGGGATCAGCTTCGGCGGCGTCAACTACAGCCAGATAGGTGGCCCGCAGTTTTGAGCGGATAACCTGTGTACTCCGGCGGGATGGGTTTCAAGCCGGTCAATTGCCGTCGTCGGGTATGTTGAGGAGGTGGCCGCAGGCCTTGCAGTGGACGGTGTCGGGCTCGTGCCGCTGCAGCCCGCACTGCGGACAAGGAAAGAATACCTTGTGGGGACGGAACAGCGCCTGCGCCAACCTCACGAACAGCGAAATGCCGATGATCATGGTGGCGATCGCGGTCAGCTTGCCGGCCATGCCCGGCAGGACGATGTCGCCGAAGCCTGTCGTCGTCACTGTGGCGACGGTGAAATAAAGCGCATCGATATAGTTTTCGAGCCCCGTCCCGGTGCGGAAGAAGAAGGTGTAGACGAAGCCGGTGATGACGAACAGGAAGGTCAAGAGATTGATGACCGCCTGGCTCGCCTCCCGCCAAGGCCACAGTCCGCGCATTTCGAAATGCCGCCATAGCGACCCGCTGCGCGACAGTGACCACAGCCGCAGGATACGCAGGAAGCCGAGATTGGCGAGCGCCGTCGGCATCAGCAGCGTCAAGAGGATGAAGGCATCGACCCACGATGTCGGCTGCTTCATCAACCGCAACATGTCGTTCGACGCCAGCAGGCGGGCGGCCATGTCTGCAGCAACCAGCGCGGCCACCGCATAGTCGAGCCAGAGGAATGACGGCTTGTCCTGAAGGACCGGCGTCGCGATGAAGAAAGCAATGATGGCGAGGTCGATGACGACAGCCACCAGCTGGAAGCGGAAAGCCGCCGGGGTGCGTCCGTGATAAAGCTTGCGCAGCCTGTCGCGCAGCTGCGCGATTGTTGAGCTGTCTTCCGCCGCTTTCATGACGATCGCGGCGGCGTTCGCGACACCTGCCGCCAGCCCGCAAGAGCGTGCGTCACACCAGTTCCACTTCGACCACGCCGGGCACGGCGCGCATCGCCGAGGCGATCTGCGGCGAGATCCGGTAGCGATTGGGCAGCTCGATCTCGATTTCCCCCTCGCCATCTTCCTTGATCAGAACGAAGCTGACCTGGCCTTCGCCCCTCACTGAAAGCTGGCCGGCCAGCGTGCCGATCGGCGCCGCATTGCGTACGAAAATGCGCAATGCTTTCTGGATGCGGCTTGCCTCGTCCTCCAGCGACTGCACCGAGTTGATACGCAAATTGACGCCTTCCGGCCTGTCCTCGGCCGCAACCGTGATGACGACGGAACGGCCGGGCTCGAGCAGGTCGCGATACTGCGCCAGTCCTTCGGAAAACAGCACGGCCTCATACTGGCCGGACGTATCGGAAAATGCGACGACGCCCATCTTGTTGCCGGTGCGCGTCTTGCGCTCCTGCTTGGAGGTGACCGTGCCGGCCAGCCGTCCGGCGGCGGCCCCGCGCTTGACGGCGGCCGAAAACTCGGCCCAGTTTTGCACCCGCATCTTCTGCAAGGCCGCCTTGTACTCGTCGAGCGGATGGGCGGAGAGATAGAAGCCGACCACCTGGAATTCTCGGTGCAGCCGGTCGGCGGCAAGCCATGGGTCGGTCGCCGGCAGATTGAGCGCCTGCGACTGGGCGCCGAGCGAGGCGCCGAAGATATCGTGCTGACCGGAGACCGCGTTCTGCTGTGCCAGCGATGCCAGCCCCATCATGCGCTCGACGCCCGCCATCATCGCAGCGCGGTCGTGGCCGAAGCAATCGAGCGCGCCGGCCATGATGAGGCTTTCGAAGACACGCTTGCCGACAATCTTGGGATCGACCCTTTCGCAGAAATCGGCGAGATTCTTGAATGGCTTTTCGCCGCGCTGGGCAACGATATGCTCGACCGCCGCGTCGCCGACACCTTTCAGCGCGGCCAGCGAATAATAGATACGGTTCTCGCCAACCTCGAAAGCGCGGAAGCTTGATATCACCGACGGAGCCAATACCTCGATGCCAAGGCGCAGCGCGTCCTGGCGGAAATCGGCGAGCTTGTCGGTGTTGCCCATATCGAGCGTCATCGATGCCGCGAGGAACTCGACCGGATAGTGCGCCTTGAGATAGGCGGTCTGGTACGAGACCACCGCGTAGGCGGCGGCATGCGACTTGTTGAAACCATAGTCGGCGAACTTGGCAAGCAGATCGAAAATGAAGTCGGCCTGCGGTTTGCCAACGCCGCGTTCGACCGCGCCCGAGACGAAGCGCTCGCGCTGTTTGTCCATCTCGGCGCGGATCTTCTTGCCCATGGCGCGGCGCAGCAGGTCGGCTTCGCCAAGCGAATAGCCGGCTAGCTCCTGCGCGATCTGCATCACCTGTTCCTGGTAGACGATGACGCCTTGCGTCTCCTTCACCAGATGGTCGATCTTGGGGTGGATCGACGCCATCTCCTCCTCGCCATGCTTTCTGGCGTTGTAGGTCGGTATGTTCTCCATCGGTCCCGGCCGGTACAGCGCGACCAGGGCGATGATGTCCTCGATGCAGTCCGGCCGCATGCCGATCAGCGCCTTGCGCATGCCGGCACTTTCCACCTGGAACACGCCGACCACCTCGCCGCGCGACAGCATGGCATAGGTCTCGGGATCGTCGAGCGGGATCGTCGCCAGGTCGATCTCGATGCCGCGCCGGCGGATCAGCTTGACCGCCGTTTCGAGCACCGTCAGCGTCTTCAGGCCGAGGAAGTCGAACTTCACCAGCCCGGCCTGCTCGACATATTTCATGTTGAACTGGGTGACCGGCATATCCGAGCGCGGATCGCGGTACATCGGCACCAGTTCCGACAGCGGGCGGTCGCCGATGACGATGCCGGCGGCGTGCGTAGAGGCGTGGCGGTAGAGGCCCTCCAGCTTCTGCGCCATGTCGAGCAGCGTCTGGACGATCGGCTCCCGCTCGGCCTCTTCGGCAAAGCGCGGCTCGTTGGCAATGGCGTCGGCGAGCTTGACCGGGTTGGCCGGGTTCTGCGGCACCATCTTGGACAGCTTGTCGACCTGGCCGTAGGGCATCTGCAGCACACGGCCGACGTCGCGCAGCACAGCGCGCGCCTGCAGCGTACCAAAGGTGATGATCTGGCCGACCTGGTCGCGACCGTATTTCTGCTGGACGTAGCGGATCACCTCCTCGCGGCGATCCTGGCAGAAGTCGATGTCGAAGTCGGGCATCGATACGCGGTCGGGGTTAAGGAAGCGCTCGAACAGCAGTGAGAAGCGTAGGGGATCGATGTCGGTGATGGTCGTCGAATAGGCGACCAGGGAGCCTGCGCCCGACCCGCGGCCCGGCCCGACCGGAATGCCTTGCGCCTTGGCCCATTTGATGAAGTCGGCAACGATCAGGAAGTAGCCGGGGAACTTCATCTTGGTGATGATGCCAAGCTCGAAATTCAACCGCTCGCGATATTGCTCGACCGTGTAGCCTGGTGTCGGCCCATGCGCGGCCAGCCGTGCGTCGAGCCCCTCATGCGCCTGGCGGGCGAGCTCGTCGGCTTCAGCCTGCACGGCGGCGTCATTGTCGGCGACATCGCCGCCCGTGAAGCGCGGCAGGATCGGATTGCGGTTCTTCGGATAGTAGGAACAGCGCAACGCGATCTCGACCGTGTTGTCGATCGCCTCCGGCAGGTCGGCGAACAGCCTGGCCATGTCGGCCTGGCTGCGCAGGAAATTGTCCGGCGACAGCCGCCGGCGATTGTCGGCGGCAACGACCGAGCCTTCGGCGATGGCGATCAGCGCGTCATGCGCGTCATAGTCGTCGCGCGCCGAGAAGAAGGCCTCGTTGGTGGCGACCAGTGGCAATTCATGGGTATAGGCGAGATCGATCGAGGATTTCTCGATCATGCGATCATAACCGGAAACCCGGTCGAGTTCGACATAGAGCCGGTCGCCGAACATCATCTTGAGGGTCAAAAGCCGTGCCTCTGCAAGATCGCGGCGGTCTTCCTTGAGCGCAATGCCGATCGGTCCGCGCGGCCCGCCGCTGAGGCAGATCAGCCCGTCGCAATAGCCCTCCATCATTTCGGTGGTCAGGTGCACCGCCTCGCCCGGCGGCGTTTCAAGATAGACGCGGCTGACCAGCCTGACCAGATTGGCGTAGCCGGCCTCGGTCGCGGCGATCAGGACCACCGGCCGCATATCCGGACCTTGCCGCCTGCGGTCGCGCTGGCCATCGCTGTTCTCGCCTGAAAAGGCGACCGCGACCTGGCAGCCGATGATCGGCTGGATGCCGTCCTTCACCGCCTTCTGCGCGAATTCGAGCGCGCCGAACAGATTGTTGGTGTCGGTCACGGCAATCGCGGGGGCTTCGTCCTTGACCGCGTGAGCCACCACCTTGCCGATCTGCAAGGCGCCTTCCAGCAGCGAATAGGCCGAATGCACGCGCAGGTGGACGAACGGCCGCGCCGGCGCCTCCGGCCGCGCAGCCGCTATCGCGGCTTCGCGCATCAGGGGATCGCGGGGAAGTCTGTCATCTGCCATGGTTTTTCGCGCTGCCCGAAGGACTTGAGTCGGTGGAGATGTATTGTCCGGGACCGGGCGATACCAGTCCAGCACAAACCGCCGCTGACCACAGGCTTGCAGCGGCCTGCCCAGCTAAGGTCTGTTGAGATTCAGGTCAGGCCGAGCCGAAAATGGTGGATTCCGAGAACCGGAGCGGAGCGTACGTTTGGGTACGTGAGCACCGGAAGCGCAGGAAATCGCCATTTGCAGGCCGGCCTCACCTGAATATCAACAGACCTCAGGCAAATTCCATGATCACCGCATCGACCGCCAGGCTGTCGCCAGGCTTGGCGTTGAGTTTCGCCACGACAAGATCGCGTTCGGCGCGCAGCACGTTTTCCATCTTCATCGCCTCGACGACGGCCAGTGTCTCGCCGGCCTTGACCTCCTGCCCTTCGGCAACGGCAATCGACACGACAAGGCCGGGCATCGGGCAAAGCAGCAGTTTCGACGTATCCGGCGCCACCTTCTCCGGCATCAGCCTTTCCAGTTCGGCGATGCGTGGCAACATGGTCCGCGCGGTCACCGACATGCCTTTCCAGGCGATGCGCAAGCCATTGGCAACCGGCCTGATCTGAGCGACGATCTTGTGCGTGCCGACCGTGCCGCGCCAGATCAGGTCGCCCGGACGCCAGTCTGAGGCGACGGTCAGCGCCTTGCCGCCCTCGATCGACAGATCGATTTCCGTTGGAATTGAGATCATGCCTTCGAGGATGGACGCCGACAGATAGTCTTCACCAATCTTCACCACCCAGTCGCGCTTCAGCGCCCCCGAATGCGGCGCCAGGCGCCCGCCGAGCCGGTCGAGCCGGTCGCGGCGCAGCAGTTCCACCGCGGTCGCAATCGACGCCAGCACGGCTTTCTCATCGTTGTTCGGCACGATTGGCGCAAAGCCGTCGGGATATTCCTCCGCGATGAAACCGGTCGATATCAGCCCTTCGCGCCAGCGCGGATGCTGCATCAGGGCGGCGAGGAACGGAATGTTGTGCTCGATGCCGTCGACGACAAAGCTGTCGAGGGCTTCCGACATGGCATCGATGGCCTGGATGCGCGTCGGTGCCCAGGTGCACAGCTTGGCGAGCATCGGATCGTAGAACATCGAGATTTCGGAGCCTTCGGTGACGCCGGTGTCGTTACGGATGACGATATCGCCGAATTGCCCTTCCTCCGGCGGCCGGTAGCGCGTCAGCCGGCCGATCGAGGGCAGGAAATTGCGGTACGGGTCCTCGGCATAGAGCCGGCTTTCCACCGCCCAGCCGTTCAGCTTCACATCGCTCTGCGTCAAGGCGAGCTTCTCACCGGCGGCGACGCGGATCATCTGCTCGACCAGATCGATGCCGGTGACGAGCTCCGTCACCGGATGCTCGACCTGCAATCGTGTATTCATTTCAAGGAAATAGAAGTTCTTGTCCTTGTCGACGATGAACTCCACCGTGCCGGCGCTCTGATAGTCGACGGCCCTGGCCAGCGCCACCGACTGCTCGCCCATGGCCTTGCGTGTCTTGGCGTCGAGGAACGGCGATGGCGCCTCTTCGGCGACCTTCTGGTTGCGGCGCTGGATCGAGCATTCGCGCTCGCCGAGATAGAGCGCGTTGCCATGCGCGTCGGCCAGCACCTGGATTTCGATATGCCGCGGATCGACCACGAATTTCTCGATGAAGACGCGGTCGTCGCCGAAGGAGCTCTTGGCTTCCGAGCGCGCCCGGTCGAAGCCGTCGCGCACCTCCGACTGGCTCCAGGCGATGCGCATGCCCTTGCCGCCACCGCCGGCCGAGGCCTTGATCATCACGGGATAGCCGATCTCGCCGGCGATCTTTTCGGCATGGTCGGCATTCTCGATAATGCCGAGCCAGCCGGGCACGGTGGAAACCTTGGCGGCGTTGGCGAATTTTTTCGATTCGATCTTGTCACCCATCGCCTTGATCGCCTTGGGCTTCGGGCCGATGAAGATGATGCCTTCCGCTTCCAGCAGCTCGCAAAAGGCCGCCCGCTCGGACAAGAAGCCGTAACCGGGGTGCACGGCCTGCGCTCCCGTCTCCTTGCAGGCGGCGATGATCTTCTCCGGTATGAGATAACTCTGCGCGGCCGGCGAAGGCCCGATATGCACCGCCTCATCGGCCATCTCGACATGCACGGCATCACGATCGGCATCCGAATAGACCGCGACGGTGGCGATGCCCATCTTGCGCGCCGTCCTGATCACACGGCAGGCAATCTCGCCGCGATTGGCGATGAGGATCTTGGTGAACATGCGAAATATCCCTCGGGTCGGCCGTTCCTTTTATGGCCTGTGTCGGTGCGGTCAAGCCGGCCGGGTCAATCGCGGTCTTTCAATCGATTTGGGATAAAATTCTCCCCACTGGCCCAAGCCTAGAACCAGCTTCCAGTTGATCGCATCATTAAAACCTGAAAGCTTGGGCCAAAATCGCCTATGGAGGAATTGACTGATGAAAACGCGCGCCGCTGTCGCTGTCGCCGCCGGAAAGCCGCTGGAGATCATGGAGGTCGACCTCGACGGTCCGCGCGACGGCGAGGTGCTGGTCGAGATCAAGGCGACCGGCATCTGCCACACCGACGAGTTCACTTTGTCGGGCGCCGATCCCGAAGGCCTGTTTCCGGCGATTCTCGGTCATGAGGGAGCCGGGGTGGTGGTCGATGTCGGCAACGGGGTCACCTCGGTCAAGAAGGGCGACCACGTCATCCCGCTCTATACGCCGGAATGCCGCCAGTGCCCGTCCTGCCTGTCCAGAAAGACCAACCTGTGCACGGCGATCCGCGCCACGCAGGGGCAAGGGCTGATGCCCGACGGTTCGTCGCGCTTCTCGATCGGCAAGGATAAGATCTTCCACTATATGGGCTGCTCGACCTTCTCCAACTTCACCGTGCTGCCCGAGATTGCGGTCGCCAAGGTCAATCCCGACGCCTCCTTCGACAAGATCTGCTACATCGGCTGCGGCGTCACCACCGGCATCGGTGCTGTGATCAACACCGCCAAGGTCGAGCAAGGCGCCACTGCCGTGGTCTTCGGCCTTGGCGGCATCGGCCTCAACGTCATCCAGGGCCTCAAACTCGCCGGCGCCGACATGATCATCGGCGTTGATTTGAACAACGACAAGAAGGCCTGGGGCGAGAAGTTCGGCATGACGCATTTCGTCAATCCGAAGGAGATCGACGGCGATGTCGTGCCTCATCTCGTCAACATGACCAAGCGCGGCGCCGACCAGATCGGCGGCGCCGATTACACCTTCGACTGCACCGGCAACACCAAGGTGATGCGCCAGGCGCTGGAAGCCTCGCATCGCGGCTGGGGCAAGTCGGTCGTCATCGGCGTTGCCGGTGCCGGCCAGGAGATCTCCACGCGGCCGTTCCAACTGGTCACCGGGCGCACCTGGATGGGCACCGCCTTTGGCGGCGCGCGCGGCCGCACCGACGTGCCGAAGATCGTCGACTGGTACATGGACGGCAAGATCCAAATCGATCCGATGATCACCCACACGCTGAAGCTCGAGGACATCAACAAGGGCTTCGACCTCATGCATGAGGGCAAGTCGATCCGAAGCGTCGTCGTTTACTGAAGAAGACCACAAGCCGCCGACCAACCGGCCTGCGACCTTTGTGGCTCACAACTGGGAGGAGAAAAGAATGCCGGAAAAACTGCATCCGAAAATCGATAATGGTCTGCCCAAGGAGAGTGCAAGCTTTGCCGGCGGCACGCTGGTCTGCGCCTGCACCAGCAAGCCGGTCAAGGTGAAGGTCAAGGGCCAGATCGCCCACAACCATGCTTGTGGCTGTACCAAATGCTGGAAGCCGGAGGGCGCGCTGTTCTCGGTCGTAGCCGTGGCCGGCACCGGCGACGTCACCGTCACCGAGAACGGCGACAAGCTCAAGGTGGTCGATCCCAGCGCCCTGATCCAGCGCCATGCCTGCACCGGCTGTGGCGTCCACATGCACGGGCCGGTCGAGCGCGATCATCCGTTCAAGGGCCTGTCGTTCATTCATCCCGAGCGCTTCGAGGAGGACGGCTGGTCGCCGCCGGGCTTCACTGCCTTCGTCTCGTCGATCATCGAATCCGGTGTCGACCCGAAGCGAATGGACGGCATCCGCGCGCAGCTGAGGTCAATCGGGCTGGAACCCTATGACTGCCTCAATCCCGGCCTGATGGATTATATGGCGACCTGGACTGCGAAGAAGTCCGGGGCCTTGCCGGCGTAACAACCGATCAGATTATCTCCATGGGGCCGGCCGAAATCGCCCGGCCCCATGCCTTTTGGAACAATAAATGCCTGCACCCGCCATCCTCGTCGACGCCGATGCCTGCCCAGTCAAGGCCGAGGTGGAAAAGGTCGCCGAGCGCCATGGCGTCGTCGTCACCTACGTCTCCAATGGTGGCCTGCGGCCATCGCGCGATCCGATGATCCGCAACGTCGTGGTGTCCAAGGGCGCCGACGCGGCCGATGACTGGATCGTCGATAATGCGCGGACCAACGACATCGTGATCACATCAGACATTCCGCTGGCCGCCCGCGCGGTGGCGCTCGGCGCCCATGTGCTTGGACCCACCGGGCGCTTGTTCGCACCCGAAACGATCGGCATGGCGGTGGCAATGCGCGAACTCAAGCAGCATTTGCGCGAGACCGGCGAAAGCAAAGGCTACAATGCCAGCTTCGCGCCGCAGGACCGTTCGCGGTTTCTCGGCGAACTCGACCGCATCTTGCGGCGCGCGCTCAAATCCGCCACACCGGACTGATCCGGGCGCTTTTCGAAAGCTGGGCCATGGTCACCGACACCTCGATCAATTCACCAATGCATCGGCACAAGCAATTCGTCGTGGCGGCCGGCACAGGGGCCGTCGCACTGGCGGTTGCGCTGCTGTTGCGCGCGCCGCTCCCTTATTCGATCGGCGCCAATGTGTTCTTCGCCGTCTATGTCATTTTGGTCGTCGCCCAGATGCCAAGGCTTACCGGTCGCTATCTCAGCAAGAACGCGCGTGCCACCGACCAGCCGGTGCTGGTTATCTTCGCTGTGACGCTGGTCGTGGTCGTCGTTGCCATTGTTTCACTGTTCCTGCTGATCAATCAGAAGGACAGAGGCCATCCCGTCGAGCTTGGCTTCGCGCTGTTGTCGATCCCGCTCGGCTGGTTCACCATGCATGCCATGGCAGCGCTCCACTATGCCCATGTCTACTGGATGGACGGCGATGCGGTCGACGCTGAGACCAAGAAGAAAATCCCGGTCGGCGGGCTGCTGTTCCCGGGCGACAAACGGCCGGAAGGTTGGGATTTCCTCTACTTCTCGGCGGTCATAGGCATGACCGCGCAGACTGCCGACACCAACATCTCGACAACGCATATGCGTTGTGTCGTGCTCGTCCATTCGATCCTGTCATTTTTCTTCAACACGGTCATCGTCGCCGCGGCCGTCAATCTCGCCGTCAGCCTGGGCAGCCCGTAATAATTCCGTGATCGGATGAAACATCGGTTTGGTTAGCGACGTATCAGGAGGACAATGAGCGTGTAGGTCACGCCGCGAGGCCGGGAGACGAGACAAGATGGAATCGGTTGCCAGAAGCCAACCCACCGCCGGAGCGGACCCCGCCGCGCGGAAGGATGAAACGCTGATCTACCGCCAGTCGCGCTGGACGCGGCTGACGCACTGGATCTGGGCCATTTCGCTGTTCTTCATGCTGCTTTCCGGCCTGCAGATCTTCAACGCCCGCCCGCAGCTTTATATCGGCAAGCAGTCGGGCTTCGACTACAACAACACCATTTTCGCCATTGGCGCCGAGAACACCAACGCCGGTGCACGTGGCTACACCGAAATCTTCGGGCATCGCTTCGACACCACGGGCGTGCTCGGCTGGTCTGGTCCGGCAGGCCAGGAAACGGCGCGCGGCTTCCCGTCCTGGGCGACCATTCCGTCCTACTATGATCTGGGGACCGCTCGCGTCATCCATTTCTTCTTTGCCTGGATACTGACCACGACCTTGATTGTCTGGCTGGTCGCCAGCACCGTGAACGGCCATCTGCGCCGCGATCTCGCGCCACGCCTCGACGATCTCAAGCGACTGCCGCAAGACATCGTCGACCACGCCAAGCTCAAATTCCACCACACGCGGGAATACAACACGCTGCAGAAGATGGCCTATGGCGGCGTGCTGTTCGTGCTGCTGCCGCTGATGATCATCACCGGCCTGGCGATGTCGCCCAGCATGGACTCGGTGCTGCCGTTCCTCAACGATCTGCTCGGTGGCCGGCAGACGGCGCGCACCATCCATTTCACCGTCATGGTGCTGCTGGTCGCTTTCTTCATCGTCCACATCCTGATGATCCTGGCTGCCGGCCCGATCAATGAACTGCGCTCGATCCTCACCGGCTGGTACCGCACCGATCCTCCAGCACAGGACGACAATTCCACCGAGAGGAGTGCTTGATATGGCGAAGTTCGAGATCAGCCGCCGGAAATTCCTGACGGGCGCTAGCCTTGGCGCCTCCGGCATCATGCTGTCGGGCTGCGACGCCTTCGACAGCCAGCTGAGCATTGGCAGCGGTCTGCGCAGTTTCCTCGAAAACGCCAATGGCCTGACCTACCGGGCGCAACGCCTGCTCGCCGGACGCGATGCGCTGGCGCCGGAGTTCACCGAGGCCGACATCCGCCAGCCGCAGCGGCCGAACGGCGTCACGGCTCCCGATGACGACGTCTACAAAGGCTTGCTCGCCAACAATTTCGCCGACTGGCGGTTGGAGGTTTCCGGCCTTGTAGAGAAGCCGCTGTCGCTCAGCCGCGAGCAGTTGATGAACATGCCGAGCCGCACCCAGATCACCCGCCATGACTGCGTCGAAGGCTGGAGCTGCATCGCCAAATGGACCGGCACGCCGCTGTCGCTGGTGCTCGACCAGGCGGTGGTCAAGCCGCAGGCGCGCTACGTCATGTTCCATTGCCTCGACACGATCGACCGCAGCCTGTCGGGCGACATCAAATATTACGGCACCATCGACCTGATCGATGCCCGTCATCCGCAGACGATCCTTGCCTATGGCCTGAACGGCAAGCCGCTGCCGGTCGAGAACGGCGCCCCGCTGCGCGCCCGCGTCGAGCGTCAGCTCGGCTACAAGATGCCGAAATATCTCTACAAGATCGAGCTGGTCGACGGCTTCGCCAATGTCGGCGGTGGCAGGGGCGGCTATTGGGAAGACAATGGCTACGACTGGTACGGTGGAATCTGAACCGCGCACCGCAAAATGATGATCGGCCCGTTGGGGGCAACGGGCCGATCAAGGACGCCTGGTCAGAGCATCGGACTCGAAATGCGCGTAGCGGTTTTCGGATAATCCGATGCCCAAACAGAGAGCCCCCGGCCCCGTTCAATAGCCGGCGTAGATCCACTGACAATTGTTGTAGGAATCGCAGCTGTAGTACCAGTAGCCATCGCTGCGTGCCGTCTCACCGGCTGATGTGGCCATGCTGGCGACCGCATCGGCTTTCTTGGCATCGGCGCCCATTTCCTTGGCCATCTTGGCCATCTTGCCAGTGTTCATGAGCGTCGGCTTGCCATCCTTCATCTTGGCGCCCTGTTCGGCCACCGGCCCGGCCTCGGCCAGCATTCTTGCAGCAACGAGCATGGCTTCGCCATCCTTGTCGGCCTTGGCGATGTTGGCCAGCGCCACGGCGGTTTCGACCTTGGTGCGCATATCGGCCTGTTTTTCCGGCGTCATCTCGTCGGCGAAGGCCAGCGTTGCCGAGCCAAGACCGGCGGCAAATGCAAGAGCAAGCACCTTACGAAATGTAGTCATGTGATGTTCTCCCCAACAGTGGACGTCCCCGCCAGGCAAGAAAGCAGTTTCTTCGATGGAGGACCCTACCCAAACAGATAGGGGGGCCCGTCCTTTTCATCCGGCTGCCGATCCCGTCCTCTTACTCACTGACTGTTTGACAAGCTGCCTGCAGTCGGGGACGATGGGCTGGGGTATTTAGACAGAACTTCTATTTCGGGCATGTTGCGTGCTCCGATCTTGGGGGTGCGGCGCTGCCGGAAGCCGGGGGGCGGGCTTGACCTTGGTGCAGAAGCGCGAGGCGCAGTTTCTCGACGCCCTCTATCTGGGGGTGCGCGACAGGGCAGGCTTTGACGCCTCGCTTGATCTCCTCGGTGAACTGTTCGACATCGGCACGGCCATATTGCTGGACTTCGACGCGGCGCGGCCGGAAGTGTCGGCGCACGCATCGGTCGGTGTCTTCAAAGGCGAGGTGCTGGATCGCTATCAGCGCGATTTCGCAACACTGGACCCCGCGCAGAGAGCGTTCATGACCCTGCCTGCCGGCACCGCATGCCCACCTATCGCCTGCTTGCCGAGGAGACGCGCAAGCCTGGTGTTTTCTTCAACGAGTTCTTCCGGCCCTTGGGACTGGAAGAATGCCTTGGCGGGACGCTGGCGTCGACAAAGGGCCGTTTCGCCATGGTTGGCCTGCAGCGGCAGCGTGACCGCAAGCCCTTTGACGACGACGATATCGCCAGGCTCGAGGCGCTCATGCCCCACCTGGCGCGAGCCCTGCAGCTTCGCCGCAGCTTCCTTGAACTCGAGGGGGCTGCTGGCGCCATGTCCGAAATGTGCGACCGGCTGGCGGCCGGCGTCGTCGCGCTCGACGAGTATGGGCGCAGCCTGTTCGTCAACGCTGCCGCGCGCAGGATCGCCAACGCCGGTGATGGCCTGTCGATTGGCCGCGGCGGCCGACTTTTCGCCCTGAACCGGTCTGCCAACAACCGGCTCGCCGAACTCGAAAACGACGTCCGCTCAGGCGGCGCCGGTGGCGTCGTGCGAGCGACCCGCGCCGCCGGCAGGCCGCCCTATGGCATCATGGTCGCCCCCTTCTTCCTCGATCAAGGCGTCGACACCCGAAGATCGCGGCCGCGCGGCGTCATGTTCATAATCCATGACCCGCTGCTGAAGGCGCAGTCGGATGCGCAGACGATCGCAGCACTTTTCGGCCTGCCGAAAGGCACCGCGCAATTGGTTGCAGCTATTGCCGCCAACGAAGAATTGCAAGCCTATGCCGACCGTACCGGCATTTCCATGAACACCGTCCGCTATCATCTCAAGGCGGCCTACGGCAGAACCGGCGTGCGCCGGCAATCGGAGCTGGTAAGGCTGGTCGCCACGGCGTTGCGGGATGTCACCGATCACCGCGACAAGGGGGCGTAGCGAGCGCTGCCGCCCGGTTCAGGCAACCTTGTCGAGCAGCGGCTTGAGTGCCGGGTGAATCTCCGGCGAGGCGTGCTTGATCAGGGTCAGCAAGGCGCGTTCGTTCTCGTAAAGAGGCCTGTTTACCCCGATGTGCTCGATCAGCCAGCCGGCTTCGCCGGCATCGATTGTCTCGGCGCGGCGGGCCAGGGCTTCAGTCGCCCTGTTCTTGGCTTCCCACTCGACCTCGATGTCATCGGGGGAGCGATAGGCCTCCATGATGCCGGCGAGGCCGCCGGAGACCATACGGCTGAAGAAGCCGCCGATTTCCGGATCGGCGTGTTCGACGAAGGCGTCATGGCGCAGCGCCACATCGCGTGTCGGTGCCTCATAACCGGCCGAGCACATGACGAAATTGGCGACCGCCTTGACGAACAGATCGTTCCAGGACGGATCGTTTTGGCCTTGAGCGGTACGCTCGTTGATCTTGACCAGGACCTCGGCCTCTGGGCGGGTAATGGCGATGTTGCCGTCGCCGCCATGGGCGTGGAGGATCCGGCGCAGCAGCTCGACCTCCGCCTTGGCGATCAGTCCGGGAACCAGCGCACCACCGAGCATCAGCGGCCCCTTGCCATCGATGACGGCGTGGGCGACCTGCTCCAGCGCATAGACGCAAAGCTGGCTCGGCGATGATCTTGCTTCTTCCAGCACATGGACCAGCAATTCGAGTTCGGTCCGGCTGTCGACCATGCCGTCGCGCGAGATCGTGCGGATCAGCCAGTCGGCATTGTCCTGTGAGATGTAGCCGGACGGCTTCTCCTGGTGGACGATGTAGTCGGTGACCGCCTCGACAAAGAACGGCGGCCATTCCTGGCACTTGTCCTTGGCGGTGGCGTCGAGCGCGAACAGTGCCTCGGCCTCGCCGCGCGTCACCACGCCGTCGCCGAACACTTCATGGCGCAACATGGCCACGTCTTCCCTGGTAATGTGGCTCTTCGAGGTTAGCCCCGCCACCGGCGCGCTCATGATCAATTCGCCCATTTGTCGTCCCCGTCCGCTGCCGGCAAGCGCCTGCCCAAAGCCTACAGAAGCCACCATATCAGCAGTGTCTTGAAAAACCGGCAAACGGCGTGGTTAGCGAAGACTTGCCAGCCAATGCATGTCGCCCAAGAGTGTGCAGCGATTTTGGGAAAATGACATGCATCAAAACAAGGAGCCAAAGCGCCTCGCCTGACTCCGTTTCGACGCGATGCGGTTTAGACGTCGCTGACAGGTGACAATGTGTCGTCGGCAGGCTATGGATGACGAGTCGAGGGCTCTTGCGAGTCCTACCTGTTTGCGGGAGAGAACAGCGAAAGCTGTCGCCGAAGGGGAAATCGCCCGAAATCTCTCAGGCAAAAGAACCGTAGACGGGAAAGACACTCTGGAAAGTCGGGGCTTGCCCCCGCGCCGAAGGTGTAAGCGTCGCTGACAGAGTTCCGGCTGCGCGAGTCTCTCAGGCTTCAGACAGAGGGGCACGGACTGGTCGCCATTCGCGACCGATTGCGTGCGACTCTGGAGATGACATGACGGGCGACGACACCAGACACCTTCCCCTCGAAGATATCCATGTGGCCGCTGGTGCGCGCTTTGGCGCCTTTGCCGGCTGGTCGATGCCGCTGACCTATCCGGCCGGCGTCATGAAGGAGCATCTTCACACCCGCGAGCATGCCGGCCTCTTCGACATCTCGCATATGAAGCTGTTCGAGGTCAGTGGGCCGGAGGCGGTTGCGCTGCTCGACCGCGCTTGTCCCCTGGATGCCGGCGCGCTCGAAATCTCGCAGTCCAAACTGTCCTTCTTCCTCAATGAGGCAGGCGGCATCCTCGACGACCTGATCGTCACCAGGCTGGGCGATATCAGGTTCATGGTGGTCGCCAACGCCGGTAACGCCGTGGCCGACGAAAAGCATTTGCGGGCGCTTGCCGCGGATTTTGACGTCAAGGTCGAGCCGCTCGACCGCGTCTTCCTGGCCATCCAGGGCCCTGAAGCCTGGGCCGCGCTTTCCCGCGCCGGCATCGAGACCGGCTCGCTGCTGTTCATGCATGGTGTCGAACCGCGGCAGAACTGGTTCATGAGCCGCTCAGGCTATACCGGCGAGGACGGTTTCGAGATCGGCCTGCCGGAGGCCGATGCGCGCGACCTCGTCGCAAAATTGCTCGGCGATGAACGCGTGCTGTGGATCGGCCTTGCCGCGCGCGACAGCCTGCGGCTGGAGGCCGGGCTCTGCCTGCACGGCCAGGACATCACGGCGGAGACCGATCCGGCCAGCGCCGGATTGATGTGGGCGATCCCGAAAGAAATCCGCGCTACTGGCGCCTTCATCGGCGCCGACGCCCTGCGCGCCGCTATCGAACGAGGACCCGCGCAAAAGCGGGTCGGGCTGAAGCCCGACGGCCGCCAGCCGGTGCGCGCCGGCGCCGCGCTTTTTGATGCCGACGGCAATCCTGCCGGCCATGTCACATCGGGCGGCTTCGGCCCCTCGGCCGGTCATCCGGTCGCCATGGGATATGTCGCAACGCCACTGGCAAAGCCCGGCACACGGGTTTTCGCCGATGTGCGCGGCACGAAGATCCCAGTCGATATCAGTTCCCTGCCCTTCACACCGCATCGCTACCGCAAAGGATGAATCCGATGGCAACAACCTATTTCACCGAAGATCACGAATGGCTCCGTGTCGAGGGCGGCATCGCCACCGTCGGCATCACCGACTACGCCCAGGAGCAGCTCGGTGACCTCGTCTTCGTCGAACTGCCCGAGACGGGAAAGAAGCTGGCCAAGGGCGATACCGCCGTGGTGGTCGAATCCGTCAAGGCGGCCTCCGACGTCTATGCGCCCGTCGACGGCGAGATCACCGAGGCCAACGGGACGCTGTCGTCGGACCCGTCGCTGGTGAATTCGGCGGCGACCGGCGCCGGCTGGCTGTGGAAGATGAAGCTCGCCGACGAAAGCCAACTCGCCGGCCTCATGGATGAGGCCGCCTATAAAGCCCATATCGGTTGACATCAGGATCTCGACACATGACCGCAGCACCCTACCCCTTCATGGCCCGCCACATCGGCCCGGGCGTCAACGACACCAGAGCAATGCTCGCCGTCATCGGCGTTCCCTCGATCGAGACGCTGATCAGCCAGGCCGTGCCGAGATCGATCCGCCTCGACCAGCCGCTTGCCTTGCCTGCTCCGGCCAGCGAAGCGGAGGCGCTCGCCGAACTGTCGGCGATCATGGCGAAAAATACGGTGCTAAAGAGCTTCATCGGCGCCGGCTACCACGGCGTCCACGTACCGCCGGTCATCCAGCGCAACCTGTTCGAGAACCCAGCCTGGTACACGGCCTACACGCCCTACCAGGCCGAGATCAGTCAGGGCCGGCTCGAAATGCTGTTCAATTTTCAAACGCTGGTCGCCGAATTGACCGGCCTGCCTGTGGCGTCGGCCTCGCTGCTCGATGAAGCAACGGCGGTCGCCGAAGCGGTTGGCATCGCCTTGCGCCATCACCGCGACAAGCGCACCAAGGTGGCGCTTGCCGGCACGCCGCATCCGCAGACGTTGGACGTGGTGCGCACCCGCGCCGAACCGCTCGGCATCGAGATCGACGGCGAGGCGATCGACGACAACACCGCCGCCCTGCTTGTCTCCTGGCCGGACACGTTCGGCGTCTATGGCGACCACAAGGCAGCGATCGACAAGGCGCGCGCCACCGGCGCGCTGGTCGTGTTCATCGCCGACCCGCTCGGCCTGACGCTGACCGACGCACCGGCAAAGCTCGGCGCCGACATCGCCGTCGGACCGATGCAGCGTTTTGGCGTACCGATGGGCTTTGGCGGCCCGCACGCCGCCTATTGCGCCGTCGCCGACAGGCTGACGCGCTTGATGCCCGGCCGCCTGGTCGGCCAGTCGACCGACAGCAAGGGCCGGCCCGGCTACCGACTCGCCTTGCAGACACGCGAACAGCATATCCGCCGCGACAAGGCGACCTCCAACATCTGCACCGCCCAGGCGCTGCTCGCCAACATGGCGACCGCCTATGCCATCTGGCACGGCCCCGCCGGGCTTCAGGCGATTGCCGGGCGCATCCACGCGTTGGCCAACCGTCTGGCAGGCGGCCTCGAGGCGGCAGGCGTGTCGGTGATCGGCGCCAGCCGCTTCGATACGGTGACGGTGGAGACGAAGGGCAAGGCGGCGCAGATCGCTGCTGCGGCCGAAAAGACCGGCCGGCTGCTGCGCGTCGTCGATGCCGACCATGTCGGCATCAGCTTCGACGAAACCTCGACCGATGCCGATCTCGACGCGATCGCGGCATTGTTCGGCGCCAAGGCTGGTCCCTCGGCCGACAGCACGGTGCCGGGAAAGCCGCGCGGCAAGGAGTTTCTGACGCAACCTGTGTTCCACGAGAACAAGTCGGAAACCGAGATGATGCGCTTCCTGCGCCGGCTGGCCGACAAGGATCTGGCGCTCGACCGTGCCATGATTCCGCTGGGATCCTGCACCATGAAGCTCAACGCCGCCGCCGAGATGATGCCGGTGAGTTGGCCAAGCGTCGCCAACCTGCATCCGTTCGCGCCGGCCAGTCATTCGGCCGGCTACCGCGCCATGGCCGGCGAACTGGAAGGCTGGCTGTCGGAGATCACCGGTTTCGACGCGGTCAGCCTGCAGCCCAATGCCGGCAGCCAGGGCGAGTATGCCGGATTGCTTGCCATCCGCGCCTATCACCGCTCGCGCGGCGAAGGCCATCGCACCATCTGCCTTATCCCATCTTCCGCACATGGCACCAATCCGGCGAGCGCGGCGATGGCCGGCATGAGCGTCGTCGTCGTGCGCTGCCTGGAGGATGGCAATATCGACATGGACGATATGAGGGCCAAGGCCAATGAGCATTCCAAGAACCTCGCGGCGCTGATGTTCACCTATCCCTCGACGCATGGCGTGTATGAGGAAGGCGCGCGCCATCTCTGCGCCCTCATCCATGAGCATGGTGGACAGGTCTATTTCGACGGCGCCAACCTCAACGCCCTGGTCGGCCTCGCGCGCCCCGGCGATATCGGCGCAGATGTCTGCCACATGAACCTGCACAAGACCTTCTGCATTCCGCATGGCGGCGGCGGCCCAGGCGTCGGCCCGATCGGTGCAAGGGCGCACCTAAAACCCTATCTGCCGGGTCATGTAACCGAAGGTTCGGCGCATGCCGTGTCGGCCGCACCCTTCGGCAGTGCTTCCATCCTGCCAATCACCTGGATGTACATCCGCATGATGGGCGGTTCCGGCCTGAAGCAGGCGACCGAGACGGCGATCGTTTCGGCAAACTACGTGGCGACCCGGCTCGCACCGCACTTCCCGCTCCTCTACAAGGGCAGGCACGATCGCATTGCCCACGAGTGCATCCTGGACACGCGCGTGCTCAAGGAGAGCGCCGGCATCAGTGTCGACGATGTCGCCAAGCGCCTGATCGACTATGGTTTCCATGCGCCGACCATGTCGTTCCCGGTCGCTGGCACGCTGATGGTCGAGCCGACCGAGTCCGAGCCCAAGCGTGAACTCGACCGCTTCTGCGAGGCGATGATCGCCATCGCCGGTGAGGCAGCGAAAGTCGCCAAGGGCGAATGGCCTTTGGCCGACAATCCGCTGGTCAACGCACCGCACACCGCCGCAGAGGCGCTGGCCGGCCAGTGGACCCATCCCTATTCGCGCCTGGAGGCGGCCTATCCCGCGGGTGACGCCGACACGGCAGCAAAATACTGGCCGCCGGTGTCGCGTATCGACAATGTTGCAGGCGACCGTAACCTGGTCTGCTCCTGCCCGCCTCTGTCGGACTATCTGGGTGCGGCCGAATAATTACGCTGAGCGCAAGGCCGGCTTGACCGGTTCGGCCTTGCTCATTCCTTTGCGGCTGATGACGCAATTTCGCCCGGCGCGCTTGGCGGCATAGAGCGCTATGTCCGCCTCGGCCAGCACCTCGTCGAGGCTGCGGCCGTCGGCCTCGCCAAAGCCGATGCCGCCGCTGACCGTGCTGCGCAACGGGCCGAGCTGGGTGGCAACGATTTCGGTGCCGAAGGCAACGCCGATCTTGCTGGCGAGGTCGTAGGCCCTTTCCTCCGTCATCCGCGACATGACGACGGCAAATTCCTCGCCGCCCAGGCGAAAGGCGTCGACGCCGGTCCGGGCATATCTCTTGATGACCGCGGCGAAGCGGCACAGGACCTGGTCGCCGACCGGGTGACCGTAGACATCGTTCGTCCGCTTGAAGTGGTCGAGGTCGAACATGACGACGAACATGAATGGACCGAAACTCCGCTCGCCATAGAGCGACATCAATCCCCGGCGGTTCATCAACCCCGTCAGCGGGTCGGTCATGGTCTCGGCCTTCAGTTCGATCTGCGCCTGGAGATGATGGAGGGAGAGCGTCAAGGCGCCGAGCCCGGTCATGCAGGCCACCGCCACGACGGAGTTCAGCCGTTCGGCCCAATTGTCGGGCGCGACCGCGAGCGCCCACTGCCCCTTGCCCAGCAGAACCATGCCACAGAGCGCAAACGACACCGCACAGGTGCCGCTCAGAAACGAAACCACCAGCAGGATCCGGCGATCATGGCTGCCGTTGATCCAGAACATGGCGCCGATCGCCGAGAGCAGCGCTGTCACCGTTGCGTAGGTGATGATGAAGCCGACACCGTCGAGGCCGATGGAGGTCACGGCCGCGCAAATAGTCATGGCGGCCAGCGTCGGTGCAACGGCACGTCTGTGGCTGGGCACTCCGAGATACTGCATGGCCGACAGGCAGAGGATCAGGAACCCCAGGCTGAGCAGCGCAAGCACGATCTGGCAGAGCACCGGATCGGGGTCCTTGGTGTATCGCCAGAACAGGATCACATGCGCAACGAGCACCAGGATGCCGCACGCCACAGTCAGCACAAAGCGTGCCTTGGGCGCGGTGAACCAGATCGCAAACATGGTAACGGAGAGGCATGTGCCCGACAGCGCGGCCGCGAGCAGGAGCGAACTGAAGTCCAACATGTTGGGCGAGGGCCTCTCGAGCGTCGGCGGTTGCACTGCATTCTAGGTCAGCGGCAGCCCTCGGATACGGGTTTCAGCCGGTCTTCCGACGCAACCTGCGGATAGGGTTTACAAAGCGTCCATGCCCTGTGTCCCGAAACAGCACCCTGGAGCATGGTGCCGAAAAGTGTGAGCGGTTTTCGGGCGACATCATGCTCTATCTCTTTGATTTGGAAGCGGATTCAGATTTCAGGTCGATTCGACCTGAAATCGTCCGGCTCTAAGACGCGATGACCAGATCAACCCTTGTTCAAGAGCGCGAGATTGGCGTTGACGACCGTCGGATCGGCCATGCCGGCCCTCGCTTCGAGCAGCAGCGCCTTGGCCTTCTTGCGATTGCCACGCAACAGTTGCGAATAGCCCATGTTGTTGACGATCTGCGGCTTGCGGCCGGCGACTTTCAAAAGCTGGTCGTAGGCTCGGTCGGCGAAGTCGAAGCGGCCAAGTTCGTCATAGGAAGCGGCGAGCCCCATCCAGGCTTCCGCATTGTCGGCCTTCAACTCGACGGCTTTGCGGAAGTGCTGTTCGGCGAGGCCATAATTGGCGTCGCGAAATTGCGCCTTGCCTTGCGCCAGTTCGGAAGTGTCGATGTCCTTTGCCACCGGTTGGATGGCGGTGGTCTTGGTGGTGTCGACGCCACTCGTCGTACAACCAGACATCATTAAGACGGCCGCCATCGCGGCCATTGCCGTGAAATTACTGTGACGCATGCCCCTGCCTCATCGCCCGATTTGCCGGGTCGTTCTTCAGGAAACACATTACAGGAAAGGCGATTAAACTTCGGTGCCCAAACACGCTCAAAATTAAGCTTTGGGCACACCAGCCATTAACCACGAGGCGCAGACCAAAGGACCTTGACCAGGCCGTGTGCAAGACACGACTTGGACCGACTTTCGTGGAGCCGCTTCTTAGCGGTCCGTCATCATTTTGACGATGATCGGGATGACGGCGATCATCAGCACCACCGGCAGGATGCACACCGTCACCGGCACAGACATCTTGGCCGGCAGGGCGTGCGCCTTTTCCTCGGCCAGCGACATGCGCTTGTGGCGCATTTCATCGGAAAAGACGCGCAGCGCTCCAGACAGGCTGGTGCCGAGCTCCTTCGACTGCTGCAGCAGCGTGGCGAAGGAACGCACCTCGTCCAGGCTGAGGCGGTCGGCAAGCGCCTTCAGCGCATCGTCGAGGCTGCGCCCTGCCCTCAGTTCCAGCGACACAAGCTGCAGGTTCTGGCTGAGCGCGGGATAGGTCTTGGCGAGTTCCTTGGAAACGCGCTCGATGCCGGCCTCCATGCTCATGCCGGCATCCGAGCAGACGATCATCAGGTCCATGAAATCGGGAAAGCCGTTGCGGTATTCGCGCCGCTTTTCCCGCACCTTCTGGCTCAGCACCAGACCAGGCAGGAAGTAGCCGGCCGCTCCCGACAGGATGACGAACGTCCAGCGGCTGGCCATCGTCGCGTCTGGACTGGCCATCCACTGGTTGAGCACAAAGACACCGATGGCCGTGCCGATCATCGCGATGAACCGGACGAGGAAAAACATGCCGACGGCGCGCGGCTCCATGTAGCCAGCCTGGATGAGCGTCATGCGCAGCCGGGCGACATTCTCCGGATCGCTCTTGGCATAGAATTCCTGCGCCCTCTTCACCGCCTTCTCGCGCACGATGCTGGTATTCTTCTTCTGCACCGGCTCGGGCTTCGCGGCCACCGGACCGTGATCCACCTTGAGCCGGCGCATGACGTCGTTACGGTCGCCCTTCGCCGCCACCATCGGCCAGGCCACCGCGACGGCGCCCACGGCCAGCAACAGGATGGCTACCGGCATCAACGAGGTCGGCGCAAGCGAGGCGAGGAATTCGATGAAGGCTTGCATGTCAGAACCTGAAATTCGACATCTTGAACATCATCAGATTGCCCAGCATCAGCCATGCGACCGAGCCGCCAATCAGGTACCAGGTCAGCGGCTCACCCCAGACGTTGCGGTAGAAGGCTGGCATCAGCGCCATGATGGCGGCAAACAACAGCGCCGGTATCGCCGTCAGGATGTAGGCCGACATGCGGCCTTCGGTCGAAATGGCGCGCACCTTGCGGCGCAGCTTGCCACGCTCGCGGATCGTCAACGCCAGGCCGTCGAGGATCTCGCGCAGATTGCCGCCCGAACTGCTCTGGATCGAGACGGCGGTGACGAACAGCGGCAGGTCCTCATGGCCGACCCGGTCGAACAGTGAGTTCAAGGCCGAAACCAGGTCCGATCCATAGGTCACCTCGTCGGCAATGACGCCGAATTCGCTACCGATCGGGTCGGGCATCTCGCGCGCCACCATGGCGATCGCCACCGGCACCGGATGGCCGGCCTTCAGGCCGCGTGTGATCAGTTCCAGGGCCTCCGGCAGTTGCGCGCCGAACCGCTTCAGCCGGCGGCCGCGTTTGAAGCGCAGCGTCATCACCGGCAGTATCGGCACAAGCATGACAAACAGGACGAGCCCGAGCAGCGGCGGCAAGCCGTACCACATGGCGGCCAGCGCCGCGGCGAATGCCGCGCCGCAGGTGGTCATCAGGAATTTCGGCAGCGGCATGACCATGCCAGACTGGGTTCGCAAGGCGCGGAACCGTTCCGGCGAGAACAGCGACGTACCCGCGTCAAGGCCGCGCTCTTTGCGCAGTTGCACGAGCACCTGCTCCTGGCTGATCGTGTTTTCCTGCAGTTTCATGCGCCGGTTGATGGCGGTGCGCTTGTCGCTGCGGCCGGCGTAAAGCAGGTAGCAGGCCTCGGCGATCAGGATGCCGGTAAGTGCTGCCGCGGCATAGACGACATAGATCGCGCTGAGCCCGTCGAACACTGGCTACTCCTGCGGCCGGCCGGGTTCGAAATATCGTCCGGGGAACTCGATGCCCATGGCGCGTAAATCCTCGAGAAAACGCGGCCGGATGCCGGTCGCCTCGTAGTGGCCGAGGATCTTGCCGTCGGCGTCCATGCCGGTGCGCACGAAGCGGAAGATCTCCTGCATCTGGATGACATCGCCTTCCATGCCGGTCACCTCGGCGACGCTGGTCACCTTGCGCTTGCCGTCGGACAGGCGCGTCAGCTGCACGATGAGGTCGAGCGCGCTGGCGATCTGGCTGCGGATCGACTGCACCGTCATCGGCATGCCGGTCATGCCAAGCATCTGCTCCAGGCGCGAAATGGCGTCGCGCGGCGTGTTGGCATGGATGGTCGCCATCGATCCTTCGTGACCGGTGTTCATCGCCTGCAGCATATCGAAGGCTTCCTCGCCGCGGCACTCGCCGAGGATGACGCGATCGGGGCGCATGCGCAGCGCGTTCTTGACCAGATCGCGCTGCTTCAGTTCGCCATGGCCCTCGATGTTGGCGGGACGCGTCTCCATACGCGCCACATGCGGCTGCTGCAGCTGGAGTTCCGCCGCGTCCTCGATGGTGATCAGCCGCTCATCTTCCGGGATGAATGCCGACAGCGCGTTGAGCATGGTCGTCTTGCCGGTGCCAGTGCCGCCTGAAATGATCGTCGTCTTGCGGGCATGCACGGCCGCCGCCAGCACTTCGGCCATGTTCTGGGTGATGGCGCCGAATTCGACCAGCTTGTGCAGGCCGAGCTTGTTCTTGGAGAATTTGCGGATCGACACCAGCGGCCCGTCGACCGCAACCGGGCGGATGGCCGCGTTGAAACGCGAGCCGTCCAGCATGCGCGCGTCGACCATCGGCTGCGATTCGTCGACACGGCGGCCGACTGCGGCGACGATCTTGTTGACGATGCGCAGCAGATGCGCCTCGTCCTTGAACGGAATATGGACGGGCTGCAGCTTGCCCTTCTTTTCGACAAAGCAGTTCTGGTGGCCGTTGATCAGGATGTCATTGATGTCGGGATCCTTGAGCAACGGCTCCAGCGGACCGAGGCCGACCATCTCGTCGACGATGTCGTCGACCAGCGCGTCAAGCTCGACGGTGTTGATCGCCATCCGCTCCTGCTTGGTCTTTTCCGACACGAAATCAAATACTTGCCGGCGCATCTCATCCTTGGGCAAACGCTCGAGCGCGACAAGGTTGATCTCCTCGAGCAGCAGCCGGTGGATACGCACGCGCGCATCGAGCACCTTGTTGGCATTCTTTGCCGGTGCGGCTTCCGGCTTTGCCGTCAAAGCCTTTCGGTTCGTCGGAATGACGACGGCATGATGCGCGACCGGCATCGGCTCGGCAGCGCGCTGCGGACGCGCATCGCGGTTCTGCAGGGTGGAAAAGCGGCTGGTCATCCGGCCTTCCTCTTCAGCAATCCCCGGCCCATGCCAAACAGCGAGCGCGATTTCGCCCGGGGTTGGACTGCTTCCTCCGGCAGGATGATCTTCTTCAGATCGTTGACGACATTGGCGTTCGGGTCGATCTCGTGCAGCGGCACGCCCCGATCGACCGCCTCGCGCACCAGCCGGTAGTTGTTGGCAATGCCGCCGACGAAATGCTCGCCGAGGATTTCCTGGACGTCCGCCTGCTTGATGCCGTTGTCGAACATCTTTTGCTCGAAACGGTTGACGATGACGTTGGGCTTCACTTCCTTGCCGGCGGTCTCGTAGACCGCCTGGATCAGGCGCTGCGTGTGGCGCAGGCACGGCACCGTCATTTCGGCGACGATGTAGAGTTTGTTGGAACCGAGCAGCACCGTTTCCGTCCACGGAAACCAGGTGCGCGGCATGTCGATGACGACATTGTCGAAATAGGCCGAAACGAGGTCCAGCATCCGCACCACGACATCGGTCTTGAACGAGCGCATTTCCGCCGGATGCGTCGGCGCCGCCAGTACGCAAAGCCCGCTGGCATGCTTCGACAGCATCACGTCGAGCAGTTGCCGGTCGAGGCGTTCGGGCTGGTTCTCGATTTCGGTGATGTCGAAACGCGGCTCGAGGTCGAGATATTCGGCACAGGCGCCCTGCTGGAAATTGAGGTCGACCACGCAAGTCGACGCGCCGCGCGTCACCGAGTGATGCAGCTGGAAGGCGGTCTGCAGTGCCAGCGTCGTGGTGCCGACGCCGCCCGCGGCTGGCATGAAGGTGTAGATCTGCGACTCGGTGTTTTCCTCGCGCCCGGGCCCTTGCAGCGCCCGCACCACGGAGCGCACCAGGTCGGCGGTGGTGATCGGCTTGACCAGGAAATCCGCGACCTTGAGCTGCACCAGGATGCGCACCGCAGCGGCATTGAACTCCTGGGTGACGACGACGACCGGCACCTTGTCCTCCAGCCGGCGCATGATGCGCTGCAGCGACTCGACCTCCTCCAGCCTTGCCGCATCCATGTCGACGATGATGGCGCCGAAGTCGGCCTCCTGGATCTCGCCGCGCAGCTCCGTGACATTCTTTTCCACTGTCGACAACTGGATGACCTCGGAGGCGGCGAATGCGGTCCGCGTGTCCTGCACAAAGGTCCTGTCGGTCGATACGAGCAGGATCTTCCTGGTCTTGATGCCGTTTGCCATTCTGTCTGCCTGTCCGGTCGCCGCCTGTTGGATCAGTTGCCTGTCGTGGATTGCGACGCCTTCACGCCGGCCGCCTGATCGGGAGTGATGGCCACCGCGTCGCCGCGCTGGGCTGGGACGAGAAGTTTTGTGTTCTGGACACCGTATTTCCAGGGATCGACCATCTGCATGACGGTGTCGGCGGCTTGCGCATTGCCAGCGGCCGGCGTCACCCCTTCGGTGCGCACATAGTCGTCGCTGGTGCAGCCGGCGGCGAAGCCGGCCAGCAGCAAGGCGATGCTCGATATCAAGACCAGACGCATGGTTTCAGTCCTTCGGCAGGTCGAGGAAATGCCCGACCGTGGTAACGGCAGCCGGTTGGGCGACTGTGCCGCCGGCCATTGCCAAGGCGCGATTGGTATCGGATGTCTTCACTTCGTCGGTGTTGTTGAGAAAATAGTCGGCGTTGCTGGCCGCCTGCGTACCGTCGGTCGGCACGATGAGTTTCTTCGACGGATCGACCGGCTTGACCAGATAGGGCGTGACGATCATGACCAGGTCGGTCTCGCGCCGCTGATAGGATTTCGACGAAAACAGCGCCCCGAGAACCGGCATTTTGCCAAGACCGGGGATGCGCGACGTGGTGATGTCGTTTTGCGACTGCAGCAATCCGGCAATCATGAAGCTCTGGCCATTCTTCAGGTCGACCGACGTCCTGGCGCGGCGCACGATGAAGCCGGGCACCGAAATGCTGCCGATATTGTAGGAGGCCGACGCGTCGATCGAAGAGACTTCCGGCGCGATGTCCAGGCTGACCAACCCGTCCTTCAGCACCGTCGGCGTGAAATCCAGGCTGACGCCGTATTTCTTGTAGCTGACCGAAATCTTGCCGTTGTCCTCGGAGACCGGGATCGGAAATTCGCCGCCGGCGAGAAAGCTTGCCGTCTGGCCGGAACGGGCGATCAGGTTCGGTTCGGCCAACCGACGAGCCAGGCCGCGTTCTTCCAGCGCCTTGATGGCGATATCGATCGACACACCGTTCGACAGCAACCGGCCGATGATCTCGCCGGTCCCGGCCCCCGGCAGGGTACCCGGATCGATCGTGACGTCGCGCCCGCCGAGGCCGTAGGCGAAATTGGCGCTGTATTTGGCGCCGAGATCCTGACCCGCCTGGCGGTTGATCTCGACAAAGCGGACGTTGAGCTGGACTTGCTGCGACGACGAGATGTTGACCGAGTTGATCACCTCCTCGGCGCCGGAAAAACGCGTCGCGATCTTGTTTGCCTTTTCGGCGGCGACTGCGTCATCGGCCTCGCCCGACAGCACGACACGGCCATTGGCCGAGCCGACCTTGATCCTGGCGTCCGGCACGCTGGCGCGGATGGTGCTGGCCAGTTGGTCGGTGTCGAGCGTCACCTCGATGTCGACGGTGCCGACAAGCTGCTTCTTCTCATCGAACAGCGCGATGCCGGTGGTGCCGAGGTTGTTGCCGAGCACGTAGAAGGATTTGTCGGTCAGAGGATTGACGTTGGCGATCTCCGGATCGCCGATGACGATCTGGTAGAAGGCGGCGCTGGTCATGATCGTCTTCGGCTTGCCCTTGGCCACCTTGATCGACGCATTCTTGGTCGTCGACACATAGACGATGTCGTTGTCGGCCCTTGCCGAGGCGCCGAAGGCCAGCATCCCTGCGGCAGCCAGTGAAGCCGCCACAGCCACGGTGCGCAACACGCGCAACCGTCCCATGACCCGATATGTAATCAGCCCGAACATTGTCCCGTCCCTCACCCAGTCCCCACTGGTTTCTATTGCTGGTCCGGCGAAGGAACCTGGTATTCCTCTGCCTTCGTCCCGCGCGTCACGATGACCGTCTTGAATTTCGGTTTCTCCGGCTCTTTCGCCACGGCATTGAACAACGAACTGGCCGCGGCCTGCACGTTGGAGGCGACCGATCCGCCAAACGAAGAGATGGTGGTGACGCCGTTCTTGCCGTCATCGCCTTCGCTGGCGGAGCGGAGCGACAGCGACAGCGAGCCGACGGTGCGGGCAAGTGCCACTTTCTTCGCGCCTTCGGTGGTCACCTCGATGGTCACGGAATTGGCAATCTGCGGCGTTGTCTGGCGCTCGTCGGCGCCCTGCCCGACGCTCAGCACCTTGGCATCGGAGACGACGATTTCGGAGGTGATGGTCGAACCGGCGGCACCTTGCGCGTTCTTGGCCACCTCCTGGATTTCGCCCGCATCGCGTGTCAGCACGACATCGACCCGGTCGCCCGGCGTGACGAAGCCGCCGACACCGGCAATCTCGTCGGTGCGGATGGTCACCGCCCGCATTCCGGGCGTCAGCATGTTGGAGAGCGTCGCGCGGCCATTTGGCCCCGACAGCTTGGTGAGCAGCACAGGCTCGTTGACCTCGATCGGCGTCAGCACGACGCGATTGCCGTCGCCAAGCAACCCATCGATGGTCGGGAAGGCGCCCTGCGGCAGGGAATCCTGCGGCCAGGGAATTTCGCTGAGCTTCGTGCGGTCGAGCTCCATGCCATAGCGCAACGGAGCATTGGCCACCACGATGGTCTTGAACTCGATCTTGGGTGCAACTGGCGCGGGGATCGACGCCGTCTTCGCTTCGCTATCTGCCCTGGCCTGGCTCTTGACCCAGAAATCCGCGGCAAAGATCGATATCGCGCCAAAAACGGCGGCGATGCCGATCATCGATATGGCCTTGCCCCTCACGCCCGAAACCCCTGATGCCCGCAGTTTCTTGTTTTGTTGGGTTCATGCTAGGCGGCATTGTTAAAGAATCAGGAATCCAACGCGGTGGCATTTGACCTATTTCCGCCGGATTGGTTATCGAATGGTTCTGCGCTAGGACGGGCAATTCCCCGAACGGAACAGGAACCTCGGTCGCTTGGCGCTGAAAAGCGTGCCAGTATCGCGAGGTGATTCGCAGCATTGGACTCTATGGCAGGCATGGACGACAACAACGATCTTTTCGGCAATCTGGACAAGCAGCCGCAACCGGTCCGCACACCGGCGCGCCCGGCGGATCCGCTGGTGCAGGCGACCAGGCGTCCCGCCGCGACCAAGGATGGCAGCGAGGGCTATAGCGCCGCCGACATCGAGGTTCTGGAAGGGCTGGAGCCGGTGCGGCGCCGGCCAGGCATGTACATCGGCGGCACCGACGACAAGGCGATGCACCACCTGTTCGCCGAGGTCATCGACAATTCGATGGACGAGGCGGTTGCCGGCCATGCCACCTTCATCGATGTCGAGCTCTCCGCCGACGGCTATCTTGCCGTCACTGACAACGGCCGCGGCATCCCGGTCGATCCGCATCCGAAATTCAAGAAGCCGGCGCTCGAAGTGATCATGACGACGCTGCATTCGGGCGGCAAGTTCGACTCGAAGGTCTACGAGACGTCAGGCGGCCTGCATGGCGTCGGCGTCTCGGTGGTCAACGCACTGTCGGACCATCTCGAGGTCGAGGTCGCGCGGGGCCGCCAGCTTTATCGCCAGCACTTTTCGCGCGGCGTGCCGGTAACCGGCCTGGAACAGCTGGGCGAGGTTCACAACCGGCGCGGCACAAAGATCCGCTTCCACCCCGATGAGCAGATTTTCGGCAAGGGCGCTGCGTTCGAGCCGGCGCGGCTCTACCGCATGACACGCTCGAAAGCCTATCTGTTCGGCGGCGTCGAAATCCGCTGGACCTGCGACCCGTCGCTGATCAAGGAAAAGGACCAGACGCCGGCCAAGGCCGAGTTCCATTTTCCCGGCGGCTTGAAGGATTATCTCAAGGCATCGCTTGGCGACGAGTTCCAGGTGACGCGCGAAATCTTCGCCGGCAAGAGCGACAGGCAAGGCGGCCATGGCTCGCTCGAATGGGCGGTGACCTGGTTCGGCGGCGACGGCTTCATCAATTCCTACTGCAACACCATCCCGACCGGCGAAGGCGGCACCCACGAGGCCGGTTTCCGCAACGTGCTGACGCGCGGCCTGCGCGCCTATGCCGATCTCGTCGGCAACAAGCGCGCCTCGATTGTCACCTCGGAAGACGTCATGATCTCGGCGGCGGGCATGCTGTCGGTGTTCATCCGCGAGCCCGAATTCGTTGGCCAGACCAAGGACAGGCTGGCGACGATCGAGGCAATTCGCATTGTCGAGACCGCGATCCGCGATCCGTTCGACCATTGGCTGGCCGACAATCCGCAGGAAGCCTCGAAGCTGCTCGAATGGGTGATCGCGCGCGCCGACGAGCGGGTGCGCCGGCGCCAGGAAAAAGAGGTGTCACGCAAGAGTGCGGTGCGCAAATTGCGGCTGCCGGGCAAGCTCGCCGACTGCACGCAGAATGCCGCGGCCGGCGCCGAACTGTTCATCGTCGAAGGCGACTCGGCCGGCGGCTCGGCCAAGCAGGCACGCGACCGTGCTAGCCAGGCCGTGTTGCCGCTGCGCGGAAAAATCCTCAACGTCGCCAGCGCCGGCAATGACAAGCTTGCCGGCAACCAGCAGATTTCAGACCTGATCCAGGCGCTCGGCTGCGGCACGCGGTCGAAATACCGCGACGAGGATTTGCGCTACGACCGCGTCATCATCATGACCGACGCCGACGTCGACGGCGCCCACATCGCTTCGCTGCTGATCACCTTCTTCTACCAGGAGATGCCGGCGCTGGTGCGTGGCGGCCATCTCTTTCTGGCGGTGCCGCCGCTATACTCGATCCGGCAAGGCGGCAAGGTCGCCTATGCCCGCGACGACGCACACAAGGACGAGCTTCTGCGCACCGAGTTCACCGGGCGCGGCAAGGTCGAACTTGGGCGCTTCAAGGGGCTGGGCGAGATGATGGCCGCGCAGCTCAAGGAAACCACCATGGATCCGAAGAAGCGCACACTGCTTCGCATCGATGTCATCGACGCCGAGGCCGCCACCAAGGACGCGGTCGACGCGCTGATGGGCACCAAGCCTGAAGCCCGCTTCCGCTTCATCCAGGAACGCGCCGAATTCGCCGAGACGGAAGTGCTGGATATCTAGCCGCCAGCCGGTCCATAACAGGCTCGACTTGCGGAGACCGGCATGTGACCTGGGCGCGGCTGAAAGGCTATTTCGAAACCAGTTTGGCCGGGCTGACGCAACCTACGCGTTCGGACTGGATTTTCTCGCTGCGCACCGTTTCGGCCGGCCTGATCGCGCTTCTGGTCGCCTACGCCCTTGAGCTCGACCACCCGCAGTGGGCCATGATGACGGTGTTCATCGTAGCCCAGCCCGTCGCTGGCATGGTGCTGGCGAAGGGCTTCTACCGGCTGCTCGGCACGCTTGCCGGCGGCATAGCGGCGATCGGCATCACCACGATCTTCGGCACCAGCCCCTGGGTGCTGGTGACGGTGCTTGCCGTCTGGATCGGCATCTGCACCTTCGTCTCGTCGCTGCTACGCAATCCCGAAGCCTATGGTGCCGCCCTTGCCGGTTACACCGCGATGATCATCGGCCTGCCTGCCTTCGGACAGCCGCACCTCATCGTCGACCTCGCGGTCGCGCGCTGTGCCGAAATCGTGCTCGGCATTGTCTGCGCCGGCCTGACCAGCCGGCTGATCCTGCCCAAACTGGCCAGCGACGCCATCGTCTCGCGGTTGAAACGCTGCATCCTCGATCTTGCCACCTATGCCGGCGGCGCATTCTCCGGCGGCGATCCGGCGATCCTGTCGGGCCTGCACCGAAAGCTGGTCGCCGACACCCAGACGCTTGGCGAGATGCGCGCCTATGCCAGACTCGAAACGGCGAGCTTCGCGCCGCGCGCCCATCCGGTCCGGCGCACTATCGGACAACTGCTCTCCGCCCTGTCGGCGGCACGCGCGCTGCATTCGCACGCTGCGCCGAAGAACGCAGCACTCATTCCGGTGCGCTCTGAGTTGCAGGCACTGGTCAGCGAACTGGCCGCCAAACCCGGCGCGCTGGACGACACCGCCCCCTGGGTGGCCCGGCTCGACGCGATCTCGGTCAAGGCCCGGCAAATGCCCGATGCCTCGGCCGATCCGGGCGACGACAGGGTTGGCACCATCACCCGCCTCACCATCGCCGCCGATTTCGCCGAGGCGCTCAAGCAGGTGCTGCGCGGCCTCGACGCCTTGCGCGCGCCTGTCACGCGCCCTGCCGGGGGCAGCAGGCAACCCGCACTGGTGGTGCACCGTGACTACGCCGGCGCATCGCGCAATGCCGTGCGCGCTGCCCTTGCCACCTTGCTGGTCACGGCCTTCTGGCTGACGACGAAATGGTCGGAAGCGGCAGGCACAGTCATTCTCGTTGCCGTCGTGTCGAGCCTGTTTGCCGCTCGCCCCGACCCTGTCCAAGTGTCCTGGGGCTTCTTCAAGGGAACGCTGCTGGCGCTTCCCTTTGCCTTTCTCATCGGCCAGGTCGCATTGCCCGCTTTGCCCGGCTTCGGCTGGTTCATGCTGTTTGTCGTGCCGATCCTGGTGCCGACTGCGCTCGCCATGGCCAATCCGCGCCATGTCGGCGTGGCGACGGCCTTTGCCATCAACTTCCTCGCCTTCCTCAGTCCGCATCAGGCGATGACCTACAATCCTGGCCCGTTCTTCGCCGGCTCGGCGTCGATCCTGGTCGGCATCCTGCTGGCGATCGGTGTCTTCATCCTCGTGCTGCCCGCCGATCCATGGCTTGCGGCCAACCGCATCGTGCGCGCCATGCGCGAAGATCTGGCGCGGCTTTGCCTGCATGAGCGCGTGCCGAGGCGTTCAGCCTTCGAGAGCCTCGCCTATGACCGCATCAACCAGCTGATGCCGCTGGTGCAGAATGCCGGCAGGAAGGGCGACACGGTTCTGGGCGGAGGCGTCGCCGCCGTCACCGTCGGCTTGGAGATCCTGCGGCTGCGCGACGCAAGCCAGGGCAATGCCATGCCATCCGAGACCGCGCTTTCGATCGCCAATTTTCTGAGGGGGCTGGCGCGCGAACTGCTCTTCCGCGCTCCCGGCGATCCGCAGACGTCGACCGTCGCCGTCGCCCGGCAGTATGCGACGAGCTTAGCGCAGCGCAACGCCACCGGCGAGATGCTGCAGATCGCGGCATCGCTGCGCATCATTGCCGCCGCGATGGAAGATTTTCCCGATTTCTTCGCGAGGGATAAAGGCTAGGCCGCGGCGATCGCCAGCGCGTGCCCCCGCGCATTCTCGCGCAGCGCATCGAGATGGATCGACTTGACCAGTGTGGCGAGATCGCTTTGCGCTGACTGCCCGCCCAATTCCTTCAGCATCAGCCAGCTGACTTCTTGAACGCCGGCAACACGTTTGCCGTTGGCCACCTCGCGCCAGATTTTCAGCGCGCGCAGGATGATGGCATGCGTGACGGCGGCGAGGCCGGCGCTGCGAAACAGCGCCTGCAAGGCCACATCGTGCCCGCCGGCCAGCAGCGCCCTCACCCTTTGTTCGGATTGCTGACTGAGCGCGACCAGCGCCGAGCCGAAGAAATCGACCTTGCCATGCGCGATGGTGCGGATGAGGAAGCTCGCGGTGAGATCACCGCGCAGCCTGAGATGCTCGATCAGCGCCGCATGTTCTTCCTGGCGCGTGCCCTCGATCAGCGTCACCGAAGCCTTGACACAGGCGTCGCGCGTCACGCGGTCGGCTCGCGCCGCGCCCATCAAGGCCATGACCAGGGGCGAAGTTTTTAGCATCTCGCCGAGCTTGACGAGCAGCATGTGCCGGCAGTCGGCAGGCAGGCGGGCATCTGATATCAGCGCCTCGCGCACCAGGGGCAGATGGCCGTGGCGTTCGGCCATACGGCGGAAGCTGAGCGAGGCGATGTCGGCGCCGCTGTTGGCGAGCAACACGGCGCAGGCTTCCGCCTCGCCGATCTCAGCGATGGCCGCCGACAGCGCCATTGAGACGAACGGCCGGTCGGCGATCAATTTTTGCGTCACCTTCGGACTGCTGGCCACGCGATTGATCAGATCGGTATCGGTGAGTAGCGGCGAGCGTGCCAGCACCACGCCGGCCACTTCCGGCTGATCGGAGGCCAGCGCGCTGATGATCTGCAGCGGGGCGTGCTGGCTCATCGACAGCGCTTCGGCCATCGCCAGGCGCACCTTCGACGAGGCGTCGTCGAGCAGTAGCGTCAGCGCCGCCTCGGCGGCGCAGCGGTCCTCGAAAGGCAGGTCGGAATTGACGTAGGCTCGAGCCAGCGCATTGGCCGCGGCGGCGCGCTCCGAGACCCTGGCGGTGCAAATCCATTTCAAAAAATGCGAAACAACCATTACCGCCTGCTTACGCCCCTTGCCAGAATGCTCCTGGCCCCGTGCAGACGGTAGGCAGAAAAGGTTTACGAACGGTTCACCATGTTCATTAACTGGCTTGCGAGCCCTGAATGCAGCGCCTATCAACCCCACAGGCGGTAGAGGAGCAGGATATGGCCGGGCTTTATTTGGAAGAGTTCGTCGTCGGCCATGTCTTCCAGCACACGCTGCGCAAGACCGTCACGGAAAGCGACAACATGCTGTTTTCGGTGATGACGCTGAACCCACAGCCTCTGCATATCGACTTCGATTTTGCCGCCAAAAGCGAATGGGGCAAGCCGCTTGTCAACTCGCTGTTCACGCTCGGCCTCATGATCGGTATTTCGGTCAACGACATCACCGTCGGCACCACGGTCGCCAATCTCGGCATGAAGGAAACCGTGTTTCCGCACCCGGTCTTCCATGGCGACACCATCCGTGTCGAAACGACGGTGATTTCGGTGCGTGAGTCCAAGTCGAAGCCCGACCGCGGCATCGTTGAATTCGAACATCGCGCCTACAATCAGAACGGCGATCTCGTCGCCAAATGCACGAGGCAAGCGATGATGCTGAAGAAGGCCGCCTGATGCGTTCGCTGTTATTCGTCCCCGGTGATTCCGAGCGGAAACTGGAAAAGGGTTTTGGCGCCGGCGCCGACGTGGTCATCGTCGATCTTGAGGATTCCGTGGCGCCGCAGAACAAGGCGCTGGCGCGCGAAATCGCGGCGCGCTTTATCGCCGAACGCAGGGCGCAAACCGGCTCAGTGATCTATGTGCGTGTCAACGATCTGTCGACCGGCATGACGGATGACGATCTGGCTGCTGTTGTTTCAGCCAGGCCCGACGGCATCATGCTGCCAAAATCGAACAGCGGCCTAGATGTGCAGCATCTCTCGGCAAAGCTCAGGGTTCACGAGGCCGAAAGTGGCCTCGCCGACGGCGCGATCAAAATCCTTCCGATCATCACTGAAACCCCCGCAGGCGTGCTGGCGGCAGCCACCTATGCCGGGACAAGCGCACGGCTTGCCGGTCTCACCTGGGGCGCCGAGGATCTGTCGGCGGCGATCGGCGCGCGCACGGCCCGCGACGAGCGCGGCGGCTACACCGACGTGTTCCGCTTGGCCCGCACCATCACCATCCTTGCCGCGGGTGCGGCGGAGGTTGCGGCGATCGACACCGTCTTCCCGAATTTTCGCGACATGGCCGCCTTCGAAGCGGAATGCGCCGAGGCCGAACGCGACGGCTTCACCGGCAAGATGGCGATCCACCCCGATCAGGTGCCCGTCATCAACGCAGCTTTCACGCCTTCGGCCGAAGCCTTGAGGCAATCGGCGGCAATCGTCGCGGCTTTCGCGGCTGCGGGAAATCCCGGCGTCGTCGGCATCGACGGCAAGATGGTCGACCGCCCGCATCTGCGACTGGCCGAAAGGCTTCTGGCGCGGGCCAAGGCGGCCGGGATTTCAGTTTAGTCCTTTTCCCAGCGCGGCCGACGCATCGGAAACACCTCGGTGACGCTGGCATAGTCCATGTAGCCGAGACGGGCGACATTGCCGGCCTTGGTGATGTCGAAGAGGCCATCCTTCAGGAAGGCATCGTCGATGTGCACGCCGACCACTTCGCCGGCGACGACGACAGCGCTCGTCGGCGATCCGTCCAGCGCCTTTGGCCGAAAGACTTCCGTCACCCGGCATTCGAGCGCGGCCGGTGCTGCCGCCACGCGCGGTGGCGCGACGAGGCGTGACGGCGCCATGGCAAGGTCTGCATAGTCGAACTCATTGACGCCGCGCGGCGCGTCGACCGACGTGCGGTTCATTTTCTCGGCGAGATCGCGGCTGACCAGATTGGCGACAAACTCGCCGGTTTCCTGCGCGTAGGTGGCGCTGTCCTTTTCGCCTTCGGAGGAAAACCAGACGATGAAGGGCCGCGTCGAAAAGGCATTGAAGAACGAGTATGGCGCGAGATTGATCTCACCGGCCCTGTTCAGCGTCGATATCCAGCCAATCGGACGCGGCGCCACAATCGCCTTGGAAGGATCGTGCGGCAGCCCGTGGCCCTTTGAAGGTTCGTAGAACATTTCAGCCCGCCCATGGCCCCGAATAATCGGCATAGAGCTTCGCCGGATCGGGCCGGGGCCGCTCCGGCGCCGGGCCGGCGTAGGAGCCGATATGGACGAAGCCAATGACGCGCTCCTGCGGTGCCAGCCCCAGCAGCGCCCTACCCTCCGGCACATCCGAATACCAGTTGCTGATCATATTGGTACCATAGCCCAAAGCATTGGCTGATATCATCAGGTTCATCGCCGCCATGCCGCCTGACAGGAACATCTCCCATTGCGGGATCTTTGGATTCTCCCTGGGAATCGACACCACGCCGATCACCAGCGGCGCACGCGAGAACCGCGCCAGTTCCTGGTTGCGGCGGCCTTCCGGCAACGGCCCCTCCCGTTGCTCGGCAAGCGCGGCCAATTGTCTGCCGATCTCGACGCGGGCGTCGCCGCGATAGATGATGAAGCGCCAGGGTTCGAGCCGGCCATGGTCGGGCACCCGCGAGGCAGCAGTGATCATCGTCGCGATCTCCGCATCGCTCGGCGCCGGCTCCTTCAATTCAGGGATTGGTGCGGAGTTTCGGGTCAGCAGGAAATCGATGATCGGCGACGCCATGGGCGCAAGTCTCCTAAAACACTCTGTTTTGAGCTGAAGCGCACCATCGGGAATTCGGGCGGCTCGGGCAATAGCGCGGGGCGCGCCGGACGGAAGAGTCGTATCAGTTGGACTCTTAAGCCTTGAAATTGCCACCGCCATGGGCTTCAACGCAAGGCATGTTTGAGGGGACACTGCGTCTTTTCCTGGTCTGGTTGGTCGCCTTGCTGTTCATGGCGCCGGTTTCGCTCGCCATGGCACAGAACGCGGATGGCGTTGGCAATCTCAAGCTTCCCGGAATTTCGAGCTACGCGACGCCGAAAAGCGAGAGGTCGCTGGCGCTCGGCAGCGCCGGCGCCATTACCCTGTCCGCCCAATTGACCGACAAGGGCGCCGACATCACCCGTGGCATCGTCTGGCGCGTCTTCAAGCCCGAGGCCGTCAACGGCAAATTGCCGATGGTCGCCTCCTCGCATGGCGGCACCGCCGTCTTCCAGCTCGAACCCGGCAGTTATCTGGTTCATGCCTCCTATGGCCGGGCCGGCGCCACCAAACGCATCACCGTCGTCGGCAAGGACGCCAAGCGCGAAAGCCTCGTGCTCGACGCCGGCGGCCTCAAGCTCGACGCGGTTCTGTCCGGTGGGGTGCGCATTCCACCGAAGAACCTGCGCTTCTCGATCTACGAAGGCACCGCCGCGCCGAATGGCGAGCGCGCGCTGATCATTCCCGATGTCGAACCCAACAGTGTCGTGCGGCTCAACGCCGGCACCTACCATGTCGTCTCGACTTATGGCGCGGTCAACGCGGTCATCCGCTCCGACATCCGCGTCGAGGCCGGCAAGCTGACCGAAGCCACCGTCGAGCATCATGCTGCCGAGATCACGATGAAGCTGGTGCGCGAAACCGGTGGCGAGGCGATCGCCGACACGTCCTGGTCGCTGCTCAACGAATCCGGCGATCCGATCAAGGAATCCGTCGGCGCATTCGCCTCGATGGTGCTCGCCGAGGGCGACTACACCATCATCGCCAAGAACCGCGACCGCATCTACCAGAAGGATTTTACGGTCGTTGCTGGACAGAACCAGGAAATCGAGGTTCTGGCCACCGAGGCCGCGGCGATTGATCCTGAAGAAGGTGCTGATTAACCGTCCGCCGCAGGCTTGCCGACTTCAGGCCGCCAGCTTGTTCCGTGCCGGCAGGAACGGAAGCCGGCGACGCGCCACGTTTGGCGCCAGGTCAAAGACGCCGCGATAAAGGCGGTCGAGCAATGCCTTGCGGTCGCGCAGTGGCTCCAGTTCGCTCCAGCCCAACACATCGCCGACGCGAACCTCGATCGCCTTGCCGGACAATCGCGCGAATTCGCGGATGAGCAGCGACGTGCGCAGCGTCAGCGACGCCTTGCCGACGAATTTCGCCAGGCGGCCATCGCTCTCGGCCATGTTCATCGGGCCGCTGACCAGATGGAACAGCCGGCCGTTCTGTCCGGAAAAATGCAACGGAATGACCGACGCCTTGGCATCCTGGACGAGACGGGCCGGAAACATCTTCCACGGCAGGTCGCGCGCCCGGCCAAAGCCCTTCGGCGCGGTGGCGACGCCGCCGGCCGGAAACACCACGATGGTGACGCCCTCTTTCAAAAGCCGAACCGCCTCGTGGCGTACGGCCATGTTGTTCTTCAGCGCGTCCTTGGTCTCTGAAAAGTCGATCGGCAGCGAATACGGCTCCATCTCGCGGATCTTGAGCAGATCCTTGTGGATCATCACCCGGAACGGACGCCCCAACTGCTCTGCCAGCGACAGCACGGCGATGCCGTCGCCGATGCCGAACGGATGGTTGGCGACGATCACCAACGGTGTATCCGGCAATTGCGCCGGCGGCCATTGATCCGCTGTCCGCACCCGGACGTCGATCAGGTCGAGCATGCGGCTGAACACGCGCTCGCCGGTCGGCACCACCTGGCGGCGCCAGAAATCATAAAGCGCGGTGTAACGGTCGCGGCCGGACAGGCCCTCGATCGAATGAATGAACCAGCGCGTCAGCACCGGCTGGCGCGGATTGGCATAGGAAAGCTCGGGAAAGGACCGTTCGCGCAATTTCAGCTTGAGCATAAGCGCTCGTTACAAGGTTGGCGTGACAGGGATATGAAAATGGCGGTGGATCGCTCCACCGCCATGTCGTCGGGACCATGCAGATCAGGCAGCGCGCTTGCGCCTGCGGTCCGGCGTGACCGCTTCTTCGGTCAATTGCGCGATTGCCTGGGCAAGGCCAAGCGATTCCTGGTCGCGCGAGCCCAGCCGACGCATGTTGACCGTCTGCTCTTCCGCCTCGCGCTTGCCGCAGACGAGGATCACCGGAACCTTGGCCAGCGAATGCTCGCGGACCTTGTAGTTGATCTTCTCGTTGCGCAGATCCGCCTCCGCCAACAGTCCGGCGGCCTTGAGCTTTGCCACCACCTCGGTCGCATAATCGTCGGCGTCCGACGTGATCGTCGCCACCACCACCTGCAGCGGCGCGAACCACAGCGGGAAATGACCGGAATAGTTCTCGATCAGGATGCCGAGAAAACGCTCCATCGAACCGCAGATGGCGCGATGCACCATGACAGGCTGCTTCTTCTCCGAATCCGAGCCGATGTAGAAGGCGCCAAACCGTTCCGGCAGGTTGAAGTCGACCTGCGTCGTGCCGCACTGCCATTCGCGGCCGATGGCATCCTTCAGCACATACTCGAATTTCGGTCCGTAGAAGGCGCCCTCGCCCGGGTTGATCGAGGTCTTGATGCGATTGCCCGACCGCGTCCTGATCGTGTCCAGCACGCTGCCCATGATCGCCTCGGCGTGGTCCCACGCCTCGTCGGTGCCGACGCGCTTGTCCGGCCGCGTCGACAGCTTGACGCTGATTTCGTCGAAACCGAAATCGGCATAGGTCGACAGGATTAGATCGTTGATGCGCAGACATTCCGATGCCAGCTGCTCCTCGGTGCAGAAGATATGCGCATCGTCCTGCGTGAAGCCGCGCACGCGCATCAGCCCATGCAGCGCCCCCGACGGTTCGTAGCGATGCACATTGCCGAATTCTGCAAGCTTTACGGGAAGATCGCGATAAGACTTCAACCCGTGCTTGAAAATCTGCACATGGCCCGGACAGTTCATCGGCTTCAGTGCGAAGACGCGGTCGTCGTCCGTATCGTCACCGGCGACCGTCACCTTGAACATGGCGTCGCGGTACCAGCCCCAATGGCCCGAGGTCTCCCACAGGCTCTTGTCGAGCACCTGCGGCGCGTTGACCTCCTGATAGCCCTGCTCGTCAAGCCGGCGGCGCATGTAGTTGACCAGGTTCTGGAACATCTTCCAGCCCTTGGCGTGCCAGAAGACGACGCCCGGCCCCTCTTCCTGGAAATGGAACAGGTCCATCTCGCGGCCGAGTTTCCGGTGGTCGCGCTTCTCGGCCTCCTCCAGCATCGTCTGGTAGGCATCGAGCTGCGCCTGGTCGGCCCAGGCGGTGCCGTAGATGCGCGTCAGCATCGGGTTGTTGCTGTCGCCGCGCCAATAGGCGCCGGCCACCTTCATCAGCTTGAAGGCATTGCCGATCTGCCCGGTCGAGGCCATGTGCGGCCCACGGCAAAGGTCGAACCAGTCGCCTTGCGCATAGATCTTGAGGTCCTGATCCTCGGGAATGGCGTCGATCAGTTCCAGCTTGTAGCGCTCGCCCTTGTCGGCAAACACTTTTTTCGCCTTGTCGCGCGACCAAACTTCCTTGGTGAACGGCTTGTTGCGCGCGATGATCTCGCGCATCTTCTTCTCGATCACCGGGAAATCGTCGGGCGTGAAAGGCTCGTTGCGGGCGAAATCATAATAGAAGCCGTTCTCGATCACCGGCCCGATGGTCACCTGCGTCCCCGGCCACAATTCCTGCACGGCTTCCGCCAGCACATGTGCGGTGTCGTGGCGGATAAGCTCCAGCGCGCGCGGGTCGTCGCGGGTGACGATCTCGACCTTGCCGGACTTGCCCAGCGGATCGCTGAGGTCGCGCACGACGCCGTCGATGCTGTAGGCGACCGCCTTCTTGGCCAGCGATTTCGAGATCGACTCGGCAAGCCCGGCACCGGTCATCGCCGCGTCGTATTCGCGGACGGAGCCATCGGGAAATGTCAGGGAAACGGAATTCAGCATGTGGTTCTCCTATCCAGTCCCGCAAACGAGCGCGGGTGGTCAACTGCATGTCGTTCAGAGTGAGCAACGCTTTGGGCGACATGCATGGGGGTAAAGCCGGATGCGTCCGGCGGCGGGCGGGTTTTAGAGGCAGCGCCGCGACAGGTAAAGAGCGCTGATTGGCCTGGCCGTCAGGAAATGTCGCCAGAGATGTCGCAGGTCGGTCGTCAAGGCTTGCGAATATCGCCGGCATGGCCTGGAATCCCCGACATGGAAGACGCATCCCCCAGTCGAACCGCCCTGCGCGTCGCGCGCTTGAGGGCTCTCCATCAGATTTCACCCGAGGCGGCGCTGTTTCGCGACCCATACGCAATTGCGATTCTCGGTGAAGGTGCTCCCGCCGAGCAACAGCTTGCGCAAGAGGACCCCCACGGCCAGCGCATGCGCCTGTTCGTGGCGGCGCGTGCCCGCCTTGCCGAGGATTGGCTGGCGGCGGCGGCGCGTCGTGGCATCCGCCAGCTCGTCGTGCTCGGTGCCGGCCTCGACACGTTTTCGCTGCGCAACCCTTACCCGGATCTCTTGGTGTTCGAGGTCGATCATCCGGCAACCCAAGCCTGGAAACGCAAATGTATCGCCGACGCCGGCCTGGCCGAACCGCCCACCACCACATTCGTGCCGGTCAATTTCGAACGGCAGCGTCTGCCAGAAGAGCTGGCATCGGCTGGCTTGAAGTCAACCGAGCCGAGCTTCTTCATCTGGCTGGGGGTCGTGCCATACCTGACGAAAGTCGCGATCTTCAACACGCTGTCCTACATCGCCACCACCCCGGGTTCGGAGGTGGTGTTCGACTATAGCGAGCCGTATGAGAATCGCGACGCGGCCGGACGGGCCGCCCTGGCTTTCTACGCGGCGCGCGTCGCGTCTGTCGGCGAGCCGTGGATCAGCTTCTTCGTCCCTGGCGAACTGGCGAAATCACTCTCCGGTCTCGGATTCGATGAAATCGAAGATCTAGAAAGCGGGGATATCGCCACCCGTTTTGCCAGGGCACCAAGGGGAGCGCCGACCAACTCCGGCGGCCATATCATTCGCGCGCGCCGATCGGCGGCAGGTCCCTGAACGTCGAATCCGGGCTGAACCTCCGATCGCACAGACCATCCCGGTAAAGCGGCTTGCCGTTCGCGGCGTCGAGGATCAGCGTGCACTGCACATCCCCAAGCGGCGCCGATTGCGCGCGCAGCGGAAATCCCAGCAGCCACGCCAGCAGGAACAGGATCGCGGCAAAGATGAAGGGAAGACGGTCGATATTTCGCATTTGATGCTCGCTCCAGAGGGGGGTCCGCGAGCGGCTTAGCTAGGTCTCTTGTCTCGATTTTGTCTCAAATGCGCAGTCTTTGTGCAGCTTCGCGTTAACCCTACCGGATCGTAAACAGAAAGCTTGTCAGGCTCGATCAGCCCTGCGGCTGGCCGCGCTTGTTGCCGATCCGCCAATACCGCCACGGTGCGAACCAGACGTAGCGATCCGCCAGCACCTCCGGCACGAGGTCGATGCCATGCGTCCCGAAGGGCCCGCAGCGCAGCACCCGGAAAAATCCCATCCAACCGCCGGCCCACAGGCCATGGCGGGCGATCGCCTCATGCGCATATTCGGAACAGGTCGGCAGGTGCCGGCAGGAATTGCCGACGAAGCCCGACAGCGTCAGCTGGTACAGGCGCACAAGCGATGTGCCCAGGAGCCGGCCGGGTGTCTTGCGCCACGGGCCGGGCCAGTTGCGGCCGCGCTTTGGCGCTCCGGCTATATGCCCATGCTGGTGGCCCACCGCAGTCTCCGCTCCAGAGCACGATCCCGAAAGTGGGAACCGGTTTCCTCGGACAAACGGAAACCGTTTGTCCAGATAAAATCGCGCTTCCCACGCGATAGATGTGGGCTTCGGCTGGAGAACGCAATCCCTTCTGCCCACTCGCCATGCCATCAGGGTCGGGAACGGCGAAACGGCGGCCGGCCGGCCGAAGGCGCCCACCGATCAGGACTGACCGGCTCTTCGAGGTGCTTTGCATGCGGTCTGCCGTCACGCCATTGGAACGTTACGATCCGCATGACATCGCCGAAGATGCTCAGGATCTGGATCATGACCGTGTCTCCTTTGACACGGATTAGACCGCCGCTGGCCTTCGCCTTCAAACGAGTATAATTTCCACTTCGGATAATCTGAGGTTATGCGAATGAAGCGGGGACGCTTGCCGCTGACGGCATTGAGGAGCTTCGAGGCAGCAGGCCGGCATCTAAGCTTCAGCAAGGCCGCCGAGGAGCTTTTCGTCTCGCAGGCGGCGATCAGCCGGCAGATACGAGAACTAGAGGTTCTGATCGGCAGGCCGCTGTTCGAGCGGCTTCATCGCAGGGTTGAACTGACGGAAACAGGGCAAACTCTCCTAACTCAGTTAACCACCAGCTTTGACGACATCGATCGCCGGCTATCACAAGTCCTCAGCAAGCCGGCCCAGAGCCCATTGCGGGTCAGCGTCGAACCGTCCTTTGCTGGCGAATTTCTGATACAGCGACTGAATTCGTTTCAGCAGCGCCACCCAGAGATCGACATTTCAGTCGACGCGGACTCTCGGCTCATAGAGTTTCGTGGACACGAAGCGGAAATCGCGATTCGATACGGAGCGAATGCCCGGTCTTGGCCGCGCACTCAAGCGCGGCATCTGGTCGACGTTCTGGTCACCCCGGTCCTTGCAAAGGAATTGCTCTCGTCGGGCGTCCCTCTGACATCGCCGGCCGACCTGCGGCACTATACGTTGCTCCATGACTACAATCGCGACGGCTGGGCGACATGGTTTCAGGCTCTGGGCCTTTCAGATCTCGCCCAGCAGAGAGGACCACTTTATACGGATGCAGCGCTTGCCATGCAGGCCGCGAAATTGGGGCACGGCGTCGCTTTGGGCGACCGCATCCTGAACGGCGCAGATCTTCGGGCCGGTCTCTTGATTCGTCCATTTGAGATGGAAATCCCTTATGGCGCGTATTGGCTTGTCGCGCCCGATTTCCAGCGCCTCAGCCGACAGGCGGAGATTTTTGCGGACTGGCTTGTCGACGAGCTCCGCGGGACCGAGGGATAGCGAAGTCTACGCCGCCTCTTCGGCGCGCTTCTTCTCGATCTGGCCGATCGCGTCGACCACGGCGTCGAAGGTCAGCATGGTCGAGGCATGCCGCGCCTTGTAGTCGCGCACCGGTTCCAGATATTTCAGGTCCGCGAAGCGGCCGTCAGGCGGGGCGCCATTTTCCTTCAGCATCTTCAGCATGGTGTCGCGCACCGCGCGCAACTCCTCGGCACTCGCGCCGACGACATGCTGCGCCATGATCGAGGATGACGCCTGGCCGAGCGCGCAGGCCTTCACGTCGTGGGCGAAGTCGGTGATAACGCCGTCCTCCATCTTGAGGTCGACGGTGACGGTCGAGCCGCACAGCTTGGAATGCGCCTTTGCGGTCGCGTCAGGATGGTCGAGGCGGCCGATGCGGGCGATGTTTCCGGCAAAACCGAGAATTTTCGCATTGTAGACGTCGTTGATCATTATTTTCCAATCCGTCGCCGCCAAGCGAACAGCGATTGCCGCTGTCGTGTCTTCCTTTCGCGCGTCATGACCTTATATAATGCTGGCAGTCCGGTATCGACAAGACAACGAAAGCCAGTGTCCTTGCCGGGAAGTTCACGCCACTTACGGGGCTGGAAACCGGGCAAGTTTCCGACACCGAAAGGTCGTGGTCCGTTCAACTCGTTCCTCCGCCGAGAGGGACTACGGGAGACGCCTTTATGGATGCCGTCATCAAGAAACTCATGCCCCAGTCAGCCTATATGGAGAAGCCGGTCACCGATCGGCCGAGCGAAGCCGAAGTCGAGGCCGCCGTGCACACGCTTTTGCGTTGGACCGGCGACAATCCGGACCGCGAAGGGCTGGTCGACACGCCGAAGCGGGTAGCCAAGGCCTTCCGCGAAATGTTCGGCGGCTACGACATGTGCCCGTCGGAAGAGCTCGGTCGTACCTTCGAGGAGGTCGCCGGCTATGACGACCTGGTCATCGTCAAGGACATCCAGTTCCACTCGCATTGCGAACACCACATGGTGCCGATCATCGGCAAGGCGCATGTCGGCTACCTGCCGGACGGCAAGGTCGTCGGGCTGTCCAAGATCGCGCGCGTGGTCGATATCTTTGCCCACCGCCTGCAGACCCAGGAAGCGCTGACGGCGCAGATCGCCGGCGTCATCCAGGATGTGCTCAATCCGCGCGGCGTCGCCGTCATGATCGAGGCCGAGCACATGTGCATGGCCATGCGCGGCATCCGCAAGCAGGGCTCAACCACCCTCACCTCGACCTTCACCGGCGTCTTCAAGGATACGCCCGAAGAGCAGGTTCGTTTCGTCACGATGGTGCGCGGCGGCGGGGCGTAAACCCTTAGCCAATATCGCTAGATAAGGACCGGCGATGTCGGCACTGGAATTTCCGAAAGCTCCGTCGGACAAGAAAGCGTTGGAGGAAGGCGCGGTGCTTTCGCCGCGCTTCGACGCGAGCGGTCTCGTCACGGTCGTCGTCACCGACGCCGAAGACGGCATGCTGCTGATGGTTGCGCACATGAATGCGCAAGCACTGGCGCTGACGCTGGAGACAGGCATCGCCCACTACTGGTCGCGCTCGCGCAACGCGTTGTGGAAAAAGGGCGAAACGTCAGGCAATTTTCAGCATGTCGTCGAGATGCGCACCGATTGCGATCAGGATGCATTGTGGCTGCGCGTCAAAGTGTTGGGCCACGACGCAACCTGTCACACCGGCCGACGTTCATGCTTTTATCGGACGGTGGGGCTGGTCGACGGCAAGGGGACGCTTGTTGACGACGGCAGCAAGCCGCTGTTCGATGCGGAAACCACGTATCGAAAACCGTCAGCTTGAACCTTCTGCCTGATCCAAGTCACATAGATTCACCATTTCGATACGGCCCGCCTTTATATTAGCCGTGGGACAAGGGAGATCATGATGCTCGAGTGGGCGTCATTGCGTAACAAACCGGATGTCAGGGAGGCCAATGGCCTGTCCTCGTCCGGCGGCGCATCCGAAACAAAACCACCAAGGAAAACCGGTATTTCGCTCGCCCTGGGCGGCGGCTGCGCCAGAGGCTGGGCGCATATCGGTGTGCTGCGCGCGCTTGACGAAGCAGGCATCGAAGTCTCGATGATCGCCGGCACGTCGATCGGCGCGCTGGTCGGCGGCTGCTATCTCTCAGGCAAACTGAACGAACTTGAAGAATTCGCCCGCAGCCTGACCAAGCGACGCATTTTTGGCCTGCTCGATCTCAACCTGCGCGGCAGCGGCCTGTTCGGCGGCATGAAGCTCGACGCCCGGCTGCGCGAGCACATGGCCGGCATCCGTTTCGAGGACCTGGCCAAGCCGTTCGTCGCAGTCACCTCTGAAATCCGCACCGGCCACGAAATCTGGCTGTCGAGCGGCTCATTGATTACGGCAATGCGCGCCTCTTATGCGCTGCCCGGCGTGTTCGAGCCGGTGAATTGCAACGGCCGCGTCTTGGTCGACGGTGCGCTGGTCAACCCGGTGCCGGTTTCGGTCTGCCGCGCCTATGAGCAGCCGCTCGTGGTGGCGGTCAATCTTCACTATGACCTGTTCGGACGCGCCGCCGTCATCAAGCACAGCGCCGGCGAGCTGGTCATCGAAAACGATGCGCCGCGGCCCGGCCGGGTCGATGCCGAGCACCAGTCGCATCAGACGCGGCTCGGCATCACCGGCGTCATGGTCGAGGCCTTCAACATCATCCAGGACCGCATCTCGCGCGCCAGGCTTGCCGGCGATCCGCCCGACATGTCGCTGCAGCCGAAGCTCAGCCATATCGGCCTGACCGAATTCCATCGCGCCGACGAGGCGATCAGCCTCGGCTATCAGGCAACGATGGCGCAGATCGGCGAACTGACGCGGCTGCAGTCCGTTCTCGCCTGATGCAGGTCTCCCAAGGCACGGAAACAGGCGCTTGAAACGCGCAGACCAACGCGAATGGTGCCAGGCGAATTTCGGAAGCAAATACGATCCTAGGCCGCCCACGGTGACCTTACGCCCGCGCCGCATCGACAACGCGAAATTGCACCGTGCGGTTGCCGTTCCAGTAGTTGCCCGACAGCGAGCCGGCGACATGCACCGTCTTGCCCCGGTTCTTGAACAGGAATTCGCCAAGTGCGGTATCAACGGCGCGAAAGGCGATTGCCTGGATGCGGCCGCCGCTTTCCGATTGCAGCTCGACGCGGATGTGGTTGGTGCCAACCGGCCGCGCATCAGCCAGCCGGTGACGCGGCAGCACGAAGACCGGCGCCGCATGCCCGGCGCCGAACGGACCGGCTTTCTCCAGCGCGTCGAGAAGGCCGAGTGTCGCGCCTTCGGCGGCAAGCGCACCATCGATCGCCAGGCTTTCCTCGCCTTGCAGGCGGAACACATCGGCCGCCGCCCGCCCTTCGAAAAACGCCCTGAGCTCGCCAAGCTTCGCCCGCTCCACGGTGATGCCGGCCGCCATGCCGTGGCCGCCGCCCTTGATGATCAACCCGGCATCGGCCGCCTCGCGCACCAGCCGGCCGAGATCGAAGCCCGATACGGAGCGGCCCGAGCCGGTACCTGTGCCGCTGGCATTGAAGGCGATCGCGAAGGCCGGCCGGCGCGCATGGTCCTTCAGCCGTGAAGCGAGCAGGCCGACAATGCCCGGGTGCCAGTTGTTGCTGGCGGTGACGACGATGGCAGGGCCGTTGCCGCCGGCAAGCTCGGCGTCGGCCTCGGCGCGGGCTGCCGCCAGCATCTCCTGCTCCATCAGCTGCCGTTCCTGGTTCAGCCGGTCGAGCGTCTCGGCAATGGTGCGGGCCTCGACCGGATCGTCGGTGGCAAGCAGGCGACTGCCGAGTGCGGCATCGCCGATGCGCCCGCCTGCATTGATGCGCGGGCCGATCAGATAGGCGAGATGGAAGGTGCTGATCGGCTCGCCGATGCGCGACACCCGTGCAAGTGCAGCCAGCCCTTCGTTCTTCTGCTGGCGCGCCATCTGCAGCCCCTTGACCACGAAAGCGCGGTTGACGCCGGTCAGCGGCACCACGTCACAGACGGTGGCAAGTGCGGCGAGATCGAGCAGGGAAAGCAGGTCCGGCGGCGTGGCATCGGCTATCCGCCCGCGCAGGATCTTGGCTGTCTGCACAAGGGCGAGGAAGACCACACCGGCGGCGCAGAGATGGCCCTGCCCCGAAAGGTCGTCATCGCGGTTGGGATTGACGACGGCGATTGCCGCCGGCAAGGCACCGCCGACCTGATGGTGGTCGAGCACGACGACATCGGCGCCGGCTGCATTGGCGGCGTCGATGGAAACGGCGCTGTTGGTGCCGCAATCGACGGTGACGATCAGCGTCGCACCACGCGAAACCAGTTCGCGCATCGCATCCGGATTGGGACCATAGCCCTCGAAAATACGGTCGGGGATGTAAATCTCCGACGGCACCGAGAAATGCGCCAGGAACCGTTTCAGCAAGGCCGACGAGGCAGCGCCATCGACATCATAGTCGCCGAAGATTGCCACCTTTTCCCTGGCCATCACCGCGGCGGCGATGCGGGCCGCAGCCTTGTCCATGTCGGTCAGCGACGCCGGGTCCGGCAGCAGGTCGCGGATCGTCGGGTCGAGAAACCGCTCCGTCTGCTCGGCGGTGACGCCGCGACCGGCAAGCACCCGCGCGACGATGTCGGGTACGCCGTGGCCTTGGGCGATGGCGAGCGCAACCATGTCCTGCCGCTCAGTCAGCCGATGCTCCCAGGAAACCCCGGTAGCCGACTGCCTGACATCGAGGAAGAGGCGTTTGTCGCCGGTCATGCGGTTTGCCAACTCATGGTTGGCCGCAGGATAATGTATGTCGCCCAAAAGTGTGCAGCGGTTTTGGGACACGACGTCCACAAGCAACAGCCCTAAGGCAGGCAAAGCCAATCGGTTCGCGGTGATGCACCGTCGCGGGAGATATCAAGAAAACTACGCTTTCCGCTTTTCAGCCTGGCGCCGAAGCCATTCGTCGGCCGCATCGCCCATGGTCTTGTCCGTACCGTCCTTGAGCCAGGCCATGAAAGGCCGGTCGAACCGGAACGCATCGCCGCACTCGCGAGTGAAAAAGCGGCGCACGTTCTGTGTGTTGCGATAGGACTTTGTGACGGCGGTGGCACGCGAAATCGCATCCGCGTGCCAGTCGAACGGTTTCATCGTCAAATCCTTGCGGCCAACATCATCCAATGCAGCCACAGGGCTAACAACTGCGATGCTGGTCCGCAAGCACCCAGGCCGACAACGGAAAGAAACCTAGAACTTATCCAGATCCTGGTGCCTGGCCTTGATCTCGCGCACCGTCCGCGACGACGAGCGAAGCACGATCGTGTGGGTGGTGATGGTGTTGCGGCCGAACTTGACGCCGGCCAGCAAGTTGCCGTCGGTGACACCGGTGGCCGCGAACAGCACATCGCCGCGCGCCATGTCTTCCGTCCGATAGACCCGTTTCGGATCGGAAATGCCCATCTTGGCGGCGCGTGCGACCTTTTCCGGCGTGTCGAGGATCAGTCGGCCCTGCATCTGGCCGCCGGTGCAGCGCAACGCCGCCGCTGCCAGCACGCCCTCCGGAGCGCCGCCAGTGCCGAGATAGATGTCGATGCCGGTTTCCTCGGGATCGGTGGTGTGGATGACGCCGGCGACATCGCCGTCGCCGATCAGCCGGATCGCGGCACCGGTGGCCCGCACGGCGTCGATCAGGTTGGTGTGGCGTGGCCGGTCGAGGATACAGGCGGTGATGTCCGACACCGCGACGCCCTTGGCGCGGGCAAGGCTGGCGATGTTGTCGGCCGGTGAGGCATCGATGTCGATGACGCCGTCGGCATAACCCGGGCCGATGGCGATCTTTTCCATGTAGACGTCGGGCGCGAACAGCAGGCTGCCCTTCTCGGCGATCGCGATGACGGCGAGCGCATTGGGCAGGTTCTTGGCGCAGATCGTCGTACCTTCGAGCGGATCGAGTGCGATATCGACCGCCGGGCCTTTGCCCGAGCCGACTTCCTCGCCGATATAGAGCATCGGTGCCTCGTCCCGCTCGCCCTCGCCGATCACCACCGTGCCTTTGATGGCAAGCCGGTTGAGCTCCTGGCGCATCGCATCGACGGCGACCTGGTCGGCCGCCTTTTCGTCGCCGCGCCCGCGCAGCCTGGCGGCCGCGACAGCGGCCCGTTCGGTGACGCGCACCAGCTCCATGGTGAGTATCCGGTCAAGGCCGGCGACAATGTTGTGGGCCACATTCATCTGGCAATTTTCCTCGTTGATATGCGGCCTCCCGCCGGAGGCGCGTCTCTTTTGTCAAACGAGCATGACAACGGCAAGACCTCTAGGGAGTTTTATCGAATAGCCAGCAATATCAATCGATTAAACCGCATTCTTGAAACGAAGCCGGCCCGGTCGTAAAGAACCGGGCCGGCTTGTAAAGTGGAAAATCGCGCCGCTGCGGCCTAGAAAACCGCAAGGTATTTGAGCAGTGAAATGATGCCGATGATGATGACGATGATCTGGGCGATCTGTCTCATCCGGGCGTCCAGCGGCAGGCGCTGAACCAGATAGAGAACGAGGATGATGACGAGGAACGTGATCAGGATGCTGATCAACATCGATGAAGCCATGGTGCCCTCCTGGCAATGATGTGCTGAAAAGATGAAATGAGCCGGCAAGGCCGGCTTCGGTGCGACGCGATCAATACCAGCGGCGCGAGTTGTCGTTCATCGACTGGCCAATGGCGAGGCCGGCCAGAAAGCCCAGCAGGCCGATCACGCCGATCACGGCCGTCGTCGTACCGGGATTTTCGCGCGCGACATCCGACACCGCCTGCGCCTGGCTGCGCAACTGCTGTGCTGTTCGCGACGCGCGAGCCGCGGCTGTATCGTACAAATCCGAAGCCTGCTCGCTGGCGTCATCGAGCATTTCCGCGCTCCGCGCCGAAATGCTCTTGTTGATCTTGGTGATCTCCTTGCGCAGTTCGGCGATCTGCTTTTCCAGCGTCTTCTGGATGTCGTCGATGTGCGGGTTGTCGGACTTGGTGGTGTCGGCCATGAAGCGGTTCCTTTGGTTGCTGACCAAGAGAACGGCGCCCACGTGAATTCGTTCCGGTCGATCGTGGCAGCTTGCCACCAGATCGACGCGCAATACCGGCGGGATTTCTGTCCCGCGCGGCGACCTGAAGAGGGAAGCTACCCTGCCCGCTCGATGCGGATGACCTGCGGCTTGTCGGTCAGATGGCCATCCTTGGTGATGCCATCCACGGCCTTGCGCACGGCGGCCTCGGTGGTCTCGTGCGTCACCAGGATCACTGTCTTCTGCGCCGCCGCCTCGCCGTTGACCGCGTGCTGGACGATCGATTCCAGCGAAATGTCGTTGTCGGCCATGCGCTTGGCGATCGCGGCAAAGACGCCGATGCGGTCATGCACGGTCAGCCTGATGAAGTAGCCGCCGGCATGGCTGCGCATCTGCGCCTTCTTGTAGGGTTTCAGCTCCTTCGCCGGCCGGCCGAAGACCGGACCGTGCTGGAAGCCGGGCCGGCTCTTGGCGATGTCGGCGATGTCGCCGATGACGGCCGAGGCCGTGGCGTTGCCTCCGGCGCCGGGGCCGGAGAGCAGCAGTTCGCCCAATATGTCGGTCTCGATCGCCACTGCATTGGTGACGCCGTGCACCTGCGCGATGACCGAGGCGGTCGGTACCATGGTCGGGTGCACGCGCTGCTCGATGCCGCTGTCAGTGCGCTGGGCAACGCCCAGCAGCTTGATCCGGTAGCCGAGATCGCCGGCCGCACGGATGTCGGCCTGGGTGATGTTGGAAATACCTTCCATGTAGATGTCGTTGGCTGCGATTTTTGTGCCGAAGGCAAGACTGGTCAGGATCGACAGCTTGTGCGCGGTGTCGTGGCCCTCGATGTCGAAAGTCGGATCGGCCTCGGCATAGCCGAGCCGCTGCGCGTCCTTCAGGCAGGCGTCGAACGAGATGCCCTCGGCCTCCATGCGGGTCAGGATGTAGTTGCAGGTGCCATTGAGGATGCCGAACACGCGGTTGACCGAATTGCCGGCCATCGCCTCGCGCATGGTCTTGATGACGGGAATGCCGCCCGCTACCGCCGCCTCGTAGTTGAGCAGTACGCCGCGCTTCTCGGCGATCTCGGCCAACGCCACGCCATGCTTGGCCAGCAGCGCCTTGTTGGCGGTGACGACATGACGGCTGGCTTCGAGTGCCGCCTTCACCGACGACCGCGCCGGCCCCTCGTCGCCGCCGATCAGTTCGACGAACACGTCGATATCGGCTGTCTGCGCCATCTTGACCGGATCGTCGAACCACTTTGCCGAGCTGACATCGACGCCGCGGTCGCGTTTCTGGTCGCGCGCGGAAACCGCGGTGACGACGATGTCGCGCCCGCATTGCCGGGTCAGTTCCGCCGCCTTGTCGCGCAGCACGCGCGCCACAGACGCGCCAACCGTGCCAAGACCGGCAATTCCAACACGCAATGCTTCAGCCATGGCCGGCGACGTCCCTCAAGTCAGATCGAAATTGTCTGCGGCAAACTTACCGGTGAGCGGAAAGCGGCACCACATTGTTGGGTTGCTTGGCGCTGGCCGACAGGAAGCGCTTGATGTTGCGCGCCGCCTGCCGGATCCGGTGCTCATTCTCGACCAGCGCCACGCGCACGAAATCGTCGCCATGTTCGCCGAAGCCGACACCGGGCGCCACCGCCACGTCGGCGTGTTCGATGAGCAGCTTGGAGAATTCGAGCGAGCCGAGATGACGGAACGGCTCCGGGATCGGGGCCCAGGCAAACATCGATGCCGCGGGGGCCGGAATGGTCCAGCCGGCGCGGCCGAAGGCATCGACCATCACGTCGCGGCGCTTGTGGTAGATGTCGCGCACCTCGGCAATGTCGGCGCCGTCGCCGTTGAGCGCGTGCGCCGCCGCCACCTGGATCGGCGTGAAGGCGCCGTAGTCGAGATAGGATTTCACCCTGGTCAGCGCCGAGATCAGCCGTTCGTTGCCGACCGCAAAGCCCATGCGCCAGCCGGGCATGGAGAAGGTCTTGGACATCGAGGTGAATTCGACACAGACCTCGATCGCGCCCGGCACCTGCAGCACTGACGGCGGCGGATTGCCGTCGAAATAGATCTCCGAATAGGCAAGGTCGGACAGGATGATGATGTCGTTCTTCTTGGCGAAGGCGACGACGTCCTTGTAGAAATCGAGCGAAGCGACCAGTGCCGTCGGGTTCGACGGATAGTTGAGGATCAGCGCCAGCGGCTTCGGGATCGAGTGACGCACCCCGCGCTCGAGCGCCGGGATGAAGCCGTCGTCAGGCTCGACCTGCAGCGAGCGGATGACGCCGCCCGACATGATGAAGCCGAAGGCGTGGATCGGATAGGTCGGATTGGGGCACAGGATCACGTCGCCAGGCGCGGTGATCGCCTGCGCCATGTTGGCGAAGCCCTCTTTCGAGCCGAGCGTCGCCACCACCTGCGTGTCGGGGTTCAGCTTCACGCCGAAGCGCCTGCTATAGTACGCGGCCTGGGCGCGGCGCAGGCCCGGAATGCCGCGCGACGAGGAATAACGGTGCGTACGCGGATCGCGCACGACCTCGCACAATTTGTCGACAATGGCCTTGGGTGTCGGCAAATCCGGATTGCCCATGCCGAGGTCGATGATGTCGGCGCCGCGCGAACGGGCGCTGGCCTTGAGCCGGTTGACCTGCTCGAAGACGTAGGGCGGAAGCCGGCGAACCTTGTGAAATTCTTCCATGGCAGTTCCAGACAGCAAAGGGGCCAGATATCTAAGGGCTTTGGGCGCGCGCTATATACTTATTTGCAGGTAGGGTCGAGGGCGGGATCGCATTTGCCTTCGATCTGCTTCAGCGTTTCGTCGCCATGCTTTTTGGCAAGCTCCGTCAGCGCCGCCTGGTCGGCCACGTCGGGCTTGCCGTTTTTTGCCGCCTGCGCGCTCTCATCCGCCTTTAATTGCGCAAGCTTGGCGTTCTTCTCGGCATCGGTGAACTGCGGCGCTGCCACCTGCGGCTTGATGTTCAGGTTCGGAAACGTGCCGGTATCTTTCGCCCCCGTCACAGGCGCCGGGCCGCTGGTGCTGGAGCAGCCGGCAATCCCAATGAGGACGATTGCCGCCCCGATGCGGCAAAAACGTCCAGCACAGAAAAAAACAGTCTCGCCAATGTTAATCGTCATATTGTTTCCTTGGCAGCCGCGGTAGAGCGAGATTGGACCCCGTCGGATGTCCCATGTTAATATGTCAAGAAAACGCTTCGGGAGGAACCCCGCGAACCATGTCCAAGACACCCGATTCGGGCAAAGCGGAAGATGACGAGCCTTCGACCGTCGAGCAATATCTGGTGAAGGACCCGGAACGCTTCGCCCTGAACATGGCGCGCATGATCGAGCAAGCCGGCAAAGCGGCCTCCGCATGGGCCGAGCCGCGCGAAAAAGGCGATGTGCGCGATCACGTCGCCGAGCCTGTGGTCGACATGGTGAAGACCTTTTCCAAGCTCAGCGAATACTGGCTGTCCGATCCGCAGCGCGCGCTGGAGGCGCAGACGCGGCTGTTCTCCGGCTACATGACTGTCTGGGCCAACGCCATTCAGCGCACCAGCAATGCCGCGGAAGCCACCGAAGATGCCGTGAAGCCCGAACGTGGCGACAAGCGCTTCCTCGATCCCGAATGGGGCCGCAACGCCTTCTTCGATTTTCTAAAGCAGGCCTATCTCGTCACCTCGCGCTGGGCGGCCGATCTGGTCGAGCACGCCGACGGTCTGGACGAGCACACCCGCCACAAGGCCGGCTTCTACGTCAAGCAGGTGGCCAACGCCATCTCGCCGTCGAATTTCATCCTGACCAATCCGGAACTGTTTCGCGAAACCGTGGCCTCGAACGGCGAGAACCTGGTGCGCGGCATGAAGATGCTGGCCGAGGACATCGCCGCCGGCAAGGGCGACCTGAAGCTGCGCCAGGCCGACTACTCGCCCTTCGAGATCGGCAGGAACATCGCCACCACCCCCGGCAAGGTGGTTGGCCGCAGCGATGTCGCGGAGATCATCCAGTACGATCCGGCGACCGAGACGGTGCTCAAGCGGCCGCTGCTGATCTGCCCGCCATGGATCAACAAGTTCTACATCCTCGACCTCAACCCGCAGAAATCCTTCATCCGCTGGGCGATCGAACAAGGCCACACCGTGTTCGTCATCTCCTGGATCAACCCGGACGAGCGCCACGGCGCCAAGGGCTGGGAAGCCTATATCCGCGAGGGCCTGCAATACGGCCTCGACATGGTCGAGAAAGCCACCGGCGAACGGGACGTCAACGCGATCGGCTATTGCGTCGGCGGCACGCTTTTGGCGGCGGCACTGGCGCTGATGGCGCGGGAAGGCGACGACCGCATCAAGTCCGCCACCTTCTTCACCACGCAGGTCGACTTCACCTATGCCGGCGACCTGAAAGTGTTCGTCGACGAAGAGCAGGTCGCGGCGGTGGAAAAGTCGATGAGCGAAAAGGGCTACCTCGACGGCACCAAGATGGCGACCGCCTTCAACATGCTGCGTTCGGGCGACCTGATCTGGCCCTATGTCGTCAACAACTACATGCGCGGCAAGGATCCCCTGCCCTTCGACCTGCTTTACTGGAATGCCGATTCGACTCGCATGGGCGCGGCCAATCATTCGTTCTACCTGCGCAACTGCTACCTCGAGAACAACCTCTCGCAAGGCATGATGGAACTGGCGGGCCACACGGTCTCGCTCGGCGATATCACCATCCCGATCTACAACCTCGCTTCCAAGGAAGATCACATCGCGCCGGCGCTTTCGGTGTTCCTCGGCTCGAAATATTTCGGCGGCAAGGTCGAATACGTCATGGCGGGGTCGGGCCATATCGCCGGGGTCGTCAATCCGCCGGCATCCAACAAATACCAGTACTGGACCGGAGGGACGCCGACGGGCGATTTCGGCGAGTGGATCGCCAAGGCCACCGACCATCCCGGATCGTGGTGGCCGCACTGGCAAAGCTGGATAGAGGCCAAGGACAACACCCGCGTGCCGGCCCGCAAACCTGGCAAGCATATGAAAACCTTGGGCGATGCCCCCGGCACCTATGTGAAAGTGCGTGTGTAACGGACTGTAATGTCTGGTGAGTTGACGGACCGTCAAAAGCGGGCGAAATGGTGTCGTCAACCACCGCGCGGCCGTAATTCGGCAATAACTGCAAAAATACTTCCAGGCTTGCGGATTTGACACAGGTCTCGTTTCCGGATCGGAGACAACGGTCACTTGGCACCGATATCAGGGCCGCGCCAAGGATATACCGACCGGACATCGAGGGGGAATTTGACTTTGAAATCAGCAGGATGGAGCCTCGCAAAGGGAGAACGCCGCGCCGTCGTGGCAGCGCTCTGCTCCCTGCTTCTGGCCTCCTGCACCTCGGCCGGCGACCCGACGATGTCGGTTGGAATGCCCGGCTACAATGCCACCGCATCGGACATAAGCGCTGCCTCGAATGGCAAGTCGACCACCGTCGTCGATTCGACGCAGACCACGACCGAGCAAACGACCGTGATGACGGCAAGCGATACGGCACTCCCTGAAAAGGTCGCCTATGTGCCCGTGGCCAAGCCGCAGGCCGCCTTTCCGCTGACCACGCCGGCTGGCACCGAGACGATCGCGGGACAAACCCCGCAGTCCCTGCAGCAGCCGGCGCAGACGGCGCAGCAGAACGACGCGGTTGCCCAGCAGATTGCCGCCGCCGATGCCGGCGTGAACGCGCCGAAGCCAGCTGCCGCGCCAGTGACGGACAATGCGGTCTACGTGACGGCAGGCGAGATGCCGCAGGCCGACGCGCCGAAGAAAAAAGGCTTTCTGGCTTCGATGTTTGGCGCCACGCCCGCCTCGGCCGCGCCTTCGCCGCTCATCAACACGAGGTCGGGCGACCAGCCCGCGGCGCAGGCCAAGCCGGCGCCGGCAGCGGTAAAACCGATTATCACGCTGGCCTCGGCTGATTCCACGGCAAAGCCGCTGCAGCTGGCCTCGACCGGCGGCGAGAGCGGCCACATCACCGGTAGCGATGCGCTGCCAGGCGTGCGCCAGACAGCCCTGTTCGAAATAAAGCGCAAATCCGGCCTCGACGACGAGAGCGACGTCGACCTCAACGAGGACGAGGGTCCAATCGGCGGCTCCTATCAGGTTGCGTCCGCCGCCGGCATGGCCCGGTTGGCGCCCAACGGCTTGCTCAAGCAGAACGAGAGCGTCGATGTGGCTTGCCTGAAGCCATCGCTGGTTCGCGTGCTGAAGACGATCGAAGGCCACTACGGCCGCAAGATGACGGTGACCTCAGGCTATCGCGACCCGGCCCGCAACCGCCGCGCCAACGGCGCCAAGAACTCGCTGCACATGTATTGCGCCGCCGCCGACATCCAGGTCCCCGGCGTTTCCAAATGGGAGCTGGCGAACTACATCAGAAGCATGCCCGGCCGCGGCGGCGTCGGCACCTACTGCCACACCGAATCCGTCCACGTCGACGTCGGCCCCGAGCGCGACTGGAACTGGCGCTGCCGTAGGCGCAGCGGCGGCGGCGACGGCTAATTTCGCCGCGCGGCGGTGTCTGCGTCGCATCGCTTCACTCCTTGCTCCGCCCGTGGATAACGAAGCGATAGGCGTATCCGCTGATCGCCAAGGCATGCGCCCTGCCCAGACCAAAGTCTTCCCTCCCTTACCCTTGCCCACTTTGGCAGGGCCGCCACTCCGCATGATTGGCAGCACACCGGCGCCTTGCCTGACGCGACAACATCCCTGTTTTGGCAGGCTGGAAAAAAGTTGTCCAAGGCGGCACCTGACGGGTTGCCGGTTGGGCACAACGCCAGTATAAGCCGCTTCGTCTGAGCGCGCCCATCGTCTAGCGGTTAGGACACCGCCCTTTCACGGCGGTAACAGGGGTTCGATTCCCCTTGGGCGTACCAATATTACCAAACAATAATAGCTATTTACCGGCGAGCGACATGGCAAAAGCAGCCTGCCGGGTAACTCTAGGGTAATATGCTCACCGGTCACGGGTCCTAAAGGCTTCGGTTTCCGACCGTTCCCTCTCTGGGGCGAAACCCCGACCGATCACTAACTACGAATGGTCTGCTGTCGTCTTGGTTCTCGGCTGTACCGAAACTCCCTGGGGCGGGAAGCCGTACAATCGCACACATTTAATGAGTTGCTATCAGCGGGACACTCATTTAGTGTGTGAGAATGATCAAATCCGCGCCAATTCTCTCCCAGCCGTACGTAGCGCTCGCCGGAAAAATAGTCGAGGGACGCTCGGCGCTCGGCTTAACCCAAGCGGAGTTCGCAGCCGAACTCGGCTTCAGGCAGCAGGCGGTTAGCCGCTGGGAAGCGGGGACACATCGCCCAACTGTAACGCAGATTCCTGCACTTGCCTTATTAATCCATGATGATGTGGGATCGCTTATGCAGCTTGCTGGCTATGGCAGCCCAGTCAGTGCCAGCCTTTCAACGCAGTTTCCAGTTGATGCTCTCGATCCGGCAACCTTTGAACAGTTCGTCGCCGATGTCGTCCAGTCGCTGCAGCCAAGCGCAGACGTTAGGGTTCAGGGCGCGCGCGGGCATACGCAGCAGGGGACCGACATTATCGCGCGTTTTCCGGACGGGCGTAAATGGAGCTTTCAGTGCAAGCGTGTCGAGCGATTCGGAAAGGCAGAGATCGACAAGGCAATTGCCTATCATAGCGTCGATGCGGAGCGCGCGTTTCTCGTACTCAGCAAGATCGCAAGTCCCGCGGCGGCCGAGGCGGTGCAGGCACACAGCGGGTGGACGTTGTGGGATAAGCAGGACCTGACACGCAAAATTCGGTCGCTCCCCGTCGAAATTCAAGAGCGCTTAGTTGACATCTATTTTCGCGGCCAGAGAATGGCACTTCTCGGTCGAAGCGAACCCGGGCCTTGGCTCACGGCGGAGGACTATTTCGCACCATTCAAGGGGCGCGGCGCAGTCTTCAGCCATGACTGGTCGCTGGTTGGCCGGGAGGAAGAAATCGCCACACTGGTCAAGGCGCTCCAGCAAGACGACATGCCGTTTGCGCTTCTCATCGGACCTGGCGGCATGGGCAAGACCCGCCTCCTCAAAGAGGCGATTCAGCGCTTCGGGGCCACGAATAAGGGGGTAGCGATCCGCCTCCTATCCACGTCGCAGGAGCCCGACGCCGCGAGCCTTGAGGCGTTAGGTACGGGTCGCAAACTCCTAGTTGTTGACGATGCCCATGATCGCGAAGGCCTGAAGCTGCTGATCGAACATGCAGTCAATCCGCGCCACAAGACGCGGCTGCTGATCGTGACACGCCCTTATGCCGAGCAGCGTATTCGCAACGAACTTGCGCTTTATCGCATCGTTGATCCTTCGACCGTGAGGCTTGAGCGCCTTGAGAAGGCTGCACTCCGCGCCCTTGTCGTCGAGGTGTTGAAAGAGTTCGAGGGCGATCCAGAATGGGCCGACGAGATTCTCGTGATGGCCGCGGATAGCCCGCTAGTGGCAACGATGGCGGCTCGTGTCGTTGTTCGCGAGGGCGTTGTGCCCGAGCTTGCGCGCGGCGAGCGGGAATTGCGGCGGGTCATTCTTTCGCGCTTCACTCACGTTATCACCGGCCAACTTGGCGCGCCCGCCGATGCGGCATTGCTGCGGGCCGTGCTTGAACTACTGGCAATTATCCAGCCCTTCCATATCGATGACCGCCGCGTGGCCGAACTGGTCGAGGCGACGCGGCCAGGCTTTGTTGCCGCCGACGTCAGCCGTGCGCTCAAGATGCTTATAGAAGGCGGCGTGATATACAAACGTGGGCAGCTCTATCGCCTGATGCCAGACCTGCTCGGCGATTTCCTGATCGAGGAAAGCTGCATCGGTGCGGACAAGCGTCTAACCCCCTTCGCCTTAGCTGTCGCTGATTCCGTAGAAGGAAATCGCCTGACCCAGGTATTGGTCAACCTCGGCCGCATGGACTGGCGACGGATGGAAGGTGACCCATCCGAGAGCGATCTTCTCGAGCCGATCTGGCGCAAGCTGCGCACGATCGAGAACAAGCACGATTCGCGAATCCAAGCGGTCCAGGAGGTGGCTTACTACCAGCCTGGCCAAGCGCTAGAATTCGTACAGGCTCAGATTGAGCAAGGCCGCGTGCTGGACGGGTTCAGCACAATTCTCCGACGCGTTGCGTTCAGTCCAGATCATCTTCGCGATGCATTGCGGTTGCTCTGGGAGTTGGGCCAGAATGACAGTCGCGAACTAAATCCGCATCCGAGCCATCCGATCCGAACGCTCGCCGAGCTTGTCGGCTATGATACCCAAAAGCCGCTCACCTTCGTCGAGGAGGTCGGCGAATTTGGCTTCGAGCTTCTCCACGATCCCGAGGCTTGGACCGGCCGCTACACGCCTTTCGATGTGCTGGCGCCGCTTCTGAGTGGCGAGGGCTTCACCACTACGTCGACAGGCCGCGGCATCTCGATGTCGCCTTTCTTCGTCGATTATAAGGTGGTGGCCCATTTACGTGCGCGCCTAGTTGAGAAGATCATCACGCTGCTCAACGCCAGAGACCCACGGATCGCTTATCGGGCCGCGGCTTTTCTGAGCGATGCAGTGCGCTCGCCCCGCGGCTTGCTCAATACCCCCGCACCCGAGGACCTGCTGCCCCAATACGAGGTCGAGTTCAGCCAGACGATCGGCAAAGTCGGAGAACTGATCGCCGGCGGCACGCTCGCCCCAACGACGGTAATCGGTTTGGTGAAGTCCCTCGCTTGGCACGCTCAGTATGATGAGGGTGCCCTTGGCGACCAAGTCCGCCGCATCTTCGCTACGATCCCTAGCGATCTCGATTTCCGCTTTCACGCCGCGCTTGCGGAAGGCGCCGATTACAGCTTCGTTGGTCAGATGTGCTATGCCGACTGGGATGAGGACCGCGAATGGCTGGGCGGCTTCGTCACGGAACTGCTCACTGCCTATCCAGATCGGCGCGCGCTATGCGCGGTGTTCCTCGCGTATCGTGACGCGGTTGAGGCGGCGGGCATTTCCACCTTTCCCAGCAACCAACTGGTCGACAAGTTGATTGACGCCGATCCCGCCATCGGCCGCCAGATTATCGACCGCTCGCTCGCCGAACCAGATTTCCGCCTCCGTGACTTTCTGGGCTACGCCGTCGGCGCACAGCTCGACACCAGTCCCGAAGAGGGGCGCGCCTTGATCGCGCAGATGCTAGCGTCTCCCGAGCCAATGATCCGATCAGGGGGCGCGCGCGCCTTCATCGGCCTCAGACGCAAGCCGACCGCGGCCGATGTCGGACTACTGCGCAAAGCACTCGGCGCTCAGGATCCCTTGATTGTCTCTATCGCAGTCACGGCGCTGCGCTCCTGGCGCGATCTGGACGAGCGCGAGACGATCGCTCTTTCGCTGGCAGTTGCATTCGATCGCATGCCGCACCTGTTCGAAACCGTCTGCACGCTGCTTTGCAGTAGGCGGTCGGTTCTCCTCGATCATTTGCGCGAGGAGGATGCTCGCCTTCTACTCGATCGGATGAGGGCACTGCCTCGGTTGGACGACTATTGGGCCGGTGAGCTGCTAGCCGGCCTTGCGAAGCGCTATGGGGTGCTGGTGACTGAGTTCCTCCTCGCCCGCGTTGATCTAGGTTCCAGTGAGAAGGCGCCAAAGGATTTCCGCGCGATCAGCTATTCGCATCGTCACGGCCACTTGGCGCTTCAGGAGTCGCCCGCCGTCAGCGACATTCTTGAACGTTCCTGGTTGTGGCTACGCCAGCACGACGACACTGACGCTTGGGGACGATATCAGATCGGCATTGCCTTCGCGGCGATGTTCAAGCTCGACAGTGCGCAGGTGGTCGAGTTCTTCGGCACGATGCTCGATCGGGCGGCGACCTGGGATTTGCGCTGGATCGGCTATATCCTGCGCCACAGCCACCACTCCTTCGTCTTCAAGTATCGCGGCTTCATCGAGCTCTATCTTGGACGTTGCAAGGCAGTAGAAGCACAATTGGTCAAAGATGCGGTCGGACAGCTCAGCGCGGCGGCCATGTCGGGAGGCTGGTCCGGAACGCCGGGGGAGCCGATGCCACGCGATGTCCGGACGCTCGACGAAGCGGCCGCCATACTCACGATGCTGTCGCGCCTGTCGCCCGCCTATCCGCTGTACAAGGCGATATTGGAGGGTACGAAACGGAACATTGCTCGCTCGATTGCCGAAGGCGAGGCACTGGACGCGGATGAATGACCTACGCGCGCGCCCGCGAGCAACTCCGCCAGGAGAGTGAGACTTTCAATCAAGCGAAAGTGCACAATGGGCGTTGGTTCACGCTGCGCCTGGCGATGGGATATGCGGGGATTAGACGAAAACGTCACCGTTCAAATTGAGGGCCGGGCCCGGCCTGCCAAGGCTGACGAAGAACAGCGGTTAAGGGATGTTCACATAGCGAACTGTCCGCTTGAAGCAGAGTTTCTGAAGCAAGGGGCACAACTATTCACAATTCTGCCCCGCTGGATCCGCTACTCTGATTTCCGGGGCGAACCAATCGTGTTTGAGCTTACCGGCGGCGACTTGTAGGTTTGGGGAATGATCCGGCCCCAGTCATGATGGTGGCCGCCCCCAGCCTAGTTTTACTCTGCAAGCGTTTCTTCGGGCGGCGGTGTCAACACAGTGATGTCCATTCTGGCGATTCTCGATGCAGCGCCACCCTGCGAGTTAGGATCTCTGTCGCCTGTTTCGGCAACCATTGCCTTGGCGCGATGTCCTACGCTGTCGGCGCTCTTGCCTGGCGCGAATCCTTCGCCTGTTTCTGGCTTTGTCGCTTTCAGTTGAACGTCAGGTACCTGCCGATGCTGACTTGCAATAGCCGAAACCATAGCTCCCTCCTTTGGTGAGGACATGATGGTATCTGCCATGGCTGTTGCGAGACTTACCATGCGGAAGGCCCGCCACCAGAGAGGCAGCGGGCTTCACTATTCTCATCGGGAATTTTCATCAGATCACCCGCAGTGTTTGAACGATCTGCTGCGCAAGGCGTATGTTTGTCGTCTGCTGCTCGTTGAAGTCGGTATCGTGCTGCTCGCCGCTGTGACACCAATCAATCGCGTGCGCAATAGCCCTGAGAATCGTACCCGTCTTGCGTCACGCCAAAAGCCCATAGCCAGGCAGACTACTCGCCTAACTGCCGACCAGCGGCACTGTAACCGTGGTCGCGTAGTTGATCGGGAAATCGCTGAAGTAGGGGAAGTTGATGACGAAGGCATAGGTGGCGGTCAGATGCGCCATGCGGAAGCCGCCGCTCACCGGATCGATGGCGATCGTGACGTTCACATCCTTCAAACCCAGGGCCTGCAATTTCTGTGTGGCGATGGATTGGATGTCGGCCTGGGTCAATGTGTTCTGAAGCTGCAGCGAGCGCGATGATGTCTCCAACGTATAGCGAACGCTGGACACCGAGTTCATCGCCCAGCCGAAGGCGAAGATGCCAAACAGCAGCATGATGAGAAAGGGCGCGATCAGCGCGAATTCCAACCCGGTGCCACCCGATCGATCCCGACTGAATGCGCCTGCCCTAGCGGACACGGATCACCTCCGAGTGGCCGATGACGCTGGAGCCGGAAAAGACGCCGAAGGTGAAGGGCGGCACCCAGGTGGCCGATGCCTGGATCTGAACATAGACGGATGGCACCTTCGGCCCACTGCACAAGGCGGAAGCATCGACCACGGTCGTCCCGCACATGTAAATCCGGCTTAGCGTGACCTGGCCATCCGCCGGCCGCCCCTCCCAGCTCGAAATGGCAACAGCCTGGGTCGCCGTATCATTGGTCGATCCTCCCAGGATCAGGTTTGCGGCAGTCTTCACGCCGGCGCGCATCGACATCGAGTTCGTCATATAGGACCAGCCATCGGCGATGCCGAGCAGCGCCACACACAGGAAGGGCAGGACCATCGCGAACTCGACGGCGGCAACCCCCGCATCATCGCGCAGCATCGGCATGGATCGGCGTTCCATGGCGGCTACTCGACCAGTGCCACGGACTGCGTGGCCGGAATGTCGCGCATTCCGAGGCTCGTGCAATCCTGATTGATGGTTGAGTTGCCGGACCATTGGATCATGTCCGCAACGACCTGGGTGCACCCGTTCTGGCCGGAGAAGTTGCCGAGATAGTTGACCTGCTGCTTGGGGAAATAAAGCGCGCCCGTCAGCAGCGAAGTCGCCGTGCCATTGAAGGTGCTCTGTCCGCCTATGCTCGTTCTGTCACCATACATCAGCACGCCGGAATAAGTGCCTGACGTCGGCGCGCTCAGGGAAACGTTGGCGTTGCCGTTCATCGACACGCGCGAGGAGCCGGCGAGGTAAATGGTGACGCCATCACCGGTGACGTTGGCGTTCGCATTCACTTTGAAATCGCCACTCTGGATGACATAGACGCCGGGCTGTAACGTCACTGTGCCGCTGAGGCTGAGCCCGTTGCAGTAGGTGCCGGGTTTCAGTGTCGACTTGTTGGCGTTCTGGCACGGGTTCGAGGTTGCCGGCGCCGGCAGGTCGGCAAATGGATCGGCGGCGGGCAACGCCTGGGTGATCGGGGCCGCGCAGACGGACGTGACGGGATTGTTGAGAGACACGCCACCCGCTGTTATCAGGCAATCGGCCTGGAGCGCAGCCGAGCCCTGAACCTTGATGGCGTCAGACGCGATCGAATTGGCCATCACCGAGCAGCCGATGAGCTTGACGCTGGTGTTGCCGGAAAACAGCGCTGCCTGCGAAGCGGATGGATCGAGCGCGAGCACGCAGGCCTTCGAGGCGTTGGTGATAAGCGCCACCGCCCTCGCCTGTTCGGGTACCTGGCCCTGCGTGAAGAGCGAGGTGAACATCCGGTCGAGGTTCTGGCCGACGATGACCTCGACCGCCTTCTTCGCCGTGTTCGGCCCAGAGGCTGGTGGCGTATTGACGACGATCGTGCCGGAGCCCAGCCCGTTTGATGCCGCCGACTGGGTGGCGGCCGCGACGATCGTCGGCTTGTCGGAACCTGAGATCTGTTCGAGCGCGCCGGCATAGGCAGCGGCGTCGGCGGTCGCCTGCAATCTCAGGCTGTTGTAGTACCAGTAGGAGGTCTCCACCCCGAAGCCTGCAGCACCGACGACGATCGGCAAGGTCAGGGCGAAGATGGTGGCGACATTTGCGTTCGTACCCCGGCAAAAGCCGTTCGCTCTAAGCCGAATTCGGGTAAAGCAACTGAGGGTCATGAAATAGATTAGAAAACATGCATATATGAACGAAGGGCTAAAAAGTTCGGTTCATTTTTGAGCAGTGATCTATTCGCTTCCAAAACAAGCTGTTTGTTGGCTAATCAATGCGCACAGGATAGCTAGGTGAGCAAAGAGCTCGCGCCCGGAGATAGTTTACCATTTGCTAACAGGGCAACTGCGCAGCGAGTTACCTGTGCCCCTGCTTGCCGGAAGGCCGGACTTCAAGCGGAAAGAATTGGTGTCGACCCGGCGGCGGCCGCTCTGGCCGACATCTCCCGCTGTACCGCAAGGAAGAATCTGCGCACTTCATCGCTGGCCGCTATATTGTCTCTGCCGGATCCGACAACGAGATCGAGCAACTCCGACGCCTTGGCCCTCCAGAACGAAGTGGCGGTATCGCCATGCAGATGGTCGAGTTTGGCGGCGACTTCTCTCACCAAGAACATTTGACGATCGATCGGGAATGCGCGGACTTTTTCTGGAGACATCTTCCGAACCATGAACTGACGCAACGAATCAACCATTGCTGAACAAGCAATGGCGTAGCCGCGAATGTGGAAACGGAAGCTTAACGGCGCTGGCATTGAGGCGTCCAGATCCACGGCATCGCCGTGCCCGTTCAAACGCGATCGTCGGCATTTCAATCGGGACAGGTGAAAACGGTGGACGGGCCTCAAGCCTGCAGCGTTCTCGGCTCGCCGCCACGCTTGCGCGGCATCATCATGTCCTTGGCCATCAGTCCGCTTGCACGACAAAACGCCATGAACGCCCGGCAGGCGTCTTCGGTCTTGACCACGTCCACCGTGGCGCCAAAGCAGGCGTTGAACGCCTTCTGATAGATCGGGCCCTGACGGCGCACAGGCCAGCCCTGAAGAATATCGAGCGCCTGTTCGACGCTGTAGATCTCCTCGACTGGCAGGCCGGGCGCGGGTGCTATGCGCACCGGAACCTCGAATTGCAGTCTGTCCATGTCCCTATCTCCCGAACCGGCGTCCCAACGCTGTTCGTCGTCAAAAGTTGCTTCGACCGCCTTTGGCGCAGAAATGTGTCGTCACTGCGGTCGCGACCCCTTTGTGATCGCGACCGCGCCAAGGGCCGCCAGGCTTACTGGTTCGCCGGATCCGTCTCAGCGTCGAAAGCCATGCGGGTGGCGGTGATCAGCACAAATACGGTCGGCACGGCGAAGATGCCGCCCAGACCAAGTGCCGCCATTGCCGACAGGCCGAGCGTCTCGGCAACCGCCCAATAGACGGTTCCGATGCAGATGAGCGCCTGGACGGAGAGAAACGCGGCAGCCGAGGCAGCGCGCGACAGGGTTTTGAAGGTCTTGATGCGTTGTTGCATTGAAATGGTTCCGGAAACGACGCGCCGCGCGACCGGTGCGCGGCCGACAGCCGCCGCACGGTCACGACGCGAACAGGGAAAGGTCTGGGGTGAAGCTGCGGTCCTAGACCGCTCAGGCCGCAATGGCCGGCGGTGCGCGCGGCTGATGGGCATTTGCCCTGGGGCTCGGGGGCGCCTCGTATTCCGAAACAGCCGCTTTCGGCGAAGTCTGCTCAAGCCAAGCAAAGACGGCGTCGACAACCGGCAAAGCGGAATGGCCGCTGGCGAACTTGACCACAGCCGGCCGCCCGGCGCGAACCTCCAGCGCATGCGCCTTGCCGGTGACACGCAGCAGCGCCGCTGCTTCTCCAGACCGCTCCAGGCCGATGCTGGCGCCGCCCGATGCAGCACCCGCGAAGGTTGGCACGTCCGGGCGGCTGAGGCACAGCATCGCCAGCAGCACCATGCCCATCAGGCATGAGCAGGCTGTCGTCAGCGGCGCTTCGAGCAATCTGGTGCGCTTGGCCGCCATGAAGGGACCCGGTCTCGAAAACATCACCCGCCCTAACGCACGATGGGCGGAAAGGAAAGCAAGCCCGCGAAAACCGACAAGACATCACCTGATACAGGGCGAATATCCCGAGGTGCGCGGCTGCATCAAGCAGTTCGTCCTTGAACCTTTTGCCACCAAGTGCCAAATCTGGGGAGATTTTCACGTCGGCCTCTCGCAGGGCCTACCTGGCTACACGGACAAAATGGTCACCTATCTCGACGCCGCCACGGCACCACTCAGAAACACCGGCCAGATCCGCCTCTATGGCGAGGAAGGCTTTGCCGGCATGCGCAAGGCATGCGATCTCACGGCGCGCTGCCTCGACGAGCTGGTGCCGATGGTCGAGCCCGGCGTCACCACCGAAACCATCGACCGCTTCGTCTTCGAATTCGGCATGGATCACGGCGCGCTGCCGGCAACGCTCAATTATCGCGGCTACACGAAGTCGTCCTGCACCTCGATAAACCATGTCGTCTGCCATGGCATTCCCGACAACAAGCCGCTCAAGGATGGCGACATCGTCAACATCGACGTCACCTACATCCTCGACGGCTGGCACGGTGATTCCTCGCGCATGTACCCGGTCGGCACGATCAAGCGGGCCGCCGAGCGTTTGCTCGAGGTCACCCATGAATGCCTGATGCGCGGCATTGCGGCGATCAGGCCCGGCGCCCGCACCGGCGCCATCGGCGCCGCCATCCAGACTTATGCCGAGGCCGAGCGCTGCTCGGTGGTGCGCGACTTCTGCGGCCACGGCGTCGGCCAGCTCTTCCACGACGCGCCGAACATCCTGCACTATGGCAGCGCCAATGAGGGCGTCGAGATGCGTCCCGGCATGATCTTCACCGTCGAGCCGATGATCAATCTCGGCCGGCCGCATGTGAAGGTGCTGTCGGATGGCTGGACGGCGGTGACACGCGACCGCTCGCTGTCGGCGCAATACGAGCACACGATCGGCGTTACCGACACCGGCTGCGAGATCTTCACGCTGTCGCCCAACAAGCTCGACCGCCCCGGCCTGCCGGCCTAGGAGCCGCGTCCATCGGTCCGGTCGAGTGTGTTAATCACGGCCGCATCAGCTGAGAAGTCTGCCAAAGACGACCTGCTTGAACTCGATCAAGGGAGCGTCGCTCTTTTCGGCGCGCATACGCAGCAGTGCGCCCTCCCAGCTGTTTAGAACGAAGCGCCCCAGCACGGCCGCCGGAATCGCGCTGGCGACCGCTCCCTGTTCCTGTGCCTCGGCAATGCAATTCTCTAGGAATCGGCTCCAGGCATCGAAATAGCCGGCAAGGCGCTCCCGCACGAGCGGGCTATGGTCGGCCACCTCGGCGCTGAGATTTCCGAGCAGGCATCCCTTCGCGTAACCGAGAGTTCTAAACGCTTCGATCCGGTCGTCGAAATAGGCTTCTAAGCGCGCCAGCGGCGCAGCGCCCGCGTTGCCGAAGGTGGCGAGCAACTTGTTCTCGTTGCGATCGAAGTAGGCGTCGATCACCTCCGCGCCGAACGCCTCCTTGCTGGGAAAATGATTGTAGAACGAGCCCTTGGGAACATTGGCGCTCTCGACGATCCCCTGGACGCCTGTAGCGGCATATCCCTCGGCATGAATCATTCGCAGGCCCGCCTCGACGAGATTGCGGCGAGTGGCCGGGTTCGGCTTCGGGCCCCTTTTGGCGGCTAGGCGAGATTCCATATGCAAACCCTATTGACTAATTAATTATGACCGGTCACTGTTAATTGTGATTGGGCGAGGGCATTATGTCAAGCGAACTGTTTGGATTGCTCGCTTGGGATCGAACGTTTTGCGCAGGCCTTTGTCGCAACCTCACAACCATGAGAAAGCTCCAATGATGAATGCAACAGGCACCCCCTCCAAGCTTCAATGGAAAACCCTTACCATAAAGCGTCGTGGCCTCGGTCGCGGTCTGCCGCCCGGCAAGGAAAACCTGATGTGGGTCGCGAATTCGTCGACGCTCATCTACGGCGAACGAGACGCCGTCCTGGTGGATACCTTTCTCACGACCGAGCAGTCACAGACCTTGGTGGACTGGGTGGTCGCGAGCGGCAAGAACCTCACTGCCATTTATGTGACGCATGGGCACGGCGACCATTTCTTCGGCCTCGCGCCGCTTCTGGAGCGCTTCCCTCAGGCAAGCGCTCTCGCGGTGCCCGAGGTGGTCACGGCCATGCACGACAATCTCTCGCCGGCCTGGCTGGATGACTTCTGGAGGCGGCTTTTCCCAGGCGAGATTCCCGAGCGCCTGCTCGTCGCCGAGCCGCTCGAAAACAACGAACTGCAACTGGAGGGACACAAACTCGTCGTGGTGAATGCTGGGCGGACCGACACCGCCCACTCAACCTGCCTACACGTCCCTTCAATCGGCCTCATCGTCGGCGGGGATGCCGTATACAACGGCATCCATCCATATCTTGGCGAGACCGATGCACAGAGCCGGATCGAGTGGATCGAAACCCTTGACAAGCTGGAAGCGCTGAAGCCGAGCGCAGTGATCGCCGGGCACAAGGTGCCGGAGAACGACGATAATCCTCGCATCATCGCCGAGACGCGACAATATCTGCGCGATTTCGATCGGCTGAACGCTGCCACGACGACCGCGCGGCAGCTCTACGACGCGATGCTCGAACTCTATCCCAATCACGTCAACCCGGGCTCGCTGTGGGGTGCGGCCAACACTGCCAAAAAGCACCCGTAAGATCACTGCACCCGACGACACCGACATCGAACGCACAAAGGAATGCCAAGATGCGCAAGACATTGTTCGCCGCGGCCATCGCCTTGACCGTTTCCGGCGGATCTCTCGCGGCTGCTCCCAACGCCGAAAGGGAGCCGCTCAACGCTCAGACCTTGAACACGATCAAATCAGAGTTCGGCAAGCTCATGGATCTGGCCAACCGGCACGACTTCAAGGCTCTGCACGAGATGTTCTGGCAATCTCCCTCGGCCCTCCTTGTCGCCAAAAGCGCTATCCCCTCTGAGGGAAACTGGGCTGGCTTCTGGGGCAACGAGGCGATCGATCAGAAGCTGCACGACATCGGCACCTCCGGCCCCGTCGTGCTCCAGCCAGACTATTCGAAGCTGAAAGTCGTCGGTCTGACGCGAGATATTGCGGAGTCCTATGTCCCCATGAATATCACGGTCTCCTATGCGGGGCAGGACGGAACACCCAAGCCATTCCTAATGACTATGAATTGGATAAGAGTCGGGAAGGATTGGAAGGTCGCCTCCGAGATCATTTTGCCAGTGCCTCCAGCACCCGCTACCAAAGGGTAGCAACACCTGAGGCCTACGGGGTACCGTGTCGCGGAATGTCGCCGTGGGTCGTTCCACACTTGCGGAACAGAACGGTTTCAATCCAAGCCAGAACCGTTTTAATGTCCGCGCCAAAGGAGTGTGGGCGGCATATGGGGAACGCAAGTGACGACGAGCGAGGGTTCTTTCCGCAAAGGCCGATCCAGCCTCTTGCGAAGGCCAAGTCGAGCAAGGAAGAGCCGAGCGAGGAAAAGCCCCACTATCTCGGCCATCGCGACCGCTTGCGCGAGCGCTTTGCCGCGGCCGGTCCGGACGCCCTGCCCGACTACGAACTGCTGGAACTTCTGCTCTTTCGCCTGATCCCTCGCGCCGACACCAAACCGGTCGCCAAGGCGCTGCTGGCGCGCTTCGGCACGCTGGCCGAAGTGCTTGGCGCGCCGATTGCGTTGCTGCAGGAGGTCAAGGGCATCGGCCCCGCGGTGGCGCTCGACCTAAAGGTCGTCGCGGCGACCGCGCAGCGCATGGCACGCGGCGAGGTCCATGGCCGCGAGGTCCTCTCCTCATGGACGCAGCTTCTCGACTATTGCCGCTCGGCAATGGCGTTCGAGGAGCGCGAGCAGTTCCGCATCCTGTTCCTCGACAAGAAGAACGCGCTGATCGCCGACGAGGTGCAACAGGTCGGCACCGTCGACCACACGCCTGTCTACCCACGCGAGGTGATCAAGCGCGCGCTCGACCTCTCGGCGACCGCGATCATTCTGGTGCACAACCATCCGTCAGGCGATCCGACGCCATCGCGCGCCGACATCGAGATGACGAAGGAGATCGTCGACGCGGCCAAGCGGCTGGGCATCGCCGTGCATGACCACATCATCATCGGGCGCAAAGGCTATTCCAGCATGAAGGGCCTGCTGCTGATCTAATGCGATGACCTGTACGCTGGCGAAGTCGTGTACGCAGCGAGAAAGCCAGGCGTTCGCGCGTGACGCGTCGGGTGGCGCCGCACTGGATCGCACCCACCGACTTCCCTTGTTTCAACGCCTTTCCGACAACCGCTCAACGACTGTTACCGTGCCGCTGGTGGGCAGACTAGGACCATGGTCTGGCCGGTATGGGACTTCAGTGCCGCGACGGTCTCACAGCGTTGATTAATATTGTAATATCAAATGGTTATTGAGTTCGTTGGTTGTCAGGCTCGCGCATTGAAACCGCATTTGTCTAAAGTTTATTGCGCACGATTAGTGAATCCTCATATGACGCTGCTCTAGCGGTTGGGCGGAGGTTCCTCAAGGAGGAGATATCATGACAAACCGAAAAACTCTGTTCGCGGCGCTCGCCGCATTGGCGCTTCTGGCGTCTCCGGCGCTCGCCGGAAACGGGCACGGCAACGGCGGTGGCAACGCTGGCGGCAATGGTGGAGGCAACGGCAACGGGCACGGCCACGCCGGCGGCAACGGCAAGAGCGGGGCTTCGCATGGCAAGTCTGCGTCGGCTCCGGGGCGGGCGGCCAAGGCGGTAACGGACACAACGACCGACACCACGGTCAATACGAAGTCCGTGCACAAGGACAAGAACATCCATGCCAAGCTTGGCCGGCTGAACTCGCTGCAGCGCAACATCAACGCCTACATGAACTCCAAGAGCAAGAAGTTCGCCGGCATTCAGGCCTTCGTGACGCAGTCCGCGATAGCCAAGAACGCCCAGATCGCGGCTGACGAGGCGGCCGCCGTAGCGGCCGACGCCCAGGATAAGCTGAATGCCCTGAATGCGCAAATGACCACGCTGCAGGCGGACCCGTCCGCCACGCCTGAACAAATCCAGGACCTGAACGATCAGATCACTGCTCAGCAGGCCGTTGTCGCCGCCGACAACACGACGGCCGCTCAGGCCCAGGCGGCTGCTGACGCGGCAACGGTCGGCACCGATCAGGCATCGCTCGACGCGGCGCTGACGGACATGGCCAACAAGCCGGTCGACGCCGATGTCACGGATTGGGCCGAGGGCGTCCTTGCCGGCAAGATCGACCAAATGGCCGACGCGCTCCAAAAGGCGGGGACACCGTAGGGAACGCGACCCAAAAACAGCAGTCTAGGAAGATGCCGCCGGGCGTGGCCTGGCGGCGTTGCTCTCGACTCTCACGTTGAACAAAGCGTCGCGATAATTTCTTCGGGGCCAATGCGTCCCTTGACAGCACTTGCGCCTTCATCGGCGAAGTCGATCCAACCCTCGTTGAAGCCATCCAGCATCCGCATGCGCGGCCCCGGATTTTTCATGCCTTGGGAGCGGAACAGGCCCTCCCAAGTGTTTCGGGGTACTGTTTCGACCCGTACCGGCCGTCCCAACGCCTTGGCGAAGGCTGTCGCCAGGTCGTTGGGCGAGACACGGCGCGGGCCTTCGAGTTCGACCACGCGCCTGCCCGTCCAATGCTCCTGGATCAGTTCCGACGCAACCCGCCCCACATCACTCGTCGCGACCATCGCGAACGTCTTGTCGGCAGGCATGAGGAAACTCGAGATAACACCTGTGTCGCGTGCGGAGGCGACATCCCACATTGCGTTTTCGAGGAACCAGCCCGGTCTCAGGAAGGTCACCGGCAGCGGCAATGCCGAGAGCGCCTCTTCCAGCATCGTGCGCTGCGACAAGAGATTGTCCTGCGCTGCATCGGCTCCGATCGTCGACAGGCAAAGCACTCTGCCCGGCTTCGCGGCCTTAAGCCCTTCGACGATGGCGTCGATGACCTTGCGCGCCTCGGGATAGCCGGGCTCAGGGTCGAACTCCGATGGCGGCAGGATGAAGACCCCGTCAGTGCCGGCGAACGCAGCCGTCAGCGCCGCGGCGTCCTCAAGTCCGGCAAGCGCGACCTCGCAGCCGCGCGCCGCCCATTCTTCGCCTTTGTTGGCGTCCCTGACCACGGCGCGGACAGGCCGGCCCTCTTCCAGCAAGGCGCGGCCGAGCGCGCCGCCGACTTTTCCAGTAATTCCGGTGATGGCATACATCTTCGTTTTCCAATCTCTCGTTTGTGTGGGGCAGCGGATCAGGTGCGATCGAGCCCGCGGTAAAGACCGCGCTCGAACGCGCCATAGAGCGCGACGACCCGCTCGTCGAAAAAGGGCAGGACCTGGGTGAACAGCGCGCCGGTGACGTGCTTCACCGGGTCGAGCCAGAAGTAGCAGTTGAGCAGGCCTGCCCAGGAGATGCTGCCGGCGGAGCGCCCGTTCGGCCCCAGCTGCGTGTTGATGTCGAAAGACAGGCCCCATTTATGCGGCTGTTCCGGGAACTGGTCGAAGCTGCGGGAATAGGCCGGCTGCGCCGAGCGCATCTGCTGGACGTTCAACTCGCCGATCTGGTTCTGCATCATCATGGCGACCGTCTCCTGACGCAGGATCCGGACCCCATGCAGCGCGCCTCCGTTCAGCAGCGCCTGCAGGAACGCCAAATAGTCTCGCGGCGTCGAGAAAGCACCGCCACCGCCCATGAAGAACTCCGGCCGCTGCGGCATCTCGAAGGGCGCCGGCTCCAGTCCGCCGTCCGCGCGGCGATTGTGGAAGGTAGCGACGCGCCACTTCTGCCCGGCCCCGATCAGAAAGCCTGAATCCTTCATGCCGAGCGGCGCGAAGATATTCTCGCGAAAGTAGATCTCGAGCGACTGATCCGACACCGCCTCGACCAGCTTGCCGACCCAGTCCATGCTGATGCCGTATTCCCACCGCTCGCCAGGCTCGAATTCGAGCGGAGCCGCGAAGGCAGCATTTTTGCAGGTCGCGATGTCGGGCATGCCCGTCACCTTCTCGTAGCGGGTCAGAGCCTCGCTCCAGATCGAGTAGGTGTAGCCGGAGGTATGCGTCAGCAGATGGCGCACCTTGATCGCACGCCTGGCCGGCCGCAGTCGCGGCGTTCCGTCCTCGGCAAAGCCGTCGAGAACCTGCGGCGCGGCCAGTTCAGGCAGGTATTTCGCCGCGTCGTCATCCAGATGCAGGCGGCCCTGCTCGATCAGTTGCATGCAGGCGGCCGCGGTGAAGGCCTTGGTCATCGACAGCAGCCAGAACACCGTGTCGAGCGTCATCGGTGCGCCCGTTGCGACGTTCGCCTTGCCGAAGGCACCCTCGTAGACAATGCCTTTCGGCGTCGCCGCGACGGCGATGACACCGGCCACGTCGTTCTTTGAGACGCCTTCCCGCAAGGCGGCGTCGATCGCCTTGAACCGCATAGACGAACCGGCAGCCGATGTTCTGGCCAAAGCGGGGCTGACCGTATCGAGAGCCAGAATGGCTCCCAGCATTCCGCCGCGCTGAAGCATCGTCCTGCGTGTGAGGTGGTCCATGGCTAACTCCTTTTCGGATCGAAGGAAATCCGATTTGCTCGGCCGTTCGCCCCGGCGTTGCCAGGACGTCACCCTTGTAAGTCGTGCCATGACGTGATTCACGCGCATAACGATCAGTGTTAAAGTGACTCAGATTCACTGCTCATCGCGTTAGGCTCCGGCGGAGACCTGCAGGGCGAAGGGAGATCGAATGGTTTTCGATACACGGCTTCTGACCGGTGTCGGTGTCCTGGCAGCAGTAACGGAGGCAGGGAATTTCGCCCGCGCCGCGGAGATGCTCGGCCTGACGCCGTCAGCGGTGAGCCGGGCCGTCGCGCGCCTGGAAGCGCGGGTCGGTGTTCGGCTTTTCGATCGCAATCCACGCGAGGTCAGCCTCACCGAGGAAGGCCGCCGCTTCCACGCGCAGGTGATGCCGCTTCTGGCTGGGCTGGATGAGGCGGCCGCCGAGGCCGCGGGCGCGGCGGCGGTCGTGCGCGGTCGGCTGCGCATCTCCGTCGACCCGTGGTTCGCGCGTATGGTGCTGGCATCGAAGCTGCAGGCGTTTCTGGTCCGCTATCCTCTGCTGTCGGTCGATTTCCTGACCAGCAACTATCGCCAGGAGATGATGGCCGGCGTCGACGTGGCGGTACGGTTCGGGCCTCCCGACGAGTCATCCCTCATCGTGCGCAAGCTGCTGGAGACCCGCATCCTGACGGTCGCCGCTCCGGCCTATCTGGAAAAGCACGGCGAGCCGCGATCACCCGATGATCTCGTCAATCACGAAGCGCTTCTGTTCCGCGATCCCCAGACCGGCCTGCCCTTTCCCTGGGAGTTCCGGCGCGGCGGGGAGGTCAAGGAGGTCAAGGTCTCCAGTCGTCTGGTGATGGATGACCCTTCGGTCGCGATCGCCGCTTGCCTGGCCGGTCAAGGCATTTTCCAGAGCCTCGCGATCGGGTTGGCGCCACTACTGTCGCGAGGTGAGCTTGTTCAGATCCTGCCGGAATGGTCGGAGGAACTCTATCCGCTCTATGCCTATCATCCCTCGCGCCACCTCCCGCCGGCGAAGGTCCGGGCGCTTCTGGATTTCATCCAGGAGATTGCTGTCGGCGCGTAATCGATACTCGGCTTGTATCCCCGCGGTTTCGCAGAACTTTGAGCCTACAGCGCTGCAACTGATTTGAGCGTCATTCACGCGAGCGCAGCGGATCCAGGCGAATCGGTGTTGCAACTGCCGGCAACCATCAGGCGGAAAGGCCAATCCAGCATGAGGGCCAGGAAACGGCTTTTTCGAAAGGTCGCGGCGGCAAAAAGGGCGCATTTTTCCCGTCAAGATAGTCGGCTCTGGAATTTCGATCGCAAATCAAGCATGATGACCTTGGCATTCGCCGGGACAGCTTCGCGCGCCCTCGAATGCCGGGAGGACGGGACATGGCCGTAGCGCTTGTACTCGTTTTGGTCGTCGTGGGCTCGGTGTTGTTTCACCTCCTGAGCCCATGGTGGTGGACGCCGATTGCCTCCAACTGGAGCTATATCGACAACACCATCATCATCACCTTCTGGATCACCGGCGTCGTCTTCGCCGCGGTGGTTCTATTCATGGCCTATTGCGTCTTCCGCTTCCGTCATCGGGAAGGAAACCGGGCTGCCTACGAACCGGAGAACAAACGGCTCGAATCGTGGCTGACGATCGTCACCGCGGTTGGGGTCACGGCGTTGCTGGTTCCCGGCCTGTTCGTCTGGAGCCGGTTTGTCAACGTCCCGAGCGACGCAACCAACGTCGAAGTCGTCGGCCAGCAGTGGCAGTGGAGTTTCCGACTGCCCGGCAAGGACGGCAAGCTTGGCACATCCGACACCCGCGACGTCACCGCTGACAATCCGCTGGGCGTGATCGCCAGCGATCCCAATGGTCAGGACGATGTCGTGGTCGAGGCGGCTGATCTGCATCTGCCGGTCGGCAAGCCGGTCAAGATGCTGCTCCGCTCAATCGATGTGCTGCACGATTTCTATGTGCCGGAATTCCGCGCCAAGATGGACATGATCCCGGGTTCGGTCACCTATTTCTGGTTCACCCCGACCAAGACCGGAACCTTTCAGGTCCTGTGCGCCGAACTTTGCGGCCAAGGCCATCCTTTGATGCATGGTGTGGTCATGGTCGACACCCAGCAAGACTATCTGGCCTGGCTTGGCCAGCAGCAGACTTTCGCCCAGTTGTCGGCACCCCAGCAAACGGGCTCGGCAAACCAGGCGCCGGGCAAAACGACGGCGTCAGGTTTGAAAATTGCAGCAAAGCTCGAAACGGTCGGGTCTCGCTGAAAAGGACACGGAGGTGTTCCTATGGTCGACATCACGCCTGCAGATGGCATCCCGCCGGCCGAAGTCGCGGAGGTGGAACTTTACCATCCGCACAGTTGGTGGACGAAATACGTCTTCTCGCAGGACGCCAAGGTCATCGCCATCCAGTATTCGGCGACGGCGACGGGAATAGGCCTGGTCGCCCTGGTGCTGTCCTGGCTGATGCGGCTGCAGCTCGGCTTCCCCGGCACGTTCGACTTCATCACCCCGGAAGCTTATTACCAGTTCATCACCATGCACGGCATGATCATGGTGATCTACCTGCTCACCGCCCTCTTCCTCGGCGGCTTTGGCAACTATCTGATCCCATTGATGGTCGGCGCGCGTGACATGGTCTTTCCCTATGTCAACATGCTGAGCTACTGGATCTACCTGCTCGCCGTGCTGGTTCTGGTGTCGAGCTTCTTTGCGCCCGGCGGACCGACCGGGGCGGGCTGGACGCTCTACCCGCCGCAGGCCATCATGAGCGGCACACCAGGCGGCCAGGACTGGGGCATCATCCTGATGCTGTCCTCGCTGATCCTGTTCATCATCGGTTTCACGATGGGCGGCCTGAACTATGTGGTGACTGTGTTGCAGGGCCGTACGCGCGGCATGACAATGATGCGCCTGCCGCTGACCGTCTGGGGCATCTTCACCGCGACCGTCATGGCCCTGCTCGCCTTTCCGGCGCTGTTCGTCGCCTGCGTGATGATGCTGCTCGACCGCGCCCTCGGCACCAGCTTCTTCATGCCAGCGATCTCCGAGATGGGCGAGCAACTGCAGCACAATGGCGGCAGTCCGATCCTGTTCCAGCACCTGTTCTGGTTCTTCGGCCATCCCGAGGTCTACATCGTGGCGCTGCCGGCGTTCGGCATCGTATCCGACCTGATCAGCACCCATGCACGCAAGAACATCTTCGGCTACCGGATGATGGTCTGGGCCATCGTCGGCATTGGTGCGCTGAGCTTCGTGGTCTGGGCGCACCACATGTATGTCAGCGGCATGGACCCCTATTTTGGCTTCTTCTTCGCCACCACGACGCTGATCATCGCCGTTCCGACCGCCATCAAGGTCTACAATTGGGTGCTGACCCTATGGAGGGGCGACATCCATCTCACCATACCCATGCTCTTTGCCCTGGCGTTCATCGTCACCTTTGTGAACGGCGGGCTGACTGGGTTGTTTCTCGGCAATGTCGTCGTCGATGTTCCGCTGTCCGACACGATGTTCGTCGTCGCCCATTTCCATATGGTCATGGGTGTCGCCCCGATCCTCGTGGTTTTTGGCGCGATCTACCATTGGTACCCGAAGGTCACCGGCCGGATGCTCGACGAGATGTTGGGCCGGTTCCATTTCTGGGTCACCTTCCTCGGCGCCTATCTGATTTTCTTCCCCATGCACTACCTCGGCCTGATGGGCGTGCCGCGGCGCTACGCTGAACTGACCGACATGACCATCATGACGGAGTCGGCCCACCACCTGAACTCGTTCATCAGCATCATGGCCTTCATCGTCGGCTTTGCCCAAATGGTGTTCCTGTTCAATCTGATCTGGAGCATCCGCCATGGCCGCGAGGCCGGCGGCAATCCGTGGCGGGCCACGACCCTCGAATGGCAGACGCCGCATACACCGCCGACCCACGGCAATTTCGGCAAGGACCTGCCTATCGTCTATCGCTGGGCCTATGACTACAGCGTACCGGGCGCCAAGGAGGATTTCATCCCGCAGAACATGCCGGGCACCTTCGGCCCCTCGAGGGAGCCGGCATGAGCGTCATCCTGGTCTTCCTGCTCGTCATTGCCGGTTTTGCCGGATGGTGGCTTTCGCACCAGAGGCTGACGACCAAGCCATGGCTCGAACAAGGTCTGGCCGGCGATTTTGTCGGCCTCGACCGGTCGGCGTTGCCCACTGCCAAGATCGGCCTCGGCGTCTTCCTCGCCGTCGTCGGCTGCCTGTTTTCGCTGTTCACCAGCGCCTACTTCATGCGCATGGGCCTGTCGGACTGGCGGCCTCTGCCGCTGCCGCGCCTGCTCTGGCTGAACACGGGCGTGCTGGTCCTGAGCAGCATCGCGCTGCAATGCGCCGTGGTGGCGGCACGCAACGGTCAGATCGACATGGTTAGGCTTGGCCTTGCGACGGCCGGGCTCACGGCGCTTGCCTTCCTGGTCGGACAACTCATGGCATGGCGGCAGATGACCGACGATGGCTATCTGCTGAGCTCCAATCCGGCCAACAGCTTTTTCTACCTGATCACCGGTATGCATGGCCTGCACATACTGGGCGGGCTGGTGGGGCTCGGGAGAACAACCGTCGGTGCATGGAACGGAGCACGACCCGAGCGGCTTCGGCTCGGCGTCGAACTGTGCGCCATGTACTGGCATTTCCTGCTCTTCGTCTGGCTCGCCATCTTTGCGCTGCTGGCCGGTTGGGCGGCTACGTTCATCGACATTTGCCGACAGTTGCTGACCTGAAGGGATCAAGTGGATGGCAGAGACACTGACGCATATTGGCAAGACCGAGCCGCGGCCCTCAGGCTGGCAAGGCATTGCCGCCGACTGGTCCTCGGATCAGCGTGCGTTCAAGAACGTGTCCTGGGGCAAGGCCATGATGTGGATCTTCCTGCTCAGCGACACCTTCATCTTCGGCTGCTTCCTGCTCTCCTACATGACCGCGCGTATGTCGACACGCGTGCCGTGGCCCAATCCGAGCGAAGTCTTTGCGCTTCGCATCGGCGGCTCGGATATCCCGCTGATCCTGATCGCCATCATGACCTTCGTGCTGATCTCAAGCAGCGGAACGATGGCCATGGCGGTGAATTTCGGCTATCGCCGCGACCGCCGCAAGACGGCAATCCTCATGCTTCTGACTGCGGCACTCGGCGCGACCTTTGTCGGCATGCAGGCCTTCGAATGGACCAAGCTGATCACTGAAGGGGTGCGGCCTTGGGGCAATCCCTGGGGTGCGGCACAATTCGGTTCGTCTTTCTTCATGATCACCGGTTTCCACGGCACCCATGTGACGATCGGGGTGATCTTCCTGATCATCGTGGCCCGAAAGGTCTGGCGGGGCGATTTCGACACCGGACGGCGCGGTTTCTTCACCAGCCGCACGGGCCGCTACGAGAACGTCGAGATCATGGGGCTGTACTGGCACTTCGTCGACCTGGTCTGGGTGTTCATCTTCGCATTCTTCTATCTTTGGTGAGAGGCAGACATGGCAGAAGCAACCGCAAACGGCCTTGGACAACACGCACTTCATGCTGGTCATGCACATGAGGCGCCGGCGGCCGTCGCCCACGCCGACCAGCATCAGGAACATCCCATCAAGCTCTATCTGGTGGTCTGGGCATGGCTGTTCATCCTCAGCACCTGCTCCTACCTGGTCGACTATTTCGGCCTGCAGGGCTATCTTAGATGGTCGCTGATCCTGATCTTCATGATCCTCAAGGCAGGGCTGATCGTGGCTGTCTTCATGCACATGGCCTGGGAGCGGCTGGCGCTGGCCTATGCGATCATCCTGCCGCCGATACTGGTGCTGGTGTTCACGACAATGATGGTCTTCGAAGCCGACTACACCCTTTTCACCAGGCTGGCGTTTTTCGGATCCGGGCACTGACGCGCAAACCCGTGCGTCGCTCACTCCGGCAAGGGAGGCCAAGATGACGATCGCAAACAGACTGAAGGACTTCATCGACGGCAAGGGAATTTCCTACGACACCGTCGCTCATCATCGCACGTCGACAAGCCGGCAGTCGGCCATAGCCGCGCATGTGCCCGGCAGCATCATGGCGAAATCCGTGGTCGTTCACCACGAGCTTGGCTATACGCTGGCCGTGGTTCCGAGCACCCACAGGATCGAACTTGGCAGGCTGCAAGACGTCATGGACAAGCGTCTCGGACTCGCCTCCGAAGACGAGGTGATTTCGCTCTTTGATGATTGCGACACCGGTGCCATCCCGCCGATCGGCGCAGCCTATGACGTGCCGGTGATTGTCGATGAAAGCCTTGGCGATGCCGCGGATATCTACTTCGAAGGCGGCGACCATAGAACGCTGGTGCATGTCAGCGGCAAGGATTTCCGCAACCTGACCATGGGCGCATACCAAGCCCGCTTCAGTCACCCGGCTTACTGACGGCTTCGATCGAACTGCACCGGCACCCAGCCGGTGCAGTCAGGCAGAACCTTCCTCAACTCGCCGGTCTGGCGGGCGACTCCACGACCTTGCGGTAGACATGCCAGGTGGCGTGACCGAGGATCGGCAAAACGACGGCCAGCCCGGCGAACACCGGCAGCGAGCCGATGATCAGGGCAACGGCTACGATCAGTCCCCAGACAGCCATGGTGATCGGGTTCGCCAGCACCGCACGCACCGAGGTGTGGATGGCTTCGTAGGCGCCGACGTCGCGGTCGAGCAACAATGGGAAGGCGACGACCGTCGTGCACAACACCACCACGGCGAAGACGAAGCCGATGACGTGCCCAAGGATAATCAGCGTCCAGCCGCGGCCGGTGGCAAATATCTCATTGATGAAGCCGGATATCGATTCCGGCGGCGCCGGACCGAAAAGATATTGGTAGAACATCTGCGCCGTCAAAAGCCAGGCGATGAAGATCGCAAACAGCATGATTCCGACCGCTGCGATGGCCGGCAGCGCCGGAGAATTCCTGACCTCGAAAGCGTGTCTCCAGGAAGTGTCCAGTCCGGCTTCCCGTCTGCGGCTGATTTCATAGAGGCCGATCGCCGCGAAGGGGCCAATCAGCGCAAAACCGGAGACCAGTGGAAACAACAACGGCAACGCATTGGCGCCAGAAGTCCAGGCGGCCAGCACGACGCCCACGAGCGGATAGATCAGGCAGAGAAAAACGATGTGCGATGGTTTGACCATGAAATCGTCGACGCCCCGTTTGAGCGCGTCGAAAAGGTCGGAAACACTGATTTTTCGAATTTTGGTATGCTCCAGCGTCTCGCTGGCGCCTGCGATCACATGAAAGCTTGCCATGACCATTCCCTCCAGACCAGGTCCGGTAAGGTCGCGGTTTAGCGGTGCTGTCGTTCTGCGAGACTGGCCACGCAAAACCGCGACCTGCACCGGAATCAACATACTCTCTTGCCAGGGACTTGTCGCCCTTTGTCAGAAGACCTCCGGCTGTCCGGCTAGCTCTGGTGGTCTTTTTTCGCTATTCTCGTACAGCACCGCGCGCCCTTTTTTGGCCGCGCAGAGGTTGAAGGTCATGGACGGAAGGACGCTTCTCATACTCGGCCTTGGCATAGTCGCCCTGCTGATCCTGGGATTCTGCGCAATACCATCGTGATGTTCGAGCAGGCCTGGTCTGCAACGTCTTCAATGCACCCATTACAGTTCGGCCATATCGATCCGGCGGGTTTCCTTTATGCCGTCAACCTCCGGCTGACATGAACGCTCGCGTTGCGATGGTGTCGGCAAGCAGTATGGCAAAGATCGCGAAAAGATAAAAAATCGAGAAGGCAAACAAAGCCTTTGCAGGCTTCATCTCCTTGTCTGGAACGACTAGGACCTTCCAGGCGTGCCAGATGAATCCCGCGCCCAATGCGGCTGAGGCAACTCCATAAATCCCGCTCGCGAATCCGAACGCCCAGGGCAGCACGCCGATTGGCGCCAGCAGCAGTGAATAGGCGAACATCTGTTTTCTGGTCGAGGCCTGACCGGCAACGTTCGGCATCATCGGGATGCCGGCAGCGGCGTAGTCGCCGACCTTGAACAGCGCGAGCGCCCAGAAATGCGGCGGGGTCCACAGAAAGATGATCAGAAACAGGATGACGCTTTCAGCGCTGACGGCGCCGGTTGCGGCCGCCCAGCCAATGACAGGAGGAAGGGCACCCGCCGCGCCGCCGATGACGATGTTCTGCGGCGTCGAGCGCTTCAGCCACATCGTATAGATGACGACGTAGAAGAAGATGGTGAAGGCCAGCAGCGATGCGGCAAGCCAGTCCACCAGCACGCCGAGGGTCATCACCGAAAGCGCGGAGAGCACCAGGCCGAAGCCGAGAGCTTCGCCCGGCGTGACGCGGCCCGACGGCACCGGCCGCTTTGATGTGCGCGACATCAGCGCGTCGATGTCCGCGTCGTACCACATGTTAAGGGCCCCGGCCGCTCCTGCTCCGATCGCAATCGCACCGATTGCAATCACGGCGATGACCGGGTTCATCGCGCCAGGCGCCGCCATCAGGCCAACGAAGGCAGTGAATACGGCAAGCGCCATGACCCGCGGCTTCAAAAGCGCGAAGAAATCACCCGCCGTCGCTTCCGAGAGACGGATGCCGGTATCCTTGAGGCGGTTGTCCCTAGTCGACATCCCAGACCGATGGAAGCAGGCAACCCACGCGATGATCCTGAACTGAAGGCTCGCGAGCGAGCCAGGTCACTTGGAGAACGTCTTCAGATAGGCAATGACGTTGGCCACGTCCGCATCGTTCTTGAGGCCAGGAAATGCCATCTTGGTCCCTTTGACCATGGCCTTGGGATCGTGAAGATAGGTCGTCAGTGTTGGTTCGTCCCATTTGACGCCGGATTTGCCGGCCGCGATCATGGCATCGGAATATTTGAAATCCGGATGCGTACCGGCAACGCGGCCGATGACGCCATGCAGCGACGGACCGATCTTGTTCTTGTCCTCATCCGCGACGTGGCAGACCTTGCATTTTGTGAAGACCTTCTCGCCAGCCGCAGCATCCTGAGCCTTCGATGGATTGGCAACGAAGGTTGCAACAGAAACGACGGCGAAAAACGCGACCAAACGCATGACTTTTCTCCCTGATCGTCAAATGTGCCTGAAATAATCTGCGCACACCGGTGCCACCAGCAACGCGCCTTGCACGGCAGAACAGATTATCGGAATCTCCCCCAAATGGAATTGCGGCACCTATGTACCACGGATTCTGGCCGGCGGGTAGAAGAGGTCAGCCGCGCAAAGGTTTAGGTCGTCTGCAGCGGCTCAGGGTACATTCGTGTTGCAGCTGCCGGCAACCTGGCTGACGGCTTCATCGAACCCCGCGAGGTCGAAATCGGCCTCCCCTCGCCCCGACAGCAAGCCGAACCGCCAGGAAAGCTGGAGCCGGTTCGCGGCGCCGAGCCGTTTGATGCCGTCGGCGCCGTCGCGCATCAGCCTGCGGCCGCGCGGCCCGACGGACCAGCTTTCATCGAACTTGCCGCCCTGGTCGAGCGTGACCGACACGGTGATCTTGCGGCTGGCCGAGACGGTGTCGTTCAGTTGCAGCCATTCGGTCCAACGCGGTTCGCTGTTGGCCCGGCAACCAATGGTCAGGATCGGACTGTAGCTCAACGCACCGCCTCCGGTGATCAGCTTGTTGGTGGCATAGAGCGACGCCGTGACGAGGCCGTCTTCGGCCGTTTCGAACCGCCAATTCTCAAGCACCGTATCGGCGCGGGCAATGCCGCAGACCGAAACGAGGACCAGCGCCATTGCCGAGGCGTGTCCCACTTCGACGAACAGTCTCAACGCGCGTCTCCGACGAACCAAGCGGCTTGCGATAGAGGATAATCATCAAAGCTTCGTATCGCCACTGGCCACCACCCGCGAAGTCTTCCGGCTGTTGCAGTTTAGCAACGAAAAAGGCCGCCTCAAAGGGCGGCCTTCGTCAATTCCACGGAAAGCGCCGGGCTTATTCGGCGTCCTTGGCGGCCTTCTTCTTCGGCGCGGCCTTCTTCTTGGGCTCTTCCGCGTCGTCGGCCTTCTTGTCGTCAGCCTTCTTGGCGGCGGCTTTCTTCGCCGGCTTCGCCTTGACGGCGGTATCGGCCTCCTCGTCGTCGGCCATCAGCTCTTCCTTGCTGACCTTGACGTCGGTGACCGAGATCTGGCCGAGCAGATGGTCGACCACCTTCTCCTCGAACATCGGCGCCCGCAGCGTGTTCAACGCTTCCGGGTTGTTGCGGTAGAACTCGAAGACTTCCTGCTGCTGGTTGCCAGGATACCGGCGCACCTGCTCGAACAGCCCGCGCTGCAACTCCTCGTCCGATACCGTCACGCCGGCCTTCTCGCCGATTTCAGCCAGCACCAGGCCAAGACGCACGCGGCGCTCGGCAAGACGCAGATATTCGGCACGTGCCTCTTCTTCCGTCGTCTCTTCGTCGGCGAAGGTGCGGCCGGCCGCTTCCAGGTCGCGATTGACCTGGGCCCAGATGTTGTTGAACTCGGCGTCGACGAGCTTCGACGGCGCCTCGAACGAGTAGGACGCGTCGAGCTGGTCGAGCAACTGGCGCTTGACCTTCTGGCGCGTCATGGCGCCGAACTGGTTTTCGATCTGGCCACGCACGACGTCGCGCAGGCGCTCCAGCGACTCCAGGCCAAGGTTCTTGGCCGTCTCGTCGTTGATTTCCAGTTCACCGGGCTGGGACACTTCCTTGACGGTGACGTCGAAGGTCGCTTCCTTGCCGGCAAGATGCGCCGCCTGGTAGTTGTCCGGGAAGGTTACGGTGATCTGCTTTTCGTCGCCGGCCTTGGCGCCGACCAGCTGATCCTCGAAGCCCGGGATAAACTCCTTCGAACCCAGCACCAGCGGCTGATCGGTGCCGGCGCCGCCATTGAAGGCCTCGCCGTCGATCTTGCCGACATAGTCGATGGTGACGCGGTCGCCATTGGCGGCCTTGCCGCTCTTCAGCTCGTAGCTGCGTGCCGATTCGGCAACGCGCTGGACCTGCTCGTCGATCTCGGTGTCCGGCACGTCGAACACCTGGCGCGTCACCTTGATGTCGGAGAAATCCTTGATCTCGATCGCCGGAATGATCTCGTAGTTGAGGCGGAACTCGAAGTCGGCGCCGCCGGCCAGGATCTTCTCGGCCTCCTTCTCGTCCTCGGTCATGATGACTTCGGGCTGCATGGCAGCCTTTTCGCCGCGCCCGGTAATGATCGTGCGGGTCGAATCATTGAGGATTTCGTTGACCACCTCGGCCATGAACGACTTGCCGTAGACCTTGCGCAGGTGCTGCACCGGCACCTTGCCGGGGCGGAAGCCGTTGATGCGGACCTTGTTCCTGGCGTCCGAAAGCCGCGCCATCAGCTTGGCTTCCATGTCACCGGCCGGCACGGTGACCTTGATCTCGCGCTTGAGACCGGAGTTGAGTGTTTCGGTGACCTGCATCGTAAAACCTTTGTTTTCACCAATGAGACTGCCACGGCCTCTGCCGCTCACAGCCTGCCGGTATAATCTTGCCGGGAATGGCTTTTGGTACGGAACCTGGCGATTTGACCGAAAATACGGCTCAAACTCTCCCAAACTGCGTTCCAAAATGTGAATAAGTTCTTGTTTTTCCTACTTCTTATCACATTTTGCAGAAGCGGATCGTCGCGTCCCGTCACATTCGACACGCCTTTTGTCACAGGCGGGGCTATTTTTCAACCATTCTTCGCATTTCGGCGAACAACCAACATTTGGCCCTGACCCGGACTTGTTCCTGACCCCAACCTTGTTCCTGACATTGACAGAATGATGGCTACATGGGATTGCCGGTCCATGCGGGTATGGCGGAACTGGTAGACGCACCAGATTTAGGTTCTGGCGAGAGATCGTGGGGGTTCGAGTCCCTCTACCCGCACCACCGTCCCACCCGGTAGTGGATTAGGTTCCAGTGCCGAAAGGCGTGGGGGGTCGAGTCATCCGCACCAATTCACCGGCCACGACTCCTTCCCGGCATCGGTGCCTACGCCTCGAACGCTCTCCCTGTGAACCATGCGGCCAGGTTCGCCAGTTCAGGCCCAAGCACGCGATCGTCGCCGACAGGCGGCACGATACCCCTGATGTCATCGACAAATGGCTGCAGCGCCGGCGGTGGCGCGCGTTCGGTAACGTGCAGCGCCTGCGAGGCCATCATCGCCAGCATCGCCATTGCGGCATCAACGCAGCGGCCGGCGGTCGCCTCCTTGGTCCATGCGAAGAACGCCGTGGTGGCGACATCGTCCTGCCCGGCACCGGCCGATTCCGTTCCCGGAATGAAGGTGCGCTGCGCGGCGAGCTTGGCCTGCTCGAGATAGCCGGTGATCGCCATCGGCACATAGCCAACACTGCCGTGGCCATCGCTGTCGGCCCAATGCCGCCCGGTCATCAAAAGATCGGGCAGCAGCGACACCTTGCCGTTCAAAAGCTTGGAGGCATGACGGTCGCAGAGCAGGCAGATGTCGGCCCATATCGCCGCCAGATCGTCCAGCGCCGGTGTCGCCATGGCATTGTGATAGCCGCCGGTGCTGATGCAGCGGCCGAGCGGATGTGCGTCGTCCGGCGGGATATAGACCGGATTGTCGGATATCGACACCAGCGAGACGGTGGCCGCCCGCTCGGCGGACGACAGCGCACGATGCGCCTGGCCGAGGACGCGCGGCACGATCCGATAGCTGACCGGCGCCTGATAATTGCGCCGGCCGTCTCCGGCGCCGACCAGGAATTCCCGCAACCCCTGGAGGGCCGCGGCTTCATGGTCGTCACCCCAGAGCGTATCGAGCGCCGCGTCGTAGTGCTCGAGCGGGGCGCGAAACGCTTCGATCGACAGTGCGAACACCTTGTGCGCCATGCGGATGCGGCGGCGTGCCGCGAGCGCTGCGTCGGCCACCAGCGCGGCAGCGCAAGGCGAGCCGTTGATCAGCGAGCCCCGCTCCTTGACCTCGAGGTCGCAGCGCGCCGAGAGCCCGGCAAACAGCGGATAGAGCGCCAGGATCTCGCCGGCGCCGCCCTGGCCGGAGGCCGGTACGGTTGGCATCGGGCCGCCGTCGAGCATCGCGGCAACGGCGAGCGCGATGCGCGGCGTGGTGGCTGCGTTGCCCTCGATGAAGTTCGTCAGCCGAGCAAGCACGATCGCCCGGACCACCCGATCGGGCAAGGGATCGCCGAACGAGGTGGCGGCGGCGAACGCCTTGATGCGCGCATGGCGATCCCGCTCGTCAAGTTCGAGCTTGCGGCTCGCCAACTCCCCCATCGCGGTGGTTACGCCATAAATGACCGGCGGAGGGTCGGATTCGATGAGCTTGAGGAACGCGGCTCGGCATTCGACGATGCGCTGCAAGGCCCTCTCGCCGATCTGCACCGTCTCCTTCTTCCAGGCGACGCGAAAAACCGTATCGAGATTGATGTCTTCACGCGCCGACAGGGTGATTGGCATGCTTCTTACCGTCCAAGTGGGAGACCGCCGAGGGCGTCCGTCGACTATACCTGCGCTCCCGCCAAAGCAGTCTCTCGTGTAACATTTCGTCTTGCGATGAGCCGCCGGCAGAAGCGCCGGCTGGGCTCTTCAACAAATCTGAAACTCAGCCACGAGACCAGAAGCGTTGCAACGACTGCGGCGGCGAAGGCCAGTGAGAAGTTCAAGGCCGGGTAGAGGTTGTAGATGACGGCGAACCCAACCGGCATGTGCAGCAGATAGAGCGAATAGCTGATGTCGCCAAAGAAGCCAAAGGGTTGAGGAACGGTCTTTGGTGTCCATTGCATGCACAGCCAGAACACGATGATGGCCAACGGATATGTTGCCAAAATCGGGAACAACGAATCATCGAGCAGAACCTGGGGCCGCCAGATGCCCCACCAGATGCCCACCCGCACCGCATAGAACAAAAAGACTTCAGCAGTCCCCAGAGCCATCGCCATCTGGCCGCTAATACGCTGCTCACGAAACAGGAAGAAGAGGCGGCCGATCAAGAACAGAGGCAGATACCCAAGCGGCGAGAATTGCACGGCAGGGGTTCCATTGATGTTCGCGCCAGCCATGATCGCATAAGATGCAGCGGTCAGTATGAGCGTGGACTTGAGTGGTTTGCGCCTTATCATGGGCGCAATGCACCAGACCATAATATAGAATACAACCTCGGGGAAAAGCGTCCAGGTCACGGGCAAGACGTGCCTCCCGATCCCTGCGAACTGATCCACCAGAAAGAACGTCCTCGCATAGTCGGCGAATGAGAACGGAATGGGCACGACCGTCCCGACGTAGGTCCCGATCGCCGTCGCGATAAGGGCGAACAAGATAGGCGGCCACAAGCGAAACACGCGCTTGATGGCGAAAGACATCCGGGTCTCTTCCTCGACCACATAGCTGATGATGAAGCCGCTGATCAGGAAGAAGATCACAACGCCCAGGTGGGCGCCACTTTGGTACAGCCCAAGCGGTGTCCCCAACAGGCGTTCGAAATACCTCAAGGGCGTCCAGTCGGCGTGGTAATGCCAGACGGTCAAGCCCGAGAGATGCACCCACATCACAGGCAGCGGAGCGACGCCTCTTAACAGGTGGATGAAGTGAATTTCGTTTCGATGAGCGCCCATTCTGGCTGTCCCTCTAATCCTCTAATAGAGCGGCTCCTCGAAAAGCGCCTTGTCGCCGTCGACCAGCGCCTTGATCTGCGCGGTGCCGTCGCCAGCCAGCGCGAGGCGGATGCCGAACGGGCGTACCCGCATGTCGTTCTGGATCGCCGTCCCCTCTCCTTCGGGCAGATAGAAGCGCTCGATGCCGTAATCCGGGGCGATGGTCATGCCTTCGCTGCGAAGATCCCAGCCCTCGGCGACATGGCCTGATATGTCGGCCTCATCGGCAGCGGCCGGCATCGGCGCCTTGCCGAACCAGGCGGTGGTGGGCGTCCAGTAGCCGTCGGCACCCCTCTTCAACCGGACGACGATCGGCGTGTCGTCGCTCGAAAATTTGTCGGCCGGGATGTTGGCGATCATCTTCACCGGTATCCGCGAAATCGCATAGCCTAGGATAATGTAGTCGCCACGCAGGAGATCGCGCGGATCGACGGGTTCGATCTTCAGCAGCACTTCCTTGCCGTTGCGCAGGATCGCCGCCCTGCCGGCGATGATCCAGCTCAGGAAACCTATCTGGACGAGCGCCAGCACCAGCGCCGAGATGATCAGCCTCTTTCCGGTCATCATGCCGTGGCTCCCTTGGCGGCTGGGCCCTTCATGCGTTTTTCGATGCGGATGATGACGAGCGCAAGGATGCCGAGCAGCACCGCGGCGGCAAGGAAGAAGCCGGCGGTGTCGAGCATCGATTGCAACATCACCACATAGATGATGGCGATTTCAAAGGCGAAACCGGCATAGGCAAGCCAGCGCAACCCGCGGCTCTCCCTTCCTGCCAGCACGATTGCCGCGACGATGCCGGCCAACGCAATCACCGAAGCGATGGCGAACCCGCTGTCGTAGGTGCTTTCATCGGCCAGTTCGAACTGGACCATTGCCAGGCCGGTGAGAAAGCCGAGCAAAGCGTGCAGGGGCAAGCGGCCGCCGAGTTGGACGATCCGGTCGACCGGCTCTGGCGCGAAGACGGAAGCCGCGAACAGCAGTGCCGATGCGGCGACGAGCGGGATCGCCACCTGCAGTGTGTTGTGGCTTGTCACCAGCAGTACCAGATAGAAGAGCAGCGACAGGATGATCAGGTGCCGCGCCGGCTGGCTGCGGGTCCAGAACGAGACGGCAAACAGCACCATCGCCATGACCACGAAGAGATGCGGAAAGTCGCTGCGGCTGTAATAATCGAAGCCTTTCAGGAACAGCCAGGCATCGGCGATGCCGACCGCAGCCACGGTCAGCGGGTTCGACCGCAGCGCGACCGCCGCCAACGCCGTGCCCGCGCCCCAGGTGACCAAGGCCGACGTCTCGTCGCCGGAGAGATGATACATCTGGCCGATCAGCGCGATCGAGCCGCCGAATGCCGCCGCCGCCACGATCCACAATGCCTCGCCGATCGCCGCATGGTCGCGCGTCTTCAACAGCGCGCCGCCGACATAGCCGCCAAGGATGATGGCAAAAAGTGCCGCGACCCGCGCCAGCCTTGGGATAGCATCCCAGTTGGCGGCGACGAAAATCAGGATGGCGGCGCCGAACAGCAAGGCGGCCATCATTGCCAGAATCGAGCCGAAGCTGAGCGATTTGCGCTCGCTTGCCTCGACGTCGCGGGTCAGGGAATCGGCGGTCGCGGCGTCGATCAGGCCGGCCTGCCGCCAGCGCGCAATATCCGACCTTACTCGTGTCGAATAGCCCGCCATGCCGCTTCTCCCCCCCGTTTGGTCTTTTTTTCAGCCGACCCGGTCAAACCGTTGACGCAACGGCATTTTCCGATTCGGGTTTCTTTGTGTCAGGTCCGTGAACGCGCGTTAATGCTGCATTGCACAATTTGCATTGCTGCCATGCAGCCATAGCGCTTTTAAATCGATATAGGCCCGCCTATCTATGGTTCGTACACAAAGACGGAATGATCCGGAAGAAAGACGAAACGAGAAATACCATGAACCTGATCCGCAACTACCGCAACTGGCGCCGCTACAGGGACACCGTGTCCGAGCTGAGCCGCCTGAGCAACCGTGAACTGACCGACCTCGGCATCAGCCGCAGCGACATTCCTTACGTCGCTCGCAAGGCGGTCTAATTCTTCGGACCGCGAATGGTCCGAACAAGTTTGAAAAAGAGAACGACAATGAACCTGATCCGCAACTATCGTAACTGGCGCGTTTATCGCGAGACGGTTAGCGAGCTGGGTCGCCTTTCGAACCGTCAGCTCCATGATCTCGGTATCGTCCGCGACGAAATCAAGATCGTCGCCCGCCGGGCGATCTAACTACCAGAATTTCGCCAGGGTCGACCTCCTCCCCGACCCTGACGGATCCGGTCGACCTTCACCTCCTCCCGAGGGTTGACCACAAAAACGGCGCCCGCCGCACCTCCTCCCGCGGCGGGCGTTGTTCCCCCGGGGCAAACGAATTTTGCCCCAGAGGTTTCGCCCCTTTCAAAAATGGCGAAAGAGATTTCGTCAAAGCCGACCTCCTCCCCGGCGATGACGAATACGGTCGGCCTTCACCTCCTCCCGAGGGTCGACCCCAAAAACGACACCCGCCGGACCTCCTCCCCCGGCGGGTGTTGTTGTTTTCAGGGTTTGGTCGCGCCCGCAGCCGTTTGCCCTACTCCACGCACGGCAATTGCAATCACGGCTCCAAGCGATTATTCCGGCGCTCATGAGCAAAAATCCCATCCACATCATCGGCGGCGGCCTCGCCGGTTCGGAAGCCGCCTGGCAGGCAGCCGAGGCGGGCGTGCCGGTCATCCTGCACGAAATGCGGCCCGTTCGCGGCACTGATGCGCATAAGACCGACGGCCTGGCCGAGCTGGTCTGCTCCAATTCATTCCGCTCCGACGACGCCGAAAACAACGCCGTCGGCCTGTTGCATGCCGAAATGCGGCTGGCCGGCTCATTGATCATGAGCGCCGGCGACGCCAACCAGGTGCCGGCAGGCGGTGCGCTTGCCGTCGACCGCGACGGCTTCTCCGACGCGGTGACGAAGAAACTCGAAGCGCATCCGCTGATCACTATCCAGCGCGAGGAAGTGCCGGGCTTGCCGCCGGCGGACTGGGACCAGGCGATCATCGCCACGGGTCCGTTGACCGCGCCTTCGCTTGCCCAGTCGATCGCGGAGGCGACCGGCGCCGATGCGCTGGCTTTCTTCGACGCCATCGCGCCGATCATCCACTTCGACACGATCGACATGGATGTCTGCTGGTTCCAGTCGCGCTACGACAAGGTCGGACCGGGCGGCACCGGCAAGGACTACATCAATTGCCCGATGGACAAGGAGCAATATCTCGCCTTCGTGCAGGCGTTGGTCGACGGCCAAAAGACTGAATTCAAGCAATGGGAAGGCACGCCCTATTTCGACGGCTGCCTGCCGATCGAGATCATGGCCGAACGCGGCGTCGAGACGCTGCGCTATGGGCCGATGAAACCAATGGGGCTGACCAATGCGCACAATCCGACGGTCAAGGCCTATGCCGTCGTCCAGCTGCGGCAGGACAATGCGCTGGGCACGCTCTACAACATGGTCGGTTTTCAGACCAAGCTGAAGCATGCCGAGCAGGTGCGCGTGTTCCGCACCATACCGGGCCTGGAAAACGCCGATTTCGCCCGCCTCGGCGGCCTGCACCGCAACACCTACATCAACTCGCCGACCTTGCTCGACGCTTCGCTGCAGCTGAAGTCGCGCCCCGGCCTGCGCTTCGCCGGCCAGATCACCGGCTGCGAGGGCTATGTCGAAAGTGCTGCGATCGGCCTGCTCGCCGGCCGTTTCGCCGCCGCCGAGAGGCTCGGCCATGCACCGTCGCTGCCACCGCTCACCACGGCCTTCGGCGCATTGCTCAACCACATCACCGGCGGCCACATCGTGTCCGACGACGAACCGGGAAAACGCTCCTTCCAGCCGATGAATGTCAATTTCGGCCTGTTCCCGCCAATGGAAGCACCGAAGTCAGAAGGCAAGCGCCTGCGCGGCAAGGACAAGACTGTCGCCAAGCGGCAGGGGATAACCGCACGTGCGCGCGCCGATTGCCGGCAATGGCTGGGGCTGGCATCCCAATCGGAAGCCGCCGAGTAGCCCTGCTCTTCCCTTCAGTGCGGTCGCACATCCGCGACCGTTGGCCGTGGCAAGTTGAGCATCGTGGTTGCTGCCGCGAACACCGCGTCGGCGATGTGGGCATGGCCTTCCGCGGTCGGATGGAACGGACCGCCCAGGCAAACCTCGACCAGATCGAGCAACGCCCAATCTTGCGGCGGCGGTGGCGTGCCGCTCGCCTTGGACTGCACGAAAAGGCAGATGTCGTTGATGGTGCGGAACCAGCGCTCGCGCGGCGCGTAGGCACGCGTGTCGCGAGACGCCTTGAAATCGGCGCCGCGATTAGCGGAAAAAGGCTCGAATTCCGACCATTTGTCCGGTCGCGGGCCGTCCGCATGGTAGTAGGGCAGCATCAGGCTCTCGGCGGCCGTGACGCCGCTCGACAAGCTCTTTTGCGCACAGATCCCATGCTTGGCGAACGCGGCACGTTGGGCATCGACAAAATGCCAGTTTCCCGCGTGGGCGGCGTCGCGCGTCGCCGGGTAAAGCACATTGTTGGCGAAATCGCTGATGGGACGCAGCGTCGGCACGTCGATCGACAGCACCCCGCCGACGTTGAAGCCTTCAAGCCTTTCACGCGGTGTGGCCTCGCCACAGAGCCTTCCATCCTGGTTGAATTCGATCTTGGGAAACGCGGTCAGCACAATGTTGGGCATTCCATTGTTGCTGGCGATGGGCAGCGGCGCCAGCGCCTTTCGCAAGGCGGCAAAGCGCGCCGGCAACTCCTTTGCGCGGATTCGCGCCGTGGCGACATCATGCGCCTTGGCGATCCGCGCGACAGTTCGAATGACTGACGCGCCGAGGGCGTCGGCGCGCAACCTGCTGTTGACGTTTGCGTATGGAGGCCTTGTCTTGGTCAGCGCTTCCACGATGAGCGGTGTGAAGCCGACATCGTTTCCACCGATGGACACGATCAGCATGTCGATCGTCCGCAGGAACCGCCCCGGTTTGCAGTCGAGCAGTTTGGCGCTGAGCAATGTGCGGCCTCGCTCGTCGGTGAGCGGCGTGTCGAAAGTCACCGTTCGGGTTGCATGGGTGCGCAACAGATCATCGCGGCACAGTTCGATCATCAGGCGATCGATCTGCGGCAAGTCGCGACGCAGTTTACCGCCCGACGAAAAATAGGAACTGTTGACTGTCTCAACTCCGGCATAGGGAAAAAGCAGCCCTTCCGTCACTTCGGCCCCGGAGCAGGCAAAGCCGAGAAACGTCACCGCGCTGTGCTTGGGATCGGCAAGAGCGACCTGCAAGGCGGTGCGCAGATGATAGCTATAGGCCGAACGATGGCATTTGCGGTCGAGCCAGCCAGCCGGCGCATTCTGATAGCGGACCGGCAACGAATAGGCTGGTACCGATTTGATCGCTTGAGTGTCGGCGTCATAGACGAAGGAGATGTTGAGAAGTCTTCGTCTTGACAGCGGATCGATTTCGACCGGCGTATCGGGATTGCCTTCGCCCGACGAAAAACTGTCGCCGATACCGGCGATGAGCCGGTCGCGGACCCAGATGGCAGGTTGCGAAACCACCGTGCCGTTCGGCAAGGTCACAGACACATCGACACCGCGCGCTGCTTCGGGGATATCTGGTTCAAAGGGAATGCGCGCTTCAAAGAGCGCCGCGCAGGGCTGTTCCGCCGTCGCCGAAAGCCGGCCACGGCCGGCAATGAAAATCGGCCGCGCGGCTTGCCATCGGCAAATGCCGGCCGGTGCATCCGTCAAGCTGAAGACGACGGTGTGCCCTTGCGGGCGCACGTAGTCGGTACGAAGCGCGGTTCCGAAACTGTCGCTGGCGCAGGACGAATGCCACTGTTCTCGGGCGTCCCAGCAGGTGGAGCGGCGGCGATTGACAGGGTTCGCCCAGCCGCGTTCGGGCCGACCCGCGCCCTTGGGATTCGGATAGAGCGTGGCGTCCTGTTTGTACCACTCACGCAGCCAGCGCGGATCGTTGAGCAGCCGTTCGAGATCGGAAACCGCCGTAGCCGTGAAGGCGCCGCCATGGGTTGTCATGACTTCGGCCATGGCTTCCCGCTGCATATCAAAATCGGTGGTTTCGGTGAAATACCGGAAAGGATGCTTGACCCGCCAGTCGATGGCTGGCGCAGCGTAAGTCAATGTTGTGGCAAACAGAAAAAAGAAAGTGGATACAAGACGAAGCATGATCACCACCCCACAAATACTGAGATGTCAAAAATAGTACCAAGCCATCATGCTGTCAAATTGACACCAGGTCGTAATTTACTTCACTATTCGGCTGGCTCGGCACTCGCGGCCGGCAACCCGGGCTTGCCCGCTTCACCCGGATTGCGCCGGACATAGGCGGCTTTCAGGCTCTCCGAGGTTTCGCGCGAGCCGTCATGGCTCCAGCCCGGCGGCTTGATCAGGTAGTTCAGCCGATCGCTCAAGCTCAGCCCCGGTGCAAAGGCATCCCTGAACATGCCGATCCATTCGTGGAACGCCACTTTCAGCGGATTGAAGGTGCCCAGGTTCTTGACGATGCCGTAGCGCGGCCGGTCCTCCTCCAGTTCTTCGACGAAGCTGCCGAACAGGCGATCCCAGATGATCAATGTGCCGGCATAGTTGGCGTCGAGATAACGCGGATTGGTGGCGTGGTGGACACGGTGGTGCGACGGCGTGTTGAAGACGAATTCAAACCAGCCCCACATCCTGCCGATCGTCTCGGTGTGGATCCAGAACTGCCAGACCAGGTTGAAGCCGAAGGTGAAGGCAATCACCGCCGGACGGAAGCCAAGCAGCACCAGTGGCGCTTGCAGCACAAACATGAAGGTGAACAGGCTGGTCCAGCTTTGTCTCAGCGCCGTCGACAGATTGTAGTGCTGGCTTGAGTGGTGGTTGACGTGCTCGGCCCACACCCAGCGCACCCTGTGCGCGATGCGGTGGTAGACATAGTAGCGCAGGTCATCGAGCAGGAAGGCGGCCAGGAACACCCAGACCGACAGGCCGAGGTTGAAGACGCGGAACTGCCACAGCCACAGCATCGCCCAATAGGACACCACGCCAAGCAGCAGCCCGGCGACGACATTGCCGGTGCCCATCATCAGGCTGGTCAGCGTGTCGCGCGTCTCGAACGAACCCTTGGCGCGGCCGCTGCGCACCAGCCAGAGCTCGATCAGGATCGCGGCAACGAAGAACGGAATGGCCAGCTGGGTGACCTGCGGAAAGCTGTAGCCGTCCATCACGCCGCCTCCCCAGCGGAATTCGAACGTCGCGGCTCAAGCGCTTTCAGCAAGCCTTGCGCATCTGTTGCGCTGGCAAAGTGGAAGCGGCCGCCCTTCCAGGTGAAATCGGCAAGCCGAAACGAGACCGTATTTGCGTCGGCGGCAGTCAAAACCGTGACGTCCCGCGACGCGACGATGCGGCTCAAAAAACAGTCGCCAATGCTGTGAACGATGCCGATGCGCCCTCGCCCGAGATCGAGGAACGCCGTCCTGGCATCCGTCGTCAAGCGAACTGTCGTGGCCACCGCGTCCGGAAAATCCTCGGCGAAACGGCTCAGCGCCTGGTCCGTGCCAGCGAGTGTGGCCGTCTTGCTGCCGCCGGTGAAATGTACGGCGGCGACCGACAGCGCAATGCCAAGAGCGACGATCGCGACCAGCAAAGGCAAGCTCATGGATGGGTATCTCCTCCGACCAGTCTGTCGTCTATGGCAACAGTTTTTGGCCGGGAGACTCCTTACCATGATTGACGTTTACGTCAAAGTGCCGGCCAGCCCTTGCTCGCGCGACGCAGCAGCAGCCAATGCCGGCGCAAGGCCGACAGACGCGCCACGCCGTGGAGCGGCGAGCCATTCTCCATTTTCGCAAGATAGGCACGCGACAGGGCCAGCGGCAGAAATGCCGGACGCAACGAGACCGGCAGGGCCGATGCGCCCTGTTCGAAAGCGGAAAGATGGTCGCGCGCCAGCGCCATCATCGCTGCCACTGCACGTTTGGCGCCAGCGCCACCATCGCCGGCAACAAACTCTTCTGGCGAAGATCCAGCCGCGGCCAGGATATCGGCCGGGATAAAACACTGTCCGCGTTTGTGGTGCAGCGGCAGCAGAAGCAGCAGGCCGGTCATCGCCTGCGCGCAGCCTGCCCGGCCCGCCAGCTCGGCAAACCGTGGTGCCGCGACGGGATCGAGCACCATCGCCGCAAGCTGGATGAGCGCGGCTGCGGTCTCGCCGCAATAGCCTTCCAGGTCGGTGCGCGACGGCATCGGATCGTCGTAGAGGTCGAAAATGCGCGCTTCGAGCATGTTGTCGAACGCCAGTTTCGGCAGACTGTACCTTGCCGTCGTGGCATTCAACGCTTCGGCGACAGGATGGCCGGCGCCGGCCTCGCCGCCGGCGGCAATGACATCGCGCCACCATTGCAGCCGCACCTCGCCCGGCAGCGCGTCGTGGATGCGATCGCGAATGCCGGCGATCTCGGCATTGAACGCGTAGAGCGAAAACAGCGCATCGCGCTTGTCGGCCGGCGCGTAGAGAGCTGTGAGATAGCGGTCGTGGTCGGCGGCGCGCACCGCGTCCATGACGATTTTGGCATTCTGAGACATGTCAATCGACGGCGATCAGCGCGGCGGCCACGGCGCGGTCTTCCGCCAGCAGGACATTGTAGGTCCGCACCGCGGCACCCGTCGACATCGGATCGGACGCAATGCCTGCCGCCTTCAGCGCGGCCCGCAGTGCTGCCGGCAAAGGCCTGAGTTCCCTGCCCATGCCGACCAGCAGGATCTCGACCTTGTCGGCTTCGGCCAGCAGCCTGTCGAAATCCGCCACCGTCAGTGCCAGGGGATCCGCCGGCTCCCAGCCATGGATGCCGGATGGCAGGCAGAGCAGCGAGCCGCGATGCGACATGTCGGCAAAGCGGAACCCGCCATTGCCATAGGCCTCGATCGGCGCGCGGCCGGGGAAATGCGCCTCGCGGATGACGATGCCTTTGCCGGTCACCGTTCTGTCACCCCTTCGGGGCCGCGCGTCAGGTCGCGACCGCCTTGCTGCCGCCGACCGGCTTCTGCTCGTCGCTTTCAGCCTGCGGCCGCAGCTTGAACAGGATCAGCAGCGGTGCCGCGATGAAGATCGACGAATAGGTGCCGAACACGACGCCGAACAGCATGGCCATGGTGAACGACCGGATCACCTCGCCGCCGAACAGCACCAGCGCCAGCAATGCCAGGATCGTCGTCACCGAGGTCAGCGTCGTTCTCGACAGCGTCTCGTTGATGGCGTTGTTCAGGAGTTGCGGCAGCGGCATGCGCTTGTATTTTCGCAGATCCTCGCGAACGCGGTCATAGACCACGATCGTGTCGTTCAGCGAATAGCCGATGATGGTCAGGATCGCCGCCAGCGAGGACTGGTTGAACTCGAGCCCGGTGATGACGAAAAAGCCGATGGTCATGACGACATCGTGCACCGTCGCGATGATGGCGCCGACCGCGAACTGCCATTCGAAACGGAACCAGACGTAGATCAGGATGCCAAGCAGCGCGACCAGCATGGCAATGGTGCCTTGCTTGGCCAATTCCCCGGACACTGTCGGCCCAACCACTTCAACGCGGCGGAAATCATAATTGTCCTGCAACTCGCCGCGAACCTTGTCGATGACCGTCTGCTCGGCATTCTCGCCGCCATCCTGCGTACCGACACGGATCAGCACGTCGTTCGGGTCGCCGAACTGCTGCACCTGCACTTCGCCGATGTTGAGTTCCGAGAGCCTGCCTCTAATGTCGGCGATGTCGGCATTGCCGCTCTTGGCCTTCACCTCGATCAGCGAACCGCCTTTGAAATCGATGCCGTAGTTGATGTCGACGGTCATGAACAGCACGACCGACAGGACCGACAGCAAGCTCGACAGCGCAAAGGTCCAGCGGCGGATGCCCATGAAGGGGATCTTGGTGCCGGGCGGAATGAAGGTCACCGGCGCCCTCGGCAACTCCTTCGGGCGCGCCCGGCGCAGCCAGATCGAGACCAGCAGGCGGGTGAAGGTGAAGGCGGTGAAGACGGTGGTCAGGATGCCGATGGCGTAGGTGATGGCAAAGCCCTTGACCGGTCCCGTGCCGAGATAGAACAGCACCACCGTGGCGATCAGCGAGGTGACGTTGGAATCGACGATGGTCGCCAGCGCCTTCGAGAACCCAGTGTCTATCGCCTGGATCACGGAGCGGCCGTTTCGTCGCTCCTCGCGGATACGTTCGTAGATCAGCACGTTGGAATCGACCGCCATGCCGATGGTCAGCACGATACCGGCGATACCCGGTAAGGTCAGCGTTGCGCCGAGCAGCGACAACAGCCCGACGATCATCGCCACGTGCACCGCCAGTGCGATGTTGGCGAGGAAGCCGAGGAAGCCGTAGGCGACGAACATGAAGGCCACGACGAGGATCGAGCCGATGATGCCGGCGACCTTGCCGGCATGGATGGAATCCTGGCCGAGGCCCGGACCGACGGTGCGCTCTTCGATCACCGTCAGGGTCGCCGGCAAGGCGCCGGCGCGCAGCAGCACGGCGAGGTCGTTGGCGCTCTGGGCAGTGAAATTGCCCGAAATCTGGCCGGTGCCGCCAAGGATCGGCTCGCGGATCTGCGGCGCCGATATCACCTGGTTGTCGAGGATGATGGCAAACAGCTTGCCGACATTCTGTGCCGTGGCCTGGCCGAAGCGCGCCGCACCTTTCGAATCGAAACGGAACGAAACCACCGGCTCATTGTTCTGCGAATTGTACGTCGCCTGCGCATCGACGAGATTTTCGCCCGAAACGATGACACGGTTTTCGATCAGATAGGGAACCGGCGGATCGTCCTGCGAATACAGCACCGAAGAGCCGGCAGGCGGGCGGCCATTGAGCGCGTCCTGCACCGGCATCGACTGGTCGACCATCTGGAACGTCAGCTTGGCGGTCTGGCCGAGGATTTCCTTCAGCCTTTGCGGGTCCTGAAGGCCCGGCACCTGGACAAGGATGCGGTCGTCGCCCTGCCGCTGCACGATGGGTTCCGTCGTGCCGAGTTCGTTGACGCGGCGCTCGACCACCTCGATCGACTGCGTCAAGGCGGTCGACGTGCGGTATTTGATGCCGGCATCGGTGACGTTGAACTTGAGCAGGCCGGGCTCGGAATCGTCGAGCGTCATTTCCTGGATGGAGCCGCCGGTGAACAGGCCGGCGGCGACCGGATCGGTCAGCGACTTCAGCGCCTTCTTGGCGGCATCGAGCTGGGCGGGATCGGTGATGCGGACCTGCAAGGTCCGCCCCGTGCCGGCAAGCCCGGTATAGCCGATCTTGGCGTCGCGGAGCAACGTGCGGATTTCGTCGCGCGTCGTCTCCAGCCGGTCCTTGATCAGGTCGTTCTGATTCATCTCCAGCAGGATGTGCGAGCCGCCCTGCAGATCGAGGCCGAGCGTCATCTGGCGCTTCGGCACCCAACTGGGGAGCTGGGCCAGCGTGCTGGCGGAGAACAGATTGGGCGCGGCGAGGATCACTGTGATGGCCACGGCCACCCAGATCAGGATCATCTTGAAGCGCGAAAAATAAAGCATATGGCGTCGTCCGTCAGAGCGTGTCCGCGGATCGCTCCGCCTGAAATTCGGTTATTTCTTGGCGTTCTGGTTCGCCACGGGCTCGCCCTTGACGCGCACATCGGCGATCGTCGAACGCAGCGCGGTCACCTTGGTGCCACCGCCAAGGTCGATCTCGAGTTCATTTTCGTCGATCACCTTGGTCACCTTGCCGACGAAGCCGCCGCCAGTGACGACCGTGTCGCCGCGACGAACCGCGGCCAGCATCTCGCCGCGCTTCTTCAGCTGCGTGCGCTGCGGCCGGATGATCAGAAAATACATGATCACGAAAATCAGGACAAACGGCAAAATGCTGATGAACATGTCGGGAGAAGCCCCAACGCCTTGGGCGTATGCCGGTGTCACGAACATCGAGGTACTCCTGAATTTTGAAAACAGCCGCCACCGTCCTTGTGGAGTTTGGCGGCCCCTTGAAATTTGGCCGGAATATAGTCGGTAAAGTTGCCAATGCAACTGCGTGGCCGGCCAAATCGGCTGCTTTTCCGGCCTGTTGAGCCGTGTTAGAGCATGATCGCGAACAGCACGAGCCGGTTTTCGGAAAAGATCACGCTCGAACAAAAGGTTGCAACCGGTTTCGAACCCGACGGAATCGGCAAGCTCCCCACTTCAAAACGCGAAAAACAAAAGACCGACATGACCGACAGCAGCATTGACGCCCTCAACAAGAAGCTCGACAGCCTGATCGAGGCGGTTAGCCGCCTCGCCCCGCCGCCGGTGCCTGAAACGGACATCGGCGAGGCCGACTGCTTCGTCTGGCAGGCCGATCCCGGCTATCTGGAGCCGGTGCGCAAGGTCAACCGCGTCGACATCGGCCTGATCCGTGGCGTCGACCGCGTCCGCGATATCCTTGTCGACAACACCGAACGCTTCGCTGCCGGCTACGCGGCCAACAACGTGTTGTTGTGGGGCGCGCGCGGCATGGGCAAATCGTCGCTGGTCAAGGCGGTGCATGCGGAGATCAACGCCAGGGCCAAGTCCGACCTGCCGCTGAAGCTGATCGAAATCCACCGCGAGGACATCGACACGCTGCCGAAGCTGATGGGGCTGCTGAAGTCAGCCCCCTTCCGCTTCATCCTGTTTTGCGACGACCTCTCCTTCGACCACGACGACACCTCCTACAAGTCGCTTAAGGCAGCGCTCGAAGGCGGCGTCGAGGGCCGCCCGGCCAATGTCATCTTCTACGCCACCTCGAACCGGCGTCATCTCTTGCCGCGCGACATGATCGACAATGAGCGCTCGACCGCCATCAACCCGTCCGAAGCGGTCGAGGAAAAGGTCTCGCTCTCCGACCGGTTCGGCCTGTGGCTCGGCTTCCACAAATGTTCGCAGGACGAGTATCTCGACATGATCGACGGCTATGTCCGCCATCATGATCTTTCCGTCGATCCCGAGACGTTGCGCGCCGAAGCACTGGAATGGGCAACGACGCGCGGCAGCCGCTCGGGCCGCGTCGCCTGGCAGTTCACCCAGGATCTGGCGGGGCGGCTCGGCAAGCCGCTCAAGGATTGACATGCGCGGAAGCAACTGAAAAAGCCCGCTCCTTGCGGGGCGGGCTGAGCCGGCGGGCCGGACTGGAGGTCAGACGGCCCGCAAAATCGCTTTCTTGTTCTATTCGAGACAGCCCGACTATTCGAGATAGCCAGAGGGGTCGACCGGGGCGGAGTTCTTGCGCACTTCGAAGTGCAGCTTCGGCGAGTCCGTCGTGCCGCTCATGCCCGACAGTGCGATTTCCTGGCCGCGCTTGACCTTCTGGCCGCGCTGCACCTCGATCGAGCTGGCATGGCCGTAGACAGTGACCAGGCCGTTCTCGTGGCGCACCAGCACCGTGTTGCCGAATTCCTTGAGGCCGTCGCCGGCATAGATGACGACGCCGTTCTCGGCCGCCTTGACCGGCGTTCCCGTCGGCACGGCGATGTCGACACCGTCCTTGCCGGACCCGAAACCGGATATCACGCGGCCGCGCACAGGCCAGCGCATCTTGCCGATACCGGTTGCATCCGGTGCAACCGCCTCGTCGTCCTCGGCCTGCTGAATGACCTTCGAATCTTTCTTCGGCGGCGTGTAGGACGCCAGCGTTTCCGACGGCGTCGTCTTTGCCGCGGGCTGCGTGGTCGCCGTGGTCACCGGATCGATCTTCGCCGGCTTGGCGCTGGCGACGGTCGCGGTTCCGCCGGCCGGCACCTTCAAGGTCTGGCCGATCTTGAGCAAGCCGTCCTTCATGCCGTTGGCCTGCTTCAGCGCAACGGTGCCGACACCGGTCTTCCTGGCGATCGAAGAAAGCGTGTCGCCTGACTGGACCGTGTAGGTGCCGGCAGCGCCTGTCGCCTTGGCCGCCACCTGCTGCTTGGGCTCCTTGGGCTGGCTTGTGGCGGCCGAAGCATCGACCTGGGCGGCGGACTTGCCCTCCTTAAGCTTCGGCTGCTGCGGCAGAACGGCGACCTTGTCAGGCGCGGTGGCCGGCAGGTCGTGCTTGCCGTTTTTTGCAGGCTTGGCGTCGGCGACTTTCGGTTCCGATTTGCTGGAGTAGGCATAGGCTGGGATGACAAGCTTCTGGCCGGTCTTCAGCCCCTTGGTCGGGCTCAACCCGTTGACCTTCATGATCACGTCGGCCGGCACCTTGTAGTGCTGCGCCAGGGCGGAAATCGTTTCGCCATCCCTGACGACGATCTCGGTTGCATGCGGCGTTCCGGCCGCGGCGACGCGCGGCGCGTCGGGCTGCGCGACCTTGAACGGCGATGCCGCCGGAGCGACCGTGCCGGTCGTGGTCCGGTCGACATGCGGCGCCGGGGCCAATGCGGTGCGGACCGGCTTTGCGGCAGGCGCCAATGCCGGAGCCGGCTGCGCCTGGGCAACGGGCGGAGGCAGCGGCCGCGTCGAGACCGGTTCGAGACTGGAGCGGCTGACCGATTGCGTATGGCTGCCGTCGACCGGAGCGGCCGCGACATCGCCCGGATAGGGCTGCACGGCGTCCTGCTTGTTGATGATGGCGCGCTGGTTGTTGGTCGACGAGGTAAAGACGTCATCGACGCTGTTGAAGCGTGAAGCCTGGGAGCTGCACCCTGCCGCAGCGCCTGCGACCATGAGTACGGCGCAACCACGCATCAGGTTGCGTCCGCTTGTCTTCAAAACACTGAGTTGCATCGCACTGACCCGCACATACCCGGTACAAACTAGGCATGATTAAAGCGCGTTAATGTTACTCGTCGGTTAACCCCATAGAATCCGATGCGAATTTTCTTAAAATATTTGAGATCGCTTGCGGAGTGCCGAAGCTATGCTCAGGCCGGGCTGGCTAAGTCGACTCGCCGAACCGAATGCAGCGGTTTTCGGGCTCACAATTCGCAGGCCGGCACCGCATAGAAGATCACTCTAAATGACGGCGGCGACGCTGCGCAGGATCGGCTGCAGGCGCACGAGACCGATGTCTTCGCGTTCGAACCGGCTACCGACCTTGGTCAGCTTGGCCAGCACCTGTTCGCCCTCTTCGGGTCCGATCGGGGCGATGACGATGCCGCCACTCGACAGTTGGTCGAGCAGGAAGCGCGGCAGGCTGTCGAAGGCTGCCCAGGCGACGATGCGATCGAACGGCCCTTCGTTCGGCAGACCGCCGGATCCGTCCGCCTGGCGCACAATGACATTGCCGATGCCGAGCGCCTCGAAGCGCTGCCTGGCCTGCTCGACAAGCGTCTTGTAGCGGTCGGCGGTGACGACCCGCGCCGCCAGCCGCGACATCACCGCCGCCGTGTAGCCGGAGCCGGTGCCGATCTCGAGCACGCGGTTGCCTTGCTCGATGGCAAGGGCTGAGATCACCGCCGCCTGCAGGTCGGCCCCTTCGATCGCCTCGCCGCATTCGATCGGCAGCATGCGGTCCGACCAGGCGATCGGATGGAACTGTGCGCCAAGGAAACCGCGCCGCGGTGTCGCCTCGAAGGCCGCGATCAGCGCCTTCGGCACCGTCCCCCTGCCGCGCAAACGCAGCAGAAAGGCGGCAAAACCTTCGCGGTCGTCGATTGTGAGGCCCTGGTTCATGCAAGCGCCTTGCTCAGTTGGTCACGGATTTCATGCGCGGTGAGGTCGAGCTGCAATGGCGTCACCGACACCAGCCTGTTGCGCAAGGCATGGAGGTCGGTGCCTTGCTTGCCTTCGACCGGCTCACGGCCGAAGCGCAGCCAGTAGTAAGGCAGGCCGCGCCCGTCGCGGCGCTCGTCGACCCACAGGCTATGCACGAGCTTGCCTTGTGAGGTCACCACCGTGCCGGCGACTTCTTCGGGAAGGCAGTTCGGAAAATTGACGTTGAGCAGCACGCCGTCCGGCAGCGGTGTCGCCACCAGTTTCTGCAGCAGTGCCGGCGCCAGCGCTTCGGTCGTCTCGTAGGGGACAACCCGATCCTCGCCGACATAGCTGTAGCCCTGGCTGAGCGCGATCGAGCGGATGCCGAGCAGCGCGCCTTCCATGGCGCCGGCGACGGTTCCCGAATAGGTGACGTCGTCGGCGATGTTGGCGCCGGAATTGATACCGGACAGGATCAGGTCGGGGGCGCCGGGCAGGATCTTCTTAACGCCCATGATGACGCAGTCGGTCGGCGTGCCGCGCACCGCAAAATGCTTCTCGCCGATCTTGCGCAGCCGCAGCGGCTCCGAGATCGAGAGCGAATGCGCATAACCGGACTGATCCTGCTCCGGCGCCACCACCCAGACATCGTCGGACAGTGTGCGCGCAACCCGTTCAAGCGAGGCCAGGCCCTCGGCATGAATGCCGTCGTCATTGGTCAGGAGGATGCGCATTATTTCGATTCGATCTTTTCCCGGCCGCCCATGTAAGGCCGCAGCACTTCAGGAATGGTTACGCTGCCATCCTCATTCTGGTAGTTTTCGATGACAGCAATGAGCGCGCGGCCGACCGCGGTGCCCGAACCGTTGAGCGTATGGACGAAGCGGTTGCCCTTGCCGTCCTTGTCCTTGTAGCGGGCGTCCATGCGTCGCGCCTGGAAATCGCCGCACGCCGAACAGGACGAGATCTCGCGATAGGCGTTCTGGCCAGGCAGCCAGACCTCGATGTCGTAGGTCTTGCGCGCGCCAAAGCCCATGTCGCCGGTGCACAGCGTCATGGTGCGGAACGGCAGCTCAAGCCGCTTCAGCACTTCCTCGGCGCATTGCGTCATCCGCTCGTGCTCGGCGAGCGACGATTCCTGGTCGGTGATCGACACCAGCTCGACCTTGTTGAACTGGTGCTGGCGCAGCATGCCGCGCGTGTCGCGCCCGGCGGAACCTGCCTCCGACCGGAAGCACGGCGTCAGCGCGGTATAGCGCAGCGGCAGTTTTTCATGCGCGGTGATTTCTTCGCGCACGAGATTGGTGAGCGGGACTTCGGCGGTGGGGATCAGGCCAAGCCTGCCCTCCCCGTGCGGCGCGAAGAACAGATCCTCCTCGAACTTCGGCAACTGGTTGGTGCCGAAAAGAACGTCGTCCTTGACCATCAATGGCGGGATGATTTCCTCATAGCCATGCTCGGTCGTGTGCAGGTCGAGCATGAACTGGCCGAGCGCCCGTTCCATCCGCGCCAGCCCGCTCTTCAGCACCGTGAAGCGCGAGCCTGACAGCTTCGCGGCGCGCTCGAAATCCATCATGCCGAGCGCTTCGCCGATCTCGAAATGCTCCTTCACCCAGTTCGGGCGCGTCGGCAGCTTGCCGACGATGTGCTTGACGACATTGTCGTGCTCGTCCTTGCCGACCGGCACATCGTCGAACGGCACGTTGGGCAGCACCGCCAGCGCATCGTTGAGCGCCTTGTCGAGCTCGCGTTCGCGCGCCTCGCCATTCTGGATGAAAATCTTGATCTCGCCGACTTCGGCTTTCAGTCTTTCGGCAAGCGCCGCATCTCCCGAACGCATGGCGTTGCCGATCTCCTTCGAGGCGGCGTTGCGGCGCTCCTGCTTGGTCTGCAGCTCGGTCACGTGTTCGCGCCGCGCTTCGTCCGAAGCGATCAGCCCGTCGACCGTGGACTGCGCCTCACCGGCCGACCACGAGCGCTTCACCAGCGCCTCGACAAGGGCCTTCGGGTTGTCGCGAATCCATTTGATGTCAAGCATGGTTTGAACGCTCCTGGGTAGCATGTCGCCCAAAAGTGCGCAGCGGTTTTGGGTTAACGACCTGCTTAAAACAAAAACTGAAACGCATCGCTTTGATAGCGATGCGTTTCAGCCAGAGGGGGTAAACCGCATCGTTGATCGATGCAAGATCGGGCGTGATGAAGCCAGGGCTGCGAGCTCGCATTAGCTCGCTTTACCGGGGATGGCGCGAGAGCCTGAAATGAAAAACCCGCCTTGCGGCGGGTCGCTGGCGCAAATCAGCACCATACCTAAATCGATAGCATAATTGCCGTCACAAGGCAATCGATTCCGAGCCCGCTGCCCCCCAGAGAGGGCGCCGCGCCATAGCCTATGTGGAGGACTTTTCGGCCACCTCTTCCGCCGCGTCCTGCTTCTCGCGCGCTACCCGCTGCTTTTCCTGATCGCGCTCGATCAGCCGCGCAGCCCAGATGGAGACCTCGTAGAGCAGGATCGTCGGAATGGCCAAGCCGATCTGGCTCATCGGGTCGGGCGGCGTCAGCACCGCCGCGACGACGAAGGCGATGACGATCGCCCATTTGCGCTTCTCGGCCAGCGCCTTCGACGACAGCATGCCGACACGTGTCATCAGGCTGGTCACCACCGGCAGCTGGAACACCAGGCCGAAGGAAAAGATCAGCGTCATGATCAGGCTGAGATATTCCGACACTTTCGGCAGCAGCGAAATCTGCACCTGATCGTCGGTGCCGGCCTGCTGCATGGCGAGGAAGAACCACATCACCATCGGCGTGAAGAAAAAATAGACCAGCGAGGCGCCCATCAGGAACAGGACCGGCGATGCGATCAGGAACGGCAGGAAGGCGTTGCGTTCGTTCTTGTAGAGGCCGGGCGCGATGAACTTGTAGATCTGCGTGGCGATCAGCGGAAAGGCGATCACCATGCCGCCGAACATGGCGAGCTTGACCTGGGTGAAGAAGAATTCCTGCGGCGCGGTGTAGATCAGCTCGACCTTGTGCGGATCGAGCCCGGCCCACTTCGTCGCCCATTTGAATGGAACGACCAGAAGGTTGAAAAGCCTCTTGGCGAAGAAGAAGCAGACCAGGAAGGCGACGAAGAAGCCGCCGAGCGACCAGATCAGCCGCCGGCGCAGCTCGATCAGATGCTCCATCAGCGGCGCCGACGATTTCTCGATCTCGTCTCTTTCCTTGTCCGAAACGCTCACTTGGCGGCTCCAGCCGTCTTCTTGGCCGCCGGCTTCTTCGCCGCGGCAGGCTTCGGTTCAGCTTTCGTCTCAGTCTTGGCAACGATTGTCTTGGACACGATTGGCTTGGTAACGATCGGCTTGGTCGCGACCGTCTTGGCCGCAATGGGCTTCGCAGCCTTTTCAGGCTTTACCGCCGCCTTGGACGCAGGTGCGGCCTTGGCGGTCGCCGCCTTTGCCGGCGCGGCAGCCATCGTGCCATTTGCCGACGCCTTGGCAGGCGCTTTCGCAGCCGCTTTTGCCGGCGCAGCCTTGGCCACTTTCTTCACCGCCGACGCCTTCTCCGCGACAACCGGTTCGGCCGGCACTGATGCCGTCACGACCGATTCATCGGTCATTGCCGGGAAAATCGGCGCTGCTGGTGCTGCTTCCGGCCCGCTGACGCCAGGCATGGTCGTCGCGCCGTTCTTCAACGGCTCGGCCGCCTGCGGCGTCGAAGCGGCTGGCGCTGTCGGATCGTCTGCCGGCTTAGGCTTCATCACCGCGTCGACGCCGGAGCGCACATCGGCCGCCGCCTGCTCGAACGGATTGAGCTGCTTCCTGATTTCGGACATCGGGCTGAGGCCCCTGAGCTCGTCGACCGACTTCTTGACGTCGTCGAGCTCGGCCTCCTTCAGTGCCTCGTTGAATTGCTTCTGGAAGTCGGCCGCCATGGCGCGCAGCTTGGCCGTCGTGCGGCCGAAGGTGCGCAGCATATTGGGCAAATCCTTGGGCCCGACGACCACGATCATGACGATCGCGATGACCAGCATTTCGGTCCAGCCGACTTCAAACATGGCACTCTGTTCCGACTAGAACCTTTGGCTCAGCTCTTGCTGGCTTTTTCCTTCGCGGCCGAAACGGTCTCGTCGGCGCGGTGCTCGACGGTGCGCTTGTCTTCGGCAACATCGTCGTCCGCCATGCCCTTCTTGAAGCTCTTGATGCCCTTGGCCATGTCACCCATCAGCTCGGGGATCTTGCCGCGGCCGAACACCAGCAGCACGATCACGAGCACGATCATCCAGTGCCAAATCGAAAACGAACCCATAGCAAATCTCTCTCGAATGTTTTCCCTGGCGATGATCTATGCGTTTTCGCGTTGGGATTCAAACACAACTGCGACAGAGTTTATGAAAGGGTGGCGGATGTCACGCATTTTCGGCGTGATGGCCCGCTACGAATCCGCGCATCCTCGACAGATTGGCCGCGATTGCCAGTCAATCTTCCGTGACGCGCGGCGTCAGCAGGCCGAGTTCCTCGAGGTCGATGTCGGTCAGCGCATCCTCGTCGTCGGCCAGTGCATCGGGATCGGCCGGCGGCTGCGGAATGGAGAAATTCGACGGCATGCGGCCCGATAGCAGGCCTGCCCCCTTCAGCTCCTCCATGCCGGGAAGATCGCGGATTTCCTCCAGCGCGAAATGGTCGAGGAAGGTCTCGGTCGTGCCATAGGTCACGGGGCGTCCCGGCGTTTTGCGTCGGCCGCGCATGCGCACCCATTCCGTCTCCAACAGCGTGTCGAGCGTGCCTTTCGAGGTTTCGACGCCCCTGATGTCCTCTATCTCGGCGCGCGTCACCGGCTGGTGGTAGGCGATGATCGCCAGCACCTCGAGCGCCGCGCGCGACAGCTTGCGCTGCTGCACCGTGTCGCGGCTCATCAGGAAGGCAAGGTCACCGGCCGTGCGGAATGCCCAGGCGTCGCCGACGCGCACCAGATTGACACCACGCCGCGCATAGATCTGCTGCAGGTCGGCCATTGCCAGGGCGATGTTGATGCCGTCTGGAAGACGTGCCGCAAGCTGCTTTTCGCTGACCGGCTCGGCGCTGGCGAACACGATCGCCTCGGCCATGCGCACGGCTTCCGCCATATGCAGCCGCTCGGCCGGGTTCTGGACCTGCTCGGCCGGTTCCTGCGGAAACATCTCCCCTTCCGTTTCGTCATCGACCTTGAAAGGGATAACCGAAGCGTTGGCGCGTTCGCTCATGATGCCACCTCGACTGCCTTGATTGCCTGTGCGCGGCCGCGCAGGTAGATCGGCGCGAACACGTCGTCCTGGCGCATGTCCATCTTGCCTTCGCGCACCAGTTCCAGCGTGGCCGCGAACGAACTCGCGATCGCCGTGCGCCGCTCCTCGGGGCTGGTCATGTATTCGATCAGAAAACTCTCGAGCGCCGTCCAGTCGCGCACCGCGCCGACCAGCCGGGTCAGGATGTCGCGCGCGTCCTTGAGCGACCAGACACCGCGCCTGGCGATCGTCACATTGTTGATCGCCTGCTTCTGCCGCTGCTGGGCATAGGCGGTCAAAAGATCGTAGAGCGAGGCCGAATAGGCGTTGCGCTTTTCGACGATGACCATTTCCGGCATGCCGCGCGCGAACACGTCGCGGCCGAGCCGGTTGCGGTTGACCAGGCGCGCCGAGGCGTCGCGCATTGCCTCAAGCCGCTTCAGCCGGAACTGCAGCACCGCCGCCAGCTCCTCGCCGCTCTCGCCCTCGTCGCCAGGCTGCTTGGGGATGAGCAGCTTCGACTTGAGGAAGGCCAGCCACGCCGCCATTACCAGATAGTCTGCGGCAAGCTCGAGCCTGAGCGCCCTCGCCGTCTCGACAAAGGTCAGATATTGCTCGACCAGCGCCAGGATCGAAATCCGCGCCAGATCGACCTTCTGGGTGCGGGCAAGATGCAGCAGGAGATCGAGAGGGCCTTCGAAGCCGGCCACATCGACGACCAGCGACGGATCGCCGGTGACGCGTGAATCGTCGTTCTCGGCCCACAGACGGTCCATCGGTGCGGCCTTCGCGGCCTTGCTTTCCAATGTTTCCGCCACTTTCTCTCGCTTCCTTTGTCAGGCCACCGCATCGAAATAGGTGGCGAATTCTGCGCGTATCTCGGTTTCTTCAGCCGCGTCGTGTTTCCTAATATAGGTCAGCGCCCGTTTTGCGCGCTCCAGCGACTTGCCCTCAAGCCCCGTGGTGCGCGATGCGATGCCGGCCATTTCCTCGAAAACGCCGTTGCAGTGAAGGACCAGATCGCAGCCCGCCGCAAGGATCGACGCCGCCTTTGTCGGGAAATCCCCAGAAAGTGCCTTCATCGAGGTGTCGTCGCTCATCAGCAGCCCATCGAAGCCGATTTCACGACGGATGATCTCGTCGATGACCTTGCCGGAGGTCGTCGCCGGGTTCTTCGGGTCGACGGCGCTGTAGACGACATGCGCCGTCATCGCCATAGGCAGATGGTTGAGCTCCCGGAACGGGGCGAAATCATGCCGTTGCAGATCGCTGAGCGACGCATTCACCGTCGGCAATTCGAAATGCGTGTCGGCAAGCGCGCGCCCATGGCCGGGAATATGCTTCATCACAGGCAGCACGCCGCCCGACATCAGCCCTTCGGCGGCAGCACGGCCGAGTTCGATCACCGGTCGCGGCTCCTTGCCATAGGCACGCGCGCCGATGACGTCGCTGGCGCCCTCGATCGGTACGTCGAGCACCGGCAGGCAATCCGCCGTGATGCCGTAGCGCAGCAGGTCGAACGCATGCAGCCGCGCCATCAGCCAGGCCGCGCGGGCGCCGGCATCATGATCGTCGCGCCACAGCGCGCCGAGCGCGCCGCCGGCCGGATAGTTCGGCGCCAATGGCGGCCGCAGGCGTTGCACCCGGCCGCCTTCCTGGTCGATGAACACCAGCGCGTCCGGACGCCCGATACAGTCGCGCATCTCGGCGACCAGATCGCGGATCTGCTCGGTCTCGCCGATGTTGCGCGCAAACAGGATGAAGGCCCACGGGCATTCGTTGCGATAGAAATTGATTTCTTCGCGAGTGAGCGATTTCCCGGCGCAGCCGAGGATCATGGATTTTGATTCGGTCATGACGGGAGTTTAGGGCTTCGCGCGGTCAAAGGGAATCGTCCCCCGCCGCATGCGCTTGAAGACAGATCTCTTCCACACGAAAAAGCCGGCGCGGTCTGAGACCAGCCTTGTAGCTGGTGCACAGGTTGATCGCGTCGTTGCGCGACTTCGCCGGAACGCGCACACGGTAGAACGTGCCCTTGCCGGCAATCTCCGCCTTGACGATGTTGGCGGTACGGCCGGAAAGCACGCTGCCGTAGCGGCGCTGCAGATCCTGGTAGCTGGACTGGGCGCTCTCGACCGTCGGCTGCGAAGCGATCTGCATCGACCACGAACCACCGCCGGTCGCGGTCGATCCCGGATCGATGGATGCAACCTGGTCGGGCTTGACCTCGCCGACGACATCAACCGGCTGGTCGGACGGGCGCTGCGGCGCGACCGGAACCTTGGCCGGCGTGTTTGCCGATTGGGCCTTTGCCTCGGCCTTGGGCGCCGCTGCCGGTTTGGCTGCCGGCTTGAGGGCCGGCTCGTCGTCTGCCTGGGCGGTGGCGGGCGTCACGGTGCCGGTCTGGTCCGCATCGGCCTGGGACGACGGGGCAACTTGCTGCGGCGCCGGGTCGGCCGGCTCAGCGGCCGCCACTTGCGGTGCCGCCGGCGCCGAATCCTCACGCGGCACCAGCGAACCGTCTGACTTGACCACCATGGTCCTCACCTTGCGCGGCGCAACGGCGACGACTTCGGCGTTGGTGCCCTTGTCGGCCTCCTGCAGCACCTGCGCGATGCGATCTTCGGATTTCGGTGCCGGCGCCGCGTTATCGGCCGGCGCCGCGCTGGCGGCCGGCGCGGCGTTCGCGACCGGCGCGGCGTTACCGTCGTCCGCTCCACCTGCCGCGGCGTTCTGGTCAGCCGAAAGATCGATCGCGCGGGCGGGATCCTTGGCCTGCACATCCACCGGCTCTTCGACGTTGGTGACCAGTTTTTCCTGGACAGGCTCGGCCGGCTTGGTCCCCTTGACCACTGCGTCGTAGACCTTGTTGTCCTGGTTCGGCACCACGGTGCCGCCCGGATTTTCCGGCTTGACCTTGATCGGTGCGTTGTCGGCCTTGACGATCACCGGTGCTTCGCTGCCGCCCTTGCCGCCGAAAGACAGCGCAAAGGCGCCGAGGCCGCCAGCCACCGCTACCGCGCCGACAACAGCGGCAATGAACAGGCCACGTCGGCGCGAGGGCCTTGCGGCCTCCCGCTCGCCGAGACCCGGGACAGCCATCGCCTCATCCAGATCGGGATCGTAGTCGAGTTCGTCGACGGTGAAATCGTCCGCCTGTGAAACCGGCTGGCTGCCGGGCAGATTGTTGAGGTCGAAGCCAGCGGCATCCGCATAGCCAGCCGAAGCTGTCGCCCGGGCAGGTATTTCTGCCGGCCTCGCCGCATAGGTCCGCGCTTCCGGCTGATAGGCCGGCTTGACCCCCTCATAGCCCGGCTTGACACCGTCATAGCCCGACTTGATGGCGTCATAGGCCGGCTTGATGGCGTCATAGGCCGACTTGGGGTCCTCATAGCCGGCGCTGCTTGAGGGAGCAGGAGCGACCTCCACCGAATTCATCTCGGTGAGAAGGCTTGAGAATTCCGCGTCGAGATCGTCATAGGCAGGCGTCGCCGGCTTGTCTTCCTCGAAGTGCAGTTCCGGGATGTCGAGATCGTCCGCCAGCGCCACGACACGCTCGGGCACGTCGACTGTCTCGACGTCGGGCATGTCTTCGTAGTGCGAGGACTGTTGCGGTTGCAGCACCGATACCGGAGCAGCAGGGGCGACGGTCTCGACCGGCTCGCTCGAGCGGTAGGACGGCACTGCGGCGGCTGCCGGCGCCGCGGCGTGCGGTGTTATCGGAGCGGTCGGCTGAGCATTAAACGCCGGCTGCTGCGGAACCGGCGTCACGCGGCTCCACGAACGGGTCGGCTCCGTCGGCTCGGAGCGTTCCGCCAGCCAATCGAGAGAATCGCCCTGATCGTGCGGGGCAGCGGCCGCGTCGCGCGAATCCAGGCTGTTTGCCAAAGCCGCGTCGAACGCATCATCGTCGAAATCGACATCGCCTTGCGCGGCGACATGCGAGCGCTGATCCAGCTCCTGAAGGTCATCGAGCTGCAGAACGTCGAGGTCCGCATCGGCGGCCTGGACAGCGTCAAGACGGTGCTGCTCCTCAGGCGCGTGTCCGTCGATATCCCATTCGAGGTCGGCGAGATCGGCCGGCTCCTCATTGGTCTTTGCAACCGCGGCGACGGGCGGTTGAGCGGCGACAGCCGGCTGAGCCGCGACGGGCTCCCTGGCCACCGGCGCCGGGCGCGCGGTCATGGCACCCAGCAGCGCATTCAACTCGTCTTCCAGGCTTCGTTCATCCGCGATCGGCGAATCCAACGGCTCAGCCGCAACGGCGGCTGGCGCCAGCGGCTGGACCGCAGCGGCGGCAACCACGGCGACCGGCTCTTCGGCCGTTTCGGCAAACGAGTCGTCCAGGTTCAGGTCGAACCCATCGTCCAGCGAGCCTTCAGGGCCGGAAATCTCGCCCTTCGCGTCCGCGGTATCGGCCGGCACATCATGCGCTTCCGGCTCCTGGAAGGCGACCGGCTCAACACGACTGCCAAAATCCATATCGACATCAGCCATGGCGTCGTCGAAATGACCGGCAAAATCCTCGCTCGAGATTGCCTCGGCATCACGCGCAGTCGCTTGCGCCGGCATGGCGTACTCGACAGGTTCCGAAGCCGCCGGTTCAGCAGCCGCGTCGGACTGCTCCACTGCCCAACGGTCGTCGAGCATCATCTCGTCTTCGAGCGAGATCGCAACCGCATCGTCGAATTCAGGCTCGGACGCCGGCCCGACAGCAGCAGGCTCGACAGCAGCAGGCGACTCGGCAACGGCCGCGGTCTGCCGCACTTCGTCGGCGTCGTCGTCGATCCGGAAGTCCTGATCGAGCGACGCTGCTAGCTCGTCCTCTATCGGCCGGTCGTCCTCGAAGGGCGAAACGTCTTCGAGCGAACTGGCGACGGCGTTGTCGAAATCAGAATCGAAAGCCGGCTCAACCGCTGGCGCGGTTTCGGCAGCGTCCAAATCGGCATGGCTGGCGACATCCGCATGGCTGGCGACATCCCCATGGCTGGCGACATCCGCATGGTTGGCGACGGGTGCGTGTTCGTCGAGATCCGCCATGTCCAGATGGAAATCGTCGTCGAGCGACATCGCAAGATCGTCGTCCATCGGGCCGGGCTTGGCCGTTTCGAACGTCGGCTCATGTGCCTCGGCGACCGGAGCGGCGTCGCTGTCGTCAGCGCCGAACTCGCCCATCAGTTCCTTCTCGAGATCGATCTCGAAATCGTCCTCTTGCGCCGGCTGATCGGCGACGGGCGCTTTCGGCTGGACGGGCGCTTGCGGCTTGACCGGCTGGCGCGGGTCGAATCCCATGATCCTGGTCAGTTCCGCGAACGGATCGTCATCAACGATGTCGTTGTTTTCGGCTACTCTCAGCTGGGTTCTGTCTGCCATTATTGTTCCCGAACTCGCACTCATTCGGACGCCATGGACGTCGCGTAGGGTTGGCCCTTACCAGCGCAATGTGGGCAAAAGGTGACAGGTTTTTTAGTCAAACCTAACGCATTTCGGTGGGCGCAGCGGCTCCGATCAACGTCAGGCCGGACGTCAGAACGTCCGAGACAGCCTGCACCAGCCCTAGTCTGGCATGCGTCAATTGTCGGTCGTTAACCTTAACAAAACGTAAGTCTGGATTATCTGTGCCACGGTTCCAGTGTCCGTGGAAACTAGAAGCCAGATCATAAAGGTAAAATGCCAGCCTGTGGGGCTCGAGCGCAAGTGCCGCCGACTCGATCAAACGAGGATATTCTGCAAGCTTGCGGATCAGGCCGATCTCGCCCTCGTCGGTGAGCATAGCGACGGCGGACGCCAGGCTGTTGCGGTCGAAATTGACCTCGCCCAGTTGCTCGCTCGCCTGCCGGAACACAGAATGGCAGCGCGCCGAGGCGTACTGCACATAAAACACCGGATTGTCCTTGGACTGCTCGGTCACCTTGGCGAAGTCGAAATCGAGCGGCGCATCGTTCTTGCGGTAGAGCATCATGAAGCGGATCGCGTCGCGGCCAACCTCCTCCACCACTTCGCGCAGCGTCACGAAGTCACCCGACCGCTTCGACATGCGCACAGGTTCGCCCTCGCGAAACAGCTTCACCAACTGGCAAAGCAGCACGGTAAGCTTCACCCTGTCGCCGGCAATCGCGCGCGCCAAGGCCTCCAGCCGCTTGACATAACCACCATGGTCGGCGCCGAGCACATAGATCAGGTCGACGAAGCCGCGATCGATCTTGTCTTTGAGGTAGGCGACGTCGGCGGCGAAATAGGTGAACGAGCCATCGGACTTGACCAGCGCCCGGTCCATGTCGTCGCCGACGGCGGTCGAACGGAACAGCGTCTGCTCGCGATCCTCCCAATCGTCGGGCTTCTCGCCCTTGGGTGGCGGCAGCTTGCCCTTGTAGATGTGACCCTTCAACGTCAGGTCGCTGATCGCCGAGCGGATCTTCTTGGCGTTGTCGGCGTGCAGCGTACGTTCCGAGAAGAACACGTCGTGATGCACGTTGAGCATCGCCAGATCCTCCCGGATCATCGCCATCATCGCATCGATGGTGCGGTCCTTGACGATGGCCAGCGCCTCGTCATCCGGCATCTCCACCAACGACCGGCCAAACTCCTTGGCCAGTGCCTCGCCGACAGGAACCAGGTAATCGCCGGGGTAAAGCCCTGCCGGGATCTCGCCGATATCGTCGCCAAGCGCCTCGCGGTAGCGCAGCATGACCGAACGGCCGAGCACGTCGATCTGCGAGCCGGCGTCGTTGATGACGTATTCCTTGGTCACGTCATAGCCGGCGAAGGCCATCAGGTTGGCGAGCGCATCGCCAACCACCGCGCCCCGGCAATGGCCGACATGCATCGGGCCCGTCGGATTGGCCGAGACATATTCGACATTGGTTTTCCTGCCACCGCCAACCGTCGAGCGGCCATAGTTGCGGCCTTCGCCAAGCAGCGCGGTCAGATGCGCCTGCCAGAAACCGTCCCTTAGCCTGAGATTGACGAAGCCGGGCCCCGCGACCTCTGCGGCGGCAACGTCCTTGTCCCCACGCAGCGCCTGCACCAGTCTTTCGGCCAGCGCGCGCGGATTCTGGCCGGTCGGCTTGGCCAGCACCATCGCAGCATTGGTCGCCAGGTCGCCATGGCTGGCATCGCGCGGCGGCTCGACGGCAACGCGCGACAGGTCCGGCGAAACGCCGTCATTGTCTTTTAGATCAAGCGCTTCGACGGCTTTTATGATTCGCGCGGTGAAATCGGCGAAGATATTCATTTGTTGTACTCTGGGGACTGACTCTGGCGGCTTTGTAGCGAATCCGGCTCATTGGCCGGCAAAATCGAGCCCGCCCTAGCTCAAATCCGGAGTGCGGTCAAACAAACGCCGATGTTCCTTGAGCGCGTAGGTGTCGGTCATACCGGCCAGGAAGTCGGCGACGCTGCGCGCCTTGATGCGATCGTCGGCCCGGTCGAGCCCCTCGCGCCAGCCGTCCGGCATGGCGCGCGGATCGGCGAAATAGGCATCGAACAGGTCCCTGACGATCTGCTCGGCATCGGCGCGCACCCGCATCACCTCCGCGTGCCGGTAGAGGTGCTTGTAGAGAAAGGCCTTCAGTTCCTTCTCGAAGGCAGCCATTTCGGTCGAAAAAGTCACCATCGTCTCGCCCGCTGCCCTCACCGCGTCGGCGCTCTGTGGCCTGATCCGCTCCAGATTGGCCGTGGTCGAGACAATGACATCCTCAACCATGGCGGTGATCTGGCGCCGCATCAGTTCGTGGCCGGTGCGCACGTCATCGAGCGCCGGATAGCGGGCGCGTACGGCCTTCAGGATCGTTCCCGGCAGCGAGACCGTCTCCAGCATGTCCAGCGTCAGCACCCCTGCCCGCAAACCATCGTCGATGTCATGCGTGTTGTAGGCGATATCGTCGGCGATCGCCGCGCATTGCGCCTCGATGCCGGCAAACCGGTCCAGCTCGAGATCGTGCAGCTCCGAATAATCGCGGATCGCCTGCGGCACCGGCCCTTTCAGGCCCTGGCCATTGCCATCGGTCACCGGTCCATTGTGCTTGACCAGGCCTTCCAGCGTTTCCCAGGTCAGGTTGAGCCCGTCGAATTCGGCGTAGCGCGCCTCCAGCCTTGTCACGATGCGCAGCGATTGCGCATTGTGGTCGAAGCCACCCCAGGCGGCCATCTTCTCGTTCAGCGCGTCCTCGCCGGTGTGGCCGAAGGGCGTGTGGCCGAAATCATGCACCAGCGCCACGGCTTCGGCGAGATCCTCGTCGCCACGCAGCGCCCGCGCCAGCGCCCGCGCGATCTGCGCCACTTCGATCGAATGGGTCAGACGTGTGCGATAGTGGTCGCCTTCATGCGCGATGAAGACCTGCGTCTTGTGTTTCAGCCGCCGGAACGCCGTCGAGTGAATGATGCGGTCGCGATCGCGCTGGAACGGCGTGCGGGTCGGGCTCTCGACCTCATCGAAAAGCCGCCCGCGCGACTTTGCCGGATCGCAGGCATAGGCGGCGCGCGGCCGATAGCCGAATCCGATGTCGCCCAACTCGTTGGTCATGATCGATGCCGCAATTGATTGGTCTAGTTGACTTGGCCGCTCGCGCTTCATACCTATCATGTGAAACCGAAAGCAAGGTGACGCCCATGGGCGCGGATGCCAAGACTGCCATGAAAGTCGACATGACCGAGGCCGCCGCCAGGCGGATCGCCAAGATTGTCTCTGGCGAAGCTGGCAAGACGGCGCTGCGCGTTTCGGTCGAAGGCGGTGGTTGTTCCGGCTTTTCCTACAAGTTCGACCTGGTCGACACGCGCAACGACGACGACGTCGCCATCGAGAAGGATGGCGCCACGGTGCTGATCGATGATCTATCGCTGGTCTATATGGGCGGCTCGGTGATCGACTTCGTCGACGACCTGATGGGCCAGTCGTTCCAGATCCGGAACCCGAACGCCGTCGCCTCCTGCGGCTGCGGCACGAGCTTCTCCATATAGAAATGTCTGCAATCGGTGCGGTCCGCCAGATCGCGCTGTCGGCAGGACGTGACCTCGACGTAACGCTGGCATTCTGGCGCGATGTGCTCGGTATGGCCGTGCACGCGCGCTTTGATCCGCCGGGCATCGCCTTCATCATGGCCGGCGACGTGCGCTTGCTGTTCACCGACGGCGTACCGGCGGGAACCGTCTATCTCGACATGTCGGGCCTCGACCATTTCCATGCCGAGGCAAAAGCCGCGGGCGTCCCCTTCACAGCGCCGCCGACGCTCGTGCACAACGACATCGAAGGCCAGTTCGGTCCGGCGGGGGAAAGCGAATGGATGGCCTTTCTAAAGGACCCGGCAGGCAATACGATCGGCCTGGTCGAACGCCATCCGCCGCAAGAACCCCACTGAACAGCATCGAGACCGTCATGAAAATCGTCACCTGGAACATCAACGGCGTGCGCGCCCGCATCGGCAACCTGACCCACTGGCTGACCGAGAGCGCGCCCGACATCGTCTGCCTGCAGGAGATCAAGACGCTCGACGACCAGTTCCCGCGCGCCGAGATCGAGGCGCTTGGCTACAATGTCGAGACCCACGGCCAGAAGGGCTTCAACGGTGTCGCCATACTGTCGAAACTGCGCTTCGACGAGGTCACCAGGGGTCTGCCCGGCGACGATGCCGACGAGCAGGCGCGTTTCATCGAAGGCGTTTTCTCGACCGACAAGGGCGCGCTGCGCATCGCCTCGCTCTATCTGCCGAACGGCAATCCGATCGACGACGATAAGAAGTTCCCCTACAAATTATCCTGGATGGAGCGGCTGGAGCGCTGGGCACAGGAGCGGCTGAGGCTGGAAGAGGCCCTGGTTCTGGCCGGCGATTACAACGTCATTCCCGAGCCGATCGACGCCAGGTTTCCGGAGAACTGGCTGGGCGATGCGCTGTTCCAGCCGCAGACGCGGCAGGCTTTCCGCCGGTTGCTCAATCTTGGTTTCACCGAGGCGGTCCGCGCGGTCACCGACAGGCCCGACACCTACACGTTCTGGGACTATCAGGCCGGCGCCTGGCAGAAGAACAACGGCATCCGCATCGACCATCTGCTGCTGTCGCCGGAAGCTGCCAACCGCTTTTCGGCGGCCTCGATCGAAAAGCATGTGCGTGCCTGGGAAAAGCCGTCCGACCACGTGCCGGTGGCGATCGATCTCGCGTTGCAGCCGGCCTGACGGAGAACCCCTGTCCAGCAGGCCCTGACGCTGGACACGCAGGCGTTTGACCTCATATGGCCACATTCCGGCGCATGATGGGGGATCATCATGGCGGCCGGGGTTCCCATGACCATTCGATTTGCTCTTTGTCCGATCGGCTTGGCATTTGCCATGGCCGCGATCGTGCCGGCTTTCGCCGCCCCCGAATGTCTTGCCAATGGAAAATCGTATCCGGTTGGTCAGGTCGCCTGCCTGACGGTCGCCGACCAGAGCCATCTTGCCCGCTGCGACATGGTCCTCAACAACACGTCGTGGACCAAGGTCGGGGACAGCTGTCCTGAAAACACGATGGCGCCGCATCTCCATGTGACGCCGATCTCCACGCCGGCCCCCAGCATGGTGCCGACGGAACCGACCGAGAACTGATCAAAATCAAGCGCTTCCGGTAAGGCCAGCGCAGCCGCGAGACTACTGGTCCGCGCTGCCGCCCTTGGTGAGGATGTCATCGGCCAGCGAGATCGCGGTGCGGCGGTCGGCTTCGCCGGCGGTGGCAAATGCCTCTTCCTGCATGCCGCGGATCCACGGCTGGTCGGCCGGCGAAGCGCGTTCAAGCGCAGCCGTCATCATCGCCAGGCCGCGAACGATCTTGCCGCTCTGGAACAACAAATGGCCGAGCGTCGCCTGGGCGCCGGCATGGCCCTTCTCGGCGGCAAGCTGGAACCAGCGCCCGGCCTGCTTGACGCTGGCCTTCACGCCGCCCTCGCCCTTCAGGAACATCTGACCCATCTCGAACTGCGCGTTCGGATTGCGGTAGTTGGCGGCGGCGCGCATGTAATATTCCTGGGCCGCCACCTCGTTCTCGGTGACCGGGCTGCCTGGAATGCCCTTGCGCAGATAGTCGCCAAGCGCCACCAGCGCGTCCGAGACATAGCTTTCCTCGGGCGAGCCGGGCTCGACGTCCTGGTCGACGATCTCCGAGAAGAACTTGAACGCCTCATAGTCGTCGCGCGCCACGCCGTCGCCCTCGGCATACATGCGGGCAAGCTTCCAGGTGGCGCCGATCTGGCCGTTCTCGGCGGCGTATTTATAGGCCTCGGCGGCCTGTTCCTTGTGGCCGTTCTTGTAGGCGGAAAAGCCGAATTGGAACACCGCCCATGGGCTGGATTGCGGCTTCACGCCGGTCTTGTCGTCGAACACCTTGTCGTCAAAGGCCATAGCCTGGCCCACGGCGCCAAAGGTCGCGCCAAAAGTGGCGAACACGACCAGTGCCGAAAAGACAGACGACCTCAACAACTCAGATGTCCGCATAACAATGTGTTTCTTTCGCACCGCCCGGATGGGTGACCGCGCCATCGCGCGCCGGCCCTACCGTCTGTGCATATTTCCATATCGCGCCCGACTGATAGTCGGTCGTGCGCGCCTTCCAGGTCTTTGCCCTCGCCGCCAGTTCGCTATCGGGCAACGCCACGTCGATCGTGCCGTTCACCGCGTCGATCGAGATCACGTCGCCATTCCTGAGCAGCCCAATCGGGCCGCCCACCGCTGCCTCTGGCCCGACATGGCCGATGCAGAAACCGCGCGTCGCGCCCGAAAAGCGCCCGTCGGTGATCAGCGCCACCTTGCCGCCCATGCCCTGCCCGTAGAGGGCTGCCGTCGTCGACAGCATCTCGCGCATGCCTGGGCCGCCGCGCGGCCCCTCGTAACGGATGACGAGCACCTCGCCTTCCCTGTAATTGCGCTTCGTCACCGCTTCGAAACATTCTTCTTCCGAATCGAAGCAGCGCGCCGGGCCGGAGAACTTCAGCTCCGACATGCCTGCGACCTTCACGATCGCGCCTTCAGGGGCGAGGTTTCCCTTCAACCCCACGACACCGCCGGTTTGGGTAATAGGTGTGTTGGCCGGGCGGACCACATCCTGATGTTCATTCCAGGCAACGTGCTCCATATTTTCGGCCAAAGTGCGGCCGGTCACCGTCATGCAGTCGCCATGCAAATAGCCGTGGTCGAGCAGCGTCTTCATCAGGAGCGGAATGCCGCCTGCCTCGAACATGTCCTTGGCGACATATTTGCCGCCCGGCTTGAGGTCGGCGATGTAGGGCGTCTTCTCGAAGATTTTCGCCACGTCGAACAGGTCGAACTTGATGCCGGCCTCGTGGGCGATCGCCGGCAGGTGAAGTGCTGCGTTGGTCGAGCCGCCGGTGGCCGAAACCACGGTCGCCGCATTTTCCAGCGCCTTCAACGTGACGATGTCGCGCGGCCGGATGTTCTTGGCGATCAGTTCCATGATCTTTTCGCCCGAGGCGAAATTGAAACGGTCGCGCATCTCGTAAGGCGCTGGCGCACCGCAGGAATAGGGCAGCGCCAGGCCGATCGCCTCGGCGACGGTGGCCATGGTGTTGGCGGTGAACTGGGCGCCGCAGGAGCCGGCCGAGGGACAGGCGGCCTGCTCGATTTCAAGCAGCTCGGTGTCACTGATCGCGCCGACCGAATGCTGGCCGACCGCCTCGAACACGTCCTGCACGGTGATCTGGCGGCCGCGATAGCTGCCGGGCAGGATCGAGCCGCCATAGATGAAGATCGACGGCACGTTGAGACGCACCATGGCCATCATCATGCCGGGCAGCGACTTGTCGCAGCCGGCCAGGCCAACCAGCGCGTCGTAGCAGTGGCCGCGCATGGTGAGTTCGACCGAATCGGCGATGACCTCGCGCGACACCAGCGACGACTTCATGCCCTGGTGGCCCATGGCGATGCCGTCGGTGACTGTGATGGTGCAGAATTCGCGCGGCGTGCCGTTGGCGGCCGCGACGCCCTTCTTGACCACTTGCGCCTGGCGCATCAGCGAAATGTTGCAGGGCGCGGCCTCGTTCCAGCAGGACGCGACGCCGACCAGCGGCTGCGCGATCTCGGCCGCCGACAATCCCATCGCATAGAGATAGGAACGGTGCGGTGCACGCGCCGGACCGACGGTCACATGGCGGCTCGGGAGCTTGGCCTTGGAAATAACTTTGGCGTCCATACTCTTCCTTGCCGCGGGCGGTGCGGCCTGCCCCATCGCCGAGCCTTTGGCGCGTGTCCCGAGACAAGATCGAGGTGCGCCGGGTTTATGGCGGGAAATGGGCAATTTCCCTAGCCTGACTTTTAGCGCAGGGGTTGTTCAGAAAGTGTTGCCAAAACGTCACAATCGCACGAGGCGAAAGCGCTGCGGCTTATCTGCAACGCAGCGTGGATGCCAGGTCCCAAACGGCGCCGGCCCAAACAAAAAAAGCCGGGCAATGCCCGGCCTTTTTTCTTTTCACTTCAGATGGTTACCACTTGACCTTCAAGGAAGTTGAGATCGCCGAAACAAGATCATTGCCAAAGTCTGCCGTGTATTCGGTACCGTAGGTAACGCCGTCACTGCCGACGACCGAATGGATCGATCCGCTGGTAAGCACGCCCAGCGCGCCACCGAGACGAACTTCGATGTTCTGGGTCGGCGTGTAGGCCACGCCGCCGCTCACCGTCCAGGTGTCGGTCTGCGCGCTCAGGCCGGTGGTCGTACCACGATCCCAGGTGAGAACCGCCGCCCCGCTCCACTGATCGTTGAATTTATGGCCGATGCCGCCGGAAACCGTCCAACCATCGCGATAGAGCAAATCAAGCGAGGTGGCGCGTACAGGGCTGGTCGTCGTGCAGGCAATGAGCCCCTGGGTCGAGGTCGGGCAGAACGGAATGCTCTGCAGATCGCTCCAATTCACCCACTTGATGGATCCAAAAGCCAACCAGCCGGGAGCGATGCCTGACTGAAGCTTGAGTTCAACAGAGTCCGGAACCTGCGAAGAACCATAGACGTCAGTGACGTTGCCCAGAAGCGGATTTGCGGGATTGATAAGCCCAGGCACCTGGGTCAAATCAAGCGTTCCGCTCAAATTGTCGAGCTTGACCGACGAATTGTAGACCAGGCTGGCGCGCAAAGCGATGTCCGGGATCTCATAGGCGACACCAGCACGCCATCCCCATCCATCCCCTTCGAGATCAAGGCGGCCAATGCCTGTGCCGAGAAAGGCGGGAATGGGAGCAACCAACTGTTCCTTGAAACCCGAAACATCCTCATGGAACACGCCGCCGATGAAGCGAAACTGACCTTTGCTGAGGTCCATTTTGTAAGAACAGGTCGCGCTAAAGGCTTTGCTCTCTACCTTCGTCTCGACATTGCTTTGTGCACCCGCCCAGTTCGCACCAGGATTGCTGAAGGCACCGATCGGCTGGGAGTAGTCGCCCAGGCAATCGACCGGTCCCATGCCGATCTTGATGCCGCCGTAGGGCACCCAATAGCTTTCGGTATCGCGCGCCGTGCTGGATTTGCCAAGCGCATTGAGATTGCCGTCGGTTGGATCCGTATCCGTTGCATTCTTCAGGTCCCGCTGCGGCATCACATAGGTGCCGGAAAGCTCGCCTGTGACCTGCGCCGGATCGAACAGCAAGTCGATGTCGTAGCCGCCGCGCTCCAGGCCGCCAGCATGCGCCGAGTTCATCGCCGTCCCGATCAAAGCCAGCGAAAAGCACCCCGCCCCCAGCAGTGCTTTATGTCGCAAAATAGTCATGAATGTCCTCCCCGAATTCGAGTGCGCCAAGCTAGAGCCAATTCAGGTTAACGGTGCAATAACGAATTCCTGGGGCGTACATGTACATGTTCGCCAAGCGCATTTTCGACACAAAACAAGCCACTGCCGTTAGCCCAAAAACCGCTTCCGGAGTGTGTGCCGCCCTCAAAACGCGAGAAAAATCCGCCCAAAAGGCTCAAAAATATATGTTTTTGGGGATCCAGGGCCCCATTGTTACATTATGGCAACAATGGGGCCAAAACTTTCCGTTTACGTCAACATTAACGCAGCGGAATGCCTATTTTCGAGGCAAGAAGGTCTGATTTCGAAGCCGCCGAGGCGCCACGAATCTGCCCTCAACCAGCGTCGCGAACCCTCGTCAACGCCACCGAAAGCTTGTCCTGCGCGTCGCGGTACTCAGCGAGCTTTTCGCGCTCGGCATCGACGATCTCGGCCGGCGCGCTGGCGACGAATCTCTCGTTCGACAGCTTCTTGTGCAGGCGCGCGATTTCCTCGGTCACCTTGGCCAGTTCCTTCTGCAGCCGTGCCGCTTCGGCGGCGAGATCGATCAGGCTGCCAAGCGGCAGGCAGATCGTCGCCTCGTTGAGCACGATCTGCGCCGAGCCTTTTGGCGCGACATCGGCCAGCGAGATGTCGCCGACCCGCGCCAGCCGCTTGATCGCCGAGTCTTCGCGAACAAGCCGTTCGCGGGTCACCTCGTTGGCGCCGACCACGACCAGCGGCGCGATCGCCGCCGGCGGCACGTTCATCTCCGAGCGCACCGAGCGGATGCCCGAGACGAGATCGACCAGCCAGTTGATGTCGGCGGCAGCCTCTGCGTCCTCGAAGTCCGGCGACGGCCACGCCGCATGGCACAGCAGCGAGGCGCGTTCCTTGCCTTCGCCAGCGGTCTGCGCCCACAGTTCCTCGGTCATGAACGGCATCATCGGATGCAAGAGCTTGTAGATCTCGTCGAGCACGAAGGCGACGCAGGCGCGGCTTTCGGCCTTGGCCGCCTCGTCCGTGCCCATGAACACCGGCTTCAGGAGTTCCAGGTACCAGTCGCAGAACAGGTTCCAGACGAACCGGTAGGCCGACCCAGCCGCCTCGTTGAAGCGGTATGAGGTGATGCCGTCGGTGATCTCGCGCGCCGCCCGTGTCAGTTCGGTGAGGATCCAGCGGTTGACCGCAAGCTTGGCATCGTTCAACCAGAAATCGTCGTTGCGCGCGACTTCGTTCATCTCGGCAAAGCGCGTCGCGTTCCACAGCTTGGTGCCGAAATTGCGATAGCCGGCGATGCGCGCCGGATCGAGCTTCACGTCACGGCCTTGCGCCGCCATCACCGTCAGGGTGAAACGCAACGCGTCGGCGCCATATTCGTCGATGAGGTCGAGCGGATCGATGACGTTGCCTTTCGACTTCGACATCTTCTGGCCGTTCTTGTCGCGCACCAGCGCATGGACATAGACCGTGTGGAACGGCTCCTCGTCCATGAAATGCAGGCCCATCATCATCATGCGGGCGACCCAGAAGAAGATGATATCGAAGCCGGTGACCAGCACGTCCGTCTGGTAGTAGGTCTTCAGCTCGGGCGTCTCATCGGGCCAGCCCAACGTCGAGAACGGCCACAGCGCCGACGAGAACCAGGTGTCGAGCACGTCCTCGTCGCGGATCAGGATCTCGCCCGGCTTGAAGTTCTCGAGCTTGTCTTCGACCCAGGCCTTCCACGGCCCTTCCAGCGCCAGATAATATTCGATCGCCGCACCCAGCGCCTCTTCTTCGGTCTTCTCGACGAAGACGCGCCCGTCCGGACCATACCAGGCCGGAATCTGGTGACCCCACCACAGCTGGCGCGAGATGCACCAGGGCTGGATGTTTTCCATCCAGTCGAAATAGGTCTTCTCCCAGTTCTTCGGCACGAAATTGGTTCGCCCCTCGCGCACCGAGGCGATCGCCGGCTTGGCCAGTTCCGCCGCGTTGGCATACCATTGCTCGGTCAGGAACGGCTCGATCGGCACGCCGCCGCGGTCGCCATGGGGCACCGCATGGCGATGCGGTTCGACCTTTTCCAGGAAGCCGCCTTCTTCGATCAGCTCGACGACCTTCTTGCGCGCGACGAAGCGGTCGAGGCCGTTGAGTTCATCCCAGACCGCCTGACGCTCCGGCGTCACCTCGAGACCGGCGAGAAAATCCTCATTGTCCTTGAGGCTTATCGCCGCCGCGACGGTGAGGATGTTGATCGCCGGCAGCTTGTGGCGCTTGCCGACCTCGAAATCGTTGAAGTCATGTGCCGGCGTGATCTTGACCGCACCAGAACCCTTCTCCGGATCGGAGTACTCATCAGCCACCACCGGGATCTTGCGGCCGACGATCGGCAGGACGATGTTCTTGCCGACCAGATGCCGGAAACGCTCGTCGTCGGGGTGCACGGCAACGGCCGTATCGCCCAGCATTGTCTCGGGGCGCGTCGTCGCTACGGTGATGAAGGTTTTCGGATTTTCCGGGTCGAAGATCTGGCCCTCGATGGGATAGCGGAAGTGCCAGAGATTGCCGTTGACCTCGTGCTGCTCGACCTCGAGATCGGAGATCGCGGTGAGCAGCTTGGGATCCCAGTTCACAAGGCGCTTGTCCTTGTAGATCAGCCCCTCCTTGTAGAGCGTGACGAACACTTCGAGCACCGCCTTGGACAGGCCCTCGTCCATGGTGAAGCGTTCGCGCGACCAGTCGGCCGAGGCGCCGAGCCGCTTCAGCTGGTTGAAGATCGCCCCGCCCGATTCGTCCTTCCACTCCCACACTTTTTCGATGAACTGCTCGCGCGTCAGGTCGCGGCGGTGGATCTGCTTTTCCATCAGCTGGCGCTCGACCACCATCTGCGTGGCGATGCCGGCATGGTCCATGCCCGGCTGCCACAGCACGTTCTTGCCGCGCATGCGCTCGAAGCGCACCAATATGTCCTGCAGCGTGTTGTTGAGCGCGTGGCCCATATGCAGCGAGCCGGTCACGTTCGGCGGCGGGATGACGATGGTGAAGGCTTCCGCCCCCTCCTCGGCCCCGGCGCCGGCGCGGAACGCGTCGGCCTCTTCCCAGACTTTGGCGATCTTCGGCTCGACGGCTTTTGCGTCGTAGGTCTTTTCAAGCATGGGAAAATGGTCCGCGCTGTCGGGAGTTTTGCTGGTCCGGTGTAAATCGGAAGGTTTTGACCAAGTCAACCGCAGGGGCTGCCTCGGACCCTCAACGTCAAATAGATACGGCCTGGATCAGGTCAAGGAGACCCACTTCCGTTCCGTCGATCAGATTGGCAGGGCCTGTTCCTCGGGGAAAGCCGCAGCGCGCCACGCCTTGACCGGCAGGTGCCGCCGCAATACGCTGCCAACGCTGCTGTAGGGCGCATCGGCTTCCGGCCGGAGGGGCATTGCCCGCCTACGCCACCTCAACCCTGCAACGCGCCCATGCCGACCCTCGAACACCACAAGAAACAGGCCAAGCTCTATCTCAAATGGCATCGCGAGCGGTACTATCCCGTCGCCGCTGTGATTGGATGGCTCTTGCCGCGTTTTCGCGATCTCAGCGACAGCCAGATCCTCGATCACGGCTTCAAGCTTGCCGATGCCCAGGAACTCGTCGCCAGGAAGTCAGGTTTCGAGAGCTGGCAGGCGCTGAAGGAAGGCCTTCAAACCGTGACCGATCGTGCAGCGACAGACGCCGCAAAACCGTCTCTCGCCTTTGCCGAACCGCAGCTCTTTGTCTGCGACATCACAGCGGCCTGTGATTTCTACCGGCAAAAGCTAGGCTTCGAGACGCGCTTCACCTATGGCGAGCCACCCTTCTACGCCCAGATCATCCGCGATGGCGTGCGGCTCAACCTGCGCCATGTCGACAAGCCGCCATTAGCCGCCAATTCGACCGATGACCTGCTGGCGGCGACCATCGTTCTCGACAACATCAAGGCGCTGTTCCTGGAGTATCAGGCGGCCATGGCCCCGTTCCACCAGACATTGCGAACCGAACCCTGGGGCGCCCGCACGTTCATCGTCAGGGATCCCGACGGCAACCTCATTTGCTTCGCGACCAGCGCGGGCTGACCTCATCGACAAAAACGCCGCCTCACGGGCGGCGTTTCGAGGGTGATGGCAATTGAGACTACTGCGCCCCGCGCGCCACGCGCTCGATTTCCTCGCGCACCAGCCTTTCGACCAGTGTCGGCAGATTGTTGTCGAGCCAATCCTGCAGCATCGGCCGCAGCATCTCTTCGGCCATCTCGTCGAATGTCTTCTTGCTGCGACTGGCAAACGCATCGGAAAGCTCGCCAAAGGCGGCGGCAACCTGCCGGCCCGTCTGCTCGGAAACGATGGCCGGACGCGGCGCATCGCTGGCCACCGCCGGTCGCATCACGCTTGCGCCTGGATGAGACGGCTCGGGGGCTGCTTCGGCAGCCGGTTCGTCTCTCGGAGCCTCCACCGGCGGCTGGACAACCGGCTTAAGGGCCTCGCCTCTGTCCGTCACCGCTTTGGCCTGCTCACCAACAGCGGCGATCTCGCTCCGCCAATCGGCAACGGGGGCGTCGGCGACAGGACGCGCTACCGGCGCGTCGGCGATGACCGGCGGCGGCGGCTCGGCGGCAACCCGGGCGCTGACTTCTGCAAGTGTCATCGATGGCTTTGCCGGGGCGGGTTCCGGGCGCGTCGGCTTTTCCATCCGCGCGATCACCGGCTCGACGGCCGGCATTTGTGCCTGGACTTCCGCCAGCGTCACCGGCTTCTTGATCTCTGGAGCGGCCTGCAGGTCGGCTCGGAATGCCTCGACGTCGGCAACTGCACCGGCGCTCGCCGCCGGCTCCAGATCCTGGCGCAGCTCATCGGCGTCGCCGGGCTGCTTGCGGCCGCCGTCGCTGTCCTCGATGATCCTCCTGATGGAAGCCAGTATCTCTTCCATGGAAGGTTCGCGCTGTGCGCTGCTTGCCGTTGCCATCGTCACATCCGCCGCCCTTGTGACCCGTTGCAGATTTCCGCTCCGGCAAGGCCGGATCGAATCATGACGACAGCGTAACCGACGGATCGCCGCACGAGAATCCCCAATCTGGGGACTTGTGGGATTTCAACAGATTAGACCAGATCCCAAACCGATGGGCAGCGAGGCCCAGGAGCATGCTCTACCAGGAGGACCGAAAAGTCCGAGCCGAACCTCTCAGCGGCCGTCCGGCGTGCGCAGGCCGATCCATTTGTCCTTGACCGCGTTGTAGTGCTCTTCAGGTCTGTACTTCGTCACCTGCAGGCCAAGGCGGTCGACGGACAGGCGGCCAGTCGCCTGCAGGATGGCATAGCTCGCCACCACCACATCATGTTCAAAGCTGGCCTGGTTGATCTCGGCGGTGATGACCGTTGCCTGTGCGTTGAGGACATCGAGCGTGGTGCGCTGGCCGACATTGCGTTCTTCAATGACGCCGCTCAGTGCCAGCTTCGCGGCCTCGATCACTTGCCTGTTGGCGGTGACTTGTTGCTGCGCGGCGGTGTACTCGGTCCAGGCGGCGGTGACGGCCTGGCGCACCTGGTCGCGGCTGACGTCGACCTCGATGCGGGCCTGGCTGAGCGATTCCTTATCCTGGCGCACGATCGCCGATTTACGGCCACCGGAATAGATCGGGATGCTCAGCGTGGCCCCGATGTTGGCCGAATTGGTGGTGCCGTCCTGCGACGCGAAGGCGCCCGGTACAGTGTTGCGATAAGCGCTCGAAACACCCGCGCTTGCAGTCAGCTGCGGCAGCAGCGCGCCTTCGGCCGACTTCACCGAAAACGCGGCAGCGTCGACCAGATGCTGGGTAGCAAGGATGGCCGGATGCTCGTTCGCGGCCACCTCGACGGCAGCTGCGAGGCTCGACGGCAACAGTTTTGCCACCGGGGAAGCGGCTTTGAGCTTGCCCGGTTCGTCGCCGACGATCTGGCGATAGCTTGCGGCACTGGCCAGCGCTTGCGCACGGGCGGCGCTCAACGATGCCACGGCGGCGGCCCGCGAAGCGTCGGCCTGCGCGACGTCGGTGCGCGTGCCTTCACCAACCTCAAAACGCGAACGCGCCGCGCGCGCCGTCTCGGTCAGGAATTGCAGGTTCTGCTCGGTCAACACGGCGATCTGGCGGTCGCGAATCACGTTCATATACGCCTGGGCCGCGCTGAACAGGGTGTTCTCTTCGGTGTTGCGCAGGGTTTCGACAGAAGCGCGGACCTGCGCTTCGGCGGCGGCGACATTGTTCCTGGTCTGAAAACCGTCGAACAGCGTCTGATTGATCTGGACGCCAAAATTGCCGGTGGTCAGCCGCACGCTTGAATTCGTGCCGTTGAGATGGCTGCTGGAATAGTCGATGTCCGCCGACCCGTTGATGGTCGGGCGCCATCCTGACTTGGCGATGGCGACGCTCTCGTCGGTGACGCGGACGCCGGCCCGGGCCGAATTCAGCGAAGAATTGTACTGATAGGCCTTTGCCAGCGCACCAAGGATCGATTCCGCCGAGGCCGAGAATGGAGAAAGCGCGGTCGCGGAAACGAGGACGGCGGCGAAAAGACTCTTGCGTATAGGCAGGACCATGTATCCCTCATTCGTTGTCCATGGGAACCACGCCACACCGGCTTCTCCTTCATGAGCAGCCGGCGCCGCGTGTTCAATGTTCCCTGCTGCTCAGCCCCAAAGTGCCCCCAGTTTTGTGGATCAGCAACGATTTCAAACTCAAGCGACCATGACAACGCCTATCCTGCAAGGCAAAATCATTCAGAATTCGAAGGCGCGAATACGTTCAAATCCCGGTAGTGGCTTAATTGCCGCATTAAATGCGCGTCTTCCGGTTACAACCCCCCCCGCTTTAAAAAAAAGTCGGGCCACGCCGGAATTGCCCTGGCCTTCGACGGCGACGAGTCGGCCTCCTTCGGCAAGCTGGTCGAGCAGCGGGGCCGGCACGTCCGCGACGCTGCCGCCAATGAAGATGACGTCATAGGGCGCGTGGGCGGCATGTCCTTGCGGCAACGCCCCCTGGACAACGGTCACATTGCCGCAGCCCAGCGATGAAAGCGTCGATCTGGCGGTCTCAGCCAGCGCCGAATCGCTTTCGAGCGCCACCACGGACTTCGCGAGCCGAGACAGGATAGCCGAGGCATAGCCGGTGCCGCAGCCGACATCGAGCGCCGAATCGGCCGGGCTGATCTCGGCCAGTTGCATGAGCTTGGCCAGCGGCGAGGCTTCCATGAGATAGCGCGCGCCGTCCGCGCCGGCGGCAATGCGGATGTCCTCGTCGATATAGGCGAGATCGCGCTGTTCGGCGCCGACAAAGAGCTCCCTTGGCACGACAAGCATCGCTTCGAGCAATGGCGCGCTGGTCACATCGGTGGTGCGAACCTGGCCGTCGACCATCTTGACGCGAAGCTCGGAGAAATCAGCGCTCATGTTCCAACCAATCCGCTTGCCGCGCCAGAACCGCGGTTCATTACGATCGGAACTTCAGGCCCCAGCGCTGGTGCGCGGGGGCCCGGGCATTGGAGGCCTCGCCCGGAATCGAACCGGGGTGCAAGGATTTGCAGTCCTCTGCGTAACCACTCCGCCACGAGGCCTCATTGCTCCCGGCGTTCCACCCGGTTCCAATAGGTTGCGGCGAAAATGCCGTCAAGCGGCCACCCGTGCATTCCGAACGGTTTCCTCTCGCCGGTTTGGGCAGCATCCCGTCAAATCCCACGCCCGGGCCTCACGACGATACGTTAGCTGCTCGTTAAGCATGGCTCGACACCGGAAGAAACTCATTCAGCAGCCCATACGTTGAACACGGCGGGAGACATGCCATGCGTCGGACAACGGCAGCAAAAGGCAAGGCAGAGGACAAGAATAATGCGGCGTCCGGCCTGTCGCTGCCGCAGTGCGAAGAGCTTTTGCGCTACGCCATTGACCGCCTGTGTATCGGGAGCGCGAGCAGCCTGTTGCCGCATGACCGGGCAAAGCTCGCCTCGGCGGCTGCGATTCTCAAGCAGATCCGCGAAGCGCTGGAAGAGCACGCCGGCCTCTGAGGCCGCGCGCTGTCGACCTCAATCCGGTCGGCGGCGCCGTTCCCACCAGACAACGAAGCGGCGCCGGTGGCGTCGGACCATGGCGAATTCATAGGACAGCACCAGCAATCCGAGCGGCACCATCCAGAAGCCGAGGATCGGCAGGAAACCGAGAATGCCGCCGATGGTCAGCACGATGCCGATGGTGATTCTGAGCCCGCGCGAGCGCGGCATTTTGAACTCACGCCCGAAAACCGAGATTTTCCGCGCTGGCATCTGGTTGTCTTGTGCTGTCATCGTCTCGAAAGATTAACCCTTTTGACCGTTCAGGAGCACCGTTGAATCTAAGCCGCAACCGCGCTTTCGGTTCCATATCCCCAGCAAGACGGCTAATATGAGGGCATCCGCGAACGATTGCGAGAAACGCCTGAGCAAAAAAGCCTCGGAAAAATGCGAAATGCTTCTTTGCAAAGCGGAAAAGGGTTTGCTATAGGCTGCGCCACTCACATGAGAGCCTCTGTTCCCCGGTAGCTCAGTGGTAGAGCAACCGGCTGTTAACCGGTTGGTCGCTGGTTCGAATCCGGCCCGGGGAGCCAACATTTCCAAGGGTTTCAGAGTTTTCAGGAACAGCCGGAAATCGGCTTATGTACGGTATATGTACGCAACTCGACTTCGCTAGGCATCGCAATTGGCGTCGGGATTGCAGTGGGCCGCGCCCTCGCCGGCTGATTGCGGTGCCAACTCTTTCCTGCGATTATTGGCGAGAGGGGGCGGCGATGATTATTAAAGGCTCGATTGTCGGATGCTTGCCGGTTCTGATACCGCTGCCGGCATTGGCTGGGGGTGTCGGTGGTCTGACGTTAACTTCGACCTGCGACCAATATAACGAGTCATCGGGTTCGAACCGCGCTGGCTTCGTCCACGACTTGATCGCCGGAACAAGTGCCGCAACGGGCAAAGACTACCAATCCCATCGCGTTGACATTCAAGCGTGCGTTGCAGCGACGTTCGCCCCACCCTGCGTGACGGGACCAACGACCATCCGCGAAGTGTTGGCCGCTTGCATCCTGATGGTAGGCAACTAAACCGAGGCCCGCCACCGTGGGGGCAGCGGGCGGGATAAGAAATCGCCCACCACGGTTTCCGCAGCGGGCGCTAGTTCGGGAGGAGGTCCGGGCGTCCCCTTTTGCCCGTGAACAACGGTACGCCTCGCTTGGCTGGATAATAAGCTCGCTCCGGTTGAAGCTCTGCATATTCAAGCTGCGTGACTTTTCTGCCACAAGAAGAAAGCCCGCCACCGTAGGCAGCGGGCCAAAGGCGGCAAAATTTGCCGGGTTTGATCAGTTCATTGGCGAATGCGACTTGCCCAGCAGGCGGTCCGCTGCTTCCCGTGATCCTGTCGACTGCGCCATCGCCACCATGGTGTCGGCCGTGACGATGAACTTCGCCACGCAGATCTTCTCTAGGCCTTCGTAGCCGCGCTGGTAGGCGAAGTATGAGACGCGAAAGAGACCGGCCGAGACCTCTTCGATGCGCCCCACGCCCTGCACAAATGTGTCGAGCTGGATTTGTAAGGATGGGCGGGCTTGACCGATCGAACCCCGGCCGCGAAGCTCATTTTCGGGCCGCCAGAATGCGGGCTTCCCGGTGGCAGGAGAGGCATGATTGTCGAGCGGCAATGGGTCCAGCACGCGAAAGACTTGATACGCGAGCTCACCGGCCATGAAGATCCGGACGAAAGCACTATCAGCCGGATCATAGAGCGCTAGGCGCTACCAGAGCCCGGAGGATGGCCGGTGCGGCTTTGGAGGCTCAGGAAGGCTTAGGCTCAGGTTCAGGAGGCGGCGCGTTCGGGTCGGGGCAATCAGACGATTGCTCACACGGAGAGGGCCTATCGCCAACGCCGCCATAGCGTTCCACAAGTTTTGCGAAGCCGTAGGCGAAGGCGGACAGAAGCGCCAGGATAACCACTATTCGGACGGCCATACGGGATTGTAGCAGCATCATCCCGCGTTGGATGCCGTAATCCGCCGCGCTAACGCCAACCCACAAGATGCTGCGAGACCTGGTCGACTAAGCGAGAACGGAGTCTGGTTTCCTCTTTTGTGTCTTGGCCATGGAACCAGCTGAGCTCGCTTCCGTTGCTGTAGGGCGAGTCTACCGAGAGAGGGATAAACCGTTATGAAAACATCTACATATGCAGTTATCGCGCTGCTCGCCAGTGCGCTTTTGGTATCGGCCTGCGCAAACACGATCCGTGGCGTCGGCAAGGATGCCGCCAACACCGTCAACGCTACCCAGAACGCCGGTAAGAGAGTTGCCACCGCCGCGAACTAGCCTCGCGGTGCTCTGCCCACGTGAAATGGCCGCCATGATTGGGCGGCCTTCTTCTTTTTCAGGCCGAAGCGCGGACGGGCACCTGCCGCGTAGGAAAAAATCTAGAGGGATGCTAATGTTCCCTCAAGTCGGTCCACCCCCCGCTTTGTCCATGGTGGTTTGGCGAGCCTGTTGTTTACCTGCTGCGACGTGGTTTGGCGGCGGCCAGCTTGTCTCGCTTGCCCTCTCTAGTTCCAACAATCTGATGTAGTAGGTATCAAAGGCCTCGCTGTTCTTTCGCTCCTTTCTCAGGAGATAAGGATACGACAGCGCAAAGGCCAAAATCGTGATTAAGCAGATCGGGCCCGCCATGTGGTTGCTGCCTGCAAGCCAATAGAAAACTGCAACCACGCTGCCGGCTATCGTCGCCCCCGCCACACTCCCCCAGATAGGATCAAATCTTGGCGGCGGTGCTACCGTGTCTGCCCGTCGTCGGGCCTTGAAGCTAACGTGCGCAGCATCCAATCTGACAATTCCCGTTTATCGACGCAAATGACCGGCGCAGGGGTTGCTTGGGGAAGCGAAGCCGCACCGGCCACTTTTGCGAGAAAGCCCCGCGCTGAGAAATGTATATTGTATTAGAGGTCGCGCAATTAAGACTGAAGTCCCTCGTTTAATGGCCCTAAAGACCCACGTAATGAGCCAACCGCTTGCAGTGAAAGAACACCGGCCGGCGGTCGCGGCCAGCGGCCTTGCAATCCGAGCAGCCGAAGAGCCGGACCAGATCCCAATGCATCGAACCATGGTCCGGCCCGAGCCTGTCTATCAGCGCCTGGATGTCGAGCTTTGTCATTTTGCAGCACGCCGGATGCTCGCAATTGACGTACATCGTTTCGCGGGCGGCCAGGGTGTCGGCGAGGGTCTTTGACATGGCGATCTCCGTTGAAGGGGGGCTCGCCGCAACGGGAGGATTATATTCCTGATCTCAATGGCGCTGGCAAACCGCCTCTCTGGACTCTCACTCGCAATGGAAGCATTCTGCCCTCCGGGGAGAGAGGGGCGCGTGGGCAAAGGCCAGGGACTTCAACGCGGCAACCAAGCTGCTCGCTGGCGAAGACAACAGCGAGCTTTGGCTGCCCCGCGCGTCGCGGTTCCGGTTTACACGCCTAAGGACTATCCTCTTATCCGAGAGCTTCCTGGCACCGACGATATGCCCGCGACCTGGAAAGAGTGGGCCGTGCTTTTCGAGGCAACACAGAAAAGCGAATGCACGTACGTCCGTATGTTTTCGACAACGTCCGCATCAGACCTGACCTGCTCAAAGCATGGCTGGACGCCAATTCGCTTTCAGCATCGGAGCGTTCGAGACAACTCTACGCACAGGAACTGCATGATGCGCGAAAAGCTCAACGAAGAGCGTTGGAACAGGAGAGGCTTGCCCGAGAAGCATCTGAGAGAATGGCAGCGAATAGACCGCCACCCCCAGCCCCACCAGACTACCCGCCCTGGGTGGACAAAGTGGTTGACTTCATGCGTTCCTTGATCAGCTTTCGGAGGCAGCCCCCGTCCAGTCGGCATTGAAACCTCCGGAGCCTCGCCAGCGCGCGTTTCTCTCCGCCGCTGTCCTACGCCACCCAAACGTCTCGCGCGTCCTGGCGCCCGCCTGTGGCCAGCCGCATGCACTGCCGGGCCATGCCGGGGGGAAAGCCCTTGCTGCTTGTCCAGCCATGGGCCGTGCCTCGCTGTGGAGTGCGCGGATATTGCATAAGCATCGACTTATGCGCAAGGCCGTCACGCATCAGCGCCATGCCTCAACCGCTGCACGAACATATAATCCGATATGATGAGCCCAAACGGATGCTTGAAATAGGCCGAGATGGTTAAGCGCACCGGATAGCGATATATTTTCAGTTACTTGTAATGGTGACGAGCGTGAATTTTCATCGTTTCAAAAATGCCCCAAGGTTAACAGTGAGTTAAATTCCCTTTGACTCGGCATATTAGCAGGAACAGATTTAATGCCGGGACCGGGGGATGAGCACCTACAGGGGCACCTCTGTCCGGGTAAGTAGGGTGTAACAGGGGTAATCACATGAAGAAGCTCATTAGCATGGCCAAGGCATTCCAGGACGACGAGTCCGGCGCTGCCATGGTTGAATATTCGATCCTCGTCGGCATCATCGCAGGCGCGGCGATCCTCATCATCGTCGGTATCGGCCTGTGGGTGAACGGTCGCTTCACCGGCCTCTGCACGGCAATGCAGGGCAGCGGTATCGGCACCTGCGGCGCGGGCGTCGGCAGCTAATATCGAGACAAGCGCGCTGCCGTCGATTGAACCCGTCGGCGCGTTGTCGATGGCGCGGCATTCAGCTTACTTGCTTCGGCTGGGGACCATCCATCGTAAAGAAGAGGCTGGCGTCAATAGCGCCGGCCTCTTTTCTTATTGGAATTGGCGTCGGATTCCGCTGTAGCGCATGCAGGCGAGCGAGGAAGCGATTCATCCGTGCAGGTGCTCGGCCGTGTCACGGTCGAAGCCAGTACGGTCGAGTTGGTGAGTAAAATTCCGACGGCCGACAGATGCGGAACCGCTGCGCACAAGCGTTGGAAATGCCATTAACCCTTTATTAACGATCAACTTGCCGCTCTGGTCGGCGGGTGCTTCTATGCCTCGATGCGTGGGATAGCGGCGGGGCTGCCGGTACTAATGGCCCGAAGCGATCTTGTGGGAGCGCCGAATTGTTCACCGACTACTATGAACTTCTGGAAATCAGTCCGAACGCCAACTCGGAAACGATA
>NZ_JBFUCU010000013.1:0-138169 GCF_056405075.1 Mesorhizobium sp. P2_A12
CTGACCACGACCATGCCCTACATGAAGGTCGTCATCGACACGATGAAGGAAAAGGGCATCCGCGACGACTATGTCGTGCTGGTCGGCGGTGCGCCACTGAACGAGGAATTCGGCAAGGCCGTCGGCGCCGACGCTTATTGCCGCGACGCCGCGGTGGCGGTCGAGACCGCCAAGGACTTCATGAAGCGCAAGCATAACGTGCGCGCTTCGGCGTGATTGGCCAATCCGGCATGGACCATAGAAAAAGCCGCGCCTTGCAGCGCGGCTTTTTTGTTCCCAAGTGATTGGAATGCTAAGTGCGGATCAGGGCTTGGTGACGGTGTCCTTGACCGCCCTGGCCGTCGATTTGACATCTTTGCCGACGCCGCGGACGGTGTTCGCACATGCCGTAAGGGCCAGGGCGCAGGCAAGGATGGCTATCGGCGCGATGCGTAACAGTTTCATGGACGGTGTCTCCCTCAATAGATAAATTAGCCCCGCAGCAACGAAGGCCGGCTCGACTGGTTCCATGGCCAAGATACAAAAAACGAAACCGAATCAAGACGACAGGCTGCTCGTCATCGCCTGCGGGATGATTGCGCGCGAAGTTCTGGCCGTCAAGGAACAGCTCGGACTGGATCACCTCGATCTAACCTGCTTGCCGGCGGAATTTCATTTCTATCCGGATCGCATCGCGCCGGCCATGGACAAGGCCATCGAGAAGGCCAAGGCGGACGGCTACGAACACATCTTCGTCGGCTATGCCGATTGTGGCACCGGTGGCCTGCTCGACCAGATCTGCGAGAAGCACGGCGTCGAGCGCATGGCCGGCCCGCATTGCTTTGCCTTCTATCAAGGCATGGAGGCCTATGCGAAAGTCGCCGACGACGACATGATGTCCTTCTACATGACCGATTTCCTGTGCCGTCAGTTCGACGCCTTCTTCATGAAGCCGCTCGGCCTCGACAAGCACCCGGAGTTGATCAAGGACTATTTCGGCAATTACGAGAAGCTGATCTACCTCGCCCAGACCGACGATCCGGAGTTGGACAAGGTGGCGGAAAAAGCCGCAAAACTGCTCGGCCTCGCCTATGAGCGCCGCGCAACCGGCTATGGCGACCTGCCGGCCGGAATGGCACAGGCCGCGCTACACGCCGGCTAGGCAGTTCCCACTTCCGCCCGCAGCTCGGCAAGCACATCGGCAAAGCTCGTCCTGCAGACGAATCCCAGCCTGTCTCTTGCCCGCGAGGCATCATAGACGCGGTCGATGGAGGAAAACATCGTCCAGCCTTTTCGCGCATAGAGCGCCGCAAAATCCGGAAAATAGCGCGCGACGACCGACGGGGCGTCGGCGATCAGTGCCGCGCAATCATCGGGCCGGAAAGGCGTCGGCGCCGACACGATGAAAATGTCGAGACCCAGCTGCGGCGCCTTTTCGAGGGCAAGGATGTGGGCAGCGGCCGCGTCCTCCACCGTCAACCGGCGAAACAGCAGTTCATTGGCCTTGGTGTTGGCATCCGACTGTTCGATCGCATGTGCCATGTCGTCGGCTTCGGGAAAGAAGCGGGCGGTGCGCAACACCACCACCGGCAGCCCATGCTGGATATGATAGAGGCGGCAGAGATGTTCGGCCGAAAGCTTGGTGACGCCGTAGATGTTGCGCGGCTCGGGTGACATCGCCTCCGTCAGCCAGGCGGCCTTGCGCGCCCCACCTTTGAACCCGTCGCGTATCGCCTGCGAAATCATCAGCGACGTCGTCGACGTGAAGATGAAACGCTCCACGCCAGACACCACCGCTGCATCGAGCAGGTTCAACGTGCCTTGCACGTTGGTCGCGACAAAATCGCTGTTGGCGCGGTTCTCGATATTGGGCTTGTGCAGCGCACCGCTGTGGATGATCGCCTCGATCTGTTTGTCGCGGACAGTGCGTAGGACCAAATCACGATCGGCGATCGAGCCGACAATCCGGGTCTCCCTCGATGGAACAGGATCGAGGCCGGTGACATCGTGGCCAAGGGCCCGCAGGCGCGGCGCCAGCGCGCTGCCCAGCCAACCCGACGATCCCGTGAGCAAGATTCGCATTCGTCACACCATGATTTTTGACCGTGACGCTGTTAAGCACGGATGACGGGCGCCAGCGACCCGGTAAGTTATGCACCAGGTCAGCAGCGGCGCTGCTCGAGACATCAACCGGGAGGCCTCCTATGATCCTTCGTCCATTGCTCGCCGCTGTCGGTCTGCTCTGCTTCACCCTTCCCGCCCTTGCCGATGGTGAGGTGCAGAAACTGATCACCGCCGCCGACAAGACACGGCTCGACAAATATGGCGAGACCCGCAAGGCGGCGCTGGCCGAAGCGAAAGCGGGAGATCCCGCCGAGGTCAAGCAGCTCGACGCCTTGCTGGCAAAACCGATGGTGGCGTTTTCCGACAAGGACCTGACCGGCAACTGGCAGTGCCGCACCATCAAGGCAGGCGGTTTGAGCCCGCTCGTCATCTATGGCTGGTTCAAATGCAAGGTGACCGACGACGGTTCCGGCTGGCGGCTTGAAAAGATCAGCGGCTCGCAGCGAACCCAGGGCCGCTTTTTCGACGATGGCGAGAAGCGCGCCATCTATCTCGGCTCCGGCTCCGTCAACAACGATCGGCCAAAGCCTTATGGCAACGGCCCACAGACCGACCAGGTCGGCTATGCCTTCCGCACCGGTGCCGGCGAATGGCGCATCGAACTTCCCGCGCCCTACTACGAATCGAAGCTCGACATCCTCGAATTCAAGCGCTGAGCGTAGTCATCAAGATTTAACTCCATTCCGGCACAAATCCGGCCAGCATGCGGCAGCCGGCCGCGTGCAAGGCAGGAAAGCGACCATGTCTTCACCGGTTGGAACCAGTGCGTCGATCGTCGTCGTGACCGGCGGCGGCCAGCATGTCTGGGCCATGATCAACGCAATCGCCGATCGCGTCGGTCCTGTCAGCGTCATCCTCGAAACCCCTGAATCCAAAAAGCAATTGCTGCGTGGTCGGGCTCGCCGCCAGGGTTGGGTCTCGGCCATGGGCCAGCTTGGCACGATGGTGCTGAGCAGGGTGGGCAAGCGGCTGCTGGCTCGCCATGGCGCGCGATTGATCGCCGAGGAGAGACTGGAGGTTGAGCCGCGACCAGGCCAGGAGATTATCCAGGTGGCCTCGGCCAATGGGCATGAGTGCCTGCAGGCGATCCAAAAGATCCAGCCAGGCGTCGTGCTGCTCAACGGTTGTCGACTGATCTCGGCCGAGATGCTGCGCAAAATGCCCTGCCCGGTGCTCAACTACCATGCGGGCATCACGCCGAAATATCGCGGCATGAATGGCGGCTATTGGGCTCTGGCATCAGGTGATGCGCAGAATTTCGGCACGACTGTCCACCTCGTCGACGCTGGCGTCGACACTGGCGGCGTGCTGAAGCAGGCGCGCGGCAGACCGAAAAAAGGCGACACCATCTCAAGTCACGCGCTCCGCCAGGCGGCATTCTCGCGCGACATCTGCATTGAGGCCGTCAGCGATGCGCTGGCGGGAAAACTCACGACGATCGATCCCGGCCTGCCCTCGAAACAGTGGTATCACCCGACGATCTGGTTCTACGTCTGGACCGGCCTCAGAACCGGAATCTGGTAGGTCTCGTCAGCCCGGAGCCGGACAAGGCCAGACGGCTTTTCGGCACGCCGACCCTGCCGCCGGTGCGCCCCGCGAACGAATAAACGCACCTTTCATTTTACGACATCCGAATGCGTCGCTTTTGAATGCGCGCGCGTCGTCCCATAACAAGCGGCCCAACTGCGCTTCCGGCAATGCTCGCTCCATCGAGGAGTGAGAATTCATGGCCGATCTGATCGTCGTCTACTGGCGCGACATCCCTGCCCAGGTCATCGTCAAGAAGGGTCGGCAGAACGCCAAGCGCGAACTGCCGCTGCGCTTCACCGAAGCGATCGACATGTGCGCCATGCGCACCGGCGCCGGCGGCACCGACGACTATCTGGCCGAATGGCGCAAGGCTGATCCTGTTCCGGTCGGCGACGACCTCGAAGCCGAGGTCGAGAAGGCGTTCCAGGACATCGACACGACATACGACCGTGAGCGGCTGGTCGCTCTGGTCAAGGCGGGCGGCAAAGAAAATGTCTGACACCCAGCCAACGGTTACCCAGGCCACCCTGGTCAAGAAGGCAGCGCCGAAATCCGACTATAAGCCGGCCGACGTGTCGCCGCAGCGCCGCGTGCAGCGTTCGTTCGCGGTCAGATTGTGGTCGGTGCGCCACTCGCGATTGCTCGAATGGTTCTATGCCAGATTCGCCGACATGTTCCTGCTCCTCCACCCCTTGTGGAAGGGCATCGGCTACGGTCGCGTCGAAGGGCCGGTCAAATTTGTCGAAAAGCGCGTCAAGGGCTTCATGTTCGACTGCCGCATGTGCGGCCAATGCATATTGTCCTCGACCGGCATGTCGTGCCCGATGAACTGCCCCAAGCAATTGCGCAACGGCCCGTGCGGCGGCGTGCGCGCCAACGGCAATTGCGAGGTCGAGCCTGATATGCCCTGCGTCTGGGTCAAGGCCTGGGAAGGCTCGCAGAACATGGTCCACAACGACAGGATCCTGACCGTGCAGAAGCCGGTCGATCAGTCGCTGCGCGAAACCTCGGCCTGGCTGCGGGTCACCGCGCAGGCGGCCGCCGCGCGCGAAGCCGCCGCTGCCGCCAAGAATGGGGCGGCAAACACCGGGGCATCGGCATGATCGGAAGCCAGCGCGACGAGAACCCGGCCGGCATCCATCTGCCGCTCGACCCCCTGCCCGGCCACACCTCGCGCGGCCGGCTGGAACGTGTCCTGCGGCGTGGTGAATTCGCGGTCACGACCGAGCTCAACCCGCCCGACAGCGCCGACCCGGAAGACGTCTACAACCGCGCGAAGATCTTCGACGGCTGGGTCGATGCGATCAACGCCGTCGACGCCTCGGGCGCCAACTGCCACATGTCGTCGGTCGGCATCTGTGCGCTTTTGACCCGCATGGGCTATGCGCCGATCATGCAGATCGCTTGCCGCGACAAGAACCGTATCGCCATCCAGGGCGACGTGCTGGGCGGGGCTGCGATGGGCGTCGCCAACATGCTGTGCCTGACCGGCGATGGCGTGCAGGCCGGCGACCAGCCGGGCGCCAAGCCGGTCTTCGACCTCGACTGCATGTCGCTCCTGGAAACCTGCCGCATCATGCGTGACAACGGCAAGTTCCTGTCCGGCCGCAAGCTGACGACGCCACCGCAGCTTTTCCTTGGAGCGGCGATCAATCCGTTCGCACCGCCGATCGACTTCCGCCCGCATCGGCTGGGCAAGAAGATCGCCGCCGGCGCGCAATTCGTGCAGAGCCAGTATTGTTTCGATGTGCCGATGTTCCGCACCTACATGCAGAAGGTGCGCGACCTCGGCTACACCGAACAGTGCTTCATCCTGGTTGGCGTCGGACCGCTGGCCTCGGCCAAGACGGCCAAGTGGATCCGCTCCAACGTGCCGGGCATTCACATCCCCGATTCGGTCATCAAGCGGCTTGAGGGCGCGCAGGACCAGAAGAAGGAAGGCAAGCAGCTCTGCATCGACATCATCAATGAGGTGAAGGAAATCTCCGGCGTCTCCGGCGTCCATGTCATGGCCTATCGCCAGGAGGAATATGTCGCCGAGATCGTCGATGAATCGGGCGTGCTGAAGGGCCGCCAGCCATGGAAACGCGAAATCCGTCGCGACGACCAGATGGTCGCCGACCGGCTCGAGCACATACTGCACGACGACATTACCGAAACGCAGGTGGACATGGTGAAGACCGCGCACTGACGGCGCGGACGACCACCCGTTCGCTTGAACGAAACCAGACAACGATATAAAGAAATCTTTATATCACGGCGGAGTGAATTCATGACCCGAACCATCGTCGCCTCGGCGACACGAGAAATCATCATCGGCTTCGACCAGCCGTTCTGCGTGATTGGCGAACGCATCAATCCGACCGGCCGCAAGAAGCTGGCCGCCGAGATGATCGTGGGCAATTTCGAGACGGTCATCAGGGATGCGCTCGAGCAGGCAGCCTGTGGCGCCACCATGCTCGACGTCAATGCCGGCGTTACCTCGGTCAACCCGAACGAGACCGAACCCGGCCTGCTGGTGCAGACGCTGGAGATCGTCCAGGGCCTGGTCGACCTGCCACTGTCGATCGACTCGTCGGTCACCGCCGCGATCGAGGCCGCGCTGAAGGTCGCCAAGGGCCGGCCGCTGGTCAACTCCGTCACCGGCGAGGAAGAAAAGCTCGAGGCCATCCTGCCGCTGGTCAAGAAGTACAACGTCCCTGTCGTCGCGATCTCCAACGACGAGACCGGCATTTCGATGGATCCGGATGTGCGTTTCGCCGTTGCCAAGAAGATCGTGCAGCGCTGCGCCGATTTCGGCATTCCCGCGCATGACGTCGTCGTCGACCCGCTGGTGATGCCGATCGGCGCGCTCGGCGATGCCGGCCGCCAGGTGTTCGCGCTGCTGCGCCGGCTGCGCGAAGAGCTGAAGGTCAACACCACCTGCGGCCTGTCCAACATCTCCTTCGGCCTGCCGCATCGCCACGGCATCAATGCCGCTTTCATCCCGATGGTGATCGGCGCCGGCATGACATCAGCCATAATGAACCCGGTGCGTCCGCAAGAAATGGAAGCCGTGCGCGGCGCCAATGTGCTCAACGGCACCGACGAGAACTGCACCAACTGGATTCGCACCTACAAGGACTACAAGCCGGCCGAAGGCGGCCAGGCGGTGGCCGCCCCGACGCAAGTCAATGCGCCGGGCGAAGGCGCCGGCAATGGTGGACGCCGCCGTGGCGGCCGTGAAGCCCGGATGGGTCGGGGATAAGCGCGCAATCGTGGACTGTCCTGCAAACCTCACCGAACCGATCGTGCAGTTGATGCCGTCGGGACGGTGTGCGTTTCGGTCAGGCCGTGCCCAAAATGGCGTCGAACAGCACCATTCCCGCCCACGATCCGAAAATGCCGGTCAGCCCGCCGACAATGAAGTCGTCGTCGGCGGCCGGCCAGAACCCATGGAGCAGCAGGGCTCCGACAATCGCGCCGACGATACCGGACGCCAGATATTGCGGATTGCGCAGCCATGGGCCGCGCAGCAGGCGCACCATGGTAAAAGCGGTTATTATGGCGGACAGGAGGAGATCGGACATGATTGGCCTCTGGACCATCAATCACTCCGCCCATTAGTCAAACGATCCGTTAAACGGCATCGACAATCGTCATCGAGACGCGTGCAAGCATGAATTCACCTGCCAACATCACCGATCCGCTCGTGCTGTTCATGCCGTCGGGCAAGCGTGGCCGGTTTCCTGTCGGCACGCCGGTGCTCGATGCCGCGCGCCAGCTCGGCGTCTATGTCGAAAGCGTCTGCGGCGGTCGCGCCACCTGTGGGCGCTGCCAGATCGAAGTGCAGGAAGGCAATTTCGCCAAGCACAAGATCGTCTCCTCCAACGACCACATCACGCCCAAGGGCGCCAAGGAAGAACGCTATGAGCGCGTGCGCGGCCTGCCCGAACGGCGGCGCCTGTCCTGCTCGGCGCAGATTCTCGGCGACCTCGTCATCGACGTGCCGCAGGACACGGTCATCAACGCGCAAACCATCCGCAAGGATGCCGACACCAGGGTGATCGCCCGCGATGCGGCGATCCGCATGTGCTATGTCGAGATCGAAGAGCCCGACATGCATAAGCCGCTCGGGGATCTCGACCGCCTCAAGATCGCCCTGATGAAGGACTGGAACCTCAAGAGCCTGGACTTCGATTTTTATCTCTTGCCGCAAGTGCAAGGCATTCTGCGCAAGGGCAGCTGGACCGCCACCGCTGCCATCTACAAGGATGCCGACTCGGAGACCGCACGCGTCATCGCTTTGTGGCCGGGCCTTAAGAACGAAGCCTATGGGTTGGCCTGCGATATCGGCTCGACCACCATTGCCATGCATCTGGTGTCGCTGCTGTCGGGCCGCGTCGCCGCCTCGTCGGGCACGTCGAACCCGCAGATCCGCTTCGGCGAGGACCTGATGAGCCGGGTCTCCTACGTGATGATGAACCCCGACGGTCGTGAAGGCATGACGGTCGCCGTGCGCGAAGCGATCTCCGGCCTGGTCGACAAGGTCTGCGCCGAAGGCAATGTCCACCGCAACGACATCCTGGATTCCGTCTTCGTCGGCAATCCGATCATGCACCATCTGTTCCTCGGCATCGACCCGACCGAGCTTGGCGGCGCGCCTTTCGCACTAGCGGTTTCAGGCGCGGTGCACGTCAAGGCATCCGACATCGGCCTGAAGCTCAACCAGGGTGCCCGGCTCTACATGCTGCCTTGCATCGCCGGCCATGTCGGCGCCGATGCGGCAGCGGTGACGCTGTCGGAAGGCCCACATCGCCAGGACGAGATGATGCTGATCGTCGACGTCGGCACCAATGCCGAGATCGTGCTTGGCAACCGCACGCGCGTCGTCGCCGCCTCCTCGCCCACCGGCCCCGCTTTCGAGGGCGCGGAAATCTCCGGCGGCCAGCGCGCCGCCCCCGGTGCCATCGAGCGCGTGCGCATCGACCCCGACACGCTGGAGCCGAAATATCGCGTCATCGGCTCGGAATTGTGGTCCGACGAGCCGGGCTTCCTCGACAGCGTGCAGGCGACCGGCGTCACCGGCATCTGCGGCTCCGGCATCATCGAGGTTGTGGCGGAAATGTATCTCTCCGGCATCATCTCCGAGGACGGCGTCATCGATGGCGGACTTGCCGCCCGCTCGCCGCGCGTCACCGCCAATGGCCGCACCTTCTCCTACGTGCTGAAGGAAGGCGAGCCGAAGATCACCATCACCCAGACCGACGTGCGAGCCATCCAGCTCGCCAAGGCAGCGCTTTACGCCGGCACAAAGCTGTTGATGGAAAAGCAGAACACCGACCATGTCGACCGCATCCATTTCGCCGGCGCCTTCGGCTCCTTCATCGATCCGAAATACGCCATGGTGCTGGGCCTGATCCCGGATTGCGATCTCGACAAGGTCTCGGCTGTCGGCAACGCCGCCGGCGCCGGTGCGCGCATGGCGCTGCTCAACCGCGGCTATCGCCGCGAGATCGAGGACACTGTCAGCAAGATCGAGAAGATCGAGACCGCGCTGGAACCGAAATTCCAGGAGCATTTCGTCTACGCCATGGCGCTGCCCAACAAGGTCGATCCGTTCCCGAAACTGTCGGCGGCGGTGAAACTGCCGCCGCGCAAGACGGTCAGCGAGGACGGTGTCGCCGGCGACGCCGCTCCGCGCCGGCGTTCGCGCGAGGGCCACGCCGCCCGGCGCGGCCGGGAATAAGCGGGCGCGCCCAGGTCGCCAGCCTCTCCAACTCATTTGTATGCAAATGTTTCCGGATCTGCCTGTTCGGAAACCGAAGTGTTGTTTTCGTGAAATCCGCTGGAAACATGCGCGGCGCATTTAAGCCGGCGTCGAAGGCCGGCCGGAAATGTCTTCCTGCCGCAGTGACCTTCCGGAGGAAACCAAAATGTCGATGTTCGAAAGCCTCGGCCGCTATGGTGCGGCCATCAAGTTTGCCCACGACAGGAAGAAGTCGATCCGGGCCATGAACAGCCTGCCGCCGCATGTCCAGAAGGACATTGGTTGGCCGGCATCGCCGCCGAACGACCCGCAGGCCGCGCTCATCTCGCTGCTTCTGGGTACGGCACGCTGATGACATTCGCCGACAAATGCAAGCTGCTCGTCAGGCGTCGGAGCCCCCATGCGGCCTCGGCGCCTGGCAACACTAGGCTGCGCGCCGCGCTTCTGCTGCGGCGTTGATCGTCGGCGCAAGCACCACGGCGCGGATCACACCACCGTGTAGACATAGCGTATAACTTGACATTTTCGGCCACGGCACGATGTTCGCAAGAGAGGGGAATTCTCTTAGTCGGCTGCCGCCGAAGTTCGTGTATCCGCCATGCCAAGTTTGAAAAGCCACGTTGTGTCCTTCGTGCTCCGGTACAGCCGCAAGAAGGCGTTTTCCAGCCCGGAAAACCTGCAGCGCTGGATCGCTGCCGCGCGCAAGACCGAGAACCACCAACCTCCCGCCTTACTGCATCAGCGTCTCGACATCCAGATGCATACGGTCGATGGCTTCCCTGTCTATGAAATCGCCCCCAAGGCCGGCGAGCAGAAGCGGATGCTCTATCTGCACGGCGGCGCCTATGTCTTTGAAATCACGCCCTATCACTGGCACCTGATCGCCGACATGGCCGACCGGCTGGGCTACGGCATCACCGTGCCGATCTATCCTATCGCCCCCGAACACGATTTCCACGCCATGTTCGGTATGGTCGGCGACGTCTACCGCCAGATGCTCGACGAGACGGAGGCCGAGGATATCGTCTTCATGGGCGATTCCGCCGGCGGCAACATGGCCGTCGTGCTGACCATGATGGCCGCGGAACAGGCCCTGCCCCTGCCGTCGCGCCATGTGCTGATTTCGCCCGGCCTCGACATGTCGCTTTCCAACCCCGAAGTGTTCGAGGCCGAACGCCGCGACCCCTGGCTGGGCATTTCGGGCGGGATGGAGGCTGTCCGGCTCTACAGCGCCGGGTACGATCGCAGCGACTGGCACATCAGCCCGCTCTATGGCGACCTCTCGGTGCTGCCGAAAACGCTGCTCCTAACCGGCTCGCACGACCTCCTCAGTCCTGACAATCTGATCTTCGCGCAAAAGGCGCGCGCCGCAGGCGTCGAGGTCGAGGTCGTCTACGAGGAAGGTATGTTCCACGTTTGGCCACTGATCGACATGCCTGAAGCACGGCGGGCGCGCGACAGCATCGTGACCTTCCTGGCCGGGGAAAAAACCTTTGGTCAAGCCGAGATCGAGGCGATCACCTGGTCGGTCAAGGCTTCATCTAGCGAACCATTCAACACCGGATTGGCCAGCACGAAAATTGCTTCCACTATGTCTTCATCTCGCTCTGGCTGGTAGTCGATATCTTCCCTGCATTCGATCAGATCTGCCCAAGCCTCCACGTCCGCAGAGGTGAGCTCTCCTTCCTGGAACCGTCGGAGCACACTCAAAATATGATAAGTGGTCAGGACGACCACTGGCGTCTCGGACCAACCCAGGTCGCTTACGTTTGCAGCCAGAACATCAATCGGCTTGCCACATGTGATAAGGTCGCTGAGCACTGAAACCCGGTTCACAGCCGGCGCATCAGAACTTGCCGGTTTCCCGGAACACTTCGAAGGTCGCGCGGATATGGTCGGCGACGGCCTTGACCGGCGCGCTGGCGTCCGGCGCCACCACCATCGCCAGATTGTAAGTGCCGATGTCGGGCATGCCGTCCTTCGGGCAGAGTTCGACCATGTCGTTGCCGAGGAATGACTTCGGCAGCGGCGCCACTGCGAGATCGGACATGATCGCGGCGCGCTGGCCGGCGGTGTGCGCACTCATATAGGCGATGCGGTAGTTGCGGCCTTCGCGTCCAAGCGCCTCAAGTGCGCCGGCCCGCCAGGCGCAGCCCTCTTCCCAGAGCGATACCGGCAAGGGTTCGCGCAGATGTGCGCAGCCGCCCTTGGCACCGGCCCAGACGATCGGCTCGGTGAGCAGAACCTCGGCGCCGAGCGCACTGGTCTTGTAGGAGTTGGTCAAGAGCGTGATGTCGAGCGCGCGGTCGTCCATGCGCCGGCGCAGATTGCTGCTCTGGTCGATGGTGACATCGACGGCGATCGACGGATGCGATTGCGCGAAACGCTTCAGCACATGCGGCAGCACGCGCTCGCCATAGTCATCCGGCGAGCCGAGCCGGACAACGCCGACAATCTCGGGAATGATGAATTTCGACACCACCTCGCGGTTGATCGACAGCAGCCTGCGGGCATAGCCGAGCAGCATTTCGCCATCCGTGGTGAGAGACACCGAGCGTGCGTCGCGCGCGAACACCGAGCGGCCCAGAATGTCCTCCAGCTTCTTGATCTGCATGGAGACGGCCGACGGCGTGCGGAAGACGGCATTGGCGGCGGTGGTGAAGCTGCCTGTCTCGGCAATCGCCACGAAAGTGCGCAAAACGTCGAGATCGAGCAGTGGCAGTGGGTGATTGAGTGGGGCGTTCATGGGAAGCGACCTTCAATTTTTCTGATACAAAGGATCATTCCATTTCGTTTGATTGAACATCAGATTGGGACGATAGTCAACACCATCGAGGCAGGACGCATTGGAAGTGGCCCCGAAACGACCACGACACAAACCTGCAATCGACATGAAATGCGGTTGAAACAAAAGCGACGTAACCGTGTCACCGTCTGGCATCCGCCAGCACCAAAGGAGAAAGAAATGTCTATCCTGTCGTCCATCGGTCGGATCGCGACCGAATTCAGCGCAGCCCGCGCCCGCTACCAGACCGAACGCGCTATCCACTCTCTGCCGATCGAACTGCAGAAGGACATCGGTTGGCCTGAAGCTGCCGACACCAAGACCGGCATTCGCAACGGCGTCGGATCCTGGGCTGGAGCAAAGTAAATCGTGTGTACCATGTGCTGAAGGCCTGCCGCGCGGCCCGCCCGGCAGGCCTTCTCTGTTTTATTTGTATTCAAACGAGTTTTGGAGCCATGTCGCCAGCGCATGACGCATATGAGAAAGCCGCATAGCGACCCAGTTTCCCAATTAGTCCATTGTAAACAATCGCAAATTTCGAGCATGTTGCCCAAATTTGTCGCAATCGGCGTCGCATTTCATAACAAGCGCTTCGCTTTTGCGATTTAGTTTTACGCAGCACAAGCCTATATCAGCGTCAGCAAACGAGCTGCCCCACTCCATCAAGCGAAGGCGACCCGTCTGAGCAACCGAATGGAGATGATCATGAAGCTTTTTGCCCGCCTCTTCGCCCGCCGCGAAATGAACCTGACCACCGCTCTCGAGCGTCAGCGCCTCGCCAACACCATGCCCGGCCAGACCGGCGCGATGGCTGCGGCGCGCCTCGGCTTCGTCGCCTGAACTTTTTTGCAGGCAGCGCTTCCCTGCCGCTGCTTTAAAACTGCAACGCCGCCTGGTTCCTCCCAAGGCGGCGTTTTTGTTTCCGCCGCAAGGCGTGATCTGGCTGTTCCTGAACAGTTGGGCGTCTCGTGCAGGCCTCGCTGAACACCCGATTGCCCATTTGCGACCCATGTCGCAAATTTAATCGTGTCCTGGCCGCGTAGCCGATTGACAGACATGGTTTTTCCTGATGTCGCTATGCTAATCGCGACATCCTGTTCGCGTCATGGCTGCGTGAGGTTCCCTTGAACGCCGTAAAGCATCCGATCAAGCGATCGTTTGTATTCTTTCTTATTCCCGATTTCACCATGATCGCGTTTGCGACCGCGCTCGACCCGTTGCGCTCGGCCAACCGCATGCTTGGCTATGAGGCCTATCGCTGGCGCCTCGCCAGCATCGACGGCAAACCGGTGCGCGCTTCGAACGGGGTCGAATGCGCGGTCAACACCTCGCTGGAGGAAGAGCGCAAGAAGATGGCGGGCCCTGACCGGCCGAACATGGCCATCGTCTGCAGCGGCGTCAATGTCGAGCGCTATCAGAACAAGTCGGCCTTCGCCTGGCTGCGCGAGGAGTACAATCGCGGCGTCGCCGTTGGCGGCCTGTGCACCGGCGCGCATATCCTTGCCGCCGCGGGCCTGCTGTCCAATAAGCGCTGCGCCATCCACTGGGAGAACCTGCCGGGCTTTTCCGAGGCGTTCCCGAAGGCCAATGTTTTTGCCGACCTCTTCGAGATCGATCAGAATATCTACACCTGCGCCGGCGGCACCGCGGCACTCGACATGATGCTGAAGCTGATCGGCGACGATTTCGACGAAAACCTCGTCAACCGCGTCTGCGAGCAGGTGCTGACCGACCGCGTGCGCAGCCCGACTGACCGCCAGCGCCTGCCGCTACGCGCCCGCCTCGGCGTACAGAACTCGAAGGTGCTGACCATCATCGAACTGATGGAGGCGAACCTGTCCGAACCGCTGTCGCTGATCGAGATCGCCGACCATGTCGACCTGTCGCGCCGCCAGATCGAGCGGCTGTTCCGCACCGAGATGGGACGCTCCCCTGCCCGCTACTATCTGGAAATCCGGCTCGACCGCGCCAGGCACCTGCTGATCCAGTCGTCGATGCCGGTGGTCGAGGTGGCGGTCGCCTGCGGCTTCGTCTCGGCCTCGCATTTCTCCAAATGCTATCGCGAGCTCTATGCCCGCTCGCCGCAGCAGGAGCGCGTCGACCGCAAGCAGTTGCTGGCGGCCTGAGCCGGCGGATCAAGGTTGCCTAGGCGCTCTGCGCCTGCGCCGTGCGCATCGCTTCGACGCGGATATCCTCGGTCAGCCGTGCCTTCAGCGCCGAGAATTCCGGGCTGGTCTTCAGCGTGTAGTGGCGCGGATGCGGCAGGTCGATGGCGACATCCGACTTGATGCGGCCGGGCCGGGCCGTCATCACGATCACGCGCGACGCCATGAAGATCGCCTCTTCGATGTCGTGGGTGACGAACAGCACCGTTTTCTTGCGACGCTCCCAGATGCCGAGCAGCAGCTCCTGCATCAACCCGCGCGTCTGGTTGTCGAGCGCGCCGAACGGCTCGTCGAGCAACAGGATCTCGGGATCGTTGGCCAGCGCGCGGGCTATAGCCGTGCGCTGCTGCATGCCGCCGGAAAGCTGCTTCGGCCAATGGCTCTCAAACCCTTTCAGCCCGACGAGATCGATATAGGAAGCAACGATCCCGTCACGCTCCCTTTCGGGCATGCCGCGTTCGCGCAGGCCGAAGGCGATGTTCTCGGCCACCGTCAGCCAGGGAAACAGCGTGTAGGACTGGAAGACCATGCCGCGATCTGGCCCAGGCCGGGTCACCGCCTTGCCGTCGAGCAGCACCCGGCCTTCGCTTGGCGCTTCCAGGCCGGCGACAATTCTGAGCAATGTCGACTTTCCGCAGCCCGATGGACCCAGGATGGTGATGAAGTCGTTGGCCGCGACCGCCAGGTCGACCGGCATCAGCGCCTTGACCGGCTCCCCGCCGCGCACGCCGGCGAACGTTCGCGAAACGCCCTCGATGAGAAGCTTGCTCACGCCAGGCTCCACGGAAAGAGCCAGCGGTTGAAGGCCTTGAAAGCGAAATCGGACAACAGTCCGATCAGCCCGATGACGATGATACCGAAGATGATCTGCCCCGTCGCCAGCCGCGACTGGCTGTTGATGATCATGTAGCCGATGCCGGAGGACGAGCCGATCAGCTCGGCGACGATGACATAGGTCCAGGCCCAGCCGAGCACCAGCCGCAACGTCTCGGCGATCTCCGGCGCATTGGCCGGCATGATCACACGGCTGACGATGCCGTTGTTGGTGGAGCCCAGCGTATAGGCAGCCTCGACCAGGTCGCGGCGCGTGCCGCCGACCTTGACCGCGATGATCAGGATGATCTGGAACACCGAGCCGACGAAGATGACGAGCAGTTTTTCCAGTTCGCCAATGCCGGCCCACAGGATGAGCAGCGGAATGAAGGCCGAGGCCGGCAGGTAACGGGCAAAGGAGACGAAAGGCTCCAGGAACGCCTCCACCGGCTTCCAGGCGCCCATCGCGATGCCGAGCGGCACCGCGACGACCGAGGCCAGCAGGAAGCCGCCGAAGACGCGCCAGATGGTGATCAGTATGTCGAGCCAGAAGCGATCCTCGACCAGCAGCCGCCAGCCATCCCGCAGCATCGACAGCGGATCGGCGAGGAAGATGCGATTGACGTGGCCGCCAAGCGTGATCCACGCCCAGAAGGCAACGAACAGCACGAAGAAGGAGATGCCGAGCACGGTTCGGATGCCCGGCGAGACTGGATGCAAGGGGCGCATCTTCAAATCGTCCCCATCTTCAAATCGTCACTTGTCCAGGAGAAAACGGCGGCGCCGAGCGCCGCCGCGAGATGGCCGAAGGCCGGACTGTCAGTTCGACACCGCGCTGGTGTCGGCCAGCGTGGTGACGTCGGGCGCTTCCTTGATCAGCCCCATCTGCAGCAGAAGATCGCCGGCGGTCTTGGAAAAGTCCTGGAATTCCTTGGTGAAGAACTGCTTGTTCTCGGCCTTGTCGGCCCATTTCAGGTACTTCGCCGAATCCTCGAACTCCTTGGCCGACTGCTTCACGTCGGCGCCCATGATCTCGTAGGATTTCTGCGGATCGCTCTTGATCAGGTCGAGCGCTTCGAAATAGCTGTCGGCAAGTGCCTTGGCGGCATCGGGATTGGCCTTAAGGAATTCGGGCGTGCAGCCGACCGTGTCGAGCACCATCGGGTAGTCGAGCGTCGTCGCCAGGATATGGCCCTGGTCGGATTTGCCTCGCACCGCCGAGATGAACGGATCATAGGTGACGGCGGCGTCGTTCTGACCGGCGAGGAAGGCCTGCGCCGCCGCGTCCGGCTCCAGGTTGACGACGGTCACATCCTTGGTCGACATGCCGTTCTTGTTCAGCACCCAGGCGAGCATGAAGTAGGGCGACGTGCCCGGTGCCGAGGACGCGACATTCTTGCCCTTGAGATCGGCGACGGTCTTGATGTCGTTGCGGACGACGATGCCGTCGGCGCCATAGGACTTGTCGAGCTGGAAGATCTGCTTGGTGGTGACGCCGCTGGCATTCCAGACCAGCCAGGTCTCGACCGTGGTGGCGGCGCATTGCAGGTCGCCGCTGGCGATGGCGAGCGGCCGGCTCGCTTGCGGCACCTTCTTCAAGGTCACGTCGAGGCCGTGCTTCTCGAACAGGCCTGCCTGTTTGGCAAGCGTCAGCGGCGCGAAGCCGGTCCAGCCGCTGATGCCGATGGTGACAGATGTGGCAGCCATCGCCGGTGCGGACAAGCCGGCGGCAAAGGTCAATGTTGCGGCAAGAACGGCGATCCTGGTCATGTCAGTTCCCCTTTTGTTTTCTCTGAGGAAATTGTGTCACAGAGGCCAATCGGCTTGTCAATGAACAGATGGTGAGGTGCAATGCGGGCCGGCGCCGATAGCCCCACTGGATCGCCCGCCCGCCGCCGAAACGGCATCAGCCCCCAGAAATCCGGCATGCCTTCAGTAGTCGTCGCAATAACACTCCGCCGACGAGATGCGGTCGTTCCACTCGCTGCCGCCGAAATTACGGACCCTGCGCTTGATCTCGATCGAACGGCCGCCCATCCGCGAGTCCTCATAGGCAACGAGCGTGCAACCCCGACGGACGATCACCGACGACACACGGTCGTTCCAGAACTGACCGCCGCGAAAATTCACGGAATCGTCGGACCCCATGCCGATAGATCGCCCGCGAAAATTTGCGTGCTCGAACATGATGCAGGCGGGCTCATCATTGTATTGGGCGCTGGCGCCGTCAGCAAAAAGCACGGATGCGACGGCAGTCAGGATGGCAAGACGTTTCATCTGATGTTTTCCTCGGTTCTGACCGCGGCGCCCCCGCCGCAGGATCGCGCGGCTTCGCCAGTTTGCCATTGCTTCCGCCGGAGAGGCAAGCCTAGCGGCTGTCGAACATCCAGCTGCGGTTGCGCCACATTTTCTCCCCGACCAGGCAGTCGCTGGCGGGCGCGTCCTGCGCCAACACAACTGGTGGATGCGCGGCTTCTTCCGCCGCCCATTGCGGTGAGGCCGGGCCGGCAAGCTCCAGCACCAGCTTGCGGCGGATGGCTTCGGGAAATTGCGTCCAGTCGTTGACCGGGATCATGAAGGCCCCAGGACCGCCGATAACGCAATCACTGTAGTAGCGATCGAGATTGTTGACGTCGTAGGCGCCGGAAAAGCCGCCTCGGGTCATCAGCGGCAGCCCGTTGATGACGATGCCTTGCTTGACCAGCCCGTCGCGGGTGAGGTTGACCGGCGCGCCCTGGTTGTTGGGACCGTCACCCGAAATGTCGATGACCCGCTTGTCTCCCTGGTAGCCGCTTTCAGCAAAAAGATCGCTGCCGAACTCCAGCGCGCCGGAGATCGAGGTGCGCCGCGCGCTGCCGGGCGGGTGGGCCGACAATTGCGCAACCACACGATCCGCGTCGGCGCGATTGGCGATCACCGTCCACGGCACGATGACGCGCTGCCAGGTGGTGCCGGCCCACTCGACATAGGTGACGGCGATCTTCCCATGAGCGCCGTCGGCGATCGCCTGCAGCACGTTGTCGTGCGTCAGCGCCGCCGCGTAGCCGTGCCGCTGGATCTCAAGTTCATCGGGCGACATCGACAGGGAAACATCGACGGCCAGCACCAGCTCGACATCGACCGGTTCATCCGCGGTGGACACCGGCGTCAGCCAGAGCATCATTGCGATCGCGGCGCTGCCCGACAAGACATGTCTTGCACCTGAAAAAGCAGACATGCCGCAACGGTAAGCGAGAATCGTCCGATAAAAAAGTGAAAAGCCCGGCCAAGAGCCGGGCTTCACGCTGTTTCGCGCTTGCCGGTACTCAGCTGCGCGGCTTGAGGTTTTCCGGATCGTAGAGCGGCTTGTAGCCGACCGCGGCGACTTCGACCGGATAGGTCTCACCAAAATACTCGATGGTGAGCTTGCGGCCTTCCTGGGCAAACGCCCACGGCAGATAGGCGAGACCGATGTTCTTGCCGAAGGTCGGCCCATAGGCCATCGAGGTCGTGAACGACCGGCGGCCGAGTTCGTCGACCAGCGTTTCACCCGTCTTCGGGTCCATCACCGGCATCGTGCCGACGGGATAGCGGGCAACGCCTTTCGAATCGACATTCTCGGTCATCACCAGCGTGCAAAGCGTGGCCGGCTGGTGCTCGCGCGCGCGGTACTCGACATGCTTGGCCTTGCCGCAGAAATCGTTCTCCTTGACCTTCGGACGGGCTAGATCGGCTTCGAGCAGATTGTACTCGGTCAGCAGGTCGGCATTCTGCAGGCGCAGGCTCTTTTCCATGCGGCGCGTGTTGGCATAGGTTTCGACGCCAAAGGGCATCACGCCGGTCGAGCGCAGCGCGTCCCAGACCGCGAGACCATCCTCGTAGCGCATATGCAATTCCCAGCCCTGCTCGCCGACATAGGAGATGCGGAAGGCGGTGACGTCCTTGCCGCCGATCCGGACCGGCTTGATCGCCGCGAACGGGAAGTTTTCAAGCGAGAGCCCGTCCGGATTCTCGACCACCTTCTGCAAGGTCGCCCGGGCATTCGGACCCCAGATGCCAATGGTGACGTATTTCTCGGTCACGTCGGTGATCGTGACGTCGAAACCTTTGTCCTGCGCCGTACGGCGCATGTACTGGAAGTCGCGCGGGCCGGCGTCCGCCCCGTCGATCAAACGACAGCGGTCGGCCATGCGGATGACGGTGAAGTCGGCGCGCACCATGCCTTCCTCGTCGAGGAAGTGGGTGTAGATGCCCTTGCCGATGTTGTTGTCGCCGCCGATCTTGGCCGCGCACAGCCATTCTAGCAACGCGACATGGTCCGGCCCTTCGATGTCATACATCGAGAAGTGCGACAGGTTGACGATGCCGCAATCCTCGCTCATGGCGAGATGTTCGGCATTGGAGACGCGCCAGAAATGGCGATTGTCCCACTCGTTCTCGCGCACCGGCACCCGGTTCCCGTATTTTTCCAGAAGATGCTCGTTGGCGGCATAGCCGTGGGCGCGCTCCCAGCCGCCGAGTTCCATGAAATAGCCGCCGAGTTCCTTTTCGCGCTGCCAGAACGGCGAGCGCCTGATGTTGCGGGCCTTGGAGAAGGGTTCGCGGGGATGCACCGCCGGATTGTAGACCTTCATCGCCGTCTCGGTGCAGCGGTCCCAGATGAACTGCTCCTTCGTCTGGTGCGGATAGAAACGCGCATAATCGATGGCGTGATGGTCGATCGCCGTGCGGCCGTCTGTCATCCAGTCGGCGATCAGCTTGCCCATGCCGGGCCCGTCCTTGACCCAGATGGCGACGGCATACCACAGGCCCCTCACCTTCTGGCTTTCGCCCATCGACGGGCCGCCATCCGCCGTCACCTGTAAGAGACCATTGAAGGAATGGCTCTCGTTGTAGCCGAGTTCGCCCAGGATCGGCGTCAGTTCCATGGCGCGTTCGAGCGGTCCCAGGATCTGCTCCATGTCGAGATCGCGCTGCGAAGGCGAAAGCCGGGCCTGGTCCTTCTCCAGCAGGTCGCGCGGATGGCAAAGGCGCGGATTGGTCTCTTCGTAATAGCCCCATTCGATCTGCCCGCCCTCGGCGGTCTTGGGATCGCCGGTGTCACGCATGTACGCCGAATTGCCCTGATCACGCAGCAGCGGCCAGCCGATCTCCTTGCCGGTGCCGGCGAACTCGTTATACGGGCCGAAGAAGGTGAGCGGATGGTCGATCGGCATGACAGGCAGATCCTCGCCGACCATCTCCGCGATCAGCCGGCCCCAGATGCCGGCACAGACCACGACATAATCGGCCTCGATGGTGCCGCGATCGGTCACCACGCCGGCGATGCGGCCGTCTTTGACGATGAGCGACTTTGCCGGAGTGTTGGCGAAGGATTTGAGCTTGCCGGAGGCTTCCGCCTGGTCGACCAGCTTGCCGGCGACGGTCTGCGAACGCGGGATGACAAGACCGGCATCCGGATCCCACAGGCCGCCCTGCACCATGCCTTCTTCGATCAGCGGAAATTTTTCCTTGATCTCGGCAGGTTCGATCAGGCGCGCGCGCGTGCCAAAGGCCTTGGCCGAGGCGATCTTGCGCTTGATCTCGTCCATGCGGCTGTCGTCGCCAACGCGAGCCACTTCGAGGCCGCCGATGCGCGCGTAGTGGCCCATCCTCTCGTAGAAATCGATTGAGTACAGCGTCGTCCAGCACGACAGGAAATCATGGCTGGTGGTGTAGCAGAAGTCGGAGGCATGCGCGGTCGAGCCGATGTCGGTCGGGATGCCGGACTTGTCGATGCCGACAATATCGTCCCAGCCGCGTTCGATCAGGTGATGGGCGATCGATGCACCGACAATGCCGCCCAGGCCAACGATGACGACCTTCGCCTTTTTCGGAAACTCTGCCATTGCCCGCGACTCCAAAGTGATAAAGCGGGCGGACTATAGGGCGGAGCGGTGGCGCTGATGAAGCCTGTTTGCGACATTGGCAAAAAGCCGAGCGACCAGACGACCGAATGGTTCACATCAAGCGCCTAGGGCGGTTTTCTATTTCTGCCGGAAGATCAGCTCAAGCGAAGGCCCACACATCCTCGGCCTGGATGCCGACCTGATAGCCTGCTGTCTTCAGCTTGACCACGACCTGGCCGATCTCGGCCGCCGGCAGCGCACCGACCTCGACCTTGATCATGCCTGGGCGATAGCGCTTGAGGTCGAGTTGTTCGAAGACGACCCAGTCGGCGCCCTCGCAATCGACGAGGAAGGCATCGATGTGGCTGATGTCGTTGCGGTCGAGCAGGGTCTGCAGCGTTTCCGACGGCACTTCGATGTCTCTCAGATGGGGCGCGAACTTGTTGAAGTTGGCGTCGGCTTCGTCCCAGGCATTCTTGCCCGACATCAGATTGGTGTCGGTCACCGACGAGCAGCCTATGAACTCGATCGGCAACGTGCCGGCCTCGAGTGCCGCGGCATCGAAGGTGTGGACGGTGATCGTGCCCTTCGTCTTGGTGACAGCCACCGGCTCGATGATGAACCGGCTCGTGTCGGGATAGTTGGCGCGCAACCGCTTCTGATTGTACGGGATCGGCTCGACCAGCATGGCGCGTGCACCAGCTATGCGGTGCAGCCACGGCGTGACGTCATCGAACAGCGCACCGTCGCAGGCGCCGACATTGACCATCTGGAACGGGCGCCCTGATCCGCCGAAGCGCGCCTTCAGCGCCGCCTTGGCCAGGAATTTCGTGCCGCGCAGCGATGGCCCGCGATCGAGAAGTCCAACGGGAAGACCGAGCGACAGGGCAATGCGCGCCAGGCTGGATACGGAACTCATGACTTGTCTCCGGGAATGACGTGCAGGGCGGCGCGATGCTGGCCACGCGCCACTGTCGCCCACAGCGCCATCAGCGGCGTCGCCAGCAGCAGGAACGGCGGGATCAGATTGGGGAAATAGATGCGGGTGTCGTGGATCGGAAACACGGCGAATTTCGCCAGCACGCCGAGCACCAGTGCTGCAAAAAGGATGCCGGCGCGACGCTCGAGGCGAAAGCCGGCGCGGCTTGCCGCGTACCAGCCGGCCAAAGCCAGCACCGACACGCCGACCCAGCTGTTCAGGCTGACGGCGCGCAACAGCGACGTGGCAAACGCCCGCAGATAGGCAGTGATCGAGAAGGGCGGCTCGAACCCGTTCATATTGTAGTGCTGCTCGATGCTGGAGAACCACAGATGCGGCCACCAGCCGGGGTGATGGGCCCAGTGCGAAATGGCGAAATAGGCGACGAAGGACGCCACAAAGCCGGCCAGAGCACCCCACGCCTTCTGCCTGAACACGACCAGCAACACAGCGAAAATGGCAAGGAAAACAATGTTGTCCGGCCGCGCCATGAAGGCAAGGAAGAGCAGGATCGCCGTTGCCGCCTCGCGGCCGCGGACATAGGCGTAAAGCCCGCCGAGGAACAGCGCCGAGCACAACAGGTCAGGCGTCGAGGCACGCGCCGCGTCGCCGAAGTCGGCCATGATCAGCACCGCGCCGACCAGAGGCGCCAGCGCCAGTGCCCGCTCCGAGCGCAGCCAGAGCAGTGCGATCGCGCCGAACAACAGCACGGAGAACACCGAGACGAGCCGCATCGCCTCGACTGGCGACATCACCGAGCTCATCGTCGACAAGATCTCGGCATAGAGGAACTTGATCCGGTACATGCCGAGCAGCGAATGGAAGTCGGCGGCATTCTCCGCCATGTGACTGCGGAAGCCGCCGCCATCATCGGTCAGCATCTTGTAGTCGCCCGCCGACACGCCGGCCTTGACGGTGATGTAAGCATAGTCATGCAGCGCCTGCGCATCGGGATAGGTGCCTTCCTCGGCGATGGCGAGATAGGGCAGCATGTCCCAGTTGGCGTCCGGCATCACCCATGCCGTGAACGCCGTCAGCAGGATGTAGAGCGCGAAAGCCGCCGCGCCGATAGGTGCCGCCAAACGCGCATAGGTCCCCTCGCCCCACGTCAGGCCGGCCTCGGTGAGCCGGTCGAGTGGGTTTTTCGCAAAGGGAGACTTGGTCAGCATGATTTTGCTCAGCGACCTTCGCTTTACCGGACTTGGCTTTTGACGAAATCCTTGACGATCGACACGATGCCGCGCGAAACCAGGCTGTCGAAGGCATCGACGAAACGGTCGACATGCTCGCGCTGGCAGATCAGCGGCGGCTCGAGCCGGATGACGTTGCGATTGTATTCGGTGAAGGCGACGAGCACGTCGTAGTCACGCAGCAAGAGCGCGCCGATGAAGCCCGACAGCGAGCCTTTCAGCCTGTCGTCGAGCACGCTGACGATCGGCCGCAGCACCATCGGCAAGGTCTGCGAGAAGTCGTGGAACTCCAGCCCGACCATGAAGCCCTTGCCGCGCACGTCCTTGATGATCTTGGGATATTTGTCCTTGAGCGCCTGCAGCCGCTGCAGCAGGTAATCGCCGGTGACCGCAGCGTTGTCGATCAGCCCCTCGTCATAGAGCACGTTGAGCCCCTCGATCGAGGTGACGCAGGCCTCGCCCATGCCGCCGAAGGTCGCCATCGCATGGATCATCGCCGTCTTCGGCGTGCCGTAGGCCTTCATGTAGACCTCGCGCCGGGCAATCATCGCGCCGACCGCCGCCTTGCCTGCACCAAGCGACTTGGCCAGCGCCGTCACGTCAGGAATGACGCCGTAATGCTCGAAGGCATAGAAGCGGCCCGAGCGGCCATAGCCGCACTGCACTTCGTCGGCGACCCACAGCACCCCATATTGGTCGCACAACGCGCGCAGCTTCTGCCAGTATTCGGCCGGAGCCTGGATGATGCCGCCGCCGCCCTGGATGGTTTCGAGCACGATGACGCCGACCTCCGAGTCGGAGCGGAACAGACGCTCGACCGCTTCGATGTCGGCAAAGGGGACGCGGACCGTATTGTCCGCCATCTTGAAGTCGGCGCGATAAAGCTGGCCGTCGGTGATGCCCAGCACGCCCTTGGTCTTGCCGTGGAAGGAATTCTCGGCATAGGCGATTTTCGGCCGCTTCGGGCCTGCGGCGCGCTCGGCGAGCTTGACCGCCGCTTCCATCGCTTCGGAGCCTGACGAGCCGAGGAACACCATGTCGAGATCGCCCGGTGAGCATTTGGCGATGTTGTGCGCCAGGGCCGCCGCATATTGCGACATGAAGGCGATGGCGATCTCCTGGCGCTTCTCCTCCTGGAATTTTTTCCGCGCTTCCAGAATGCGCGGATGGTTGTGACCGAAGGCCAGCGAACCGAAACCGCCGAAGAAGTCGAGGATCTTGCGGCCGTTCTGGTCGATGTAGAACATGCCCTCGGCGCGCTCGATCTTGATCTTGTGGAAGCCGAGCAGCTTCATGAAATGTAGCTGCCCGGGGTTGAGATGCGCCTTGAACAGGTCGGTCATCGCAGCGACGTCCATCGCCTTGGCCTGCTCGACGCTGATCAGCTCGGGCTTGGCGATGGTGGCGGGCGACAGCGCCGGCGCGCTGACCATGGTGCGCGCGCTCGTCTGTTCGGGCTTGGCAATGACGGTCATTTCAATCTCCTGTCTGCGCGCATGACCAGGATCGTGCGCAACGAAAGCTGTTTTGCGAACCGCTATTCGGCGGGCACATGTCTGGTGGCGACGGCGTGACCTGCCTTCTTGGCGCGGTACTCGCTGTAGGCGGCGATCAGCATGTCCTCGTCGCGATATTGCGGCACCCAGCCGAGCTGGCGCTCGGCCTTGGAGACATCGAGGACGCACTCTTCGTCGGCGATGAGATATTGCTCCGGATCCATGATCGGCATGTTCAAGAGGTCGAGCAAATCGAGCGTGCGCTTCACCGCCCAGCCCGGCGTCGGGATCAGGATCGATTTCGAACCGGCGTGCCTGATCAGGTCGCCGAGCAGTTTCTTGACCGGCGGTGGCTTGAGCGAGCCCAGATTATAGGCCTCATCAGGCACCCCGGCCTTCCAGGCGGCGCGCGCGCCCTCGGCGCAGTCGAACACCGAGATGAACTGGTAGGGATTTCTGCCCGAACCGATCATCGGCACCGGAAAACTCCAGTCGATCAGCTTGAACAGTTTTTCCAGAATGCCGAGCCGGCCGGGACCGATGATCAGGCGCGGGCGAAACAGCGAGATCGACATGCCACGCTTGCGCCATTCGGCGGCCAGTTCCTCGGTTTTCTGCTTCGACCAGCCATATTCGCCAAGCGGCGCGACTGGATGCTCCTCCGTCATCGGCTGGGTGACTGTGTGGCCGTAGATCATGTCGGTGGTATAATGGACGAGCTTGGATGCGCCGGCCTTGTCCATCGCCTGCATGATGTGCTCGGTGCCATGGAAATTGACCGGGAAGAAGAAATCATGCCGCTTGGCGCGAACCTGGATCGGCGACAGCATCTTGGCCGACAAATTGTAGACCATGTCGTCGGCCTTCAGCCCAACCGCGGCGACCGAGGCCGGATCGGTGACATCGCACTTGATAAAGCGGACATTGCGGTAATGCGGCAGGTCGCTCCTGACGATGTCGGCGACGACAACCTCTTCACCATCGGCGACAAGCTTCGGGGCAAGATGGCGACCGACGAAACCGTCGCCACCGAAAATCACATGTCTCATTGGATAGTCTCGCTGTGAATCTTGTCGGAGGAAAGCGAAGCCGTTTGCGCCTCATGCCCGCGCCCGCTTTGCGCGATCAGCACCGTGCCGACGCAAATGCAGGCGATGCCGGCGATGCGCCAGCCATTGAGGTCCTCGCGGAAGACGAAATAGGCGAAGATGGCAACAGCGACATAGGCGAGGCTGAGGAACGGATAGGCGAAGGAAAGCTCGACCTTGGACAGCACATAGAGGTGCGAGGCCATCGAGATGACGAAGGTGCACAGGCCAAGGAACACCCAGGGGCTGAAGACGATCTGCAACAGCTTGACCAGGGGATTGACGCCCTCGAACGAGATCGGCCCCAGCGACATCATACCTTGCTTCAGCATCAGCTGCGCAGCGGCATTGGTCATGACCGTAAAGAGAATGAAGACGATGTATTTCATGTGTTCCCAACCACCCCTTCACGCTTCCTATTACAAACCCGCAAATATTTCGTGAAGCCACGAAAATGTTTTGAGTGAATCGTCAATTTAACGATTTGATAACCAAGAATTACTCAAGTTTTATCTATTCCGCCGCCTCGACCGTACCGCGCCGCGTATCGAGTTTCCTTGCCGTCCGAGCCCAGAATGACGACATGAAGGCGGGATCGCGCAACGCTTCCAGCCGCTGCCATTCGGGAAAGGACGAAGCGAAGATGTCGGCGCCCATGCGGGCATCCTTATAGGGGTTGACCGCGCCGCCGGCCTCGACCGCGATGCGGTCGAGTTCCCGAAGCAGCGCAAGCGTTGCCGCTCCTCTGTTGGGGAAATCCAACGTCAGCGTATAGCCGGGACGCGGGAACGACAGCAGTGCCGGCGAGCGGATCGAGCCGAACCGCTTCAGCACCGTGAGGAACGACCCCTGCCCGCCCTGCCTTGCAGCCGCCAGCAGCGCCGGCACCGCTTCGCGCGCTGTCTCTTCCGGCATCACGCTCTGGTGCTGGAAAAGTCCCTTCGGTCCGTAAAGCCGGTTCCAGTCGCGTACGCCATCAAGCGGAAAGAAGAAGCCCTGGTATCCAACCTGGCGCGGCGCCGCGGACCGGCGCTTCGTCCACCGATAGACGGCGTTGAAGGCGGTCAGGAACGGCCGGTTAAGGACATTGAAAGGCGGCTGGACCGGCACCGATAGCGTGCCGCCGGCGCGCGCGGCGGCATGCGAGCCGTGCTCGGCGTGATTGCCCGTGAACAGCAGGCCGCGACCACTGTTGCGGCCGCTGGCCAACTGGTCGATCCAGGCGACCGCATATTCATTGGCCTGGTCGGCCGCCTCGGCCAGACCGAAAAATTCGCCGAGATCGCGAAACGGCGTCGCCCTCTCGACGATGTCGAGCGAAGGCACTCGCATCAGCCGGATCGAGGCCGACACGATGAGGCCGGTCAGCCCCATTCCGCCGATCGTCGCCCGAAACAGCCGCGCATTGTCGGTCGTCGAACAGTGACGGGTCTTTCCGTCGGACCTGAGCAGCGTCAAGGTCTCGACATGGCAGCCGAAGGTGCCGCGCCGATGATGGTTCTTGCCATGCACGTCATTGGCGATCGCGCCGCCGAGCGTGACGAATTGCGTGCCTGGAACAACCGCCGGGAAGAAGCCGTAAGGGGCAGCGTGTGCGATGATGTCGGACAGCAGCACGCCGGCATCGGCTTCAAGAAGGCCTGTCTCGGCATTGAAGGCGCGGATGGTGTTCAAAGACCGCATGTCGACGACCGTGCCGGCCTCGTTCTGGCAGGAATCGCCGTAGGAACGCCCGTTGCCATAGGCGAGCAGCGACGCCGGCTTGGGTTGGCCGCCCTTCAGCAAGGCAATGCCGTCATCTGCACCGATCGCTCGTGGCGCCGGCGGCGTGGCAAGACCAAAGCTCTGGAAGCGTTCGGCCATCCCCTACCAGCCCCCGATGACCAGCATCACCGCGCCGATCAGCACAACGATCTGGCTGCGCCAGTCGCGGATGATGAAGACGACCGGGTCGTCATGCATCTCGTCGCGGCGCGCCAGGATCCAGACGCGCATGGTGAGATAAAGCACGATCGGCGCCAGCGGCCAGATCAGCCACGGATGCGGATAAAGCTCGCGCACCGCGACGCTGTCCATGTAGAGCGCCAGAACCAGCGCCGAGGAGAAGGCCGAAGCCATGCCGGCCTGGGCGACGATCTCCTGGTCTTCGGTGCGATAGCCGCGGCCGGCAATGCGTTCGCCGGGCGGATTGGCGGTGGTGCGCAGTTCGACGAAGCGCTTCACCAGCGCCAGCGACAGGAAGAAGAAGATCGAGAAAGCGAGCAGCCAGAACGAGACGTCGACACCGGTCGCGGCCGCACCCGCCAGGACACGGATCGTGTAGAGGCCGGCAAGCGTCAGCACGTCGACAAGCAGCATGCGCTTGAACGACAGCGAATAGGCCGTCGTGACCACCATGTAGCCGCCAAGCACGGCCAGGAATTCGGGCGACAACAGCAACCCGGTGGCGAAGCCGATCGCCAGCAGCACCGCGATCGCGCCAAGGCCGAACGGGATCGACAGCGCACCACTGGCGAACGGCCGGTTGCGCTTGGTGGCGTGCTTGCGGTCGAGCGCAAGGTCGAAGAAATCGTTGAGGATGTAGATGGCCGAGGCCACGGCGCTGAACGAAACGAATGCCAGCAGGCATTCCCAGATCATGTCGGTGTTGAAATATTCATGCGACAGCACCATCGGCACGGCGATCAGCGAGTTTTTGAGCCACTGATGCACCCGCAACATCTTGACGACGGTCCGCAATGTCGGCTTCGGCGTCGGCATCGTCTCGGCGCCGTGGGCTGCCTGCCAGCGCGCGGCATGACGGTCGGGCGCTACGACGATTGCCGTACGCGCCGAGTCGAAGACCTGGAGGTCGTGTCGGCTGTTGCCGGCATAATCGAAGCCGCCGTCGCCATAGGCCGCGATCAGTGAGGCGCGCTTCTTGCCGGAGGTGAGATTGTCGAAACCGTCGGTGGCCAGCACCCGGTCGAAAATTCCGAGATGGGCAGCGATGGCATCGGCGAATTTGCGCGGCGTGCCCGTCGCCAGCACGATCTTACGGCCTTCGGCGTGCTCGGTCCGGAGACGGCAGAGCAACGCCTCGCGATAGGGCAGCGTTGCCGGATCGATGTCGATGCGCTGGGCGATCGCCTGCTTCAACCGGGCCGGCCCTCGGGCGGCCCAGAAAGGCACGAGGAAGATATAGAGCGGGTTCTTCTTGAGAAGGATGAACAGCCCTTCCCACAACAGGTCGGTAGCAATCAGCGTGCCGTCGAGATCGACCGCAAACGGTATTGCGTTCCTGTCCGACCGCGCATCCATAGCCCGTCCTGCCCTGCCACCGTATGATCCGGAAAACCGGAGCCTCGTTGCGCGCCGCGTTTCGGCGTCTTGAAGCTGGTATAGCCGGGAACGGCATAGCGAACGTTAAAACGCCCGGATGCAGGCGGTTGTCGCGGCGGTATTTCCAGCGTCATTGTTAAGCAAACGCTACCGCGAACAATAAAAGGCCGGGCAAATGCCCGGCCTTTTTTCGTCATGTCGCCGGAATTACTTGATGCGGGCAACGCCGCCCGAGATTTCGACGGTTTCCGAGCCAGTGAGGGCTTCGAGATCACCATTGGGCAAGGTGACGAAGCAACCGTTCGGGCAGAATTCAACGGTTTCGCCAGCGGCCAGCGCAAGGTCGGATTTGCTGCCGCCCTCCGTCACGATCAGCGTGCGGGTCTCGGCGTCCTTGTTGACCGCGCTGGCGGCATGGGTCGAGCCGATGGCAGCGGCCAAAGCGACGGCAGCGACGAGAGACTTCCACATGTTGCAATATCGGTGTTCCCACCGCCTCTGTTGCATTTCGCAAGGCATTTTCGCCTTTGCATGGGAGCTTATATGAGATGGAAGCTGAACCGCAACTGAATGCCGCATTCATGCCGCAATTGGCTTTGGCTGGTTGGGAGCGCGAGGGCCAGCTGACTGTCAGCACCCCCTAGTCGGGATCGGGCTTGCGCACCTTGCGTCCCGATTTGGCGAGCCGCTTCGCCTCGGCCGCGGCTTCCACCTTGGCCTGCTCCTGTTCAGCGAAGTCGGCCTCGATCTTGTCGTCGTCGGTCGGCCAGGCCTCTGGCTTGCGGACCTCGACGACAGCGCGTGGCGTCGAAGGAATCTCGATATGCTCGCCGTTGAATTTCTCGAGCACGGCAAAGCGGATGTCGTTCTGCGCGATATTGCCGTTCATCACATCGGCCAGGAACACGCGGATCTCGAATTCCAGTGCTGCCGCGCCGAAATTGGAAAACAGCACGAAGGGTTCCGGATTCTTCAGCACCATGGGGTGGCTGCGTGCGATGTCCAGCAGGATGGCGTGAACCTGTTTGACGTCGCTGCCATAGGCGACGCCGACCTTGATGTCGACGCGGCCAAGCTTGTTGCGATGCGTCCAGTTGCCGACGGCGTTGTTGATCAGGTTCGAATTGGGCAGGATCACCGACTGCCGCTGGAACGTCTCGATCTCGGTGGCGCGCACGCTGATCTTCTTGACGGTGCCGCTGACATCGCCGGCGACAATCCAGTCACCGACCTTGAATGGCCGCTCGGCCAAAAGGATCAGGCCGGAGACGAAATTGGACACCACATTCTGCAAGCCAAAGCCGATACCAAGGGAAAGCGCTCCTGCGACCAGCGCAAGACTGGACAGGTCGATGCCTGCAGCCGATATGCCGACCAGTGCCGCCAGCGCAACGCCGGCATAGCCGACCGCCAGCCGGATCGAATTGCGTACTCCGGTATCGACCTTGCCGCGCGCCATCACCGAGCCGTCGAGCCAGCCCTGGAACCAGCGCGTCAGGAAATAGCCGATGATGAAGACGACGATGCCGGAGAGGATGCCGACGACCGAAATCGTCACCGAGCCGATGGTGACTCCGGTTGCCAGCTTGTAGGCCCAGGCCTCGATGTCGCCGGGCTGGAAGCCCCACATCAACAGGATCAGCGGCAGGAACACCAGCACGATCATCAGGTTGATGGCGACGCTGACGGCGAGGCCGAGTTGATCGAGGGCGGCGTCATCGTAACTCGAATTGGCGGACAGCCAGCGCCCAACGGACGTGTCGGCGAAAGCGCCCTCCTCGCCGATCGCCCGCGCCGACAGGAAGCCGATATAGGAAGTGATGAGGATGGTGCCGGTGACCAACACTTGCACCGAGACAAAGATGGCAAGGCCAATATAGCCGAGCAAGGCCGCAGCGATGGTGAACAGACCGAGCGCGAGCGCCATGTAGCGCAGCCATGCCGGCCACGGCCGCCAGCTTCCATCACGCGCCCTGAACGGCCGCAGCATCGCCATCAGGATCAGGATCACGCCAAAGATGATCGTGGCGCCGAAACTCCGGGCGATGGTCAGCGACAGCGGCGAGCCCATCTTGTCGTTGACGATGGACAGGAAATAGTTGACGCCGATGACCACTGCCATGGCGGTTGTCAGCCGCACCAGCCAGCGCGCCGGGCCGGTTTCGACGGGAATGAGCCGCCAGTTCGGTAGCCGCGGCTCGAGCGCCGCATTGGTCAGCCGGTTGACGCCGAACACCACAGCGATGACAGCCGCCAGCGCGTTCAGGAAGACCCCGATGTCGCCGCGCAACACATTGTAATAGTTAAATAAGAACACCGTGGAGGCCAGGAATACGCTGACCGCCAGTGACGGCAGCAAAGTCGACCAGAACGCCACCGACAGACGGCTGAGATAGGACGGTTCCTCGACCGTCGGGTCGGCTTCGAAGACCCGCCCGAACAGCCGCCTGCCCCCGACCAGCAGCACCAGCGCAAGTCCGAGCGCCACGAAGGTCGCTGCCAGGATGGCCTTGAACTTGAACTTGAAAGCGAAGATCAGCCAGGACGACACCGCCTTGTACAGGTTGGCGTATTCGTCATGGGCGTCGGAGAAGACCTCAGGGCTCAGGGCATCGGACAGCACGTAGCGCTTGGTCAAAAGGTTGCGGAACAGCGCGCTGCGCATGTTGCCGATCTTGTCGACCAGCCCGCTGATGCGGATCGACAGGTTCTGCGCGCTGGCGACGACTGCGTTGATCTCGGCCTTTTCCGACGCCAACGCCTGGCGTTCGCCTGTCACTATGTCGGGCTCCTGCGGCTGCCCCGCCGCGGGTGGCGGGCCCAGCACCTCGATCCGATTGTTGATGTCGGTGAGGCGCGAACGAAACGCCAGCGCACTGGTAAGTGCCGCACGCGACACGTCCTCCAGTTGCAGACGAATATCGACAAGTGAGGCATCGTCCTCACCGTCCTGCTGTATTTTCTTCTCGAGGTCGTCAGTCTTGGCCGTCAGGCCCTGGATGACTTTCTGCTGATCGGTGATCAATCCGGCAGCGCCCTGACCGAGCGCTTGCGCCATCGCGTCAAACGAAGGCGGCGCCGAGACGACAAGCGCTAGGATCAAAATGAGGCGAAGCAACCGGAAAAGCATGATTTGTTGGCGACTCACGAGCGGCAAAGGCATCTAAAAAGCCTGTCATTGATAAAGACGGCCATATCATGGGGCAAGCCGTCGCATCCGATCGCTCGACTCATCCGATCGCGGGCGTCGGCCAGTCGAAAGGCGATGGCGCAATATTGGCTTTGCGGATGCGGCCTGCTCTATAGTCTGCCGCATCGCCCGAACCGGATGACAATGATGGCAGAGTACTCGGCCTTTTCGCTGCTTGCGAACGCGCTCAAGGGAAACAAGGACTGGAAGCCGGCCTGGCGCAAGCCGGATCCGAAGGCGTCCTATGATGTCATCATCATCGGCGGCGGCGGCCACGGGCTGGCAACGGCCTACTATCTCGCCAAGGAACATGGCATCACCAATGTCGCGGTGCTGGAAAAGGGGTGGCTCGGCTCCGGCAATGTCGGCCGCAACACGACGGCCGTGCGCTCGAATTATCTGCTGCCCGCCAACACCCGCTTCTACGAGCATTCGATGAAGATGTGGGAGAACCTGTCGCACGACCTCAATTACAATGTCATGTTCTCCCAGCGCGGCTGCCTGAACCTGGCCCACACGCCGGCCCAGTTCGACGATTATGCACGGCGCGGCAACGCCATGCGCCATCTCGGCGTCGATGCTGAATTGATGACGCCAGCGCAGATCAAACGCCTGATCCCGGCGCTCGATATCTCCGACAGCGCACGCTTCCCGGTGGTCGGCGGCCTGATGCAGCGGCGCGCCGGCACCGCCCGCCACGATGCGGTGGCCTGGGGCTATGCGCGTGGCGCCGACCGGCGCGGCGTCGACATCATCGAGAATTGCGAGGTCACCGGCTTCCTGCGCGACGGCGACCGCGTCACCGGCGTCACGACTTCGCGCGGCGACATCCGCGCCAGGAAGGTGGCCGTAGCGGTCGCCGGCAGCACCGGGCGCGTCATGCAGTTGGCCGGCGTCGCGACGATGCCGATCGAAAGCCACGTGCTGCAGGCCTTCGTCACCGAATCGCTAAAACCCTTCATCGACACCGTGGTCACCTTCGGCATGGGCCATTTCTACATGTCGCAGTCGGACAAGGGCGGCCTCATCTATGGCGGCGACATCGACGGCTACAATAGCTATGCCCAGCGCGGCAACCTGCCCATCGTCGACGAGGTGATGAGCGAGATGCTGGCGCTGTTTCCGGGCCTTGCCCGCGTGCGCATGCTGCGCTCCTGGGGCGGCGTCTGCGACATGTCGATGGACGGCTCGCCGATCATCACCACCGGCCCCCTGCCCGGCATGTATCTCAACTGCGGCTGGTGTTATGGCGGCTTCAAGGCGACGCCGGCCTCGGGCTGGTGCTTTGCCTGGACCATCGCAAAGGATCAGCCGCACGACTTCAACACCCCCTTCACGCTCGACCGCTTCCACCGCGGCCTGGTGATCGACGACAAGGGCCAGGGTGCAAACCCGCGGCTGCATTAGGTAAGGTCCCATGTTGATCACCTGTCCATATTGCGGCCCGCGCGACGTCGTCGAATTTACCTATCAAGGTGACGGCAACCGCGAGCGTCCCGAGCCCGCCTCGCAGAATTTCGAGGCATGGAACGCCTATGTCTACGACCGGCTGAACCCGGCCGGTGACCACAACGAAATCTGGCAGCATTCCGGCGGTTGCCGCGCGCATCTGAGGGTCGTGCGCAACACGCTGACACATGAGATTTTGAGCGTCGCCTTCATGCGCGGCGCTCACACCTCGACCGCGCGCCGCAAGGCGGAGGACAAGTCATGAGCCCGCGCCGCACCGACACCGGCGGCCGCATAGACCGGCTGAAAACCGTCCGCTTCACCTTCGACGGAGCGGCCTATACCGGCCATGCCGGCGACACGCTGGCGTCGGCGCTGCTGGCCAGGGGCGTCACCCTTTACGGGCGTTCATTCAAATATCACCGCCCGCGCGGCCTGCTCACCGCAGGCGTCGAGGAGCCCAACGCGCTGGTGACGGTGCTGAAGGGCGAGGTTCGCGAGCCCAACATTCCGGCGACCATGGTCGAGATCCATGACGGGCTGGTCGTCATCAGCCAGAACCGCTTTCCCTCGCTTGCCTGGGACGTCAACGCCGTCAACCAGCTTGGCGGCAAGATCCTGTCGGCCGGCTTCTACTACAAGACCTTCATGGGGCCGGTGATCGGTCCGCTCAAGGGCACGCGCTTCTGGATGTTCTGCGAACATTTCATCCGCCGCGCCGCCGGTCTTGGCAGCGCCGGATCGGCGAAGGACCCGGCCCGCTACGAGCGCATGAACGCCTTTTGCGACGTGCTGGTGGTCGGCTCCGGTCCGGCCGGGCTGATGGCCGCCAAGGCCGCTGCCGATCAGGGCGCCCGCGTCATGCTGGCTGATCTCGAGCCGCGTTTCGGCGGCGCTGCCAACTGGTCAGGCGAAACCATCGATGGCGCACCGGCCGCCGACTGGGCCCGCCGCACCGTCGCCCAGCTCGAAGGCCGCGACAATGTCCGGCTTTTGCCGCGCACCACGGTCTGGGGCTATTACGACAACAACACCCTTGCCGCGCTCGAACGGGTCAGCGACCACAAGGAGCAGCCCGGCAAGGGCGAGCCGCGCCATCGTTATTGGGCGATCCGCGCCCGCTCCGTGGTGCTCGCCACCGGCGCATTCGAACGGCCGCTGGTATTCCCGGGCAATGACAGGCCGGGCGTGATGCTGGCGCATGCCGCCGAGCGCTACGCCAACGAGTTCGGCGTGCTGCCGGGCGAACGGATCGCGCTGTTCACCAACAACGACAGCGCCTACCGAGCGGCCGTCGCCCTGAAGAAGGCGGGTGCGGCGGTCGTTGCCATCGTCGACGTCCGGCCAGAGCCTTCAGCCGAAATGCGCAAGCTGGCCACGGAGGCCGAGGCCGAGATCTTCGCCGGTCATGCCGTCGTCGCCACAGAGGGCGGCAAGGCGCTGACCGGCCTCAAGCTGCAACGCTTCGACATGGCCAACGGCTCGCTCACCGGCGACGCCCGCAGCATCCATGCCGATTGCCTGCTGATGTCGGGCGGCTGGTCGCCGACCATCCATCTGGCCAGCCAGGCCGGCGCCAAGGCGGAATGGAACGCCGCGCGGCAGGCCTTCCTGCCGCCGAAGCCGACGCAGCAAGGGCCAACTCAGCATTGGATCGGCGCCGGCGCCTTCACCGGCAGTTTTTCCACCACTGAAGCCATCGCCGAAGGCCGCGCCGCTGGCCTTGCCGCGGCCGGCGGAACCAGCACGCCGGCGGCGTTGCCCACTGTCGAAGCCGTTCCTGGCGACCCCGATCCGGCGCCGGTGTTCGAGATCAGGGCCAAAGGCAAGAGTTTTGTCGATTTCCAGCACGACGTGACTGCGGAGGATGTGCGGCTGGCACACCGCGAAGGCTTTGTCTCGGTCGAGCACCTGAAGCGCTACACCACGCTCGGCATGGCGACCGACCAGGGCAAGAGCTCCAATGTTCCGGGCCTTGCCATCATGGCCGAGGCGCTGGGCAAGCCGATCCCCGAGGTCGGCACGACACGCTTCCGCCCGCCCTTTGCGCCGGTATCGATCGGCTCGCTGGCGGCAGAGCGCTTCGGTGACCTGAAACCCGAGCGGCTGACGCCGATGCATGACTGGCATCTCGCCAATGGCGCGACGATGTATTCGGCCGGCCTGTGGTACCGTCCGATGATCTACGGCCATGCCGGAGAGACGGTCGAGCAGGCCTATGTGCGCGAAGCCAAGGCGACGCGCGAAAGCGCCGGCATCGTCGATGTCTCGACACTGGGCAAGATCGCCGTGCAAGGGCCCGACGCCGCCGCATTCCTCGACCGCGTCTACAGCAACATGTTTTCGACGCTGGCCGTCGGCAAGGCGCGCTACGGGCTGATGCTGCGCGAGGACGGCCTAGCCTTCGACGACGGCACCACCTGGCGGCTGGGCGAGCAGGATTTCCTGATGACCACGACGACGGCCAACGCCGGCAAGGTGATGCAGCATCTGGAATATTTCCTCGACGTGATCTGGCCGGAGCTCAAGGTGCACGTCACCTCGGTGACCGACGAATGGGCGGGCGCCGCGATCGGCGGACCGAAGGCCAGGCAGATCCTCGCTGCTTGCGTCACCGGCACATCGGTCGACAATGCTACCTTGCCCTTCATGGGCATCGTGCGCGGCGAGATATCGGGTGTCCCGGTGATGATTTGCCGGCTCTCCTTCTCCGGTGAAATGGCCTTCGAGGTCTATTCCGGTGCCGGCCATGGCACCCATGTCTGGGAGGCGCTGATCGAGGCCGGCAAGCCGTTCGGGCTGGTCACCTACGGGCTTGAGGCACTGGGCACGATGCGCATCGAAAAGGGCCATGTCACCGGCGCCGAGATCGACGGCCGCACCACGGCCCGCGACCTGCACCTCGACTGGATGCTGTCGAAGAAAAAGCCGTTCATCGGCTCGGCGATGATGGACCGCGAGGGCCTGATCGCGTCTGACCGCCTGGAACTCGTCGGCCTGATCGCGCTCGACAACCGGCCACTCAATGGCGGCGCGCACATTGTCGAGCAACTCGATGAGGCCAATCCGCACGGCTCGATCGGCCACATCACCGCCTGCTGCTATTCGCCGGCGCTCGGCAGACACATTGCGCTGGCGCTGGTCAAGGGCGGCAAGGCAAGGCACGGCACGCGCGCGAATGTCTCCGATCCGTTGCGCAACCGATTCGGGCCGGTCGAGATCGTCTCCAACCACTTCTTTGATCCTGACGGGAGCCGCATGCATGGTTGAGCGTCAATCACCGCTCGAGCCGGAGTTTCACGTTGGCTCGCATGGCAATTTCGAACATGGCGTCGAGATCATCCTGACCGAGACCGGGCCCGGTTCGATCGTGCAGCTGGCAGCCTGGCCGGGCGAGGAGAAGAAGCTGATCGCCGCCATTCGCACCGTTACCGGGCTTGCGCTACCCGATGGCGCAGGCGGCGGCCTGAGCGACGGCGTGAAGTCGGTCTTCGGCTTCGCGCCGGGAAAGTTCACCGTTGCCGATGAAGCCGAAGGTCTGGCCGGCCCCTTTGCCAAGGTGGTCACCCCGGCCATCGGCACGGTGACCGACCTGTCGCATGGCCGCACCGCCATTCGCATTGCCGGGCCGAAGGCCGAATGGGTGCTGGCGAAGTTCTTCGCCATCGACTTCGCACTGCCGGCCTTTCCGGTCGGCGCCGGCCGCTCGACCGCCCATCACGATGTCTTCGCCCAGATCCAGCGCACCGGCTCCGACCAGTTCGACATCTATGTCTTTCGCTCGTTCGCGCGCTCGTTCTGGAAGGCGCTCTGCCATGCCAGCGAGGAAGTCGGCTACGAGGTGCAGTAGGCGGCGCGGCCGGATAGCCGCAACGCCTCTGCTTCTGGCATCAAGGCCAGCCGGTTCTGCCGCTAGAGAATCGCGCCGCGGGTGGCCATGATGGGAAACGTGGCCGCCAGACCGGCCCAAGGGATATGAGAATCCCGTCTCAGACTCGGCACATTCGTTTGGTTCGAACATCCCCATGACCGCAGAAATATCCGCCGGCGTCACCGATCGCGCCGATGTGTCGGCCAGAGCCATGCTCCTGCTGCCACTGACGGTTGCCTGCGGCGTCTTCATGACCAGCCTCGACCAGAATGTCGTGGTGACGGCGCTGCCTGGTATCGGCGAAAGCCTCGGCCGCCCGCCCAGCCAGCTCGGCCTGTTGATCACCGTCTATGTCGCCAGCTTGATCATCTCGATGCCGCTGGGAGGCTGGGCCGCCGATCGCTTCGGCCTGCGCAATGTCTATTGCTTTGCCTTGCTGGTGTTCGCCACCGCATCGGCCTTGTGCGGGTTGTCCGACAACATCTGGATGCTGGTCGGCGCCCGCGCGCTGCAAGGGTTCGGCGGCGCGCTGATGGGCACGCTCGGCCAGGTCGTCATCCTGCAGACCTTTCCGCGCAGCCGCACGCTGAAGATCAACATGTACATCTCGCTGGCCGGCCAGTCCGGGCCGCTGGTTGGCCCGCTCGTCGGCGGCGCGCTGACCACCTACATTTCCTGGCGCTGGATCTTCTTCATCAACGTGCCATTCGCCCTGGCAGCGGCTCTCCTTGCCGCCTCGCTGTTTCCGACAGTGACCAAGCCGGTGCGCACGCCGTTCGATTTTCCGGGCTTTCTGCTGGTCGGCAGCGGCATGGTGCTTCTAGTGTTCGGCATGGACTCGCTTGCCGCCAAGGACGCTGCCGGCAGCGTCATCGCCGGTGAACTGGCGCTCGCGCTCGTCATCCTGACCATTGCCTCGTTCTACTGCCTGCGCGTGCGCAATCCGCTGCTCGATCTCAAGCTCCTTCGCATCCGCACCTTCCGCATCTCGTTCCTGACCGGCGGCGGCCTGGACACGATCGGCCTCAGCTCGGTCGTCTTCCTGCTGCCTCTGATGTTCCAGCTCGGCTTCGGCATGAGCGCGGTGCAGGCGGGATCGCTGACTTTCGTTGCCGCGGTCGGTTCGGTGGCGATGCGCTTCTTCATGCCGCGTGTCCTCAACCGTTTCGGCTTCCGCCGCGTGCTGGTCTGCAACACGCCGATCGTCGCAGCCATGGTCGCCGGCTTTGCCTTGATGCAGGCAACCACACCCGTCTGGATCGTGCTTGCCTACATCTTCGTCTTCGGCGTCTTCCGCTCCGCGCAATGGGCGTCGACCGGCAACCTCGCCTATTCCGACATCGCACCCGAGCAACTCGCCCGCTTCAGCGCGCTCTATTACATCCTGTGGCAGCTCGCGGTGGCGATCAGCGTCGGCCTCGCCGCCGCGGCACTGTCGTTTCTCGCCGGCGGCGGTCCGGCGATCGCCAACGATTTTCGGATCCTGTTCGTGATCGAGGGCGTCATCACGCTGTCTGCGCTGCTCGCCTATCTCAAGCTGACGCCGCAGGACGGCGCCCATGTCAGCGGCCACGGCGCGCAGATGAACACGGAATAGTGCTCGACGCCCAGTTGGCCGGTTCTGGCCAAGGCGGCCGGCTTACTCGCTGAACGTCACCCACTCTTCCAGCGGTACGCGGTCAGTGCGGAAGGCGTTTTCGGGTTTGGAAATGTCCTCATGGCCAAGCGCCATGCCGCAGACGACGATCTCCTCGTCGGGAATATTGAGCACCGGCCTGATCTGCCGGTGATAGGGGGCGAACGCCGCTTGGGGGCAAGTGTGCAAACCCCTGCCCCGCGCCGCGACCATGATGTTTTGCAGGAACATGCCGTAGTCGATCCATGAACCCTGGTTGAGCCGGCGGTCGATGGTGAAGATCATGCCGACCGGCGCATCGAAGAAGACGAAGTTGCGATCGTGCTGGGCGCGCATCTTGTCGACCTCGCGGCGGCCGATGCCGAGCGCGCCATAGAGCCCGAAGCCGTTGGCGCGCCGTCGGGTCAGATAGGGCTCGAAGAACTGGGTCGGATAGTAGCGGTACTCGTCCCAATCGGCCTTTTCGGCGCGGATGCCCGAGTTGAGGATGGCGTCGGTGATCTGCTGCTTGGTCTCGCCCTTGGTGACGTAGACCTTCCACGGCTGCATGTTGGTGCCGGATGGAGCGCGCGCCGCAACCGACAGAATGGCGCGGATGGTGTCGTCGTCGACCATGTCGGGCAGGAATGCGCGCACCGAGCGGCGCGACAGGATCGCCTCGTCGACAATCTCGGCCTCGTCCGCAATTCGGGTGTTCTTTTCAAGCATGGGCCGTCCTTTAACCCCCGTCTCGACCAGACGTCCCCACTCGCCGTTCGTGCCCGAGCCTTTGCATGAACCGCCAAAATCCTGCAAGCAAATCTTGAGCATCTGTGAAAATCCACTTGATTTTTTCATGAGCTTCATTTCTCATGAAATTCGGATGCAAATTTTCATGAAGTGAGCGTTTTGCCTTCACCTATCGCACGAACATTGCAGGGACCTGACGAACGCGTTCTGGCCGGCGATATCAGGGCGCTGCGCAAGGCGCGCGGGCTGACGCTTGCCGAGATCGGCCTGAAGCTTGGCCGTTCGGTCGGCTGGGTCAGCCAGGTCGAACGTGGCCTCTCGACGCCATCGCTCAGCGACCTCAGAGCCTTCGCTGAATTGTTCGGCGTGCCGATCAGCCTGTTCTTCAGCCATGAGGTGCCTGTCGAAAGCGAGCGTGGCGTGGTTGTGCGTGCCGGCAGGCGCCGCACGCTTGGCACAAGCGAATCCGGCCTGGTGGAGGAGCTTCTGTCGCCCGATCTCGGCGGTAGCTTCGAGATGGTGCGTTCGGTCTTCGCGCCGGGCGCGGAGCTGAAGACCGAGGCGCGCCGGCCGACCGAGGAGGCCGGATACGTCGCGTCGGGACTGTTCGACATCGAGATATCGGGCGTCTGGCATCGGCTCGGCGAAGGCGACTCCTTTCGCTTCGATGGCAAACCCTACCGCTGGCGCAATCCGGGTACCGAGCCGGCGGTTGTCATCTGGGTGGTTGCCCCGCCAGTCTATTGAATGCATGTCGCCCAAAAGCGTGCAGCGGTTTGGGACAACGACAGGCATCAAAAACAAAAATGGAAAGCGCAACGCGCTTTGGGTTTGTCAGGGAGAAGAACATGGCGGGTTTGCCGAGCACGGCACGCGTGGTGATCATCGGAGGGGGTGCCGTCGGCACGTCCGCGCTCTATCATCTCGCCAAGGCGGGTTGGACCGACTGCGTGCTGCTCGAAAAGAACGAGCTGACCTCCGGCTCGACCTGGCATGCCGCCGGCAATGTGCCGACCTTCTCCTCGTCTTGGTCGCTGATGAACATGCAGCGCTATTCGACCGAGCTTTACCGCGGGCTGGCCGAAGCGGTCGACTATCCCATGAACTACCACGTCACTGGGTCGCTGCGCCTCGCCCACTCGGTCGAGCGCATGCAGGAGTTCCAGCGCGCCAAGGGCATGGGCCGCTATCAGGGCATGGACATCGACGTCGTTGGCGTCGACGAGATCAGACGCCGCTACCCCTTCATCGAGACGCATGATCTGAAAGGCGCACTCTACGATCCGAGCGACGGCGACATCGATCCGGCGCAGCTGACCCAGGCGCTGGCCAAGGGCGCGCGTGACATGGGCGCCAGGATCATCCGCTTCTGCCCGGTCACCGGCGTGCGCCGCGAGAATGACGAATGGGTGGTCGAGACCGCGCAAGGCGAAATCCGCTGCGAGATCGTCGTCAATGCCGCCGGCTACCGCGCCGCCGAAGTCGGCAAGATGTTCGGCCGCGAGGTGCCGATGATGGTGATGAGCCATCAGTACATATTGTTCGAGGAAATCCCCGAACTGGCGGCATGGTCGAAGGAACAGGGCAAGAAACTGCCGCTGCTGCGCGACGTCGACACCTCCTACTATCTGCGCCAGGAAAAGAACGGCATGAATCTCGGCCCCTATGAGCGCAACTGCCGCGCGCATTGGGCGACCCACAATGATCAGATGCCCGAGGACTTTTCCTTCCAGTTGTTCCCCGACGACCTCGACCGGCTGGAGCATTATCTGGCCGATGCGGTCGCCCGCGTGCCGATCCTGGGCACCGCCGGCCTGTCCAAGGTCATCAACGGGCCGATCCCCTATACGCCGGACGGCAATCCGCTGATCGGGCCGATGCCCGGCGTTCCCAACGCCTTCGAGGCCTGCGTCTTCACCTTCGGCATCGCCCAGGGCGGCGGCGCCGGCAAGGTGCTGGCCGAATGGGTGACAGAGGGCCAGACCGAATGGGACATGTGGTCATGCGATCCGCGCCGCTTCACCTCCTTTGCCGCGGCGCCGGACTACTGCGTCGCCAAGGGTTTGGAGATCTACGGCAACGAATACGCCATCCAGTTCCCGCGCCATGCCTGGCCGGAAGGCCGCGAGCGCAAGCTGTCGCCGATCCATGATCGCATCAAGGCGCTCGGTGCCCGCTTCGATGCCTATAATGGCTGGGAACGCGCCACCTGGTACGCGAAAGACGGCGACGACATCTCCGAGGAAGCGACACTGACCTTCCGTCGCGAAGGGCCGTGGCAGCATCGCGTCCGCGAGGAATGTCTGGCCGTTCGCGACGCGGCCGGCATCCTGGACCTGCCGGGCTTCTCGCGCTTCAACCTCGACGGCCCGGGTGCCGCCGAATGGCTGAACCTGCAGGTCACCGGTCTGGTGCCGAAGCCTGGCCGCATCGGCCTCGTCTATTTCGCCGATGACAAGGGCCGCATCGTCACCGAAATGTCGGTCGTGCGTCATGACGAGAACCTGATGACGCTGATCACCGCTGCGGTCGCGCAATGGCATGATTTCGAATGGCTGAAATCGCGCATGCCCAAGGACGCGCCGTTCAGGCTGGTCGACCGCACCGAGGAATTTTCCACCCAGATCCTGGCCGGCCCGAACTCGCGAAAAATCCTCGCCGATGTCTGCGGGGCCGACCTCACTTTGCCGTGGCTGACGCATCAGGAGACGAAGATCGCCGGACGCTGGGCGAAACTCATACGCGTCTCCTTCGCCGGCGAACTCGGCTGGGAAATCCACACCAGGGTCGACGACACCGCGGCCATCTTTGACGCCATCTGTGCGGCCGGAGAGCAGCATGGCCTGAGACCATTCGGCATGTACGCGCTGGATTCGCTGCGGCTCGAAAAAGGCTACCGCACCTGGAAGGGTGACCTGACGACCGACTATTCGATCCTCCAAGGCGGATTGGAGCGCTTCGTCAAATGGGACAAGCCGGATTTCCGCGGCAAGGCGGCACTGCTGAACGAGAAGCAGCAAGGGGTAAAGAAGCGTTTCGTCACGCTGGTCGTCGAGAACCCCGGTGACTGCGACGCCCCTTCTGTTTCCACACTCTGGCACGACGGCAAGATCGTCGGCGAAACGACATCGGGCGGCTGGGGTCATCGGATCGACAAATCGATTGCGCTCGGCATGCTGCGCGCCGATCTGGCGGAACCGGGAACAAGGATCGAGGTCGAAATCTTCGGCGACCGTTTTCAGGCGGTCGTGCAGAAAGACGAGCCCTTGTGGGATCCGAAGAACGAGAGGCTGCGCGCGTGAAGAAAATCATCCTCACGGATGGCGGCATGGGCCAGGAATTGGTCCGCCGCAGCAAATCCGAGCCGACGCCACTATGGTCGGCCAGGGTACTGATCGACGAGCCGGATCTCGTGCGCGACCTGCACGCGGAATTTATCCGTGCCGGCGCCCGCGTCATCACCATAAACACCTATTCGGCGACACCCGAACGCCTGGCGCGTGAGGGTGCGGAAGACCTCTTCAAGCCTTTGCAGAAGCGCGGCATCGAATTGGCTAAGCAGGCCCGCGACCAGACCGGCGATACAGCGATCGCCGGCTGCCTGTCGCCGCTTTTCGGCAGCTACGCGCCCGCGCTGACCATTTCATATCAGGATACGCTCGACATCTATCGCCGCATCGTTGCCGAGCAGGCTGATGGCGTCGACCTGTTCCTGTGCGAGACCATGGCGTCGGCCGAGGAAGCGCGCGCGGCGGTCACAGCCGCGTCGGAAAGCGGCAAACCCATATGGGTATCTTGGACACTGGCCGATCACGGCAAGCCACACCTTCGCAGCGGCGAGACAATAGCCACCGCAGCAAGCGCGCTCGACGGCCTGACTGTCGCCGCGCGGCTGCTCAACTGCTGCCGGCCGGAAGCGATCGCCGCGGCTTTGCCTGAACTGATCGACCTGGGCGGCCCGGTCGGCGCCTATGCCAATGGCTTCACCTCCACCGAAGCGCTCAAGCACGGCGGCACCGTCGATGTCCTGCATGCCCGCCACGACCTCGGTCCGGACGCCTATGCCGACCACGCGATCGGCTGGGTGGAGGCCGGCGCGGACATCGTCGGCGGCTGCTGCGAAGTCGGACCGGCACATATCGCGGCGCTGCGCGACCGGCTCGAACGGGCCGGCTATGAAATTTCGGGAGATATACATGCCTAGACCATCATCGCGCATCTCCGGCATCGTGCCTTCGGGCAAGGATGGCTGGGAAGTCCATTTCGCCGCCTGGACCCGCAAGGAGGCCGGCGAGGACATCATCATGTTGTCGGTCGGCGACCATGATTTCGATACGCCCTCGGAAACGATCGAAGCCTGTGTGGCAGCGGTTCGCGGCAGCAATCACCACTACACCCCGCTTCCCGGCCTGCCGCGCCTGCGCAAGGCCATGGCGGCGGCATCGAGCGCCTGCACCGGCGTCGAGACGACACCGGACCAGGTCATCGCCACGCCGGGCGGCCAGGCCGCTCTCTATGCGGCCGTGCAGGCCGTTCTCGACCAGGGCGATCATGCCATCGTGGTGGCGCCCTACTACGCCACCTATCCCAACACGTTCAGCGCCGCCGGCGCGAACTTCACCGTAGTCGAGACGCCGGCCGAGGATGGCTTCCAGCCGCATGCCGACATGATCCGCGCAGCACTTCGGCCCAACACCCGCGCCATCCTGATCAACACGCCGAACAACCCGACCGGTGCGGTCTATTCGCGCGAGCGGCTGGAACAACTGGCCGAGGTCTGCAGGGAGCATGACCTCTGGCTGTTGTCGGACGAGGTCTACTGGACACTAGGCGGCGGCGAGCACGTCTCGCCACGCTCGCTGCCCGGCATGGCCGAGCGCACTCTGGTCATCAATTCCATGTCGAAGAGCCACGGCATGACCGGCTGGCGCATGGGCTGGCTGACGGGCCCGCAAGAGATGATCTCGCTGCTGGTCAATCTCAATCTGGTGACGACCTATGGCTTGCCGGCCTTCATCTCGATTGCCTGCTCCGAAGCGCTCGAGAACCGCTATGGCGTCAAGGAAATCGCCGAACGCTACGCCGCGCGCCGCACCATCCTGCTCGACGCCGTGCGTGGCATGAACGATGTCACCGTGCGCGGTTCTGAAGGTGGCATGTACGTCATGCTCGACGTATCGGCCGTCGAACCCGACGACGAGAAATTCGCCTGGGCTTTGCTCGACAAGGAAAAGGTCGGCGTGATGCCCGGCTCCAGCTTCGGCGAGGCCGCCGCCGGCCACATCCGCATCAGCCTCTGCCAGCCGGAGCCCGTGCTGCAGGAAGCAGCGCTTCGGCTGCGCCGTTTTGCTTCCAGCTATCGCCGCGAGGCCGCATGACCGCCAAGGCCATCCCCACCAAGGCAAGGGCTGTCATCATCGGCGGCGGCGTCTCCGGCTGTTCTGTCGCCTATCATCTGGCCAAGCTCGGCTTTACCGACATCGTGCTCCTGGAGCGCAAGCAACTGACGTCGGGCACGACCTGGCACGCTGCCGGCCTGATCGGCCAGTTGCGCGGCTCGCAGAACATGACCCGGCTGGCGAAATACTCGGCCGACCTCTACGTCAAGCTTGAAGCCGAGACCGAGGTCGGCACCGGCATGCGCCAGGTCGGCTCGATCACCGTGGCGCTGACCGAAGAGCGCAAGCATGAAATCTACCGGCAGGCGTCTCTCGCCCGCGCGTTCGACGTCGACGTGCGCGAGATTTCGCCCAATGAAGTCAAGGAGATGTACCCGCATCTCAATGTGTCCGACGTCGTCGGCGCCGTGCATCTGCCGCTCGACGGCCAGTGCGACCCCGCCAACATTGCGATGGCACTGGCCAAGGGTGCGCGCCAGCGCGGCGCGACCATCGTCGAGAATGTGAAAGTCACCAAGGTCCATACCAAGGCCGGCCGCGTCACCGGCGTGTCGTGGGTGCAAGGTGAAGAACAAGGCACGATCGAAGCCGACATCGTCGTCAACTGCGCCGGCATGTGGGCGCGTGAGCTTGGCGCCCAGAACGGCGTCACCATCCCGCTGCACGCCTGCGAGCACTTTTACCTTGTCACCGAGCTCATCCCGGGCCTTACCCGCCTGCCGGTGCTGCGCGTTCCGGACGAGTGCGCCTATTACAAGGAAGACGCCGGCAAGATGATGCTGGGTGCCTTCGAGCCGGTGGCAAAACCCTGGGGCATGGACGGCATCCGCGAGGATTTCTGCTTCGACCAGTTGCCCGAGGACATGGACCATTTCGAGCCGATCCTCGAAATGGGCGTCAACCGCATGCCGATGCTGGCGACCGCCGGCATCCACACCTTCTTCAACGGTCCCGAGAGCTTTACGCCGGATGACCGCTACTATCTCGGCGAGGCGCCGGAGCTGTCCGGCTACTGGATGGCGACCGGCTACAACTCGATCGGCATCGTCTCCTCCGGTGGCGCCGGCATGGCGCTGGCGCAGTGGATCAATGACGGCGAAGCACCCTTTGATCTGTGGGAAGTCGACATTCGCCGCGCCCAGCCATTCCAGAAGAACCGCCGCTATTTAAAGGAGCGCGTCTCCGAAACGCTCGGCCTGCTCTATGCCGATCATTTCCCCTATCGGCAGATGGCGACCTCGCGCAATGTCCGTCGCTCGCCCCTGCATGAACATCTCAAGGCGCGTGGCGCCGTCTTCGGTGAGGTCGCCGGCTGGGAGCGCGCCAACTGGTTCGCTCGCGAGGGCCAGGAGCGCGAATACCGCTATTCCTGGAAGCGGCAGAACTGGTTCGACAACCAGCGCGAGGAGCATCTGGCGGTCAGGAACAAGGTCGGCCTGTTCGACATGACCTCGTTCGGCAAAATCCGCGTCGAGGGCCGCGATGCCTGCGCCTTCCTGCAAAAGCTCTGCGCCAACGATATGGACGTGGCGCCGGGCAAGATCGTCTACACACAGATGCTCAACCAGCGCGGCGGCATCGAAAGCGACCTCACCGTCTCGCGGCTGTCGGAAACGGCTTTCTTCCTTGTCGTTCCCGGCGCGACGCTGCAGCGAGACCTCGCCTGGCTGCGCAAGCATCTGACCGACGAGTTCGTGGTCGTCGCCGATGTCACCGCCGCTGAAGCCGTGCTTTGCCTGATGGGGCCGGACTCACGAAAGCTGGTCCAGAAGGTCAGCCCGAATGATTTCTCCAACGAAGCCAACCCGTTTGGGACGTTCCAGGAGATCGAGATCGGCATGGGCCTGGCCCGCGCCCATCGCGTCACCTATGTCGGAGAACTCGGCTGGGAACTCTATGTCTCGACCGACCAGGCAGCCCATGTCTTCGAGGCGATCGACGATGTGGGTGCGGATGTCGGCTTGAAGCTTTGCGGCCTGCACACGCTGGATTCCTGCCGCATCGAAAAAGCCTTCCGCCATTTCGGCCACGACATCACCGATGAGGACAATGTGCTGGAAGCAGGCCTCGGCTTTGCCGTGAAGACGGCCAAGGGCGACTTCATCGGTCGCGATGCGGTGCTGCGGAAGAAGGAGGCCGGCCTGTCACGCCGGCTGCTGCAGTTCCGGTTGAAGGAACCGCAACCCCTGCTCTTCCACAACGAGGCGATCCTGCGCGACGGCAGGATTGTCGGCCCGATAACCTCGGGCAATTACGGTCATCACCTCGGCGGCGCCGTTGGGCTGGGCTATGTGCCGTGCCAGGGCGAGAGTGAGGCTGACGTGCTGAGTTCGTCCTATGAGATCGAGATCGCCGGCGAACGCTTCGCCGCGGAAGCATCGCTGAAGCCGATGTATGATCCGAAGTCGGAGCGGACGAGGATGTAGCGTCTTACCCTTCTCCCCGTTTCACGGGGAGAAGATGCTAATCCCTCAGAACCGCTCCAGCTTCGCCCGCACCTTGAGCAGAAACGCTGCCCGCGTCGCCGGCGTCGAGGCATCCATCAGATAGTGCGCCAGGAAGAAAGTCCGGCAGCGCGTCGCGCACAGCGCCCGCATGCCGCGCAGCAGGGTCTTGCGTCCGGGCTGGCCGACGACGACGCTCCACCAGGTCGGTGCACCGCAGGTAGTGATGACACCGACCTTGGTCACATGCGTCATCAGCGACTTGATCCGCCCCTTGCCCGCCGGCAGCTTGAAGGCGACGTCCGTCGCCCACACCCGGTCGAGCCAGCCCTTCAGCATCGCCGGCAGCCCGTACCACCAGGTCGGATAGACAAACAGGATCGCCTCGGCCCAGTTAAGCAGCTCGAAATGCGGCTTCAGCGCCGGGTCTTGCGGCGCCTGGTCGTTGTAGGAACGCCGCTCGTCGCAACCCATCACCGGGTCGAACTTTTCCGCATAGAGGTCGAGCAGCCGCACCTCCCAGCCTCGCGCCTTCAGCACCTCGACGGCCGTGTCGCGGATCGCCGCGCAAAAACTCTCCGGCACCGGATGGCAGTAGACCACCAGTGCCCGCATCAGAAGGCGTCCATGCTGGCCGCGACCTTCGCCATGAAGGCCCTGCGCGTTTCAGTGGTCGAGAGGTTCATCGCATAGTGCGCGAGATAGCTCACCGGCGCGCCGGGCTTTACCGTGGCGCGCAGCATGCGCTTGATCAGCTTGCGCGGCGGGTCGCCCATCAGCATGGCGCGGAACCGGCTGCCGCCATAGGTGGTCACCGCCGCGACCTTGACTATGTTGTGCAGCGACGGCTGCACCTTGCCGTTGACCAGCTTGAACGACACGCCAGGCAGGAAGACGCGATCGAAGAAACCTTTCAGGACCGCCGGAAAGCCATAATTCCAGACCGGATAGGAAAGAACCAGCGCTTCGGCCCGCAGCAGGCGCTCGACATAGGGGGCCGCAGGGTCGGCCGGGCCGCGCTGATTGTGGTAGTTCAGCCGCTCCTGGCGCGTCAGCCGCGGATCGAAATCCTCGGCGTAGAGATCGCAGTCGTCGACCTCATGGCCCGCTGCCGCCAGCCGCTCGACGATGATCCGGTGCAGGCCGGCATTGAAGCTGGTCTCGACCGGATGGGCGTGGAGGACGAGGATGTTCATCAGCCGGCTTTCTGCAGCCCCTTGAACAGGAATGTCCGGCCCGAACGGTAGTCATAGTCCGGGTTCTCCCAGGCGATCATCTTGCCGGGGTTGAGCAGGCCCTGCGGATCGGTCTCGCGCTTGAAGGCAAGCTGCACCGCATCCGTCTGCTTCATGCCGCCCTCTTCGTGTAGCGGTGCGGGTTGAAGATCGGGCAGCCATTCTCCTCATGCAGGCGCACGATTTCGTCGAGCCGCGCTTCGGTGGTGAACTTGACCAGCGGCAGGCCGAAGCAGGTGATGTTGCCGTCCAGCCGCACGAATTCGAGATGCGAAAAAACCTCGCCAGGAAACATCGCGTCCATCTTCTCGACCAATGCCAGCTGCTTGGGAAAGGGATAGAGCGATTGCAGATAAGTGATCGAGGGATCGACGCGCAGCGCCCTGAGCGTCGTGTGGTTCCAGGCAAGCTCATAGGCGGGCGGCAGGCCCTTCTTGTCCTCCGGCGTCGCTGTGGCGGCATTGAAGATCACCTCGCCGCCGGCTCGGCGGGTGAAGGCCAGGAAGGCGTCGAGGCCATGCTGCGCCACCATGACCACACAGATGCTCTGCCCTTCCTTGAGGAACTTCTGGTGCCGCTTGAAATAGAGCTGCGGCACGGGCGCCGCTATCGGCGTGATCAGCTTGGTCAGGATGCCGTCCTGGCAAGCCAGCGCATTGCCATAGCGGGCCGCCTTCATGAAGCTGTCGAAACCGACAATGACATCGACCCAGTCATAGGCTGATGTCAGCGGCATCTCGACTTCGGTGATGATGCCGTTGGTGCCATAGGCGTGGGTCACCTTGTGCAAATCCTCGCCGGTGAGTTCGAGCGCTTTCGGCTCGGCCTCCATGGTCACCACGCGCAGCCGCAGGACATTGCCGAAATCGCGCAAGCCGCCGAAATTGATCGAGCCGACGCCGCCCGAGCCGCCGGCGATGAAACCGCCGATCGAGGCGGTGTTGTAGGTGGACGGCGACAGCCGGAGTTCCTGGCCGGAATGCGCCCGCGTTGCCTTGTCGATGTCGGCCAGGACCGCACCCGGTCCGGTCACCACTCGGCCCGGCGCGATCGACTTGATTTCGTTCATCTCGGCAAGATTGAGCACCACGCCGCCGGAGAGCGGCATGGCCTGGCCGTAGTTGCCCGTGCCGCTGCCGCGCGGCGTCACCGGCACGCCATGCTTGTGGCAGGCCGCAAGCACGCGGATCAGCTCGGCCTCGTTCTTCGGCGTCACGATCAGGTCGCCGGTGATATGGTCGAGCTGCCGCTTCAGCACCGGGCTGTACCAGTAGAAGTCGCGGCTCTTCTGCTGGACGATGGCCGGATTGTCGTCGAGCTTCAGGCCTTCGAGATCGCGTTTGAGCGCCGAAACGTCCATCATTCCACCATCAGTTCGTCGAGTTCGGCATAGTCGGGCAATTGCCGGTCGATCGCGCGCCCGCTGCGCACGACGATGCGATCCGATTCGGGCCGCGACAGCAATTCCGTCCAGCTCCTGCCCTTGAACACGATGAAGTCGGCATCACCGTCGGCAACAAGCGTGCCGAAACCGTCGAGCCGCATCACCCTGGCAGGTGTCGCGGTGACCGCTTGCGGCCAGTCGGCGACCGGATGATCGAAATGCAGGATGCGCGTCGCCATGCGGTAGACCTCCAGCATGTCGAGATCGCCATAGGCATAGAACGGGTCACGCGTGTTGTCGGAGGCAACGGCGACCGGAATGCCACGCGCCTTCATCTCGTGCAGCAGCGTCACGCCGCGCCAGCGCGGCGTGGTGAGGTCGCCGCGCCGATCCTGCAGATAGAGGTTGCACATCGGCAGCGACACGACCGCGAGCCCGGCCTTCGCCACCTTGTCCAGCGTGTCGAGCACATCGAGGTCGGGCTGGCGCGCCAGCGAGCAGCAATGGCCGACGAGGATGTTGCCCTCGAAGCCGTTCCACAGTGCCGCCTCGGCGATCTTCTTCAGCGAGATCGCGGCGATGTCGTCGGTCTCGTCGGCATGGAAATCGAGATCGAGCCCATGCGCGATCGCTTGCGCGAAGACATGGTCGAGCAGCTCTTCCAGGTCCGGCACCATATAGGTGACGACACCGAGAACACCCTTGGCCGCGGCAACCCTTTTTGCCAGCCTGTCGAACCATTTTTTGTCGCGCACGCCCTCGATGCCGATCAGGCACGCGCCCTGCAACTCGATGCGGCCGCGCCATGTCTCACGCATCGTCTCGAACACCGGCCAGGAGATCTCCTCTTGCGGGGCGACGCTGTCGAGATGAGTACGCAGCGCCCTGGTGCCATGCGCATGGGCTGAGCGTAGCGAGAAATCCATGCGCCGTGCCACGTCCTCTGCCTTCCAGCGCGCAGCACGGTCGGCGCCGGTGGCGTTCAGCGCACCCATGAAGGTGCCGTCGGGATTGGGTTTTCGCGGCCAGATATGGCCCTTGTCGATATGTGTATGGCAGTCGACGAAGCACGGCAGGATGATGCGGCCGCCGAGGTCGACGGCGTCCACCGGTAGTGCTGTACGGCCATGTGCGACAATGCCTGCGATTTTGCCGTCGGCGACAGCGATGTCCGCAAGCGCAAAGCCATCGCTGTCGAAAACAGCGGTGAATCCCGGCGTCAGGGACGCGTGAAGCCGCGCGTTGGCGAGGCAATAGGAACCTGTGTTCGGTACCAAGGAACTAGCGCTCCTGCTTCAGCGCGCTTTCGTGCCAGCGCCTTAGAATGAGATGCGAAATCAGCGACAGCACGAGGAAGATCAGGATGCCGGTGAGCGAGATCAGGAACAGCGCCGCGAACAGCCGCGGCGCGTTGAGCCGGTAGCCGGCTTCGATGATGCGTGAGGCAAGCCCCGAAGACTGGCCGGTGGCGCCGGCGACGAACTCGGCCACCACGGCGCCGATTAGCGACAAGCCGCCGGCGATCTTCAACCCGCCCAGGAAATACGGCATCGCCGCCGGCAATCTGAGATAGCGCAACTGCTGCCAGCGCGTCGCGCCATTGAGCTTGAACATGTCGCGCAGGTTGCGGTCGACCGAGTTGAGGCCGAGCGTGGTGTTGGACAGGATCGGAAAGAAGGCGACGATCCAGGCGCAGAGCAGAAGCTTCGTCGTCTGGTTGTCGACATAGATGTTGATCAGCGGAAAGATCGCCACGATCGGTGTCACCTGCAGAACGATGGCGAACGGGAAGAACGACATCTCGACCCATTTCGATTGCGCGAACAGCACCGCCAGCCCGACACCGCCGATGACGGCCAAGGCCAGGCTGAGGAAGGTGATGCGCAAGGTCACCAGCAGCGCGGAAAACAGCAGGCCGGCATCGTTGTAGAGCGTCCATAGCACCACGCCGGGGCGCGGCAGGATGTATTGCGGGATTGCATTCCACACACAGATGCGATCCCACAGCCAGATCGCCAGGATCATGATCGCCAGCGGCAGCACCCAACGGCCGATCCGTTCGAGCCGCTCCTGGCGCACGCGGCGCGCTTCCTCGGGATCGAGCTTAAGCACGCCCTCGTCAATGGCCGTCATGGTGCGCGCCTGCTGTTGAATTGATGGCCTTGACCAACACGTCGGAGGCCTGCCGGCACAACGCCGCATAGTCGGGCGAGGTCCGGAACGCCTCGTCGCGCGGATAGGCTGCCTCGATTGCGAGTTCGTCGAACACCCTGCCCGGCCGCGCCGCCATGACGACGACACGGTTGGAGAGAAAGACGCTTTCGAAGACGCTGTGGGTGACGAAGACGACGGTGAAGCGCTCGTCCTGCCACAACTCCAGAAGATCGTTGTTGAGCTTGAAGCGGGTAATCTCATCGAGCGCGGCGAACGGTTCGTCCATCAACAGCACCCGCGGTTTCGTCACCATGGCGCGCGCGATCGAGACGCGCATCTTCATGCCGCCGGACAGTTCGCGCGGCACTGCGTCTTCGAAGCCGGTCAGGTGAACCCGCGCCAGCATTTCCGTCACCGCCGGCGCCGCCTTGGCGCGGGAAACGCCTTTCAGCCTGAGCGGCAGCCAGACATTGTCGAAGACGCTGGCCCAGGGCAGCAGCGTCGGCTCCTGGAAGACGAAGCCGATGTTCGAGCGGTCAAGCGAGCCGCCGCCGCGCCAGTCGAGCACGCCGGAGGTCGGCGTCGACAGGCCGGCGATCAGCCGTAGCGCCGTCGACTTGCCGCAACCGGACGGTCCGAGCAGGCTGAGGAAATCGCCTTCCCGGATCGTCAGATCGACATCGCTGAGCGCCGTCACGCCGTTGGAAAAGGCCTTGCCGACGCCACGCAGCGCCAGCAATGTCGGAGCGACATCCGACGCGCTCGCTGGCGCTTGCGCCACATTCTCCTGCATCATGCCGGAACGGCCTACTTCTTCAGCTCGAGCCCGACGCCCTTGTTGACGAAGGTCAGCGTGTAGGCCTTCTTGATGTCGATGCCGGCTGGCGTGACCTTGGCCTTGACCATCTTGTCGTAGAAGCTCTGGATGCGCGTGTCGGTCATGGCACCGATGCCGAGTTTTTCGGTGTCGCCTGAATCGGCGAGGCCGAACTTCTTCATCTGCTCGATCGAGAAGGCGATCTGCTCGTCGCTCATGTCAGGATTGTCTTTCTTGATCATGTCGTTGGCGGCCTTGTTGTCGCCGTAGAGATATTTGTACCAGCCCTTGGCCGAGCCATCGACGAAGCACTGGACCACTTCCGGCTTCTTGTCGATCGTGTCCTGCATCACTTCGATCGTCGTCGAGTAGGTATCCCAGCCATAGTCGGCAAGCAGGAACTGGTTCGGTACGAAGCCGCCTTCCTTCTTGACCGCGAATGGCTCGGAGGTGACATAGCCCTGCTGGATCGACTTCTTGTTGGCGAGGAATGGGGCGGTGTTGTAGGTGTAGGGCGCGCGCTTGGCGGCATCGAAGCCGAGTTCGATGACCATCCATTGGAAGAAGGTCTGCACGCCCTCGTCGCCCAATATATACTGGTCGGCGTTCTTCAGATCCTCCCATTTGTCGAGCCCCTCGCCGGGGTGGGACATGATGACCTGCGGGTCCTTCTGGAAATCCGCCGCCACCACGCGCATCGGAATGCCTTGCTGGACGGCATCGAACGCCGACAGCAGATTGCCGCCCATGTAGAAATCGATCTTGCCGGCAAGCAGCATCGGCCGGCCGCTGACCTGCGGACCGCCCTGCATGATGGTGACGTCGAGGCCGCAGGCGGCGTAGGTGCCGTCAGCCACCGCCTGATAATATCCGCCATGCTCCGGCTCGGCCAACCAGTTGGTGCCGAAGGTGACTTTTTCATTCGCCGCGGCACCGAGCGTGCTGGCCGCAAGCAGGGCCACCACCGCCACCGAGATCTTCTGTTTTCCGTACATCAACATCACCCTTTGTTTGCTCCGGCACGCCACGCGCCAGGCTCGACACCAGAGATTCAAGAAGCAAGACACATGCCACCGGCGTCTTGCGCCGGGACCGCCCGCTTGCACCACAGCCATCTGCGAAGCCGGACGGGTCGTGCTGCACCAGAGGCATCGTGCCTATTTTTTGAACGCCTGTCCACAATCGCCCCAGCGACATGCACCGCCATCTTGAAGGTACGGTGCATCCGGTCTTAGGCTACCGACGAACCGGAGATTGCCATGTTCAAGTTCCTCACCCCGAAGTCGATCAAGCCGCCCTTTGCCCGCTACAGCCACGGCGTCGAGGTGCCCGCCGGCAAGCGGCTGGTGCTGTGCTCGGGCCAGGTCGCCATCACGGCGGACGACCAGATACCCGAAGATGCCGGCGCGCAGGCCGAGCTCTGCTTCCGCAACATCGCGGCAGTGCTCGGAGAGGCCGGTCTGGGGCTGCAGGATATCGTCCGCATCAACGCCTACGTCACCGACCGCGCACATCTGCGGCCCTATATGGATGTCCGCGACCGGCTGTTTTCCAGCCCGGCGCCGGCCTCGACGCTGATGATCGTCTCCGGTTTCGCCCGGCCTGAATTCAAGGTCGAGGTCGAGGCCATCGCGGCTGGGTGATCGACAGGCCGCGCTTGCCGCGCTAGGTCTGACCTATTATCGAAGAGGCGTGACATGACCGTTGCAAAAAGACGCGTGTGGTGGGGCGACTACCGCACGACCGAATACGCATCGATCGACCCGGAGGCGACGATCGCCGTGCTGCCGCTGGCGGCGATCGAGCAGCATGGTCCGCATCTGCCGGTCTCGACCGACACCTCGATCATGAACGGCATGCTCGACACGGTGATTGCCCGCCTGCCCGACGATCTCGACATCCGCATCGTGCCGGTGCAGGAGGTGGGCAAGTCGAACGAGCATCTTCACGCACCGGGCACGCTCACCCTGCCGGCAACGACGCTGGTCGAGGCCTGGACCGAACTTGGCCTGTCGATCGCGCGGGCGGGCGTGCGAAAGCTGATCGTCGTCAATTCGCATGGCGGCAATGAAGAGATCATGGGCATCGTCACGCGCGAACTGCGTGTGCGCGAAAACATGCTGGCGGTGAAGACCAGCTGGCAGCGCTTTGGCCGCCCGGCCGGCATGTACACCGAAATCGAAGACCGTCACGGCATCCATGGCGGCGATGTCGAGACGTCGCTGATGCTGCATTTCCGGCCTGATCTCGTCGACATGGGCAAGGCCGACAATTTCGTTTCCAATGTCGCGAAGGCTGAAAAGGAATTTTCGCTGCTGCGCCACACCGGCACCCATGCCTTTGCCTGGATCGCCAGCGATCTCAACCCGAATGGCGTGGTCGGCGATGCCAGCATCGCCACGGCCGAGAAAGGCCGGCTGACATCAGAACATCAGGCCGATGGTTTCATCAGCCTGCTGCGCGATGTGCGTAAGGCGAAGCTTGCCGACTGGCTGAGATAGCACTTCAGTCGCAGGGCAGGTCACCTGAATATCAACATGTCCTAGATGTCGATCTTCAGCGCAAAGGGCGCTCCTTCAAAAGCGTCGGCGCCGCGCCCGATCGCCTGTATCGCCTCGATCATGCGGCCATTGCGGTGGAGCAGCACATCGGCCACTGCAATCAGCCGCGGGTTGGGCGTCGCCGATGGAGACAGCGCCCGCAGCGTCTGCGCCAGTTCGGCTTCGTCGCGCTTCGGCGCCAATGCCGCGGCGATGATGTAGGCGGAAGCGGTCGAGCGGCTGATGCCGGCATAGCAATGCACGACCATCGGCTTTGCCCGGTCCCATCGGCGCGCGAAATCAAGCAGGTTGCGGACATGCTCCTCGCCCGGCATGGTCATGCCGTCCTGCGCCACCGCGATGTCGTGCATGACCAGATGCAGATGGTTTTCCCGGGCGATCGAGGCCGGGCGCACAACGTCGGTTCCGGCGGCGAGCAGCGACAGCATGCGGTCGGCGCCGGTCCTTGCCACCGTTTCCTCGACCTTTGCCAGCGAACAGACATGGATCATCGTTTCGAACCCTTCGAACGATCCTCGCGCCGTGACGCCCATTCGGCAAGAGCGGATTCGAGCCGCTGCCATTCCACCTCGCTCCCCGGCAGGCCGGCGCGCAAGACACCCGGACGATCGGCGAAATGACGCAGCAGGATGCCGCGCTCGCCAAGTTTGGCAAACAGATCGGCGGCGTCGTGCAAGCAGAGATAGCGGAACAATGTGGTGCCGCCCGCGACAGCAGCGCCGAAGCGGCCGAACAGCACATCAAGCCGTGCCGATGCCTCCGCAAGGGATGCCCGCATCGCGTCCTGCCACTCAAGGTCGGCAAGCGCGCGAATGCCGTATTCCAGCGCCGGGCCGGCGACGGCCCATGGTCCGAATTGCGTGTCCAGCCGGCCGACCGTCACCGCATCGGAAAGCGCAAACCCGAGCCGCAGCCCGGCCAGGCCAAAGAACTTGCCGAATGAGCGCAGCACCACGATGCCGCGCTGACCGACATCGCCGCCAAGGCTGTGCTCGCGCGGGCCGACATCCATGAACGCCTCGTCGACCACCAGCAGCCCGCCCTTGGCGCGCAGCCCTGCTGCCAGCGCCAGCAGCCTGTCGCGCTCTATGATGCGCCCATCCGGATTGTTGGGATTGACGATGATGGCAAGGTCGGCTTCCGCCAATACTTCGAAATCGCCGACCTCCGTCACCGCGTGCCCGGCGATCGCCGCTGCCCGCGCATGTTCGGCATAAGTCGGACCCAGCACCAGTGCCTTGCCGGGCGCGATCAGCGATGCGACGCGCGGCAACAGGATCTGCGTGCCGGGTGCCGCCGCCACATTGGCTGGCGATGGCGCGCCATAGGCGCTCGCCGCGATCTCGACCAGCTCGCTGGCACGCGCTGCCTCCGGCAGCCGCGACAGGGTGGTGGCGGGCAACTCGAAAAGCGGGTAGGAGTGCGGATTGATACCGGTCGAGAGGTCGACGAAAGGCTGCGGCGCGTTGGGGAAAAGCGCCCTCGCCCGGCCGAGACTTCCACCATGGTCCACCGCCCCATCAAGAAGCTTCATGTCAATCCTGATCGCTTTCCTGTCATTGGCCGCTGAATTCGTCCTGGGTTACCCGGACTGGCTGTTTCGCGCCATCGGCCATCCGGTGACGTGGTTCGGCAGGCTGATATCCTTTCTCGACGGCCGGCTCAACCGCGCCACTGATCCCGACGCGCTGCGTCGCAAGCGTGGTGTCCAGGCGCTGCTGGTCATCGTGCTGGTGCCGGCAGCGATCGGGCTCGCCGTGCAGATCCTGCTCTGGTTCGTTCCCTTGGGATTGATCATTTCCGCTCTTCTGGCGACATCGCTTCTGTCGCAGAAGAGCCTCTACGAGCATGTCGAGGCCGTGGCCGACGCGCTCGACACCGGTGGCCTTGCTCTTGGACGCATCGCCGTCTCGCGCATCGTCGGCCGCGATCCCGAATCGCTCGACCGGGCCGGTGTCAGCCGCGCGGCGATCGAGAGCCTGGCCGAGAATTTTTCCGACGGCATCGTTGCTCCCGCCTTCTGGACCGGCGTCGGCGGGCTGGCAGGGGGCGCTGCCTACAAGGCCGCCAACACCGCCGATTCGATGATCGGCCACCGCACCCCGCGCCACGAAGCGTTCGGCTGGGCGGCGGCGCGCTTCGACGATTGGATCAACCTGCCGGCATCGCGGCTGACGGCGCTGTTGATCGTGCTGGCCGCATTCCTCGTCAGGGGTGCTGATGCGAAAAATGCCTGGCAGGCTGTGTGGCGCGACGCGAAAAAACACCGCTCGCCCAATGCCGGCTGGCCGGAAGCGGCAATGGCCGGCGCGCTCGGCCTGGCGCTTGCTGGACCGCGCAGCTATGGCGGCGTGCTGGTCGACGACGTCTTCATGGGCGAAGGCGGTCGGCGCGAAGCCGACAGCATCGACATCAGGCAGGCGCTGAAACTCTATCGTGTCGCCGATTATCTGCTGATCGCGCTGTTCGGTTTGGTCTTGGCAATCGTCATCGTCGCGTGATCGGGCCTGCTGGTTAAGGCTATCAGAACTCGATGCCTTGCTGCGCCTTCACGCCCGCCGAGAAATGGTGCTTGGTTACACCCATTTCGGTGACGAGATCGGCCGCCTCGACCATTGCCGGCTTGGCGTTGCGGCCGGTGACGACGACGTGCAGGCCCTCGCGCCGCACCTTCAGCGCCGCAACCACTTTGTCGAGATCGAGATAATCGTAGCGCAGCGCGATGTTCAGTTCGTCGAGCACCAGCAGGCTGATCGATGGATCGGCCATCAGTTCGAGCACTTTGGCCCATGCGGCTTCGGCCGCCGCGATGTCGCGCTTCAGATCCTGGGTTTCCCAGGTGAACCCCTCGCCCATGGCGTGCCAGACGACGCGGTCGCCAAAGGCGGCGAAGGCATCCTTCTCGCCGGTGTGCCATTTGCCCTTGATGAACTGGACGACGCCGACACGCTTGCCGTAGCCAAGCATCCTCAAAGCCAGACCAAAAGCAGCGGTGGTCTTGCCCTTGCCCGGCCCGGTGTTGACGATCAGCAGCCCCTTCTCGATCGTCTTGGCCGCCACCTCGGCATCCTGCACCGCCTTGCGCTTGGCCATCTTGGCGCGGTGGCGTTCTTCATCCCGGTCGGTCTTGTTGTCGATATCGGTCATTTCATTTCACCTTGAGCGGCAGCCCCGCCACCATCAGCAGCACCGTATCGGCGACAGCGGCCACCTGCTGGTTGAGCCGGCCGCCGGCATCGCGAAAACGGCGCGCCAGTGCGTTGTCCGGCACGATGCCTTGGCCGACTTCATTGGACACGACGAACCAGGGCCCGCGCGGCCGCGACAGCACGTCCGCCAGCCGACGGCATTCAAGGTCGAGGTCGTGTCCGGCCAGCATATGATTGGTCAGCCATAGTGTCAGGCAGTCGACAAGCACCGGCTGGTCGTCCGGCAAAGCCTCGAGCGTGCCGGCGAGATCGAGCGGTGCGTCGATGGTCGCCCAGCCCTGGCCGCGCCGCGAGCGGTGCAACGCGATACGCTCACGCATTTCGTCATCATAGGCTTGCGCCGTGGCGATATAGGTCCATGGCGAGGGTAGAACCGTCGCCAGGGTTTCGGCATGCGCGCTCTTGCCGGAGCGCGCACCGCCGATGATGAAGGTCAGCTTGCTGCGATCAGGCAAAGCTGTCGCGCAGGCTGGTCGCGGTGCCGGTGAAGCGGCCGCGCACCACGCCGACGACGGCGCCGAGCACCAGCCAGAACACCAGGTTGGTCACCGTAACCGCCACCACGAACTGGTGGTGCAGGCCTTCCGGGATCGGCGTCTCGAAACTGTCGGGCTGCGGTGCGCCGACAATATGCGGCGCGACGATCAGCAGGACGGCAAGGATCGCGAGCGGCAGCGACTTGCGGAACGCAATCAGGCCGAGACCCGCCGCGGTCGCCACTACGGTTGCCCACCACCAGATCTGGCGCTGCGTGAGATCGGCCGCCGGCATCGCGGGCAATTCCGGTGGCAGGCCGAGGCCAGGTGCCAGCGTGAACACGGCAAAGCCGGCCAGGCCCCAGAATACGCCCTGGCGCCAATTGCCGATGCCGCCGGCGTATTCGGAAACCGCGACCAGGATCAGCGCAAAACCGATGCCGGTGACGATATTGGCGACAACGCTGAAGGCGAAACGCTCGAAACCGTCGGCCGGCGCCCAGCCTTCGTCTTCCGCGGCCGGAGTGGCTGCTTCCGCCGGCGCCGGGGCGGAGCTCATGGCATTCCCCGCCGGAGCGGCCGTGCTCATGGCATTGGTATCGGTTGCGGCCGGAGCGGCATGGTCATGGTGGTGGCCGCCGCCGGCCTGTTCGTAGACTTCCGCCTTGAGGATCAGCGGCACGGTGGCATAGGCCTGCAGGCAGGCGAGAACGACGCCGGCCACGAGCCCTGCGATCGCCGCGATGAACACGACGTTGCGAAACAGGTTCATGATGTCAAATCCTCGTCAGTGGCAGGGAAACGCCATCGAATGGCGATAGTCGTGAGCCGCATTGTGGACCGCATCGATATGCGAGAAGCCGACAAAGCCGACGACGAAGATGCCGAGCAGCGCCACGAGTGCAAGCTGCATGAAGCACGACTGCGAGGAGACGGAGGCGCCGAGGGAGACGGAAGCGGTAGTCATGTCTTGTCCTTTCGCCCTCCACCCGAGGGCATCGAAGTCAGTTTCCTGTCGCCGGCAGGTCTCCTGGCTCGCGGATCAGCGCCCTTCCCCACCTTCCCGAAGAGAAACCTTCAGTGGCATATGGAGAGGACTACCGCACACAGTTGCGGGGGCAGCCACGGCATTGGGCAACAAGTCCGCCCGCACCGCATTCCCTCTTGGCTCCAAACGGAACCGACGACAACGCGACTATAGGGAAAATCGCCGCGACCGGCAAACCAAATTCCGCCGACAACCAGCGCGATTGCGCCATCCAGATAAATCGGGTCTCCGGCACAACAATTGACAATTCCCATGGTCGGGTGTCGGCTGACAAATCCACAGGAAGCCAGCCATGCAGCCCATTGCCAGCGAGCGCGATCCTTACAACGGCCTGACCCGGGCCGAACCGACGCTGCCATCGTCGGCCTATTGGGATGCGGACAGCTATCAGCGCGATCTCGACGTCATCTGGTACAAAAGCTGGTTGCTCGTCTGCCGCGAGGCCGACCTTGCGCAGCCGCTTTCATTCCGCACCTTCCGCGTCGGCACGCAGGAAATCGTCATGCTCCGCGACGAAACCGGCGAACTGCGCGCCTTCCACAACACGTGCCGCCATCGCGGCTCGCAGCTTTGCCAGGAAAGCGAAGGCCGGCTGAAGGCACGGCTCATCACCTGCCCCTACCATGCCTGGTCCTATTCGCTGCGCGGCGACCTCGTTCGCGTGCCGTCGAAGTCGCTGCCGGAAGGCTTCGACAAGGCAAATCATCCGCTCTATCGCGTGGCGCTCTCGATGTGGCGCGGTTTTGTCTTCGTCAATCTGCAGGAGGACGCCGCCGGCTCGGCGGAAACATCCTTCGATCCAGCGTCCGGCAGTCTCGCCAACTGGCCGCTGGAAACGCTTGTTACCGGCCATGTGCTGCGCAAGGTGATGAACTGCAACTGGAAGATCTTTTGGGAAAACTTCAACGAGTGCCTGCATTGTCCGGGCGTCCACAAGGACCTGTCGCGGCTGGTGCCGATCTATGGCCGCGGCCTGATGGGTCGCCATGACGATCCCGAATGGTCCCGCCACGCCGACAATGACGCGCCGGAGTTTTCCGGCGGCCTGCGTGCAGGCGCGCAGACATGGTCGCGCGATGGCCAGACGCATGGACCGGTCTTCACAGGCCTCACATCAGCCGAACGCGCCGCCGGCCAGACCTACGCCACCAACCTGCCGTCGATGTTCATCGTCGGGCACGTCGACTATATCAGGACCGTGCGGCTGGTGCCGCTCGGCCCCGAGCAGACCGAGCTTGTCGCCGAATGGCTGTTTGCGCCGGAGGCGCTTGATGCAACCGATATCGACAACATCGTCGCCTTCGGCAAACAGGTGCTGGAGGAGGATGCAGGGATCTGCGAGGTCAATCAGAAAGGTCTGCGCTCGAGGCGCCATGCGGCCGGCGTGCTGATGCCCGAGGAGTACGACCTGCACCGCTTCCACAACTGGATCCGCGAACGGCACGCAGCAGCTACCCCCAAGCCGTGAAGATCACAGCGATTTCGGCAGGTATCGCCAGGTCACGAAGCCGCAGACCGCCGCCAGCAGGCCGAGCGTGACGAACACCGAGCCGAGCCCGAAGAACGCCAGCACCACCGAATAGACTAGCGGCGGCGTCAGTTCGGAAAAGTCGAGATAGGTCCGGTAGACCGCCGCCATCTGCGATCTTTCATAGGATCGCACCGAGCGCATGAAGGCAGTCGAGCCCAGTGCATCGAGCGCGATGGTGAAGAAAGCGCCGCAGAGCAGCAAGGCGCCGGTGAGCAGCGGCGCGGTTTCGCCAACAGCACCCGCCGCCAGCAGCATGGCCGACATGGCGAAATAGGCAAATGTCATGGTTCGGCGGCCACCGAAGCGCTTTCCCGCCTTGCCCCAGAAGATGGCCATGAACAACAACGCATTGCCGGCCGAAACCAAAAGACCGCCGGCCAGCTTGCCCTCGCCGGTGATGACCATGAACAGCGGCCCATAGACGAAGAACGTCGTCCAGAAACAGGAGCGGCCGAAGGCGATCAGCCAGGCCAGCCGCAACCTGGGCTGGGCGACGAAGCGGCCAATGTTGGCGAGCGGATTGGCCGGCCGCGTCTTGCCAGGGCGGATCGATGGGTTGTCGCCGAGGCGGTAGGTCCAGAACAGCGCCAGCAAGGCCAGCGCGAACACCGCCACCGCACCATGCGCGGCATAGATTCCGAAGCGCGTGGAGAGGAAGATGCCCAGCGTCGGCCCGCCGGTCCAGGCCAACATCGACCACGCCATGCGCAGCGATTCGGCCTGCATGAAGTCGGTCTTGCGGATGTGGTCCATGATGTAGAGGTTGAGCGAGATCGACAGCGCGCTGGCGCCCATCACGCGGCACAGCATGCCGGCCAATTGTCCGGCAAGCGTATGGGTGACGAAGAACAGTGAGCCGATGGCCAGCAGGCAGGCACCTGCCGTGTAGACCCAGCGCCGGGCAAAGCGTCGGATCAGCATCGGCATGAACAGCGTTACCGACAGGCCGAGCATCGCCACGATGGTGTAGAGGATCGAGACGATCTGCTCGTTATGCAGGATCTCGTAGGCCTGGATCGGGATGACGCTCGACACCGTGGCGCGGGCGAAGGATTCGACCGCATAGAGCGAGGCGAAGGTGCGCGCGTCGGCCGGCCGCAAGGCCGGCAGCCAGACCGGGTGGCGCACATGGGTGGACATTGCTTCCCCAAAGCAGAATCAGCGGGTCAAATCTGCCGTGGTGATTCCTGCGCGGGTAACAGGAAACCGACGCCTATCCGGCAAAAGCGAAGTCGGCCAAAGGCTTTCCGACGCTGGCCTAAAGCGGCGCCTGATCCAGCGTCTGCCGAAGCTGCCGGCCTTCTTTTGTCCGGGGCAACCGTGATAGTCGTCTTGCGGGGCTGAATCAGAATACGAGACCATGAGCATCCACACGCCAACCGCACCCGTTCAGGATCGACCGAAGCGCATCGTCGCCATCGACATCGTGCGCGGCATCGCGCTCATCGCCATGGCGAGCTACCACTTCACCTGGGACCTGGAATTCTTCGGCTATACCGACCCGGGCCTTACCGCTTTCGGCTGGTGGAAGATCTACGCGCGCTGTATCGCCTCGACCTTCCTGTTCCTGGTCGGCGTCAGCCTGTACCTCGCCCATGGCCGGCAAATCCGCTGGAACGGCTTCTGGAGGCGCTTCGCCATGGTCGCCGGAGCGGCAATCGCCATTTCGGTCGTCACCCGCATTGCCACCCCGGACGGTTTTATCTTCTTCGGCATCCTGCACGAGATTGCGCTGGCCAGCCTGCTCGGCCTCGCCTTCCTGCGGCTGCCGGCGCTGCTGACGTTGCTTGTGGCAGCGCTGGTCATCGCAGCGCCCATCTATCTGCGCTTCGAGGCCTTCGACCATCCGTGGCTGTGGTGGATCGGCCTGTCGGCGATCAATCCGCGTTCCAACGACTACGTTCCGCTGTTTCCGTGGTTCGGCGCCGTACTTGCAGGCATCGCGGTGACGAAACTCGCCTCCGCTTCGGGCCTGCTTGCCCGGCTTGCCGAATTGGCACCCGGCCGCTGGGCCAACCCGCTGGTCTTCATCGGCCGCCACAGCCTGGCCTTCTACCTGATCCATCAGCCGCTGCTGATCGGCTCTGTGTGGCTGTTCGCGCAAGTCATGCCGGCCAAGGTCGAAACCCCGCAGGTGAACTTCCTGAAAACCTGCCAGCTGTCTTGCGAGCAGTCGCGCGACACCGAGTTCTGTTCGAGCTACTGTGTCTGCATGCTCGACACGCTCGAGGGCGAAGCCTCACTTGATCGGCTCTACAACAACGACCAGACTGCCGAATGGAAGACGCATATATCCGATCTCGCCGGTATGTGCACCGCCAAGACCGAAGACAAGATGACGGAGGGAGGGGTCAAATGACCGAGAACCAGCCGAAGGCAGGGCTCATACCGTGGCCGCCGGTGATCTACGTTGCTGCCATCGCCATCAGCATCGCACTCGGCCTGCTCTATCCCCTGCCCTGGATTGGCGACCTTTTGGGCGATATCCTGTTCGCCGCCGGCTGGGTGGCCCTGTTCGGCGTCGCGGCACTCTGGTTCACCGCGATCCGCACCATGATCAGGGCCAAGACCACGCTCAATCCCAACGCGGTGCCCGATCACCTCGTTACCACGGGCCCCTTCGGCATCACCCGCAATCCGATGTATCTGGCCAACACGCTGCTGTTGATCGGCGTCGCCTTTGTCTCGGGGATCGTTTGGTTCCTGCCGCTCGCCTTCATCGCTGCCTTTGTCACGCAAAAGGTCGCGATCGAGGGCGAGGAAAAGGTGCTTGCGGCGAAATTCGGCAAGAAATACCGGGACTACTCCAAAAGAGTGCGGCGCTGGATTTGAACAGCGCTACGTGTTGACGCCGAGTTCCACCAGCCGCTCGACACAGGATTCCTCGGCCTGGTCGAGTTCGGCCAGCGTCTCCTCGAGGTCGCGGCGCTTCTGTCGCAGGTCCTCGCGCTTTTCCTCGATGCGCTTGATCATCAGCTTGAGTTGACCGACCTCGCCGGGCGGCTCCTTGTACATCTGGATGATTTCGCGGATCTCATTGATCGAGAAGCCTAGCCGTTTTCCCCGCATGATCTGGCGAATGAGGTGGCGGTCGGACGGGCGAAACAGCCGCGTGCGGCCGCGCCGCACCGGCTGCACCAGCCCCTCGTCCTCATAGAAGCGCAGCGTCCGCGTCGACACGTCGAATTCGCGGGTCAGTTCGGTGATCGAATAATATTCCCGCATTGTCACTCCCACACCCCGGAACCCGGGGATCGCCATGCGGCACCCCCTCCTGTCCCGAACCAAACCCATGCCATGCCGGAATCGACATTGCACCCCGCGCAAGCCTCGCACGGCATTTACGTAAAAGTCAATTGAGGGCACGATGCGCCTTCAAGGCACCGCAAACCACCACGTGGCAATGCCGAGAAAGGCAAAGAAGCCGACGACATCGGTGACCGTGGTGACGAAGACCGCCGAAGCGACCGCCGGATCGATCTTGAAACGGTCGAGCAGCAGCGGGATCAGGATGCCGGCCAAAGCGGCCGCGAACATGTTGATGATCATCGCCGCCGCGATGATGCCACCCAGATTGTTGTCGTGGAACCAGGTCGCGGCGACAATGCCGATCAGGATGGCAAAGACGATGCCGTTGATGAAGCCGACACCCATCTCGCGGCGGATGATGCGGCCAGCATTGTAGATGTCGATATCCTTGGTCGCCAGCGCGCGCACGGTGACCGTCATGGTCTGCGAGCCGGCATTGCCGCCCATGCCGGCGACGATCGGCATCAGCACCGCCAGGGCCACGATATGCTCGATCGTGCGGTCGAACAGGCCGATCACCGAAGCCGCCAGGAATGCAGTCAAGAGGTTGACCAGCAGCCATGGAACGCGCGAGCGCGAGGTCGAAAGGATGCTGTCGGAGAGCTCTTCGTCGCCGACACCGCCCATGCGCAGGAGATCTTCTTCCGCTTCCTGCTGGATGACGTCGACGACGTCGTCGATGGTCAGCACGCCGACCAGCCGCTCGTTCTCGTCGACAACGGCGGCAGACAGAAGGTCATACTGTTCGAATTCCCGTGCAGCCTCTTCCTGGTCCATGGTGGCGGGAATGGCGTGCCGCGTCTCATGCATGACCTCCTCGACCTTGACCGCGCGCTTGGTGCGCAGGATCTGGTCGAGGTCGATGGCGCCGAGCAGCTTGAAGGTCGGATCGATGACGAAGATCTGGCTGAAGCGCTCAGGCAGGTTCTTGTCCTCGCGCATGTAGTCGATGGTCTGGCCGATCGTCCAGAACGGCGGCACCGCGACGAACTCGGTCTGCATGCGGCGGCCGGCCGTCTCTTCCGGATAGTCGAGCGAACGGCGCAGCCTGATCCGTTCGGTGAACGGCAGTTGCGACAGGATCTCGTCTTGGTCTTCCTTTTCGAGATCTTCGAGAATGTAGACCGCGTCGTCGGAATCGAGCTCCTGCACCGCCTGGGCGATCTGCGCATTGGGCAGATTGTCGACGATCTCCATACGGATCGCCTCGTCGACCTCGGTCAGCGCGGAAAAATCGAAATCGGCGCCCAACAAGTCGACCAGCGCGCGGCGCTGTTCGGGATGCAGCGCCTCGAGCAGGTCGCCGAGCTCCGACTGGTGCAAGTGGTCGACTTCATGCTTGAGCGTGAGCGTGTCGCGGTCGGCGATCGCCGCACCGATCTGGGCAAGGAAGGACGATAGGACGGCGCCATCCTCGCCATAAATATCGGCGTGGGCGTCTTCAGCGGCCCTGGCGCCGGTCGTCCGTTCGTCCTGGCCTTCCACCAGCGCCTCCCGCCATCGCAATCCCGGAAAAGGTGCGTCTCAGGTCTAGAGCATCGGACCCAAAAGTGGAAACCGCTTTTGGGGAGAATCCGCCGCTCAATCCAGGGATAGCGCGGCAGCACGATTCGATTTGGGAACCTATGGTGCTAACGCACGGAATATCAAACGAAATACGCGCTCACCTACCGGCCTGACTTCGTGAGAGGCGGACATCGCCAAACCTTGGGCTGACAATGCCGATCGCGTCAAAACCAACAGGATACCGGTTCAGGTGGCGCGACAGCGCATGTCGCTGGGGAAAGAGCACGGTGGTGCGGTTGCGGCGATTGTCATGGCACAGGGTCCGGATATCGGCCGGATCCGCCCATGCCCGCAACCGGTCCAGAACGGAAGCCCTTGAACGCAAGGTCGGCGAGAACGAACGAGGCCACATCAGGACAGCAACGCGTTCGCGTCGTTGTCGCCGAGCGCAATCCGCTTGTCATATCGGCGCTCCGCGAAATGCTGGAATGCGACGGACGTTTCGAATTGCTGAGCGCCGTGCAGAGCGGCAGGCAACTCCTGGACCTGGCAGGAAAGACCAAGTTCGATGTCGCCGTCATCGGCTGGAGGCTCGCCGACATGGACGGCGCGGATGTCCTGGCCGAGGTCCAGAGCAGCAAGCTCGATGTGCGCATCACGGTGTTCTCCAACGACCACGACATCGGCATCTTGAAGCAGTGCGTGCGACTCGGTGCTCAAGGCTACTGCTTCCAGTTCGACGATCCGCATATCATCTTCGAGACGATCCTGGCCGTCGCGCACGGCCGCATCTGCATCCCCTACATCGACATCAACAAGGTCAACGACACGCCTTTGGCCCAGCTCACGGTTCGCGAGCGCGAACTGCTGGCGGTGCTTTCCGACGGCTGGACCAACCTTCAGATCGCAACGCGCACGGGAATTTCCGAGAATACGGTGAAGTATCACCTCAAGAATCTCTATGACAAGCTTGACGTCCGCAATCGGGCAATGGCGGTCGCGCTCTATTCGAGCGAGAAGCGTCGCAGTCCCAAACAGCCTGTCGGATAGGACGACCGGGTAGGCCAAGCGGGTAGTCTCGCCCCACCCGCGCGCGGCGAGAACTTACCCACCAAGGTGTTGTTGCCCCTCGCCTTCCAAACGACACTCCCTCCACAAATCTCTAACTTCGGAGGAGTTCACGCATGGCTGGGTTCACCCACCTTTTTATTCCAGGACCCACCAACATTCCGGAGCAGGTCCGGCAAGCGATGAACCTCCCGATGGAGGACATGCGCGCCGGATCGTTTCCTGATTTCACGCTGCCGCTGTTCGAGGACATCAAAAAAGTCTTCAAAAACGAAACCGGCCGCGCCTTCATCTACCCGTCGTCGGGCACCGGCGCCTGGGAGGCGGCGATGACCAATGTGCTCAGCCCCGGCGATCGCGTGCTGATGTCGCGCTTCGGACAGTTCTCGCATCTGTGGGTCGACATGGCCGAGCGCCTCGGCCTTGAGGTCGACGTGATCGACTGCGAGTGGGGAACCGGCGTGCCGCTCGACCTCTACGCAGAAAAGCTGAAGGCCGACAAGGCACACCGCATCAGGGCAATCTTCTGCACGCAGAACGAGACCGCCACCGGCGTCACCAGCGATGTCGCAGGCTGCCGAGCCATACTCGACGCGGCGAACCACCCAGCGCTGCTCTTCGTCGACGGTGTGTCGTCGATTGGCTCGATCGACTTCCGTCAGGAAGAATGGGGTGTCGACTGCGCCGTCAGCGGCTCGCAGAAAGGCTTCATGCTGCCCGCCGGCCTCGGCTTCCTCTCGGTCAGCAAGAAAGCGCTGGCCGCTTCCAGGGTCGCGACCCACCGCCGCTGCTTCTTCTCGTTCGAGGACATGATCCGCACCAACGACGCCGGCTATTTCCCCTATACGCCGGCGACGCAGCTGCTGCGCGGACTGCGCGCCTCGCTCGACCTGATCGCCGAGGAAGGGCTCGACAACATCTTCGGCCGTCACCATCGCCTCGCCGAAGGCGTGCGCAAGGCGGTCGACGCCTGGGGCCTGAAGCTTTGCGCGAAGGCGCCGAAATGGCACTCCGACACCGTCAGCGCCATCCTGGTGCCGGAAGGCATCGACAGCGGCGACGTCGTCAAGCGCGCCTACCAGAGCTACCGAACCTCGCTCGGAGGCGGTCTCAACAAGGTGCTCGGCAAGGTCTTCCGCATCGGCCATCTCGGCTGGTTGAACGAGGTGATGGTGCTGGCCTCGCTGTCGGCGGCGGAAATGGCGCTGCTCGATTGCGGCGTCCGGCTGGCGCCAGGCTCGGGCGTCGGCGCCGCCATCCAGCACTTCCGTGCCTCGGCCGAGGTACCTGTCGCCGAAGCGGCGTGAGAGGAACGCGACCATGAGCCACACGATCAACCATCTCAAAAAACTCAGGCTGCAGCGCAGCGAACTCGCGGTTCCCGGCTCCAGCCCGGAGATGATCGAAAAGGCGGCCAACAGCGCCGCCGACTTTGTCTTCCTGGACATCGAGGACGCGGTGGCGCCGCCGGACAAGGAACGCGCCCGCAAGAACATCATCCAGGCGCTCAACGACATCGACTGGCGCGCCAAGGGCAAGACCGTTTCGGTGCGCATCAACGGCCTCGACACGCACTACATGTACCGCGACGTGGTCGACGTGATGGAACAGGCCGGCGACCGGCTGGACACCATACTGGTGCCGAAGGTTGGCGTTCCGGCCGACCTCTATATGGTCGAGGCCATGGTCAACCAGATCGAGATGGCCAAGGGCTACAAGACCCGCGTCGGCCTCGAGGCCCTCATCGAGACGGCGCTCGGCATGGCCAATGTCGAGGCTATCGCCGCCACGCCCGGCCGCCTGGAGGCGATGCATTTCGGCGTCGCCGACTATGCCGCCAGCAACAAGGCGCGCACCGTCAACATCGGCGGCCTCAATCCCGATTATCCGGGCGACCAGTGGCATTTCGCCCTGTCGCGGATGACGGTTGCCTGCAGGGCCTACGGCTTGCGCGCCATCGACGGGCCGTTCGGCGACTTCTCGGACCCCGAGGGCTACACAGCGGCGGCAAGGCGCGCGGCGGCACTTGGCATCGAAGGCAAATGGGCGATCCACCCGTCGCAGATCGCGCTTGCCAACAGCGTGTTCTCGCCGCCGGAAAAGGAAGTCGTCCGCGCCCGGCGCATCCTGGAAGTGCTCAAGGAAGCAGAGGCGCTCGGAAAGGGCGCGGCGGCGCTCGACGGCAAAATGATCGACGCGGCGTCGGAACGCATGGCCCGCAATGTGCTGGTGGTCAACGAAGCAATCGAACGCGCCGGCCAGGCGCACGCCGCCACGCACTGAAGGCTCTTGGGAGGACAAAAAATGGACATTCACGAATACCAGGCCAAGGAACTGCTTGCCCGCCACGGGATTCACGTTCCACGCGGCGGCCTGGCCTACAGCCCCGAGCAGGCAACCTATCGGGCGCGTGAGATCGGCGGCGGCAAATGGGTTCTCAAGGCTCAGGTTCACTCCGGTGCGCGCGGCAAGGCCGGCGGTATCAAGCTCTGCGCCAATGACGAGGAGATCTCTAATGCGGCCGAAGCAATGCTCGGCCGCAAGCTCGTGACCCAGCAGACCGGCCCGCGGGGCAAGCTGATATCGCGGCTCTATCTCGAGGAGGCCGTCGACATCGCGCAGGAGCTCTATGTCGGCTTCGTTCTCGACCGCAAGGAGGAGCGCGTCATGATCGTGGCGTCGGCCGCCGGCGGCATGGAGATCGAGGATATCGTCGAGAGGGCGCCGGATTCCATCATCCGGACCACGGTCGACCCGGGCGTCGGCATGCAGCGCTTCCAGGCGCGCGAGATTGCCTTCGGGCTCGGCCTGGATCAGAACCTGATCGGCAAGGCGACTGAAACCATCTTCAGCTGCTACCAGGTGTTCCGCGACTACGATGCTTCGATGCTGGAGATCAATCCGCTGGTGGTGACCCGCGACGGTAACCTCGTCGCGCTGGACGCCAAGATGTCGTTCGACGAGAACGCGTTGTTCCGTCGGCCGGAAATCTCCGAGTTGCGCGACAAGAGCCAGGAAGACCCGCGCGAAACCTTCGCCAGCGACCGCGGCCTCTCCTATGTCGGCCTCGACGGCAATATCGGCTGCATCATCAACGGCGCCGGCCTCGCCATGGCGACGATGGACATGATCAAGATCGCCGGCGGCGAGCCGGCCAACTTCCTTGACATCGGTGGTGGCGCCTCGCCGGAGCGGGTCGCGAAATCGTTCCGCGCCGTGCTTGGCGACAAGAATGTCGAGACCATCCTGGTCAACATCTTCGCCGGCATCAACCGTTGCGACTGGGTCGCCGAGGGTGTCGTCAAGGCGATCCGCGAAGTCGGCGTCAACGTCCCCCTGGTGGTGCGGCTTGCCGGCACCAAGGTCGAGGAAGGGCGCCGCATCCTGGCCGATTCCGGCGAGGCGGTGATCGTCGCCGAAACGCTGGCGGAAGCCGCCGAAAAAGCCGTCGCCGCCTGGCGTTCGGCAACGCTCAAAAAAGCAAGCTGAGGGAGCTAAGAATATGGCAATCCTGCTCAACCGCGGCACGCGGGTCATTGTCCAGGGCTTCACCGGCAAGATCGGCAGCTTCCATGCCGAAGACATGAAGCGCTATGGCACCAAGCTCGTCGGCGGCGTGACGCCCGGCAAGGGCGGTCAGAAGCATCTCGGCCTGCCGGTCTTCAACACCGTCAAGGGCGCCGTTCGCGAAACTCGCGCCGAAGCCAGCATCGTCTTCGTGCCGCCGCCTTTCGCCGCCGACTCGATCATGGAAGCCGCCGATGCCGGCATAAAGCTATGCGTCTGCATCACCGACGGCATCCCCTCGCAGGACATGATGCAGGTGAAGCGCTACATGCTTCGCTACCGTTTCGAGGACCGCATGCGGCTGATCGGGCCGAACTGCGCCGGCGTGATCACGCCCGGACAGGCACTGATGGGCATCATGCCGGGCAGCATCTATCTTCCCGGCCGCGTCGGCATCGTCGGACGCTCGGGCACGCTCGGCTATGAGGCCGCCTCACAGATGAAGGCGCTTGGCATCGGTGTCTCGACCAGCGTCGGCATCGGCGGCGATCCGATCAACGGCTCGTCCTTCAAAGACATGCTGAAGCTGTTCGAACAGGACGACGAAACCGATGCCGTGGTCATGATCGGCGAGATCGGCGGACCGCAGGAAGCGGAAGCCGCGATCTGGGCACGCGACAACATGCGCAAGCCGCTGATCGCCTACATCGCCGGGCTTTCCGCGCCGAAGGGCCGGCGCATGGGGCATGCCGGCGCCATCATCTCGGCCTTCGGCGAGTCGGCGCAGGAAAAGGTCGAAATCCTCAAAGAGGCCGGCGTCGTCATCGTGCCGACGCCATCGTCCTTCGGGGAGGTCGTTGCCAATACACTGGCCGGAATGAAGAAGGCGGCCTGACGGTCGCATGGCGCAAGATGTGAAGTCTGTTTCGGGTTTGCGGATGCATCGCGGCCCATCGATCGGCAGGAAACTCGATGAAACCGCGTTTGATTGTCACCCGGAGATGGCCGGGCCCCGTTGAAGCGATCCTCGCCGAGCGCTTCGACACGACGCTCAACGCCAGCGATACGCCGCTGAGCCCTGCCGCAATGACGTCGGCGTTCGCGCATTTTGACGCGATCCTGGCAACGGTCAGCGACCGCTTGCCTGTTGCGGTGTTTCCCGAGAACACCGCCCGCACCCGCATCATCGCCAATTTCGGCGTCGGCTTCAGCCATATCGATGTCGCGGCAGCCCGCGACCGCGACATCGTGGTGACCAACACCCCGGGCGTGCTGACCGATTGCACCGCCGACCTCGCCCTCAGCTTGCTGTTGGCTGTCGCGCGCCGGACTGGTGAGGGCGAGCGGCAGTTGCGGGCCGGAGAGTGGCGGGGCTGGTCGCCAACCCATATGGCCGGCGCGAAGGTGTCGGGCAAAACCTTGGGTATTGTCGGCATGGGGCGCATCGGCAAGGCGACAGCCAGGCGCGCGCATTTCGGCTTCGGCATGAAGATCGTGTTCTTCAATCGGTCCCCGATTGATGACGACGAGACGCGCGCCATGGGCGCGGTCCAGATGCCAACTTTGGAAGATGTGCTCACAGCATCCGATTTCGTGTCGCTGCACTGTCCGGGCGGCGCGGAAAACCGCCATCTCATCAATGCTCGAAGCTTGCGGTCGATGAAAAGCGACGCGTTCCTGATCAACACGGCGCGCGGCGACGTCGTCGACCAGGATGCCCTGATCGGTGCACTGGAAAGGCGCGAGATCGCGGGGGCGGGTCTCGACGTCTTTGCCGACGAGCCGGCCGTTCCGGAGGCGCTGAAGCATATGGAGAACGTAGTGCTGTTGCCCCATCTCGGAAGTGCGACCGAGGAAACGCGGGTCGCAATGGGCATGAAGGTGGTGGAGAACCTGACCGCCTTCTTCGAGGGTCGCCCGGTGCCAGACCGGGTCGCCTGACAGCAGGCGCCGCCCTCGATTCAGAGCGCGGCTACAGTGGCATCGGTGCGACGAAGCAGGAAACCGGCTTGGAACAGAGCAGACGCATCAACTTTCGTGAGGACGAGCGCAGCCTTTTGTTGCGCTTGCTGCTTCAGGTCGCAAGCGCGCGTGAGCCCGAGATCGCCGCCGTTCTGGCCGGACGTCGGTCGCTTGTCTCCCTCGCCGCGGAGCAGCGCATCCCGGCGCTTCAGGCAAGCGGCGTATGGTTCCAGTTGCTGGCGATAGCAGACGAGTTGCTTGCCATGCGGGCGCGCCGCGAACTCGAACAAGGCGCGGGTGTCGACGAAGTGCCCGGCTCCTTCGCCAGCGTGATCGCGCAGATGGCAGCGAATGGCCACTCGGCGCAGGAAGTCCAGGCAAAGCTCGATGAGCTTCGCGTCGGCCCGACCATGACCGCGCACCCGACGGAGGCCAAACGCGTCACGGTGCTGGAGATCCACCGCCGTATCTATCGCAAACTGACCGAACTCGACCAGCCGCGCTGGGCGCCGCGCGAACGCTCGCTGTTGGTCGCCGATCTGGAAAGCGAGATCGAGCTTCTGTGGATGACGGGTGAGCTGCGGCTGGAGCGCCCGACGGTCGAACGTGAAATCGCCTGGGGCCTGCATTTCTTTCGCGAAGTCATCTTCGAGGCAACGCCACAGCTCTATGGCAAGCTTGAGGGCGCCTTCGAGCGTCACTATCCGGGAGAGCCGATCAGAATTCCCTCATTCATGCGCTATGCCTCGTGGATCGGCGGCGACCGCGATGGCAATCCAAATGTGACTGCCGCGGTCACCGCCCATGCCATGGCCGAATACCGCAACACCGCCATAGGCTGGTATCTGACGCAGGTGCAGCGGCTGCTGACGGTGCTCAGTGCCAGCTCGAACGTCATCGACATGCCGGCCAGCTTCAAGCCGGTGCTGCAAACGGCACTTGATAAAAGCGGACTGGCGCACGTGATCGCCGCCCGCAACCCTGACGAACCGCTTCGCCAGTTCGCTTCGGCCTTGTTTGCCCGGCTGGAGGCCACGCGAGACGGCGGTCCGGCGGCATATCTCTCGGCAGAGGCGTTTCGTGCTGATCTGAATGGGCTGTCTTCCGTTCTCGAAGCGATCGGCGGCCGCGCGGTAGCCAGGCGTTTCATCCAGCCTCTGCTTTGGCAAGTCGGAAGCTTCGGCTTCCGCACGGTCTCGCTCGACATCCGGCAGAATTCCACGGTCGTCAACCGGGTGCTGGCCGAGCTGTTTGCGCTTACAAATCCCGCCGATCCGGTCGCAGCCGGCTCACCGCAATGGTCGGCGCGCATTCGCACAGCCATCAGCCAGGGCGAGCGGCTGGAGATCGACGCCGGCCGGCTCTCGCCTGAAGCAGGTGAACTGCTTTCGACATTCTCCGTTATCCGCGATCACATCTCCGGCTCGGATGCTGACGCAGTCGGCTCTTTCGTTCTCAGCATGACCCGCTCGGCCGACGATCTGCTCGCGGTCTATCTGCTGGCGCAATATTGCGGACTTTCAACCGCGCCCAGTGGCGGCGGCACAATCAGGCTGCGGATCGTGCCATTGTTCGAGACTATTGCCGATCTACACGCGGCACCGGGCATCCTCAATGGACTGCTCGGCGTTTCGCTGGTTAGGCGGACGGTGCGAGATTTCGGCGCACGCCAGGAAATCATGCTTGGTTATTCAGATTCCAACAAGGACGGCGGTTTTCTGGCTTCCAATTGGGAACTGGCAAAAGCGCAAAAGCGCCTCGCCGCCGTCGGGCGCAAGCACAACGTCAGGATCAGTTTCTTTCACGGTCGCGGCGGCTCTGTCAGCCGTGGCGGCGCGCCGACTGGCCGAGCGATCGCGGCACAACCGGAAGGCACGGTCGCCGGAACCATGCGGGTGACGGAGCAGGGCGAGGTCGTATCGTCGAAATTCGCCAATCGCGGCACCGGCCTCAACCAGCTCGAGGTTCTCGCCGCTGGCGTGCTGGCCCACGGTGTCGGATCGCCCGGTGATGTTGAGCCGAAGGAAACGCCGGAGTTCGACGAAGCGCTGGAGGCGCTGGCAGGCATGTCGCAGGCATCCTACGCCGGGTTGATGGCCGAGCCCGGTTTCCTCGATTATTTCAACCAGGCGAGCCCGGTCGCGGAGCTGGCGCTCCTGAAAATGGGGTCACGGCCGGAGCGCCGTTTCGGCGCCAGCGGCATTGCTGACCTGCGCGCCATTCCATGGGTGTTCGCGTGGAGCCAGAACCGTCATCTGCTGACCGGCTGGTATGGCATCGGCAGCGCGCTTAGCTCTTTCGTCGCCGTGCGCGGCGAGGCCGGGCGCGAACTTCTGGCTCGCATGTTCGAGCACTCGCGCTTCTTCCGCTTGATCGTCGACGAGGCCGAGAAGACGCTTTACCAGTCCGACATGGAGATCGCGGGGCTCTACGCCCGCCTGGTGTCCGACAGCGATGCGGCCCGACGAATCTACGCCCGCATCGCCGCCGAATACGAGTTGACGCGACGCCTGATCGGCGACCTCACGGGAGGCGATCTTTCCGCGCGCTTTCCGATGTTCAAGCGGCGTTTCGACAGTCTGCGGCGACAGATGGATGACATTCACCGACTGCAGGTCGATCTGCTGCGTGAAGTTCGGGCAAATACCGGCACGGCGGATCAAAAGCGGGCGACCGACGCTCTGCTTGTATCGATCAATTGTATCTCGGCTGGCCTTGGGTGGACGGGATAGGTCCTAAAAAGCGAAGCGGCGGCGTGGTCTGAAGGACGCGCCGCCGCTGCCGTTTCGATCCCCGGAAAGCCCTGTGGCCGCGACGTGTCATCGCCTGTCGTCAGAGCTCGCCATAAGCAATCTGTCAGGGAAATTTGGTGCGGTCGAGAAGACTCGAACTTCCACGGGTTGCCCCACAGCGACCTCAACGCTGCGCGTCTACCAATTCCGCCACGACCGCACGTGGTAGGAGCCGGAACCGACCGGCTCGCGGCGTGTAGCAAATCGTTTCCGGCGAAACAAGTGCGCCGCAAGCAATAATCGCCAGCGATTGGCATAACGTTCCACAGAATTGGAATGCGTAGCCGAAACTGGACGTTTCGGCCCGATAGCGCCATATGGAAGGCAAATGCATGTCGCCCGAAAGCGCAAGGTCGGTTTTGGGATCATGGCATGCATAAACGAAAAACGAAAAGCCATGCCAGAACGCAGCCAGATCGCCACGTCGTTCCTGCCGCTCCCCGGTTCAGCACCGGTCGAATGGCGCATCGAGCCTGGCCTCACCGCCTATCCCGATGCGCTGGCCTTCATGGAGGAGCGTGCCGAGGCGATCCGAAGCGGCGCCGCCGGCGAAATGGTCTGGCTGGTCGAACATCCGCCGCTTTACACCGCCGGCACCAGCGCCCGCAGCGAGGACCTGATCGACGCGAAGCGTTTTCCGGTGTTCGCGGCTGGGCGCGGCGGTGAGTACACCTATCATGGGCCGGGCCAGCGGGTCGCCTATGTGATGCTCGACCTGAAGCGGCGCCGCGAGGATGTCCGTGCTTTTGTCGCCGCGCTTGAACAGTGGATCATCGGCACGCTCGCCGCTTTCAACGTGCACGGCGAGCGCCGCGAGGACCGGGTCGGCGTCTGGGTGGTGCGGCCGGATCGCCCTGCCCTGCCGGACGGCTCGCCGGCCGAGGACAAGATCGCGGCCATCGGCATCAGGCTGCGGCGTTGGGTGAGCTTTCACGGCATCGCCATCAATGTCGAACCGAACCTAGACGATTTCAGCGGCATCGTGCCGTGCGGCGTGCAGGACCACGGCGTTACCAGCCTTGTCGACCTCGGCTTGCCTGTAACAATGGCGGACCTCGACCTGGCCCTGAAATCCGCCTTCGAGGACGTGTTCGGTCCTGCCACGGCTTTGCCTGTCGAAGCCGCCCGCAAGGCCAGCTGACCCATCCGGTCTGGAAACGGCTCAAGGTGGTGTTGAGATCTCAGGCCGGCTCATCTGAATAGCAACACCTCAGATGAGCTGCGCCGACGCCCACAGAACGCCGTAGCCATGAATGGCGAACACCGCCAGCAGCGCGCCGGCGATGACGAAGCGGTCGACGGTGCGGATCGGTTTCAGCTCGTGGCGCGGCTTGACCCCGCTGCGCATCGTCAACAGGCTGAGGATTGAAAAGACCGCGCCCGCGGCGAGCAGAAAGCCTGGGGAAAAGCCGGCCTGTCGGCCAAGCGCCAGGAAGGCCGAAAGCAGGGAGAACGAGGCCAGCGCCAGCACGATCGGCCCCGGGCAGATCTGGCGCAGCACCTGGCCGCCATCGAACTTCCACACCGGCACCAGATTGGCGATGTTGAACAGGGCAGCAAAGCCCGCCAGCGTCGCCAGCAGCATTGCCGCCAGTCGATATCCTTCTGCGCCGGCAAAGGTGCTGGCGGCGATGACGACCGGCACCAGGAAGGCGGAGAAGCCAGCGCCCATCAACGCCACGAAGGCGACTTCGAAACGGCTGTCGTATGGACGCCCGCCAATGGCGATGCCGCCGAGCAGCGGAATGAAGATCATGCGCGCCTTGTTGTGACCCATCAGGCGAAACGCGACCATGTGGCCGAGCTCGTGCAGGGCCACCACTGACGTAAGGATCGCTGCCAGCGCCAGTCCCCCGAGATGAAGCCCGAAGAGCGGCCACAGGATCAATGCCGACAGGGCGGCGAAGCCGACCTGGCTGAGCGGATGCTCGAACCAGCCCCCCTTGCGATACTGCCCCGTTCTTGCCCAGCGCTGCAGCTTGGACAGTTCGCGGCGCATGGCGAAATAGCGGAACACCAGGAAGGCAAAGCCGCGATAGCGATCCGTCTGGCCAAGCGTGACCCGCGTGCCGCTGCCTTCGGAAACGAGCTCGGTGGTCTCGCGAAAATCCTTCCAGAACGAGGTGTCGAGCGCGGTATCCTCGATGACCCGCATCGAGAAGCGGCTGCCCTCGATCACGTCTTCAAACCGCGACTTGCGCTCGATCGGCTTGCCGTCGCGGCCTTCCCAGGACAGCATGATGCGTGCCATGCCCTCGCCATCCAGCGGCTCGGCCGAAAGGATCTCGCAGGACCAGCCGGCATCGCCGCCGAGCGGCCACAGCGCCTGCCAGAGGCGCTGCCGGTCCATTGCCACGACACGGCTGAGCCTGATCGTGCGCAAACCAAGCGGCACGCTCATCAAGAGAAAGATCAGCCCGAGATTGCTGGCCACGAGGATGGCCGTGACGATGGGCGACACGCGACGTTGCTCCCTGTCTTGGAGGATTACCCTAAACGTCGCGGCGGCAAGAAAGGCTTAACAGGAAAGCTCGGTTCCCGGTCACATGCCATTCGCGTCGGCGTCTCAGTGAAAGGCATGCCGCCAGCGTTGATGCCCCCTCTCCCCGTTCTTAACGGGGAGAGGGTAAGTGTGAGGAGCAATGCTGCGCAGGGACGCTAGCGTTCGCACCGCGTCCTCAACTCCAGATCACATGGCGCCGATCCAGATCGCCATGGAAATGAGAAAGGTGCTCATGCAAACCAGTGAGATGACATCCTGAACCAGATCGGTCATAACTCTCTCCTGTTGTTGATATGTTCGTAATTTGTTCTAATTTTGTTCGAATGTCAACGACCGGAATCCGGCCGCATTCCGAATTTCCGGGCGATCAAACTGGCAGGGTTAAGGAAAGGTTGACGGGCGTGCGACAGCCATCAGAGGAGCGGCAACGCGCTCTGAGGGCGGACTGTCCACGAGCTCGCCAGGTCTGTCGAAACTGAGATCAGCCCGAGCCGAGCGGCACCACTTTCCCGTCGGCCAGCGTAACGCGCCGGTCCATGCGCGAGGCCAGTTCGTGATTGTGGGTGGCGATCAGCGCCGCGAGGCCCGATTGCTTGACCAGCGCCGCCAGCGCCTCGAACACATAGGAAGCGGTGACCGGGTCGAGGTTGCCGGTCGGCTCGTCGGCCAGCAGCACCAGCGGTGCGTTGGCAACCGCGCGGGCAATGGCGACGCGCTGCTGCTCGCCGCCGGAAAGCTCGGATGGACGGTGCGACGCGCGCTTGCCGATCTGCATGTAGTCCAGCAGTTGCGCCGCTCGCTCCGACGCCTCCTTGCGGCTCAGCCCCTTGATCAGCTGCGGCATCATGATGTTTTCCAGCGCCGAGAATTCCGGCAGCAGATGATGGAACTGATAGACGAAGCCGACATCGTTGCGGCGGATCGCCGTGCGCTCGTCATCGGAGAGCCGTCCGCAGGCACGCCCGGCCAGGATGACGTCGCCGGCATCAGGCCGCTCCAGCAGGCCGGCAGTGTGCAGCAGCGTCGACTTGCCGGTGCCCGACGGCGCCACAAGCGCCACCATCTCACCGCGCTTCAGCGAGAAATCAGCGCCGTTGAGAATGGTGAGCTTGCGCGGCCCCTGGACGTAGTGCCGCTCGACGCTCTTCAGCTCGATAATGGCCTCGGCCATCATTCATACCTCAAGGCTTCGACGGGATCGAGCCGGGCAGCCCGCCACGCCGGAAACACCGTTGCCAGGAAGGACAGCCCGAGCGCCATCAGGATGACGTAGGTCGTCTCGCGCGGATCCATTTTCGCCGGCAGCTGGCTGAGGAAATAGAGCTCCGGATTGAACAGCACCTTGCCGGTCATCCAGGAGAAGAACTGGCGGATGGATTCGATGTTGGTGCAGATCAGCACGCCGAGCAGCACGCCGGCGATCGTGCCGGTCACGCCGATCGCCGCTCCCGTCATCAGGAAGATGCGCAGGATGGCGCCGCGCGATGCCCCCATGGTGCGCAGGATGGCGATGTCATGCCCCTTGTCCTTCACCAGCATGATCAGGCCGGAAATGATGTTGAGCGCCGCCACCAGCACGATCAGCGTCAGGATCATGAACATGACGTTGCGCTCGACCTGCAGGGCGGAAAAGAAGGTCTCGTTGCGCTGGCGCCAATCGACGAGGTCGATCGGCCGCTGCGCCGCCTCCTCCACCTTCGGTTTCAGCGCGTCGACATCATCGGGATTGTCGACATAGATCTCGATCGTCTGCGCCCGGCCGTCCATGTTGAAATAGAGCTGCGCTTCCGAGAACGGCATGTAGACAATGGAACTGTCATATTCCGACATGCCAACTTCAAAGATCGCGGTGATCGGATAGCCCTTCATGCGCGGCGTCGTGCCGAGCGGCGTCACGTCGCCGTCGGGCGAAATCAAGGTGATGGTGTCGCCGAGGGCCAAGCCGAGATTCTCGGCCATGCGCTTGCCGATGGCGACGCCTTCGCCGGTGTCGAAACCGGCGATCGAACCCTGCTTGACGTTGGCGGCCACGATGGCGATCTTGCTCAGATCCTCGCCGCGTATGCCGCGCACCAGCGCGCCGGTTCCGCCGCCGACATTGCCCTGCGCCAGCACCTGGCCGTCGATCAGCGGGATGGCGTATTTGACACCGGGCACGCCGTTGATGCGGCCGGCGACCTGCGCGTAGTCCTCAAGCGGCGAATCGAGTGGCTGCACGATCAGATGGCCGTTGACGCCGAGGATGCGCGTCAACAGCTCCGCCCGGAAGCCGTTCATCACCGCCATCACCACGATCAGCGTGGCGACCCCCAGCATGATGCCGAGGAAGGAGATCGAGGCGATCACCGAGATCACCGTCTCCTTGCGCCGCGAGCGCAAGTAGCGCCAGGCAACCATGCGCTCGAACATGGAAAACGGTCCGGCGCCCGCCGATCTTGCCGCCGCCACGTCGCTCATGCGGCCATGCCAAAGCGTTTTTTCGCGTCGGCGATCGGCAGCGTCTCGCGCTCGCCGGTCCTGCGATTCTTGATCTCGATCTCGCCTGCGGCAACGCCGCGCGGCCCGACGATGACTTGCCACGGCAGGCCGATCAGGTCGGCGGTGGCGAACTTGCCGCCCGGCCGCTGGTCGGTGTCGTCGTAGAGCACATCCTTGCCGGCGGCGACGAAGGCGGCATGCAGTTCGTCGCAGACGCGGTCGCACTCGGCATCGCCCGCCTTCATGTTGATCAATCCGATGTCGAATGGCGCCACCGCTTCCGGCCAGATGATGCCGTTGTCGTCATGGCTGGCTTCGATGATCGCCGCAACCAGGCGCGACGGACCGATGCCGTAGGAGCCGCCGGAGACGAAATGATCCTTGCCGTCGGGCCCGGTCACCTTGGCGCCCATCGGCTTGGAATATTTGTCGCCGAAATGGAAGATATGGCCAACCTCGATGCCGCGCGCCGAAACCTTGTCGCCGTCGCCGATCTTTTCCCAGGCCGCCTCATCATGCATCTCGTCGGTGGCGGCGTAGGGCGTCGTCCATGTCTTGACGATGTCGCCGATCTCGGCGTCGTTGGCGAAGTCGGTCTTCTCTCCGGGCACATCGAGTGAAAGATAGTCGCGATGGCAGAAAACCTGGCTCTCGCCGGTGTCGGCGAGGATGATGAATTCATGGCTGAGATCGCCGCCGATCGGTCCGGTGTCGGCCCGCATGGGAATCGCCTGCAGGCCCATGCGCGTGAACGTCCTGAGATAGGACACGAACATCCTGTTGTAGGCCGCCTTGGCGCCCTCGAAGTCGAGGTCGAAGGAATAGGCATCCTTCATCAGGAATTCCCTGCTGCGCATGACGCCGAAGCGCGGCCGCACTTCGTCGCGGAACTTCCACTGGATGTGGTAGAGATTGAGCGGCAGGTCCTTGTAGGACTTCACGTAGGCGCGGACGATCTCGGTGACCACTTCCTCATTGGTCGGGCCGTAGAGCATGTCGCGGTCCTGCCGGTCCTTGATGCGCAGCATCTCCTTGCCGTAATCGTCATAGCGGCCGCTTTCGCGCCACAGATCCGCCGACTGGATGGTCGGCATCAGGATTTCCAGCGCACCGGCGCGATTCTGCTCCTCGCGGATGATCCTGCAGACCTTGTCCAGCACCCGCTTGCCGAGTGGCAGCCACGAGAAACTTCCCTGCCCCTGCTGGCGGATCATGCCGGCGCGCAGCATCAGCCGGTGCGAGACGATTTCGGCCTCGCGCGGATTTTCTTTGAGGATAGGCAGGAAATAGCGCGACAAACGCATGGACTGGTCCGTGAGTGAGGATGGCCGCGCGGGAATCGGCGCGACACGGGCTTGCTTGCCCCGGCTTCATAGCCATTTCATGGCGGAATGGAAACCCGGACCCATCGATCCGAAAAACGGAAATCGGCTTTCGGAAAGGCACGATACGTGGGATCGAACAGGTCAGAGCGTCGTTGCACGAGCCGGGGACACGCAGCGCTCCAGGGGCACGGCAGTGCCGCGCGCGTCTTACTGGTCGTTTCCCAAGCAAAGCCTGCCACACTATTGTGCAGTGCAGCACGAGAATGCCCGTTTCAAGGCAAAATTCTTCGTGACATTTTCATTCGCGTTGGGCTAATGTGCCCCGATAACCGAGAGGGTAGAGAAAAATCTGCTCTCCTACGCGGTCAAAGTCTTGGGAGGATGCGATCTAGGCGCGGTTACTCGCTGCCGCCGGAAACCGGAAACAGATCGGACGCGTTTAAATTGCAAGGCCTTGTGCCTTGCATTTTTTTTGTGCAAACATCTGGTTAGCAGCAGAGATTGATAAACTGGATGACCTCGCGTCAACCGGCACAAGGCTAGAATCGCCATGGCCTTCAGGCGATATCGTTTCGATCTCGAATCTGCTGAAGCGCGAACCTGAAAACGGTCTATTTCGTTGGCGTCTGACTGAATTCCGGAATGATGTGCGGCACCTCGTCGAGGCTGTATCCCAACCCTTTCGTGAGGCCATAGAAAATGCCCATGAGTACCGCCGTGGCGACGGTGGTTCGCAGGACGGCGCGCAGCATATGCGGGCCGCGTGGCGCACTTGGAACCGTGCCCAGCGTCACGTCGTGATCGTCGTCCTGTGTCCTGATGCTGAACGGCAGCACGACGAAGAGCACGATCCACCAGGTGGCAAAGAAAAGGGCGGTGAACGATACCCAGCTCATGATTGCTCCAGTTCGATCAGCGTACCGAAGAAATCCTTCGGAGGCAGGAACAGCACCGGCTTGCCATGCGCACCTAGCTTCGGATTGCCGTCACCCAGCACGCGCGCGCCGGCAGCCTTGAGCTGGTCGCGCGCGGCCAGGATGTCGTCGACTTCGTAGCAAAGATGGTGCATGCCGCCGGACGGGTTCTTCTCGAGGAAGGCGGCGATCGGCGACCCCTCGCCAAGCGGCTCCAGAAGTTCGATCTTGGTGTTGCCGACATTGACGAACACCACGGTCACACCGTGCTCCGGCAGTGCCTGCGGCGCCGTCACTTCGGCGCCGAGCGTGTTGCGATAGGCGGCGACGGCCGCCGCCAGATCCGGCACGGCAAGCGCGACATGGTTCAGGCGTCCGAGCATATCCGAGCTTTCCCTCCTGGGTCCCAATGGCTGGCGTCATACGTCAAATCGACCGATATCAACAGCCTTTCACGAGGCGCGCACTGTCGCACTTCGATGAACCGTCTTCGAACGGGCAGAGATACAAAATCACGACCCAGGCTGTTCCAATCGGCAACTGCGAAGTACAAACGGCAATGTTCGACGCCTGCCCTGCCCGCCCAAGCGTTTTCACATTCAGCCTTGGCTCATTCAAAGTTGCCGCTTTGCTCGATGCCGTCGATGTTCGCGACAACCTCGCATCGGCCCTGGCACCTGGACAGTCGCCAACCGCAGTGCACGACCTCGCCGTCTCGAACTTCATCGACCCCGATCGCTACGAGCACTGCTTCATCCCAACGTTGATCGACACCGGTTCCGAAAGGATCCTGTTCGACACCGGATGCGGAGATGAGGACAGTTCACTCCTGGAATGTCTGCAGGACCTTGGGCTCGGGCCTGATGACATCGATGTGGTGATTATCACCCACGGGCACCCGGATCACATCGGAGGGCTCGTGAAGAATGGCGAACCCGTTTTCAGGCGAGCACGCTATGTATTCGGCGCGGCCGAATTCAGCTTCTGGACCGGGGGAAATGCGGTGCGTGAGGCCAGGTTGGCCAACCGTGATCTATTCAGGCGAATTTGCAGCAGCCTTACTGATCAGGTGACATTCATAGCGCCCGGAGATCAGGTTGTGCCAGGCATTACCGCCATCGACGCTGCCGGTCATTCCCCCGGGCTCCTGGCGTTTCTCGTCGATAGCGACGGCCGGCAATTGCTCATCTGGTCGGACGCCTTTCTGCACTATGTCGTGTCCATCCAGCGACCGGAGTGGCGTGCTGATCTGGATGATGACAAAGACCAAGCCGTCGAGACCCGCAAGCGACTGCTGAAGATGGCCGCGGAACAGCGTCTGCTGATCGCGGGCCATCACATGCCATTTCCAGGTCTGGGCTACGTCGAGCCGGTGAACGGTTCCTTTCGGTGGCTTCCCGTCAGCTATCAGCTGAACGTGTAGCGAACGCTGCCACCCTCACCGGGTGACAAACACCGTCACCAGCGGTTTCTTGCCCCAGGCTTCGTTGGCAGCGCCGCGCACGGCGCGCCGTACCGCCTCTTGCACCAGGTCGAGGTCCTTTCGGCGCTGGCGGGGGATCGAATCCACCGCGCCGACTGCCGCATCGATCATCAGGTCTTCGAGCGCCTCACCGCTTGCATCGGCCTCGGCGACGCCGATGGCGACCAGATCGGGATCGCCGGCAAGCTCATATTTGTCGTCGAGCACGACATTGACCGCGACATGGCCGGCGAAGGATAGTTTGCGCCGGTCGCGAATGCCCATCGCCTGATCAGTGCCAATCAGACTGCCGTCCTTGTAGATGCGCCCGAACGGCACCTGGTCGATGATGGTGGCGGGGCCGGGAGCGAGCCTGAGCATGTCGCCGTCTCGCACCTGCGCCACCTGGCCGATGCCGGATGTCGACATCAGCGACCCCTGCGCCACCAGATGCGCCGCCTCGCCATGCACAGGAACGCCGATCTGCGGCCGCACCCATTCGTACATCTTGCGCAACTCGCTGCGCCGCGGGTGGCCGGAAACATGAACCAACGCATCGCCGTCCTCGATGATCTTGATGCCGAGGTCGATCAGGCGGTTCTTGATCTCAAGGATCGCCTTTTCATTGCCGGGGATGGTGCGCGAGGAAAACACCACCGTATCGCCGGCCGTCAGCGACACCGATTTCATTTCTTCGCGCGACAGCTTGGCCAGCGCCGCCAAAGGCTCGCCCTGGCTGCCGGTGCAGATGATCACCAGGTTTTCGCGCGGGATGAAGCCAAAATCCTCTTCGGCGATGAACTCGGGCAGCCCGTCCATGTAGCCGAGTTCATCAGCCACATCGATCACCCGCTTCAGCGAACGTCCGAGCACCAGGCACTGGCGGCCGGCATCCCGCGCCGCCTTGGCAATGGAGACGATGCGGCCGACATTGGAGGAGAAAGTGGTGACGGCGACGCGGCCCTTGGCTGCCTGGATGACGCCCTTGAGGCCCTCGCCCACGGCGACTTCCGAAGGCGACTCGCCTTCCCGCAGCGCATTGGTCGAATCGCAGATCAGCGCCAGAACACCCTTGTCGCCATAGGCGCGGAACCGCGCCTCGTCGGTCTTTGGGCCGATCGTCGGCTCCGGATCGATCTTCCAGTCGCCGGTGTGGATGACGGTGCCGGCCGGCGACGTGATCGCCAGCGACATCGGCTCGGGAATAGAGTGCGCCACGGGAATGGCTTCGATCTCGAACGGGCCGACGGTGAATTTCTCGCCCGCCCGGTAAATGGTCAGCGGGATCTTCGGTGCGCCCTGCTCGCCCTGCCGCTTGGCTTCGAGCAGGCCGGCGCTGAACGGTGTCATCCAGACGGGGGCCTTCAGCTTCGGCCAGGTGTCGAGCAGCGCGCCGTAATGGTCTTCATGCGCATGCGTGATGATGATACCGCGCAGATTGGCGAGGTTCTCCTCGATGAAGCGCGTGTCGGGCAGCACCAGGTCAACACCGGGCAGGCTGGCATCGGGGAAAGTGACGCCGACATCGATGACGATCCACTCGCGCGCGCTCGGCGGGCCGTAGCCGTAGAGGGCGAAGTTCATGCCGATCTCGCCGACGCCGCCGAGCGGCACGAAGACGAGTTCGGCGTTTTCCGCTTTCGCCATGATTTTTTCCTTCCTGACCCTCAGGCCAAGCCCGTTAGACGCTGGCAGACGCGACCGCGCCGAAATGCACGTCGCCGGCGGCGATCGTCAGAATAGAACCTTCATCGTCGCGGATCACGAAACGGCAGTCCTCGTCAATGGTTTCAAACACGCCGCGCACCACATTACCGTCAATTCTGACAGCAACCTCGCCGCCAAGCCCCGCCGCCCGTGCCAGCCAGCGTCGCCTGACCGCGGCAAGTCCGCGCCCCTCATCCCACAACCGGGCATTCTCGCTCCAGGCATCCGACAGCGCCAGAAACAAGGTTTCCGCGTCGCAAGCCGCGCCCAGCGCGCGCAATGAAGTTGCCGGATAAGGCAAATCCTCGGGATAAGCCACAACATTGACGCCGATGCCGACCGCCACCGCGAAACGGCCGCCGTCCAGGATCGCCGATTCCAGCAGGATGCCGGCCAGCTTGGCGCCGGCGGCAAGCACGTCGTTCGGCCATTTCAGCTCGAAACGGTTTTTGCCCGCACTTGCGCCGTCGAGGCCTATGGCGATCCGGCCCTTCGGCACCACCGCGTCGAGTGCATCGGCGAGCGCCAGCCCGGCCACGAAGCCAAGCGTCGCGGCAAGGCGAAGTTCGGCAGTGGTGATGACAAGCAGCGTCGCCGCGAGGTTGCCTTCCGGTGTCGCCCAGACACGGCCGCGCCGCCCGCGCCCGCTTTCCTGCTTCTTGGAAACGACCCACAATCTGCCGGGGTCGCCGGCCCGGGCATGGTCCAGCGCCAGGGCATTGGTGGAGCCGACGCTGTCATGTGCCTCGAGCCGGAACCCTTCCGACGCCGAGGTAGGAGCCAGCCGAAATGACATGCCGTTTAGAAAAATGTCTTGGCGGCGGCTTCGGCATAGGTACCGATCGGCCCGCCGATCAGCACGTAGAACAGCACGAAGGCGCCACTGACGCCGAGCACGAGGCGCAGTTCACTGGCCATCGGCACAAAGCCGCCAACCGGCTCGTCAAACCACATGATCTTGATGATGCGCAGATAGTAATAGGCACCCACCACCGAGGCCAGCACGCCGATGATCGCGAGCGCGTAGAGGTTGGCGTTGATGGCGGCGAGGAAGACGTACCATTTCCCCCAGAAACCGGCGAGCGGCGGAATGCCGGCCAGCGAGAACATCAGGATGGTCAGGATCGTCGCCATGATCGGGTTGGTCGACGACAGGCCGGCCAGGTCGCTGATCTGCTCGACATTGCCTTCCTTGCGCCGCATGGCGAGGATGAAGGCGAACGTGCCGAGCGTCATCACCAGGTAGATCAGCATGTAGATGGCGACGCCACGCACGCCCGCCTGGCTGTTGGCGGCAAGGCCGACCAGCGCGTAGCCCATGTGGCCGATCGAGGAATAGGCCATCAGTCGTTTGATGTTGGTCTGGCCGATTGCAGCGAAGGCACCGAGCGCCATCGAGGCGATCGAGATGAAGACGATGATCTGCTGCCAGTCCGAGGCGATCGGCTTGAACGCGCCCATGGTGACGCGCACCATCAGCGCCATTGCTGCCATCTTGGGAGCAGCCGCCAGGAAGGCCGTCACCGGCGTCGGCGCGCCTTCATAGACGTCGGGCGTCCACATGTGGAACGGCACCGCCGAGATCTTGAAGGCAAGGCCGGCCAGCACGAAGACCAGCCCGAAAACCAGGCCAAGCTGGCGCTCGCCGCTGCCCAGCGCCGTGGCGATCTCCTGGAAGCCGGTGTTGCCGGTGTAGCCGTAGACCAGGCTGATGCCATAGAGCAGCATGCCCGACGACAGTGCGCCGAGGACGAAGTACTTCAGGCCGGCCTCGGTGGAACGCAGATTGTCGCGGTTGATCGCCGCCAGCACATAGATCGCCAGCGACTGCAGCTCAAGACCGAGATAGAGCCCGATCATGCTGTTGGCCGAGATCATCAGCATCATGCCGAGCGTGCAAAGCAGGATCAGCACCGGATACTCGAACTTGTCGAAATGCTCCGCCTTGGCAAAGCGCATCGACATCACCAGCGTCACCGCCGAGCCGATCAGCGCCAGCACCTTCATGAAATGGGCGAAGGAATCCTGGATGAAGGCATTGCCATAGGCGCTGCCTTGCCCCGTGCGGAAGACCAGCCAGGCGCCTGATATCACCAGCACGGCGACGGCGAGGCCGGTCACCGTGTTGGCGGTGTTGGCGCGCGAATAGGCGCCGACCATCAGCAGCGCCAGCGCGCCGATGGCGAGGATCAGCTCTGGCGTCGAGAGCGACAGGCTGGAGAGAAGGTCCGGCGTCATGGTTCGCAAAACCCTTGGGTTAATTCGCCGCCGCGGTCTGCGCGGCGCCGATGGATGCAGTGACATTGGTGACGAGCGACTTGACCGATTGGGCCGTCGCGTCGAAGACGGGCGCCGGATAGACGCCGAAGAATATGACCAGTACGACCAGCGGGTAGATGATCACCTTCTCGCGCGGCGACAGATCGAGCAGGCCCTTCAGGCTGTCCTTGGTCAGCGCGCCGAAGATCACCCTGCGATAGAGCCACAGCGCATAGGCTGCCGACAGGATGACGCCCGTGGCTGCGAAGAACGCCACCCAGGTGTTGACCCGGAACACGCCGAGCATCGTCAGGAACTCGCCGACGAAGCCGCTGGTGCCGGGCAGGCCGACATTGGCCATGGTGAAGATCATGAACACGGTGGCGTATTTCGGCATGTTGTTGACCAGCCCGCCATAGGCGTCGATCTCGCGCGTGTGCATGCGGTCGTAGATAACGCCGACGCACAGGAACAGCGCGCCCGAGACAAGGCCGTGGCTGAGCATCTGGAAGATCGCGCCCTGCACGCCTTCCTGGTTCATGGCAAAGATGCCCATGGTCACGAAGCCCATATGGGCGACCGAGGAATAGGCGATCAGCTTCTTCATGTCCTCCTGCATCAGCGCCACCAGCGAGGTGTAGATGATGGCGACGACCGACAGTGTGAACACCAGCGGCGCGAACATTTCCGACGCCAGCGGGAACATCGGCAGCGAGAAGCGCAGGAAGCCGTACCCGCCCATCTTGAGCAGGATTGCGGCTAGGATCACCGAGCCCGCCGTCGGCGCTTCGACATGCGCGTCAGGCAGCCAGGTGTGCACCGGCCACATCGGCATCTTCACCGCGAAGGAGGCGAAGAAGGCGAGCCACAGCCAAGTCTGCATGTTGGCCGGGAAATTGTGCGTCAAAAGCGTCGGGATGTCGGTCGTGCCGGACTGATAGAACATCGCCATGATGGCGAGCAGCATCAGCACCGAGCCGGCCAGCGTGTAGAGGAAGAACTTGAACGAGGCATAGACGCGCCGCTTGCCGCCCCAGACGCCGATGATGATGAACATCGGGATCAGGCCGGCCTCGAAGAAGACGTAGAACAGCACGATGTCCAGCGCGCAGAACACGCCGATCATCAGCGTTTCGAGCAGCAGGAACGCGATCATGTAGGCCTTGACGCGCTTCTCGATAGCTTCCCACGAGGCCAGGATGCAGAGCGGCATCAGGAACGTCGTCAGGATGACGAACAGCATTGAAATGCCGTCGACGCCCATATGGTAGGAGATGCCGGAGTCGAGCCAGGCAACCTTCTCGACGAACTGGAACCCCGCTTGCGAATTGTCGAAGCCGGTCCAGATGAACAGCGAGATGATGAACGTGAACGTCGTCGTCAACAGCGCGATGGCGCGGATGTTGCGGCGCGCGTTTTCACTGTCATCATTGATGAACAGGATGAGCAGCACACCAACCAGCGGCAGGAAGGTGACCAGCGAGAGGATTGGCCAGGCGGTCATCAGAGCATCATCCAGGTGACGAGTGCGGCAACGCCGATCAGCATGGCGAAGGCATAGTGGTAGAGGTAGCCGGTCTGCAGCTTGACGACGCGGTCGGTGACATCGATGACGCGCGCCGAGATGCCGTCAGGACCAAGACCGTCTATGATGGTGCCGTCGCCGGTCTTCCACAGGAAACGACCGAGCCGCTTGGCTGGCCGCACGAACAGGAAGTCGTACAGCTCGTCGAAATACCACTTGTTGAGCAGGAAGGCGTAGAGCAAGCGGTGGTTGGCGGCGACGCTTCGCGGCAATTCCGGCGAGCGGATGTAGAACTTCCAGGCCAGCGCGAAGCCGATCAGCATAGCGATGAAGGGCGAGAGCTCGACCCACAGCGGCAGTTCGTGGATCTCGTGCAGGATGTGGTTGTCCGGCAGTGTGAACAGCGATGCCTTCCAGAACTCGGCATAGCCCTCGCCGATGAAGGCGCCGTGGAAGATGATGCCGGCGAACAGTGCGCCCGCGGCCAGGATGAACAGCGGCACCAGCATCACCGGCGGCGATTCATGAACGTGGTGCATCACCTCATGGCTCGCCCGCGGCTCGCCATGGAAGGTCATGAAGATCAGCCGCCACGAATAGAAGGAGGTGAAGCAGGCGGCGATGACCAAAAGCACGAAGGCGAGGCCGGCAACTGAATTGTGGCCGGCAAAGGCGCTTTCGATGATGGCGTCCTTGGAGAAGAAGCCGGCGGTGCCGATGACCGTCACCGGAATGCCTACACCGGTCAGCGCCAGCGTGCCGATCACCATCATCCAGTAGGTGGTTGGGATCAGCTTGCGCAGGCCGCCCATGTTGCGCATGTCCTGCTCGTCGGAGACGGCGTGGATGACCGAGCCCGAGCCGAGGAATAGCAGCGCCTTGAAGAAGGCATGTGTGAACAGGTGGAAGATCGCGGCACCGTAGGCGCCGACGCCGAGCGCCACGAACATGTAGCCGAGCTGCGAACAGGTCGAATAGGCGATGACGCGCTTGATGTCGTTCTGGACGAGGCCGACGGTTGCCGCGAAGAAGGCGGTGAAGGCGCCGATGAAGGTCACGACCGTCAGCGCCGAATGCGACAGTTCGAACAGCGGCGACAACCGCGCCAGCATGAACACGCCGGCCGTCACCATGGTCGCGGCGTGGATGAGTGCCGAGACCGGCGTCGGGCCTTCCATGGCGTCCGGCAGCCAGGTGTGCAGCGGCACCTGCGCCGACTTGCCCATGGCGCCCATGAACAGCAGCAGGCAGACGATCGTCATTGCCGACTGCTTGTCGAGCGCGTGCCCGAGGAAGGTCAGCACGGCGGCACCTTGCGGCGCGCCTTCAGCGGGAATGAACGTCGCCGCATTGGCGAAGATGGTGCCCAGATTGACCGAACCGAACAGCACGAACAGACCGAAAATGCCGAGCGCGAAGCCGAAATCGCCGACGCGGTTGACGACGAAGGCCTTGATGGCGGCGGCGTTGGCCGACGGCTTCTTGTACCAGAAGCCGATCAGCAGGTAGGACGCGAGGCCCACCCCTTCCCAGCCGAAGAACATCTGCACCAGATTGTCGGCGGTCACCAGCATCAGCATGGCGAAGGTGAACAGCGACAGATAGGCGAAGAAGCGCGGCCGGTTCGGATCGTGGTGCATGTAGCCGATCGAATAGATGTGGACCAGCGCCGACACAGTGTTGACCACCACCAACATCACCACCGTCAGCGTGTCGATCCGGAGTGCCCAGGACGCTTCCAATCCGCCTGACTGGATCCAGCGCAGCACCGGCACGGTGAACACCTCGCCATGGCCGAAGCCGACGGTGAAGAACGCAACCCACGACAGCACCGCCGCGATCACCAGGAAGCCTGAGGTGATGTATTCGGATGCCTTGGCGCCGAGCGACGTGCCGAACAGGCCGACGATCAGGAAGCCGAGCAGGGGAAGGAAGACGATGGCCTGGTACATGGTGGTTCCGTCAACCCTTCATCATGTTCACGTCTTCGACCGCGATCGAGCCGCGGTTGCGGAAGAAGACGACGAGAATGGCAAGTCCGATGGCAGCCTCGGCCGCCGCGACCGTCAGCACGAACAGCGCGAACACCTGGCCGACCAGATCGCCAAGTGCCGCCGAGAAAGCGACGAAGTTGATGTTGACCGCGAGCAGGATCAGCTCGATCGACATCAGGATGACGATGACGTTCCGGCGGTTCAAAAAGATGCCAAACACGCCGAGCGTGAACAGGATCGCCGATACGGTCAGATAATGTGCGATGCCGACGACCATCTCAGACTCCTTCGCCCGACTTGACCTTGCGGATTTCCATGCCGGTCGCCGCGGTGCGGCCGACCTGGGCTGCGATCGACTGCCGCTTGACCCCTTCCTTGTGGCGCAGCGTCAAGACGATGGCGCCGATCATGGCGACCAAGAGCACGAGGCCGGCAATCTGGAAGTAGTAGAGGTAGTCCGTATAGAGGATGTCGCCGAGTGCGGCCGTATTCGAGCGCGTGGCGAGGTCCGGAATGGGCTTGGAGACCGTCGAGGCGAGCTGCGGTGCGAATGTGTAGCCGCCCAGCACGACGATCAGCTCCGCCGCCAGGATCAGCCCGACCAGCGCGCCGATCGGCGCATACTGCAGCGCGCCTTCCTTCATCTCTGCGAAATCGACGTCGAGCATCATGACGACGAACAGGAACAGCACCATGACCGCGCCGACATAGACGACGAGCAGGATCATCGCCAGGAACTCGGCCCCGGTCAGCATGAACAGGCCGGCCGCGTTGAAGAAGGTTAAGATCAGGAACAGCACCGAATGCACGGGGTTGCGCGACGAAATGACCATGAACGCCGACGCCACCGCGACAAAGGCGAAGAGGTAGAAAAAGGCCGCCTCTAGTCCACTCAGCATGGGGTTCCCCCGGGTTCCTGTTCGAACATGACGCTTGCGTCAGGTTCGATTTTTGCCACCGCCTCCGGTAAGCAAGTTTCGTGTTCCTTAGACGAGGCCCCTCGCCCCGTCCATGCGTCAAATATCAGCGATACGGCGAGTCCAGCGAGATGTTGCGCGCCAGTTCGCGCTCCCACCGGTCGCCATTCGCCAAAAGCTTGTCCTTGTCGTAGTAGAGCTCTTCACGCGTCTCCGTCGCGAATTCGAAATTCGGCCCCTCGACGATGGCGTCGACCGGGCAGGCTTCCTGGCAGAAGCCGCAATAGATGCACTTCACCATGTCGATGTCGTAACGCACCGTGCGGCGCGTGCCGTCATTGCGGCGCGGACCGGCCTCGATGGTGATCGCCTGCGCCGGGCAGATCGCCTCGCACAGCTTGCAGGCGATGCAGCGTTCCTCGCCGTTGGGATAGCGACGCAGCGCATGCTCGCCACGGAAGCGCGGGCTGGTCGGCCCCTTCTCGTGCGGATAGTTGATCGTCTCCTTCGGTGCGAAGAACTGGCGCATCGACAGGAAGAAGGCGCTGACGAAATCTTGCAGCAGCAGCGATTTTGCGGCTTGGGACAGAGCGGACATCACGCAAACCCCGTGATCTTGAGGAAGGCGGCGGTGGCGACCACCATGAACAGCGAGATCGGCAGGAACACCTTCCAGCCGAGCCGCATCAGCTGGTCGTAGCGGTAGCGCGGCACGAAGGCCTTCACCATGGAGATGCCGAAGAACACGAAGCAGACCTTCAGCACGAACCAGATGACCCCCGGCACCCAGGTGAACGGCGCGAAGTCGAAGGGCGGCAGCCAGCCGCCGAGGAACAGGATGGTGGCCAGCGCGCACATCAGCACGATGGCGACATACTCACCGAGGAAGAACAGCAGGAACGGCGTCGACGAATATTCGACCATGTGGCCGGCGACCAGTTCCGATTCGGCTTCCACCAGGTCGAAGGGTGGCCGGTTCGTCTCGGCCAGCGCCGAGATGAAGAAGATGACGAACATCGGGAACAGCGACAGCCAGTGCCAGTCAAGGAAGGTGTTGGGCAGGCCGAGCTTGGTGCCCAGCCCATCCTGCTGCGACAGGACGATGTCGGATAGGTTGAGCGAACCGGCGCACAAAAGCACGGTGACGATGACGAAGCCGATCGAGACTTCATAGGACACCATCTGTGCGGCCGAACGCAGCGCGCCGAGGAACGGATATTTCGAGTTGGACGCCCAGCCGCCCATGATCACGCCATAGACCTCGAGCGAGGAGATGGCGAAGACATAGAGGATGCCGACATTGACGTTGGCGATCGCCCAGCCCTGGTTGACCGGAATGACCGCCCAGGCCGAGATCGCCAGCACGGCAGAAACCAGCGGCGCCAGGAGAAAAACGCCCTTGTTGGCGCCGGACGGGATGACCGGTTCCTTGAAGACGAACTTCAAAAGATCGGCGAAGGCCTGCAGCGTGCCCCACGGGCCGACCACGTTCGGGCCGCGGCGCAGCTGCACCGCCGCCCAGATCTTGCGGTCGGCGTAGAGGATGTAGGCGACGAAGATCAAAAGCACGACGATCAGCACGACCGACTTGAGAAGGATCAGCAGCGCCGGCAGCACGTAGAAGGAGAAGAAAGTGTCCATGCTTATTCCGCCGCCTGCTTGAAGCCGCTCTTGGCCAGTGCCGAGCATTCCGCCATCACTGCCGATGCCCGCGCGATCGGGTTGGTCAGGTAGAAGTCCGTGACCGGCGAGGTGAAGGTGCCCTTGTTCAGCCGCCCGCCGAGCTTCGCCACCTTGGCGATGTCCTCGGCATTGCCGGCCGCGACCTGATCGATGCGGGCCAGATGCGGGAATTCGCCATAGAGCTTCGCACGCAGCTGCTGCAGCGAATCGAACGGCAGCTTCTTGCCCAGCACGTCCGACAGCGCCCGCAGGATCGCCCAGTCTTCACGCGCATCGCCCGGCGCGAAGCCGGCGCGGTTGGTCTGCTGCACGCGGCCTTCGGTGTTGACATAGGTGGCCGACTTTTCGGTGTAGGCTGCCGCCGGCAGGATGACATTGGCGCGGTGCGCACCCTGGTCGCCATGCGTGCCGATATAGACGACGAAGGCGCCGCCGGTCTTGGCCATCTCGATCTCGTCGGCGCCAAGCAGGAACAGCAGTTCCATCTCACCCAGCATCCCGGCGACGTTCTTGCCGCCCTCGTCCGGCACGAAGCCGAGATCGAGGCCGCCGACGCGACCGGCCGCATTGTGCAGCACTGCAAAGCCGTTCCAGTCCGCCCTAGCGGCGTTGACGGCGGCGGCGAGCTTTGCCGCCTGGCCGAGCACGGCCGCACCATCGGCGCGCGCCAGCGCGCCCTGGCCGACGATGATCAGCGGATGCGTCGCCTTCTTCAGCGTCTGGAAGAACTTGCCGTTGCCGTCGGCCAGATCCTTCAGTGAATCCGGTCCGGCGCCCAGTTGTTCATAGTCGTAGCGTGTGTCACCGACATCGCCGATGACGCCGACCGGCAGATTGCCGATCCGCCAGCGCTTGCGGATGCGGGCGTTGAGCACCGAGGCTTCATAGCGCGGGTTGGCGCCGATGATCAGCACCGCGTCGGCCTGCTCGATGCCCTCGATGGTCGGGTTGAAGATATAGCTCGCCCGGCCGAGCGCCGGATCGAGTGCCGCGCCGTCCTGACGGCAATCGGTGTTCTTCGAGCCGAGCGAAGCCATCAGCAGCTTCAGCGCGTAGATTTCCTCGACCGCGGCCAGATCGCCTGCAATGGCGCCGATCTTTTCGGGTGCCGCCTTCGACACCGCATCCTTGATGGCGGCAAAGGCCTCGGCCCAGCTGGCCGGTGCCAGTCTGCCATCCTTGCGCACATAGGGGCGGTCGAGGCGCTGCGTGCGCAGACCGTCCCAGATGAAGCGGGTCTTGTCGGAGATCCACTCCTCGTTCACCTGCTCGTTGACGCGCGGCAGGATGCGCATCACTTCGCGGCCGCGGCTATCGACGCGGATCGCCGAGCCGACGGCGTCCATCACATCGATGGATTCGGTTTTGGTCAGTTCCCACGGCCGCGCCTGGAAGGCGAACGGCTTCGAGGTCAGCGCGCCGACCGGGCAAAGGTCGATGACATTGCCCTGCAGCTCCGAGGTCATCGCCTGTTCGAGATAGGTGGTGATCTCGGCGTCCTCGCCACGGCCGATCAGGCCGAGTTCGGAAATGCCGGCGACTTCGGTGGTGAAGCGGACGCAGCGCGTGCAATGGATGCAGCGGTTCATCACCGTCTTGACCAGCGGGCCGATATACTTGTCTTCGACTGCGCGCTTGTTCTCGTGATAGCGCGAGGAATCGACACCAAAGGCCATCGCCTGGTCCTGCAGGTCGCATTCGCCGCCCTGGTCGCAGATCGGGCAATCCAGCGGATGGTTGATCAGCAGGAATTCCATCACGCCCTCGCGGGCCTTCTTGACCATCGGCGTGTTGGTGAAGATTTCCGGCGCCTCGCCATTCGGGCCGGGGCGCAGGTCGCGCACGCCCATGGCGCAGGAGGCCTGCGGCTTGGGCGGCCCGCCCTTCACCTCGATCAGGCACATGCGGCAATTGCCGGCGATCGACAGCCGCTCATGGAAGCAGAAACGCGGCACTTCCGCGCCAGCGTCTTCCGCCGCCTGCAGCAGTGTGTAGTGGTCGGGTACAGTGATCTCTTTCCCGTCGACCTTGAGCTTTGCCATTCGCCTCAAACCCCTGCGGATTTCCCGCAATCTCTTGTCCCGGGCACGGTCGAAACCGTACCCGGCATTTCAATCATTTCCCGACGGCGAGTGCCGCCGCCTGGGCAGTCCAATCGTCACGGACGATGCGGCCGGCGAGCGACAAATAGTCCTCGACCCAGGCAACCTCTTCCGGCGCCCAGGCCGCGATCTGGTCATATGTCCAGATGCCCAAGCCGTTGAGAACCTTCTCCAGCTTCGGACCGATGCCCGATATCGCCTTGAGGTCCGAAGGCTGCTCCGGCCTGTCCATAGCCTTCGGCTGCCTGAAATCCTCCGGCATCAACCCGGCCGGAGCCGGGCCTGCGGCCGGGCCGGCATCGGCGACCGGGACTGCGTCGGCCGCCTCCCTCGCAACCATGTCAGTCACGTCCTGTGCGAAGGATTGCGCCTCGGCGATCAAGGTCTTGGTCGCCGCGCGGGCGGCCTTGGAAGCGCTCTTTTCCGTCTCCACGAAGCGCTCGGTGCGCGCCTCGAAATCATCGACGATCGGCTGCAGCAGTCGTTGCGAGGCTTCGGCAGCCCCCGAGAGTGCGCCCAGCCAGACGCCGAAGGCGTGGTTCGCCAGCCCGATACCGAGCGCCGACATCGCCGCGGCACCAGCAACAGGATGCGCGAGAAGGTTGACGGCGCTCGCCATCTCCTTCGGCATCATCCTGGTCAGATCCTGGTTCATCTTCTCGAACTGGTCCAAATTGGGCATCAATGAGTAGGGTGTCGAATACGGCGCCATAGATATCTCCTGGTCGTTTCTTCGTTCGCCCGCCCCGGTTGTCTCAAATCGGGCACTTGCCCGCATTCCGCTCCGGGCTTTCGCCCGAATTCACAAAGTCTCTATTCCGCCGCCACCATCACCGGCTCGGCCCGGTGCGCATTGCGCGAAAACTCGTCGATGCGGCGTTCCACCTCGCCGCGGAAATGCCGCATCAGGCCCTGGATCGGCCATGCCGCCGCATCGCCCAGCGCGCAGATCGTGTGGCCCTCGACCTGCTTGGTGACGTCGAGCAGCATGTCGATCTCGCGCTTCTGCGCTTCGCCGCGCACCAGCCGCTCCATCACCCGCCACATCCAGCCGGTGCCTTCACGGCACGGCGTGCACTGGCCGCAGCTCTCGTGCTTGTAGAAGTAGGAAAGCCGCGCGATCGCCTTCACGATATCGGTCGACTTGTCCATGACGATGACAGCCGCCGTGCCGAGGCCGGATTTGAGGTCGCGCAACGCGTCGAAATCCATCGGCGTGTCGATGATCTGCTCTGCCGGCACCAGCGGCACCGAGGCGCCGCCCGGTATGACCGCCAGGAGATTGTCCCAGCCGCCGCGAATGCCGCCGCAATGCGTCTCGATCAGCTCGCGGAACGGGATCGACATCGCCTCTTCGACCGTGCACGGGTTGTTGACGTGGCCTGAGACGCAAAAAAGCTTGGTGCCGACATTGTTGGGCCGGCCGAAGGACGAGAACCAGGCCGCACCGCGGCGCAGGATGGTCGGCGCAACAGCGATGGATTCGACATTGTTCACGGTTGTCGGGCAACCATACAAGCCGACATTGGCCGGAAATGGCGGCTTCAGCCGCGGCTGGCCCTTCTTGCCTTCGAGGCTTTCGAGCAGCGCCGTCTCCTCGCCGCAGATATAGGCGCCGGCGCCATGGTGCATGTAGATGTCGAAGTCGTAGCCGGACGTGTTGTTCTTGCCGATCAGCTTGGCTTCGTAGGCCTCGTCGATGGCCCGCTGCAGCGCCTCGCGCTCGCGGATGAACTCGCCGCGAACATAGATGTAGGCGGCAATCGCACCCATGGCGAAGCCGGCGAGCAGCGCGCCTTCGACCAGCGTGTGCGGGTCATTGCGCAGGATGTCGCGATCCTTGCAGGTGCCGGGCTCGGATTCGTCGGCATTGATGACAAGGTAGCTCGGCCGGCCGTCGCTCTGCTTGGGCATGAACGACCATTTCAGGCCGGTCGGGAAGCCGGCGCCGCCGCGCCCGCGCAGGCCGGATGCCTTCATCTCGTTGACGATCCACTCGCGCCCCTTGGCGACGATGCCGGGCGTGTTGTCCCAGGCGCCGCGCGCCATCGCGCCGGCCAGTGACTTGTCGAAGAGGCCGTAGATGTTGTTGAAGATGCGGTCTTTGTCCTGAAGCATTTTTCGTCCCTCAGACCGGCTTCTTGCCGAAGACGCGGATGTATTCGGCGACGCCACCCTTGGCGAGCGCCTTGGCCTGCTTGACCCAGTCGTCGCGATCGATGCGGCCGTGGAAAGCGAGATAACCGTCCACCCACTCGCGCTCGGCCTTCTTCCAGGAGGCAACCTGGGCAAAGGTGAAGATCCCCAGCGAATGCAGGACGCCTTCGATCTTCGGGCCGACGCCGGAAATCAGCTTGAGGTCGTCGACCAGCGCCGGCCTGTCGATGCCGGCCGGACGGTTCTTGTCCTCGAGCGACGGCTTGGCCGGCTTGTCAGCCTTCGCGGCTGGCACCTTGACCTCCGGCGCCTTGAAGGCGGCTGCCGGCTCGGCCTTGGTCCTCGGACCATTGCGCTGCTTGGAAACCTGCTCGACTTCGGGGGCCGCCTTGTTGGCATTGGCGGCCGAATGCAATGGGGCCGAAACGCTTGCCGCCTTTTCAGCTGCCGGCGCGACCTTGGTCTTTGAAGGCGTCTTCAATGCCGGGCTGGTTTCAGGGGCATCGGTCTTCGGCTTGCTGGCGTTGGATGGCGCGACAGGGGCGGCAGCGGGCGCGACCGTGGCGATTATCGCGTCGGGCACCGCCTTCGCGGCCTTGGCCGCCTCCCTGGCTTCCCTGTCGCGGGTCGACTTGAGGATCGCCTTTTCGCTCTTCAGGGTCGTGAGGCCGGAGGCTGGCTCCGAACCGGTGCGGCCGTCCTGCGGCCCTGGCGTCACCGAGGCGCCCTTGCCGGCGTCATAGAGATCGATGATTTCGGCCAGCCGCTCGGGCGTCAAATCCTCAAACGTATCCTTGAAGATCATCACCATCGGCGCGTTGACGCACGCGCCAAGGCACTCGACCTCTTCCCACGACAAGGTGCCCTTGTCGTTGGTGTGGAACTGGTCGTGATGGATCCTGGAGCGGCACACATCCATCAGTGCTTCCGAGCCGCGCAGCATGCAGGGCGTGGTGCCGCAGACCTGGATATGGGCGCGGGTGCCGACTGGGCTCAGCTGGTATTGCGTATAGAAGGTGGCTACTTCCAGCCCCCTGATACGGGGCATGCCGAGCATGTCCGAAATCGTCTCGATCGCCGCCTTCGTCACCCAGCCTTCCTGCTCCTGCGCCAGCATCAAAAGCGGAATGATGGCCGACTGCTCGCGGCCCTTGGGGTATTTCTTGAGCCATTGCTTCGCCGCCGCCGCGTTCGCCCGGTTGAAGGCGAAGGATGCTGGCTGGACGCTGGCTTCTGCGAGACGGCGGACTGACATTTAGCGATCGACCTCACCAAACACGATGTCGAGGGAGCCGAGAACGGCGGTGACGTCGGCCAGCATGTGGCCGCGGCAGAGGAAATCCATCGCCTGCAGATGCGCGAAACCGGGCGCGCGCAGCTTGCAGCGGTAGGGTTTGTTGGAGCCGTCGGACACGAGATAGACGCCGAACTCGCCCTTTGGCGCTTCGACCGCCGCATAGACCTCGCCGGCCGGCACGCGGTAGCCCTCGGTGTAGAGCTTGAAGTGATGGATCAGCGCTTCCATCGAGCGCTTCATCGCCTGGCGCTTCGGTGGCACCACCTTGCCGTCGAGGTTCGACACCGGGCCGGTGCTTTCCTTGCCGAGCAAAAGGTCGACGCACTGGCGCATGATCTTTGCCGACTGGCGCATTTCTTCCATGCGCACGAGGTAGCGGTCGAAACAGTCGCCGTTCTTGCCGATCGGAATGTCGAAATCCATTTCCGAATAGCATTCATAGGGCTGCGACTTGCGCAGGTCCCACGGTGCGCCCGAACCACGTATCATCACGCCCGAAAAGCCCCAGGCCCAGGCATCGGCCAGGGAGACGACGCCGATGTCGACATTGCGCTGCTTGAAGATGCGGTTGCCGGTGAGCAACTGATCGAGGTCGTCGATCGACTTCAGGAATGGATCGATCCACTTGCCGATATCCTCGACCAGCTTCTGCGGCAGGTCCTGGTGGACGCCGCCGGGGCGGAAATAGGCCGCATGCATGCGCGAGCCGGAGGCGCGCTCATAGAACACCATCAGCTTTTCGCGCTCGACGAAGCCCCAAAGTGGCGGCGTCAGCGCGCCGACGTCCATCGCTTGCGTCGTCACATTGAGGATGTGCGACATGATGCGACCAATCTCGCAGTAGAGCACGCGGATCAACTGGCCGCGCTTCGGCACGTCGATGCCGAGCAGGCGCTCGGCAGCCAGCGCAAATGCGTGCTCCTGGTTCATCGGCGCGCAATAGTCGAGCCGGTCGAGATAGGGGATCGCCTGCAGATAGGTCTTGGCCTCCATCAGCTTTTCGGTGCCGCGATGCAGCAGCCCGATATGCGGATCGACGCGATCGACGACTTCGCCATCGAGCTCGAGAACCAACCTCAAAACACCATGCGCCGCAGGGTGTTGCGGGCCGAAATTGATGTTGAAGTTGCGGACGGAGGTTTCAGCCATTCTGGCGCCTCAATTCGTCTTGGCTTTTTCATCGCCTGGCAGGACGTAATCCGTCCCTTCCCATGGCGAGAGAAAATCGAAATTGCGGAATTCCTGCTTGAGCTCGACCGGCTCATAGATGACGCGCTTGGCCTCGTCGTCGTAGCGCACCTCGACGAAGCCGGTCAGCGGGAAATCCTTGCGCAGTGGATGGCCTTCGAAACCGTAATCGGTCAACAGGCGCCGCAGGTCGGGATGGCCCGAGAACAGCACCCCATAAAGATCGTAGGTCTCGCGCTCGAACCAGTCGGCGCCGGGATAGACGCCGGTGATCGACGGCACCATCGTTTCCTCGTCGGCCTGGACCTTGACGCGGATGCGCACGTTCTGCTTCGGCGACAGCAGGTGATAGACGACGTCGAAGCGCTTGGCCCGCGACGGATAATCGGCGCCGCAGACGTCGATGATCGAGATGAACAGGCAGCGCGCATCATCGCGCAGGAAGGTCATCACCTCGACCAGATTGCGCGGCTCGACATGGACGGTGAGTTCGCCGTAAGCGATCGCCGCGTCATTCACGCGGCCGATCAGCTTCTCGCCGAGATAGGTCGACAGTTCGCTCAGGGATGCGGTCATGGATTTACCGTTCGATCGTGCCGGTGCGGCGGATTTTCTTCTGCAAGAGAAGAATGCCGTAAAGCAGCGCCTCGGCGCTCGGCGGGCAGCCAGGCACATAGATGTCGACCGGCACGATGCGGTCGCAGCCACGCACCACCGAATAGGAATAGTGGTAGTAGCCGCCGCCATTGGCGCAGGAGCCCATCGAGATGACGTAGCGCGGCTCCGGCATCTGGTCGTAGACCTTGCGCAGCGCCGGCGCCATTTTGTTGGTCAGCGTGCCGGCAACGATCATGATGTCGGACTGGCGCGGAGACGCGCGAGGAGCAACGCCGAACCGCTCCGAATCGTAGCGCGGCATCGAAGTGTGGATCATCTCGACCGCGCAGCAGGCGAGGCCGAACGTCATGAACATCAGCGAACCGCTGCGCGCCCAGGTGATCAGCGCCTCAGTCGAGGTGACGAGAAAGCCCTTGTCGGCCAATTCGTTGTTGATCTCGAGGAAGAACGGATCGTCGGACCCCACCGGTTTGCCGGTGTTGGGATCGATCAGGCCCTTGGGCTTCGGCGCGACGAGCGTGCCGGAACTGTCGTTCAATCCCATTCCAGCGCTCCTTTTTTCCATTCATAGGCAAAGCCGATGGTCAGCACCGCCAAAAAGACCATCATCGACCAGAAGCCGAGCATGCCGATCTTCGAAAAGGACACCGCCCACGGAAACAGGAAAGCCACTTCCAGATCGAAGATGATGAACAGGATCGACACCAGGTAGAAACGGATGTCGAATTTCATGCGGGCGTCGTCGAACGAGTTGAAACCGCACTCGTAGGCGGAAAGCTTTTCGGGATCGGGATTGCGGTAGGCGACCAGGAAGGGGGCGGCCAGCAGCGCCAGCCCGACGACCAGTGCCACGCCGATAAACAGGACGATGGGCAGGTATGAACCTAGAAGTGCGTTCATGCTCGGCTTTCCGTTGGCGCCAATCCACGTTGATTACAGCACCGGACCCTAATGCGGAAGCGTGACAGTTTAACCGCTGAACCGTTTTAAGGGCCTATGCTGCAACGCGGCGAGGGTTAGCGCAGCACTTCCAGCGAAGCAAGTCAAACCTTGTTCAAAACGCGGTGCTGGACGGCATATCCGAGGAAACTGGTCCGATCCGCTCCTGTTTGATTTCCTTCGTTTTTTACTCCACTTTTGTCTCCTGACATGGTTGCCGCCAAAACCCTGCTAGCATGGCCGGAATCACCAGCCAAAACGTCAGCTAACACCCTTAGAGTCCCATCCGAATGAAGGAAAAGATCTCGCTCGCCATGGCCCGGCGCATCGCGCTCGCCGCCCAGGGGTTTCTCGATCCCCGCCCCGCAGGTACCCCCGACCGCCGCCATTTCGCTCGCGTGCTGGCCCGGACCGGCCTGCTGCAGATCGATTCCGTCAGTGCGGTGGTCCGCGCCCACTATATGCCGCTCTATTCGCGCCTTGGCCCCTACCCGCTCGCCTTGCTCGACAACGCGGCCGTGACGCGCAAGCGCACGGTGTTCGAATACTGGGCGCACGAGGCCTCCTTCCTGCCGGTCGAGACATATCCGCTGATGCGCTGGCGCATGCAGCGGGCCGAGCGCGGCGATGAAATGTATCTCGGCCTGGCCAAATGGGGCCGCGAACACGCTGGCTACATCGAGGAAATCTATAGGGAAGTCGCCGATCGCGGTCCGATCGCCGCTTCCGCGCTCCAGGGCCAGAAAGGCTCGGGCGGCTGGTGGGGCTGGAGCCATGCCAAGCACGCCTTCGAATGGCTGTTCTGGGCTGGACGCATCACCACGGCCCACCGTCGCGGTTTCGAGCGGTTCTACGATCTGCCGGAGCGCGTGCTGCCGCAGGCGATCCTCGACCTGCCAGTCCCGGCGGCCGAGGACGCGCACCGCGAATTGCTGCGCATCTCGGCCCGCGCCCACGGCATCGCGACATCAGGCGACCTGCGCGACTATTTTCGCCTGTCCCCGGCCGACATGAAGGGCCGGCTGGAGGAACTGGTCGAACTCGGCGAGCTGTTGCCAGTGCGTGTCGAAGGTTGGGACAAGCCGGCTTATCTTCACAAGGACGCCCGTCTGCCACGCAAGATCGAGGCCCGCGCCCTGCTGGCGCCGTTCGATCCAGTCGTCTTCGAACGGTCGCGCACCGAGCGGCTGTTCGATTTCCACTACCGCATCGAGATCTACACCCCGGCCGAAAAGCGCCAATACGGCTACTACGTCCTGCCGTTCCTGCTCGGCGACCGGATCGTGGCGCGCGTCGACCTCAAGGCCGACCGGCCGGCCGGTGTCTTGCGCGTCCATGCGGCCTATGCCGAGCCGGGCGCGCCGCCTGAAACCGCCGCAGAACTCTTCGAGGAACTGAAGCAGATGCAGGGCTGGCTAGGCCTCGAACATATAGAAGTGACATCGGCCGGTGATTTGGGTCCGGCGCTGGCCGACTTGACCGTGTCGTAAGCCCACGTTGACACCGCCGTCCGCAAAAGCCTAAATCCGCTCCAGACGGTCTCCTCTCTTCAACGAGAGGAGCCAAGAGGGAATGCGGTGCGAAATTCCGATTTCAAATCCGCGGCTGTCCCCGCAACTGTAAGCGAAGAGCCGAGGCCGAAAGCCACTGGGATGATCCCGGGAAGGCGGCTACCCAAGGCGATGACCCGCGAGCCAGGAGACCTGCCGTCTGCGACTATAGAATCCGATCGCCCGGCGGGTTTCCGGGCAAGGAGCCCGATTTTTGGACCACGACAGCAGTTATTCCGCTGGCACAGCGGACAATTCGTCCGGCGAGAGTGATGCCCTTGCCGGCGTGACCGTCATCGTCTGTGCCTCCTGTCGTGATGAAACCGGTTCCGATGCCCATCCCCGCGCCGGCGAACTTCTGGCGGACGACACGCGCCGCGCCGCCTCTGGCGAAGACATCCGCGTCCGCAGCGTCGAATGCCTCGGCAATTGCAAGCGCCGGCTCAGTGCCGCCATCCTGCGCGATGGCTGCTGGAGCTACGTCTTCGGCGACTTGACCGCAACCAGCGGTGCCGACCTCGTCACCGGCGCAAAACTCTTCGCCACCTCGGTGGACGGCCTGATCCCATGGCGCGGCCGTCCCGACAGCCTCAAGCGCGGCCTCGTGGCCCGCATCCCTCCCCTCGACCTGCTGAAGGACTGATCATGACTGCTTCCGTCTCCCGCGTCCCCTGCACCGTCGTCACCGGCTTCCTCGGCGCCGGTAAGACGACGCTGATCCGCCATCTCCTGGAAAACGCCGGTGGCAAGCGGATCGCCATCATCGTCAATGAGTTCGGCGACATTGGCATCGACGGCGAGATCCTGAAGGGCTGCGGCATCGACACGTGCCCTGAGGAAAACATCGTCGAACTGGCCAATGGCTGCATCTGCTGCACCGTTGCCGACGATTTCGTGCCGGCGCTCGACCAGATCCTATCGCTGTCGCCGAAGGTCGACCATATCCTGATCGAGACCTCCGGCCTTGCTCTGCCCAAGCCGCTGGTCCAGGCTTTTCAGTGGCCGACGGTGAAGAGCCGCGTAACGGTCGATGGCGTCATCGCCGTGGTCGACGGTCCCGCACTCGCCGAGGGCCGCGTCGCCGACGACATGGACGCCCTTCAGGCACAGCGCGCGCAGGACCAGACGCTCGATCACGACGATCCGGTCGAGGAAGTGTTCGAGGATCAGATCGCTTGCGCCGACCTGATCATCCTGTCGAAGAGCGACCTGATGGACGCCGCCGGCTCCGCCCGCGCCAACGCCATCATCAACGAGCACATCGCTCGCGCTGTGAAGATCGTGCCGACGTCACAGGGCAAGGTCGATCCCTCGGTGCTGCTCGGTCTTGGCCTTGCCGTTGAGGACGATATCGAGAACCGCAAGACCCACCACGACGACGAACTCGACCACGAGCACGACGACTTCGACTCTTTCGTCATCGACATTGCCTCGATCGCCAATCCGGACGAGCTGGCAAAGCGCGTCGCCACCGCCGCCGAGGAAGAAAACGTGCTGCGCGTGAAAGGCTTCGTCGAGGTCGGCGGCAAGCCGATGCGGCTCTTGCTGCAAGCCGTGGGACCGCGCGTCAATCACTACTATGACCGCGCCTGGACGGCCGGCGATGACCGCCGCTCGCGTCTCGTCGTCATCGGCCTCAAGGGGCTGAACCGCCCGGCGATCGAGCGTATACTCGCCGGCTGACGCAAACCACGGGCCGCGATGCACATCCTCACCACGACCTCCGCCTCGCTCGACGATCTCGCCGAGCCGGTCGATCTGCGGCAGACGCCGGCGGATATCGTGGCCCTGTCCTTCACCGACAGCGATCTTGCCGGACTGGCGGCGGCGTGGAAGGCCGATGCCAGCCGCCTACCCTCGATGCGGCTGGCGGCCCTGCGTGACCTGCGCCATCCCATGTCCGTCGACCTCTGGGTCGACAGCGTCGCCCGCCACGCCAAGGTCATTCTCGTGCGCATTCTCGGCGGCTATGACTGGTGGCGCTACGGCTGCGACCAGCTTGCCTCGACCGCCCGCGCACGCGGCATAAAACTGGCGCTGCTGCCCGGCGAATGCCGCGAGGAGGATCTGCGCCTGATCGAAGCCTCGACGCTACCGCGTGAGGAACTCGACGGCCTGCTCGACTATTTTCGCGAGGGCGGTCCGGCCAATATGAGCGCACTGGTGCAGAATCTGGCACGGCTGGCAGGGTCTGAAGCAACAATTTCGATGCCGTTCGCCGTACCGAAGGCTGGCTACTTTGAGCCGGGCCGCGGCGTCGTCCCCTTCCCCCTCGAGGGGCAGGTAAACGCTGTGATCCCCATCCTGTTCTACCGCTCGATGCTGCTGGCCGCCGATGTCGCACCGATCGACGCCCTTTTTGAAGCGCTGCGGCAGCGCCGTATGACGCCGGTCCCCATCTTCGTCTCCAGCCTCAAGGACCCGGTATCGCTGGCGTTCGTCGAAACCGCGCTGGCCTCGTTGAAACCTGCCGCCATCGTCACCGCGACCGCCTTCGCGTCCGGCGCCGAACCCGGCGTCGAAACCCTGTTCGATCGTGCCGGCGTGCCGGTCTTCCAGGTCATCGTCGCCACCACCCGCCGCGACATCTGGGAAAACAACCAGCGTGGGCTGGCGCCCGCCGACCTCGCAATACATGTCGTGCTGCCCGAACTCGACGGCCGCATCCTGGCCGGCGCCATTTCCTTCAAGGGCGAAAGCGAGGTCGATCCAGCACTTGGTCACCGCGCCTTCGCCAACCGGCCGGAGCCCGATCGTGTGGCGCAAGTCGCGGACCGTGTCGCAGCCTTCATCAGGTTGCAAGAAACGCCGCGCGCCCAACGCAAGCTGGCCATCCTGATCCCCGACTACCCAAGTGCTCCCGGCCGCACCGGCTATGCCGTCGGCCTCGACGTGCCGTCCAGCGTGCTGGCGATGCTGCATGACCTCAAGGGACAGGGCTATGCCGTTGACGGGATTCCGCAAACGCCGCGTGAGTTGCTGGATTTGCTGGAAAGTTCAAACCACGGGCTGAAGCTTGACGACTATCTGTCCTTCTCAACCGAACTGCCGAGGGCGGCGATAGCTGCCGTAGAAGGCGCCTGGGGTAAGGCGAAAGATGAAACAGGTTTGCGCGAGGCGCTAACCTCCGCAAAATTCCCCTTCCGCGCCGCCACGTTCGGCAACGTCACCGTGGCGCTTGCTCCCGACCGCGGCCGGTCAGTGGATCGGCGCGCCGATTATCACGACCCGACGCTGCCGCCGCGCCATGCGCTGATCGCCTTCGGCCTGTGGCTGCGCAAGTCGCTTGGCGTTCATGCGCTTGTCCATGTCGGCGCCCACGGCACGCTGGAATGGCTGCCCGGCAAGACCGTTGCGCTCAGCCAAAACTGCTTTCCCGAGATCGTCGCCGGCCCCTTGCCCGTCGTCTATCCCTTTATCGTCTCCAATCCCGGTGAGGCGGCACAGGCCAAGCGGCGCATCGCCGCCGTCACCCTGGGCCATCTGCCGCCGCCGCTGACCGGCGCTGGCCTCGATGAGGACCAGCACAAGCTCGAACGGCTGGTCGACGAATATGCCCAGGCCGATGGGCTCGACCGCCGCCGCCGCGACCGTCTGGCAAAGCTGATCGTCGACACCGCGCAGAAGACCGGCCTCGCCTCCGAAGCGGGCGTCGCCAATACCGACGCGCCCGACGAGGCGTTGCGCCGCATCGACGCGTGGCTTTGCGACCTCAAGGATTTCGCCATCAAGGATGGGTTGCATATCTACGGCCGCGCCTCCGAGGACGAGCCTGACACTATGCGACGTCAAAGCGCGGCAGCCGAGAAGGCGGCGCTGCTCGCAGCGCTCGATGGCCGTCACGTCAAGGCCGGCCCGGCAGGAGCGCCGGCGCGCGGCCGCTCCGACGTTTTGCCCACCGGCCGCAACCTGTTCACGTCGGATCCGCGCACCATGCCGACGCCGACCGCCTATGACCTCGGCAAGGCGGCGGCGGAAGAAGTGGTGCGTGGCTATATGCAGTCGCATGGCGACTGGCCGCGTTCGCTGGTCATCGATCTCTGGGGCTCGGCCTCGCTGCGCACCGGCGGCGAGGAGATTGCACAAGGCCTGGCGCTGATGGGCTGCCGGCCGCAATGGGATGCCGCGACCGGCCGCATCACCGGCATCGAGGTGCTGCCGCCGGCAACCGTCGGCCGACCACGCGTCGACATCACCTGGCGCATTTCCGGCCTGTTTCGAGACATGTTCCCAACCCAGATCGCGCTGATCGATGCCGCGGCCAACGCCGTTGCCGCCCGCGACGAGGAGGATTCGGAAAACCCGCTGGCGGCCAAGACCCGCGCGGATGGCAAGATCAGCCCGCGCATCTTCGGCACTTCGCCCGGTACCTACGGCGCCGGCGTCGAGGACTTGCTGTCGAGCGGCGACTGGGCGGCGCGCGAAGAGATCGGCCGCGCCTATCTCGACGCCACCTCGCATGCGTATGGCGGCGCCGGGGGCGAAGGCGTCTTGGCACCCGGCGCCTTCGAGGGCCGCATCGCCGAAGCCGATCTTCTCGTCCACACCGGCGACGATCCCGGCCGCGATATCCTCGAAGGCTCCGCCGACGTTGCCTTCATCGGCGGATTTTCGGCAGCGCTTGCGGCGCTTGGCAGGAATGCCGATGTCATCGTGCTCGACACTACCGATCCGCAAAAGCCGAAGCCGCGTTCGGTGGGCGAGGCGGTGGCCCGCGTCGTACGGGCCCGCGCCGTCAATGCCCGCTTCATATCAGGGCAGATGCGCCACGGCCCGCGCGGCGCCTCCGAATTCGCCGAAACCGTTGACCGGCTGGTCGGCTTTGCCGAAACCACCCTCGCAATATCAGGCACGCTGATCGAGACCGTGCACGATGCCTATCTCGGCGATCCCCTGGTGCGCGCCTTCATCCTGCGCGAGAACCCTGCCGCCGCCAAAGTCATCGCCGAACGCTTCCTGTCGGCGCGGCGGCGCGGGCTCTGGCATCCCTTGCGCAACTCCATCGACGATGATCTCACCGCGCTGATTGCCGAGGCTGAAGCGCTTGGAGTTGCGGCATGAACGCCTTCTCGCGTCGCGGCGCCTGCCCGGCCCTGGCAGCCCCCATGCAGACCGGCGACGGCCTGTTGGTGCGGCTCAACCCGGTTGCTGGAGGCCCATCTTCTGGAGGATTGTCGCCAAAGCTTTTGATCGCACTCGCCGAATCCGCCCTGCGGCACGGCAACGGCATCATGGAAGTCACCGCGCGCGGCAGTTTGCAGATACGCGGCCTGACACCGGAAAGCGCGCCGCTGCTGGCGACAGAGGTCGATGCGCTTGATATCGCGGTGCGCACCGGCGTGCCGGTCGAGACCGGGCCGCTGGCCGGCATCGATCCGCTGGAAGTCGCCGATCCCCGGCCGCTGGCTGAACGGATCAGGGCAGCGGTCGAAGAAGCCGGGCTCGTTCAACGGCTTGGCCCGAAGGTTTCGGTAGTTGTCGACGGCGGCGGGCAGCTTCGACTGGATCCGGTGACGGCCGATGTGCGGCTTGCCGCAACGCGAACCGGTACGGGAGTTCGGTGGCTGGTTTCTGTCGCGGGTGATGGGCCGAATGCGAGACCGCTGGCTACGGTGGAAGACAATGCTGCACGCGATATTGCCGTTGCCGTGCTCAGGATGATTGCCGAGAAGGGTCGCGAAGCCCATGCAAGGGATTTGATCGAGAGGCAGCTGGCTTCTCTTGCAAGTTGGCACTCCGTCCCACCCCCCTCTGTCCTGCCGGACATCTCCTCCGGTAGGGGGGAGATTGCGCTCTCATCTCCGCTTTCGCTAGTCGTAGGCGTTGCAGCAATCACTCAGCGTCCAAAAGGAGAGCCGGCGGCAGAACTGCCGATCTCCCTCCTTGCGGGGGAGATGTCCGGCAGGACAGAGAGGGGTGGGCAGGATCGCTATCCTGCGCCATCGACTCGCTCTCCCATCGGAACTTTCGACCTCGCCGCCTCTGGCGTCGCCCTCGGCATCGGCCTGCCCTATGGCAGCATGCCGGCGGACAAGATCATCGGCCTCGCCCAGAGCGCCCTCGCCCTCGGCGCAACCGAAATCCGCCTGGCGCCCGGCCGCGCCTTGCTGTTCCTCGGTCAGCCGGCGGCCGCCAACAAGCCCCTTCAAGACAACGCCGCCACCCTCGGATTCGTCATCGACGCCGCCGATCCGCGCACACGCATCGCCGCTTGCCCCGGTACACCGGCCTGCGCTTCCGGCCGGATCGCCACGCGCGACATTGCCGAGGCGATTGCCGCTGAAAATGCCGACATCCTCGACTTCACCTTGCACATTTCCGGCTGCGCCAAGGGCTGCGCCCATCCGGGCAAAGCAGCGCTTACCCTGGTCGGCGGCGAAAACGGAGCCGGACTTGTCGTGAACGCGACGGCAAAGGGCCTTCCTGCCGGCTACAGGCCGGGCTATGACGCCGCGCGCGGCATCAGCCGCGTCGCGGCGGCGATCCGCAGCGCACGACTTCCCGGCGAAACAGCCGCCGCTTGCCTGACAAGGCTAGGCGCGGCCGGCATCGCCGAGGCTTACCGACAGGAATGAGCATGGCCGCCTACGACTACATCCACGACGGCACGGCGATCTACGAGCGCTCCTTCGCCATCATTCGCGCCGAGGCCGACCTGTCGCGCTTCTCCGAAGCAGAGGCCGATGTCGCCATCCGAATGATCCATGCCTGCGGCCAGGTCGAAGCTGCCAGCCATTTTGTTTTTTCGACGGATTTCGTTGCCGCCGCGCGCACGGCACTTTCGGCTGGGGCGCCAATCTTCTGCGACGCCGAGATGGTTTCGCATGGGGTCACCCGCGCCAGGCTGCCGGCCGGCAACGAAGTGATCTGCACCTTGCGCGACCCGCGCACACACGAAATCGCCAGGGAGATCGGCAATACACGCTCCGCGGCCGCCATCGACCTTTGGGGCGAGCGCATGGCCGGTTCGGTGGTCGCCATCGGCAATGCGCCGACCGCGCTCTTCTATTTGCTGGAAAAACTGCGCGACGGTGCGCCGAAGCCGGCGGCGATCATCGGCATGCCGGTCGGCTTCGTCGGCGCGGCCGAATCCAAGGATGCGCTGGCCGAGAATTCCTATGGCGTGCCCTATGCCATCGTGCGCGGCCGGCTTGGTGGCAGCGCGATGACTGCCGCCGCACTCAACGCCTTGGCGAGGCCTGGCCTGTGAACGCGCTCCCCAAAGGCCGTCTCGTCGGCGTCGGCACCGGTCCCGGCGACCCCGAACTCTTGACGCTGAAGGCTGCACGGGCCTTGGCCGAGGCCGATGTCGTGGCGTATTTCGCCAAGCGCGGCAACAACAGCAACGCGCGCGCCATCGTCGAAGCCCAATTCCGCCCGGGCATGACGGAACTGCCGCTGCTCTATCCCGTCACTACCGAAATCGACAAGGATCACGACGACTACCGTTCGCAGATCACCGGTTTCTACGAGCAGTCGGCCGAGAAGGTCGCCGAACACCTTGAAGCAGGCAGGATGGTCGCCGTGCTGTCCGAGGGCGATCCGCTGTTCTACGGCTCCTACATGCACCTGCATGTGCGGCTCGCCCATCGTTTCCCCACCGAGGTCATTCCCGGCGTCACCGCCATGTCCGGTTGCTGGTCGGCGACCGGCCTGCCGATCGTCCAGGGCGACGATGTGCTGACGGTGTTGCCGGGCACAATGAGCGAGTTCGAGCTCACCCGACGGCTGGCCGACACCGACGCCGCCGTCATCATGAAGGTCGGCCGCAACCTGCCCAAGATCAGGCGGGCGCTGGAGGCAACCGGCAAGCTGGCGCGCGCCGTCTATGTCGAGCGCGGCACCATGGCCGGCAGCGTCTCGATGCGACTTGCCGACAAGCAGGACGACAGGGCCCCTTATTTTGCCATCGTGCTGGTCGCCGGCTGGTCCGGCCGGCCCGGCGCCTTGGGAGCGCAGGCATGAGCGGCCGTATCACCGTCATCGGGCTCGGACCCGGCAATGCCGATCAGGTGACGCCTGAGGCCAGCCGCGCCGTGGCGCAGGCCGCGTTCTTCTACGGCTATAAGCCCTATCTCGATCGGCTTGAACTGCGCCCGGACCAGACTCGCGTTGCCTCCGACAACCGCGAGGAACTCGCCCGCTCCAAGGACGCCTTGACCAAAGCCGCTGAAGGCCATGACGTCGCCGTCGTTTCCGGTGGCGATCCCGGCGTCTTCGCCATGGCGGCTGCCGTCTGCGAGGCGATCGAGGCCGGCCCGGCCGAATGGCGTGCGGTCGATGTCGCCGTGGTGCCCGGCATCACCGCCATGCTCGCCGTTGCCGCCCGCATCGGCGCCCCGCTCGGTCATGATTTCTGCGCCATTTCGCTGTCCGACAACCTGAAGCCGTGGGAGCTGATCGAGCTGCGCCTGCTGGCGGCGGCCGGTGCCGGCTTCGTCATCGCGCTCTACAATCCGATCAGCAAGGCGCGCCCCTGGCAGCTTGGCCGCGCCTTCAAATGCCTGACCGCGATCCTCCCCGGCACCACGCCGGTGATTTTCGGCCGCGCCGCGGGCCGTCCGGACGAGCGCATCGATGTGTTCCTACTAGCCGATGTCGACGCACAAAAAGCTGACATGGCGACCTGCATCATCATCGGCTCGCCAGAAACCAGAATCATCAAGCGCGACGACAGACCCGCGCTGGTCTACACGCCGCGCTCGTCCACGGATCAGAGAAGATGATCGGCCCCGAACTGGTTGACAATGGCGGCCAGCGCTTCGACGGTTTCAGCCGAAGGAACATCCGGCAAGGCCGGCCTGCGGACCATGACCACCTCGATGCCAAGTGCTCGCGACGCGGCGATCTTCCCATAGGTCGCCTCGCCGCCGCTGTTCTTGGACACCACGATGTCTATGCGATGCTCTTCGAGCAGCGTACGTTCTTCCGCCTCGCGGAACGGCCCCCGGGCCAAAAGGTAGTTGGCATCGGGAACGGAGAGCTTCGGTTCGACGGCATCGACGCTGCGGATGAGATAATGGTGCTGGGGCGCTGCTTCGAAAGCGGCAACCTCTTGCCGGCCCAGCGCCAGGAAAACGCGCCGCGGCACGGAACCCAGCGCGTGCACGGCGTCGCCGACGGTGTCGACCTGCGTCCAGCGGTCGCCTTCGACAGGCTCCCAACCCGGCCGCCTCAGGGCCAAAATAGGCACGCCGGCCAGCTGCGCGGCTTGCGCGGCATTGGCCGAGATTCGCGCTGCGTAGGGATGGGTGGCGTCGATCAGAAGGTCGATGCCCGCCTCCCTGACATAGGCAGCCAGTCCATCGGCGCCGCCAAACCCTCCGGTTCGCACCGGCACGCCTTGCGCAGCCGGGCTTTCGGTGCGCCCGGCCAGCGACAGCGTGACAGAGGCGTGCGCCGCCAGTTTTCCGGCCAGCTGCCGGGCTTCCGTGGTTCCGCCGAGGATCAGAATGCGGTGGGTCATCATGCCTGCTGAAGGTCCGCCCGACGCCGAGCTCAATTCAAGATGGCTCACAGTCGTCGGCATCGGCGAGGATGGTTTAGCGGGTCTCGGCGACGAGGCCAAGCGGCTGATCGCGAAGGCAGAGATCATCTTCGGCGGCAAGCGGCACCTCGCCCTTGTCGCCTCGTTCGCCAAGGGCGAGGCGCGCGCCTGGCCAGTGCCATTCGACGCCGAGATGGTCGACGTGCTGGCGCTTGCCGGCAGAAACGTCTGTGTGCTCGCCTCCGGCGATCCGTTCTTCCATGGGGTTGGCGCCACCCTCGCCCGCAAGGTGAAGGCGCGGGAGATGCATGTCATCCCGGCACCATCGGCCGTTTCGCTGGCAGCGGCCCGCCTTGGCTGGCCGCTGCCGGATATCGACACCGTGTCGCTGCATGGTCGGCCGCTCGACCTGATCCGGCCGCTGCTGCAGCCGAACGCGCGCATCCTGGCGCTGACGTCGGACGCCGAAGCGCCTGCTGCAATCGCGCGCCTGCTGACCGAACTCGACTTCGGCGCATCACAGCTGACCGTTCTTGAGGCCTTGGGCGGACCAAAGGAGATATTGCGCTCGGCCCGCGCCGATGCCTTCGACCTCGAAAACATCAATCCGCTCAATGTTTTGGCGATCGACGTTGAATCGGGGCCTGATGCGCGCGTCCTGCCGCTCACGGTTGGCCTTGCCGATCATTTGTTTGACCATGACGGCCAGATCACCAAGCGCGAAATCCGTGCCATCACCCTGTCGGCGCTGGCGCCACGGCGCGGCGAGTTGCTGTGGGATATCGGTGCCGGCTCCGGTTCCGTCGGCATCGAATGGATGCTCGCCCATCCTTCGATGCGTGCCATCGCCATCGAGGCCGACCCGATCCGCGCCGCCCGCATTGGCCGCAACGCTGCTGCCTGTGGCGTTCCCGGCCTGATCGTGGTGGAGGGCAGTGCACCCAAGGCGCTTGCCAGGCTGGACACGCCGGACGCGATTTTCATTGGCGGCGGCGGCAGTGATACCGGCGTGTTGAACGCTGCCATCAAGGCCTTGCGAGCCGGTGGTCGTCTCGTCGCCAACGCAGTGACGCTGGAGATGGAAACCCTGCTTCTCGCCCGTCACGTCTCGCTTGGCGGCGACCTTACGCGCATAAACATATCCCGCGCGTCGCCGGTCGGCTCGATGCAGGCCTGGCGGCCTGCTATGCCGATCACCCAATGGAGTTGGGTGAAGCCATGATGGTCGCGGGCATCGGCAGCCGAAAGGGCGTGAGCGTCGAGAACGTGCTCGCGGCGATCGAAACCGCCCTGGAGACGCATGGGCTGACGATGACGGCGGTGTCTGCCCTGGCGACCGCTCCCCTGAAGCAGGACGAAAAGGCTATTTTCGCTGCCGGGCATCAGCTCCATCTTCCGGTCGTCGTCGCCGATGCGGCCGCGATGGAGGCCGCCTCATCAGCCACGCTCAGCCATTCCGTTCTCTCGCAGGATCTGGCCGGCACGCCATCCGTCTCCGAAGCATCCGCGCTTGCCGTCGCCGGCAGGGGCGCGAGGCTGCTAGGAGCCCGTACAGTGCTCGGTCCGGTCACCTGCGCCATCGCCATCAGCGGAGATGCGCCATGACCGTGCATTTCATCGGTGCCGGCCCAGGTGCCGCCGATCTCATCACGCTGCGTGGCGCCAGACTGCTGGCAAGCTGCCCGGTCTGCCTCCATGCCGGTTCGATCGTCGCGCCCGAATTGCTGCAGCACTGTGCGCCAGGGACAAAACTGATCGACACCGCGCCGATGTCGCTCGACGAGATCGAGGCCGCGTATCTGGAGGCCCACAAGGCCGGTCATGATGTCGCCCGTCTGCATTCCGGCGACCTGTCCGTTTGGAGCGCCGTCGCCGAGCAGATCCGGCGGCTGGAGAAGCACGGCATTCCCTATACGCTGACACCGGGCGTCCCCTCCTTCGCCGCCGCCGCAGCAGCACTTCGCCGCGAATTGACCATTCCCGAAGTCGCGCAAAGCCTGGTGCTGACCCGCATCTCAGGCCGCGCCTCAAAGATGCCGCCCGGAGAAACGCTGGCTGGTTTCGGCCGCACCGGCGCCACGCTCGCCATTCACCTTGCCATCCACGCCATTGACCGCGTCGTCGCCGAGCTGATGCCTTACTATGGTGGGGATTGCCCTGTGGCGATCGTCTTCCGCGCCTCCTGGCCGGACGAGCGCGTGCTGACTGGCACGCTGGAAACAATCGAGGCACAACTCGCTGCCGATCCGATGGAGCGCACGGCGATCATCTTCGTCGGCCGTTCGCTGGCGGCGGAAGGCTTTGGCGAGAGTTCATTATACGACGCCCACTACCAGCGGCGTTTTCGCGGACGGGACGGATTGTGAGCGGCAGCACCAGGAACAAGGGCGAGAACGCCACGCTGGAACAGGCGTTGTCCCGGCTGAATTTCAAGCCGCGCCGGCTAGAGCCCGGCCATGTCTGGCTGGCCGGCGCCGGCCCCGGCGACCCCGGCTGCCTGACCCTGGAAGTGCTGGCGGCCTTGGCCGAGGCGGATGCGCTGGTCTACGATGCGCTGGTCTCCTCCGATGTCGTCGCCGTTGCCGCAAACGCGGACCTTTTCTTCGCCGGCAAGCGCGGCGGAAAACCATCGATGAAGCAGGACGACATCACCGCCCTGCTGGTCCGGCTGGCGCGCGAAGGTCGCCGCGTCGTCAGGCTGAAGGGCGGCGATCCCTATATTTTCGGTCGTGGCGGTGAAGAAGCCTTGGCGCTGGCGCGGGAACATATCCCGTTCCGCGTGCTGCCCGGCCTGACATCGGGGCTGAGCGCGCTGGCCGCGACCGGCATCCCTGCCACCATGCGCGGCATCAATAAGGCGGTGATCCTGGCTACCGGCCATGCCGCGGGTTCCGATGACGATATCGACTGGGGCGCAATCGCCCGCACCGGCCAACCCGTCGTGGTCTATATGGGCATGGCCAATCTGCCCCTCATCGCCGCGGCATTGCTCGATGGAGGGCTGGCACCGTCGACGCCGGCGGCAGTGATCGTTGCCGCGACGACGCCGCAGGAACAGACCGTCGTCGCCACGCTCGCCACCATTGCCGAGGAAGCCGCCGCCGCCGGGCTGACCTCGCCGGCGCTGATCGTCGTTGGCGGCATCGTCGCCATGCGCGCGGCACTGGCGGGCGAAGCATGACGGCCCGCGCCATCATCATCGGCGCGCCACGCTCCGGCTCGGGCAAGACCAGCGTCACCATCGGCGTCCTGCGCGCGCTGACCCGGCGGGGCTTGAAAGTCCGCGGCGCCAAGTCCGGCCCCGACTATATCGATCCCGGCTTCCACACCGCAGCCACCGGTCTGTCCGGCGTCAATCTCGACAGCTGGGCGATGCCACCATCGCTGCTCAACGCATTGGCTGCGCAAGCGGCTGATGACACCGACCTCGTCATCCTCGAAAGCGCCATGGGCCTGTTCGACGGCATCCCGGCGGCTCCGGGCCGCACCGGCTCCGCGGCCGATCTCGCCCGCCTCTACGGCTTGCCGGTGCTGCTGGTGCTCGACGTTTCCGGCCAGTCGACCACGGCGGCCGCTGTCGCCAAGGGGTTTGCCACTTACGATCCGGATGTGCGCATGGCCGGTGTCGTGCTGAACCGGCTGGGCAGCGAGCGTCACCGCCGTCTCTCCGGCGACGCCATCGAGGCGATCGGCCTGCCCGTTGTCGGCGCCATCCTGCGCGATCCGACGCTGAACCTTCCCGAGCGCCATCTCGGCCTCGTCCAGGCCGGCGAATATGACGACCTGATGGCGCATCTCGACCGGCTGGCCGACATGGCGGAAAAGTCACTCGATCTCGATGCCATCATGGCCTTGGCGACACCCCTCACCCCGGCGCCCGGCGGCTTCGATGACGCGCTATCGCCGCCCGGGCAGCGCATTGCACTGGCTGAAGATGCCGCTTTCACCTTCCTCTATCCGCATGTGGCGGCCTATTGGCGCAAGGCCGGCGCCGAGATCGTCCCGTTCTCGCCGCTCGCCGACGAGGCACCTGACGAAGGCTGCGATGTCTGCTGGCTGCCCGGCGGCTATCCCGAACTCCATGCCGGCAAGCTCGCCGCCGCCACGAATTTCCGCGCCGGAATGGCAAGGTTCGCCGCGACGAAGCCCGTCCATGGCGAGTGCGGTGGCTTCATGGTGCTCGGCGAAGCCCTGGAGGACGCGTCGGGCGAAACGCACGGAATGCTCGGCCTGCTCGGTCACTCCACCAGCTTTGCCAAACGGAAGATGAATCTCGGTTACCGCGAGGCGCGGCTGCGCGCCGATTGTCCGCTGGGCGCGCAAGGCGCGCTGATCCGCGGCCACGAATTCCACTACGCGCAGATGATCGCGACCGGCAATGACGAGGCGCTGGCCGACCTCGCCGACGGCCAAGGCAACCCCATCGGCGCCTCGGGTTACCGGCGCGGCCATGTCAGCGGCACCTTCTTCCACGCCATTGCGAGGGGCTAGAGCATGATCCCGAAAAATGGCAGCCGGTTTTGGGAAGAAATCCGGCTCAAATTCCAGAACTTCAGCCGTTCGCCCCGGCAAATCCCCAGCGATATCGCGCTTTGCCTGGTCTTCTTCACCCGGCTGCCGCTGCCCGTCTTCGACTTTCGCGGCCGCAGCCTCGCCGCCGCGATCTGGGCCGCCCCGTTCGCCGGCCTTGTCGTCGGCCTGATCGGCGCCATCGTCTTTGCCACGGCGGAACGGTTTGGCCTCGCCATGGGCCCGGCGGCGGCCCTTGCTCTTGCGGCAACCCTGCTCACCACTGGCTGCCTGCATGAGGATGGGCTCTCCGATGTCGCCGACGGCTTCGGTGGCGGTAAATCGCGCGGCCGCAAACTCGACATCATGCGCGACAGCCGCATCGGCGCCTACGGTGCGGCAGCACTCACTCTGTCGCTGCTGATCCGCTGGAGCGCACTGCAGGAATTCGTCGAACCCACGCAGGCCCTCTTCGCCCTCGTGGCCGCACATGCCGCCTCGCGCGGCGTGCTGGGTGTCTTCATGCACCTTTTGCCGCCGGCCCGATCCGATGGTCTCTCGGCCGATTCCGACACGGTTTCGTTCGAAACCGCCATCGCCGGTGCCGTGCTTGGCGCGGTACCGCTGCTGTTGCTCGGGCTCGGCGGCGCCATTGTCGCGCTTATCCTGCTTGGCCTGCTGTTTGCCGCCTTTCGCGCCGTTTGCCTCAACCAGATCGATGGCCAGACCGGTGACACGCTCGGCGCCTTGCAGCAACTGAGTGAAATCGCCGTGCTACTCGTCGCTTCCGTTGCTCTTTCCTGATTCCGCCTTTGGCCTGATTCCCTTTCGGAGACTTTGCCCCCATGCCCTTCAAATCGCTCGATGAACTGCGCGCCGCTTGCGTCGATCTACCCGCCGGCAGCGATGCCGCCGCAAATGCGGTCGCCCGCCGCCAGGACACGCTGACCAAGCCGCAAGGCAGCCTCGGCAGGTTGGAAACAATCGCAGCATGGCTGGCACGCTGGCAGGGCCGCGATATGCCAAAACTCGACCGGGTGAAGGTCTTTGTCTTCGCCGGCAACCACGGTGTCACCGCGCAAGGGGTGTCGGCCTATCCTTCCGAAGTCACGGTGCAGATGGTGGCGAACTTCGCCGGCGGCGGTGCCGCCATCAACCAGCTCGCCCGCCTCGCCGGCGCCGACCTCGATGTCATCCCGCTCGATCTCGACCATCCCACGGGCGACTTCACGCAAGGGCCGGCGATGGATGAGAATGCGTTTCTCGCCGCCGTGTCGGCCGGCTATGACGCGGTGACGAAGGACCTCGATCTGGTCTGCTTCGGCGAAATGGGCATCGGCAACACCACGCCGGCAGCCGCCATTTCGGCAGCGCTGTTCGGCGGCGGTGCTGAAAAATGGACCGGTCGCGGCACCGGCGTCGATGACGCCGGCCTCAAGCGCAAGGTTGTCGCCATCGAGTCCGGCCTGAAGCGCCATGCCGCCGCCCTTGCCGATCCGCTGGCAGTTGCCGCCGCGCTCGGCGGGCGCGAGCTCGCCGCCATCTTCGGCGCCACCCTCGCCGCCCGCCATCTGGGCATACCCGTGCTGCTCGACGGCTTCGTCTGCACCGCCGCCGCGGCCCCGCTGGCAAGGCTGCACTCGACCGGCCTCGCCCACACCATCGCCGCCCATGTCTCAGCCGAATCCGGTCACCGTGGCCTGCTCGAAGCGCTCGACCTGCCGCCGCTGCTCGATCTCGGCATGCGGCTCGGCGAAGGTTCCGGCGCCTGCCTCGCCGTCAACATCGTCCGCTCGGCGCTGGAGTGCCATGCCAGGATGGCAAGTTTTGCCGAGGCTGGGGTGTCGGAGAAGTAAACGCCGACGTCTCGCATCGATCGGACAAGCCACAGTCATCACAGCAAGGGCGGTATCTTTCTATCGTAGCGATTCTCTAATAGGGCTGGTGGATGAAAAAACTTCATCCTGCTGCCGCTGCTGTGACTATCGCCGTGCTGCTTGCAGTTGTGCTTCGGCGCAATGGATATTCAAGTTACGGCCCGATCGACACCGCGATTCTCGCGGTTTTCCTGGTTTTCTTCTGGTGGCTCATCAGTGATTTTTCAGGCGGCAAGGCCAGCATTGATGCCGATGGCCATCAAAGTACAGACAACGGCATCGCATTTCGGCTCGGCAGGTTTCTGAACCGCATTTTTCGGCGCGGCAATCGCAGGCCCTGATGCCACGCCCGGATGATGTTGAGGGCGCCGCCGGGCAAATCACCATAAGGGCCAGGTTCAAAGCCAGTCTTGAGATGACCGCACCATAACCGGCGCATGCCCGAGACGCGTCAACGCGTCTCGCTTTCAGGTCTTTCCACCAAGTCTTTGAAGAATTTGGTGGGTGCGCACAGGATTGAACTGTGGACCCGCTGATTAAGAGTCAGCTGCTCTACCAACTGAGCTACGCACCCACTCGGCCGGCAAAAACCGGCGTTGGCGGGCATATAGCCGCCACCATCGGTCCTGTCCAGCCCTGCCGGAATCATTTCCCGACAAATCGACCGAGCCGTCTGCGGTTAGACGAACAGTCTGCCTTCCGCCACCTTGACCGCGTTGCCGCCGATACGCGCCGAGGCCAGTTTTCCGCCTTGCACGGTCAGTTCGAGGCGGATGCGCGACGGCCGGTGCATCTCCAGCCCCTGCTCGATCCACAGTTGCGAAACACCATCGGTCGGCGCGTCGAAATGCATGATGGCGCCGGCGAAGGCGGCCGCCGCCGAGCCGGTCGCCGGATCCTCATAGGACGGCGTGCCCGGCACGATCATGCGGACATGGAACGCGCTTTCGTGGTTCACTGTCTCGCGGCAATAGACATAGGGGCTGGCGAAGGCCCACTCGCTCTTACGCGGCGCCAGTTCCGACCACGCCTGGTTGTCCAGCCGGATTCGGCCCGCTGCCTCGAGATTGGCGACCGGAATGGTGACATAGGGCACGCCCGCCGACCAGAACGAGACGCGGTGATTCTCGAAGCCGATCTCGTGCGGCGCCAGCCCAATGGCCGCACCGATCGCCTCCGGATCGGCTTCGAGCCCCAACGGTTCCGGCAGCTTTGCCAGGTCGAATTCGGCGAAAATGTTGCCATCATGCTTGCTGACGGCGCAACGCACCGGGCCGATGTTTTCTTCCAGCACGATGATGCCGGCGCCACCCTCTCCCGCCAGTTCGGCCAGCGCGATCGCCGAACCCACCGTCGGATGGCCCGCGAACGGCATTTCATAGTCGGGGGTGAAGATACGGATGCGGTTGCGGTGCTTGGGATTGTCCGGCGGCAGCACGAAGACCGTTTCGGACAGGTTGAACTCGCGCGCGATGGCCTGCATCGCGGCCGTGTCCAGACCCTTGCAATCCAACACCACGGCCAGCGGGTTGCCGGCCAGTCGCTCGGTCGTAAACACGTCGTAAAGTAAGTAATTCCGGGTTTGCATGCCTGCCTCAATCCCAACATGGGCGAAATTTAATTTGATATTTGAACCAGTCAGCCTGATCTGTGCACAGATAGGGACATTGCGCATCATAGGGGTCCGACGTGGACCAGATTGTCAATCTGCCAAAGACGGAATCGGATTCCGCCATCGAGACGGCGCTCGGGCTCGACACGCAGGGTCTGCGCAAGACGCGCCGGCGTGGCTGGCTCTATGCACTGCTGACTCTGATTGTGCTGGCCGCCGGGCTTGGCCTTTATCAGTGGTATGCCGGCTCGCCGGCCAAGATCGACTACACCACCGTGCCGGCCGCCAAGGCCGATCTCACCGTCGCGGTGTCGGCGACCGGCACGCTGCAGCCGCTCACCCAGGTCGACATTTCCAGCCAGTTGTCCGGCATCATCCGTTCGGTGTCCGTCGAGGAAAACCAGCAGGTCAAGAAGGGCGATGTGCTGGCCGCCCTCGATACCGCCAAGCTGCAGGTCCAGATCGAGCGGGCGCAGGCATCCGCCAAGGGAGCGGCCGCCAATGTCGAGGACGCCACGGTGACGCTCGCCGAGAATGAGAAGGCGCTTGTCCGCGCGGCCTCGCTGACCAATCGCGGCATGGCGACCGACCAATCGCTCGAGGCGGCGACCGCGACGCGCGACCGCTCCAAGGCGGCACTCGACAGCGCCGAGGCCAATCTCGCCATCGCCAATGCCGATCTGAAATCACAGCAGACCGACCTCGCCAACAGCACCATCTATGCACCGATCGACGGCATAGTGCTGACGCGCTCGGTCGACCCTGGCCAGACGGTCGCCTCCTCGCTGCAGGCGCCGGTGCTGTTCATCATCGCCGCCGATCTCAGAAACATGGAGCTGGTGGCGGCGGTCGACGAGGCCGACATCGGCGCGGTCAAGACCGGCCAGCATGCCCGTTTCACCGTCGATGCCTTCCCGGACCGGCCGTTCGACGCCGAGATCCGCGACATTTCCTATGCCTCGGTCACCACCGACGGCGTCGTCACCTACAATGCGCGGCTTGAGGTCGACAACAACGAGCTGTTGCTGCGGCCCGGCATGACCGCAACCGTTTCGGTCGTCACACGGCAGGCCAAGGACGTGCTCACCGTACCCGCCACCGCCTTCCGTTATCGCCCGGCCCAGCAGGCGGCCCGTGGCTGGAGCCTCAGCGACCTGTTCACCGGCCGCATGGGTCGCCCCGGCGGCAACCGCCAGCGCCAAGCCGCGACGACGCCCACTGACGGCTCGCGCACGCTCTATGTGCTGGAGAATGGGCGGCCGCATCCGGTCAACGTCAGGATCGGCTCAACCGATGGCGAACTGACCGAGATCACCTCGGGCCTCAAGGAAGGCGCTGAGGTCATCACCGCATCGCAGCAGCGGAGCTGAGGCCGTGGCTGCCGGTGCTGCCCTCATCACCTTCGACAAGGTCTGGAAGAGCTACGGCCAGGGCGAGGCCAAGGTCCATGCGCTGGCCGGCGTCGACCTTGCCATCCGGCGCGGCGAATTCGTCGCCATCATGGGCCCATCCGGCTCCGGCAAGTCGACGGCGATGAACATCATCGGCTGCCTCGACACGCCGACGGCCGGCACCTATTCCTTCATGGGCATCGACGCCGGCCGGCTCGACCGCAACCGCCGCGCCATGCTGCGCAACCTCTATGTCGGCTTCGTCTTCCAGGGCTACAATCTGTTGGCCCGCACCACGGCGGCGGAAAATGTCGAACTGCCGCTGATCTATCGCGGCGTCGCCGCCCGCGAGCGTCGCGACCTTGCCATGCAGGCGCTGTCCCAGGTCGGCCTGGTCGGCCGTGAGCACCACACGCCGGCAGAACTCTCCGGTGGCCAGCAGCAGCGCGTGGCGATCGCGCGCGCCATCGTCACGAGGCCGACGCTGCTCGTCGCCGATGAGCCGACCGGCAATCTCGACACCGCCCGAACGCACGAGATCATGGAGTTGCTGACGCAGCTCAACACCGAGCTTGGCCTGACCATCGCCATGGTCACGCACGAGGCGGACGTCGCCGGCTATGCCGAGCGCACCATTCGCTTCCTCGATGGCCACGTCGCTTCCGATTCCAAGAATCTCGAGGTGGCCTAAACCATGATCTGGGAAACCGTCCGCCTCTCGCTCCGCTCGATCCGCCGCAACGTGCTGCGCTCGTTCCTGACATTGCTCGGCATCGTCATCGGCGTTGCGGCTGTCATTGCCATGCTCACCATCGGCTCCGGCACCACCGAAAAGGTCAAGGCCGACATTTCAAAGCTCGGCAGCAACCTGCTGGTCGTTCGCTCCGGCCGCCCGGCCGGGCCCGGCGGTCCGGGCGGGCTCGACCAGGTGGTCCGTCCGCTGGCCGAAAAGGACCTCGCGGCACTGGTCGCGCATCTGACCGGCGCGCGCGCCATTTCGCCGGCCTCGCAAAAGCAGGTCCGCGTCATCTTCGGCACCGAGAGCCTGACATCGGGCGTCACCGGCACCGACAGCGCCTATCTCGATGCGCGCGACTGGAAGCTGGTGTCCGGCCGTCCGTTCAGCGATTCCGAAACCCGCTCCGGCACCGGCGTCTGCCTGATCGGTGAGACGGTGCGCCAGCAATTCTTCGGCACCGGTGACCCGGAAGGTGAGATCATCCGCGTCAACCGCACCTCCTGCAAGATCATCGGACTGCTCGAGCCCAAGGGCTATACCGGCTTCGGCCAGGACCAGGACAATGTGGTGCTGATGCCGCTGCACGCCTATCAGCGCCGCATCGCCGGTAACCGCGACATCGACAACATCTACATCGCTGCCGACGACACGACACCGACCAGCGAACTGCAGCCGCGCGTCGAGGATATCTTGCGCGATATCAGGCGCGTCACCCCCGACCGCGAGAGCGATTTCGCCATCCGCGACATGACCCAGATTGCCGACGCCATGGCCAGCGCCACCACCACCATGACCGGCATGCTGGGCGCTGTCGCCGGCGTCAGCCTGCTGGTCGGCGGCATCGGCATCATGAACATCATGCTGGTCTCGGTCACCGAGCGCACACGCGAGATCGGCATCCGGCTTGCCATCGGCGCGCATGAAAAGCACATCCTCATCCAGTTCCTGGTCGAGGCGACGGTGCTGTCGCTGCTTGGCGGCATCATCGGCATCCTGATCGGCCTGGCGCTGGCCGGCCTCGCCTCGGTGGCACTGACCATCCCCTTTGCGCCAAGCCCGGCGGTCATCCTGCTCGCTGTCGGTTTTTCGGCGCTGATCGGCGTGGTGTTCGGCTTCTTCCCGGCGCTGCGCGGCGCCAGGCTCGACCCGATCGACGCGCTGCGGCACGAGTGAGCCGAGGCCAGCTCGACGGGGACCTCCATCCACAAGCTTGGGATGTTTGCTGTCGCCGTCCGATCAACGCTACTCCATGCGCGGACAACCTCATGACCGTCCCCCGCCCAGGGCAACGAGAAGCTCGTCCAGTTGCTCGAACTGCTCGCCCATCGCATCCGCCGCCCCGGTCCCGGCAGCGTCGAGAGCTTCCTTCGAGGGATAGAGTTCGTGCAGGACCAGCAGCGTCTTGCCGCCCTTTTCCTCGAAGGTCACCGTGGTGACGGGTCCAACGTCACCACCTTCGTCATTGGTCCAGACGATGCGCGAGTGCGGTATCACTTCGATATACCTGCCGAAGAACTCGTCAGAGTTTGAGGCATCGTGGCCGAACACCAGACGGTACGTGCCACCGGTACGAACATCCATCTCGCAGGAACGCAGGAACATGCCCATCGACTTCGGCGCCCACCACCGCATGAACAGCTCGGGCTTGGTCCACGCCTCGTAAACGATGCGCGCCGGGCCATTGAACGTTCGCGTAACGACGAGCTCTCGCTCGGACTTCCGTTCGATCGTCGTGCGGCTATTCATGGGGGTTGGCTCACTCTCTCTTCTAGCGTCCATCGGCTTTCTCCTTCCGTTTCAATTCCTCGACAACCTTGTCCAACTCGTCGAAGCGTGCGTCCCAGAGCTGGCGGTACCTCTCGATCCATGCCGCCTCTTCCTCCAGTCGGCGCAGGCCGAGCTTGCAGGTCCGCACACGGCCGACCTTCTCCGTGGTGACGAGCCCCGCCTGCTCCAAGACGCCGACATGCTTCTTCATCCCCGTGAGGGTCATGTGAAACTTCTCGGCAAGCTCCGTGATCGAAGCATCGGAACGTCCGAGCTGCTCCAGGACGCCGCGTCGGGTGGTGTCCGAGAGCGCGGCGAACGAGGCATCGAGAGGGAGCCGGAAATACTGAACCATGTGGTTCAGTATTAGCAGACGGATTGGCTGCATGCAACAGGAGATCCGCGCGTGACGCGTGCCCGCCGCGATCGCTTCCAAATCGACCTCATTTCGATGCAGATTCGATCGACTCGGCGATCCCCGGGCCCTAAAGCAAGATATCTCTGGTCGGGGGCGAACAACGCATGAGCAAGAAGGCACGACTGATCCTGGCGATGGTCATCATCGAAGCAGTCCTTGCAGGCATCTGGTGGTATCTCGCCCCGCTTCGGCATGGCCTATCCCGATCGCGTCACCGCCGATTTCCAGGCAGTCGTCGGACAGACCATGGGAATGGCGATGGGCGGCTTGCTGGGTCTCGGCTTTATCTTGTTCTTCGTCGCCGCCCGCAACGATCGCAAGGCGGCGCAGGACAAGACGCGTCGTTAATCCACGCCCGCAAAATGCCACTCGACCAGCGGCTTCATATGCGCCGCCAATCCGTCCGGCAGGTCGGCGGCGTGACGGATGATGACCGGCCCCTCGATCTCCGGCTCGGTCTCGGTGGCGACGAAGGCTGAGATTCGCCTGGCAAGTTCGTCGGCCGGAGCAGTCTCGCGATAGCGGCGGAAGATCACCGTACCGCTGGCCGTCGACAGGACGTGGTAGCGCTTGCCGCGTGGCGCGTCCGACAGATCCAGACCGGTCTCCTCGCGCACCTCGCGGATCATGTTGAAATCGACGTCGACCTGGCCGTCGCGAAAGTCGATGGGCTCGAACGAGCCGGCGGCGAAATAGACGCGCCCGGCATTGACCGTGTGCGAGCCCATGCGGATCGCCACCAGCGCATTGTCGCCGGCCACCAGCACGGCATGGGCATAGGCATGTTCGGCGCCCGAATTCTCGCGCCGCTTACGCCAAAGCATGAAGGTGGAGTAGTTGACCGCATGGCAGCGGCCCACGAGACGGCTGTCGCGATACGTGAGTTGCGACAGCAGCACCACAGTGCCGTCGAACAGCGCCGGCTTGGCTGCAACCTCGCGCTGCCAGTTCTCGACGATGGCCTCCGCGTTGTCCAGTGCGAACGGGTGCGGACTGGGATCGAGCCGCACGTCGACGGCATCGACCGGCAGGATGACATTGCGCGGCAGATCGAAACTCATTTTGCTCCTAGGTGTGTTGAGATTCAGGTCAGGCCGTGCCGAAAACGGCGGGTTTCGAGAACCGGAGCGGAGCGGACATTCAGGTCCGTGAGCACCGGAAGCGCAGAAAACCGCAGTTGCAGGCCGGGATCACCTGAATATCGACACAGCCTAGGTCATGTCCAAGGTGATCGCCACTGGACAGTGATCGGATGCCTTCGGCCTGTCCCAGCCGGCGCGCGGAAACCGGTCAACCTCCTGGCCGGGCGGGAAAATCGTCCGCCAGGGCTGGCCGTTGCGGATGATGTCTGGAACGGCCGTCGCGTTGCTGGCGGCGAGCCCTTTCGACAACAGGATGTAGTCGAGCTGGCACAGATGCCGTTCTTCCGGTCCGCGCGTGTGGTAGAAACTCCAGCGGTTCATCTCCGGCCGCCGCTCGACGACGTTTTCGCAGAAGCCGCCTTCTGTCAGCACGTTGATGCAGGACTGGTTCTCGTTGACCACCTCGAAGCGGTGGCCGTCGATCGCGTCGCCGGCGATCTTCACGCGTTGCCGGTAATCATTCATGTCGCCGCAGATCGCCCAGCGCTTGTCGGCGGCGTGGTCCTTGCCGAAGCGCTCCTCGATGATCCGGCGCACGGCTTGAGCCTCGGCGATGCGCACCGGCATTGTCGCTTCGCGTCCGTCGAGCCCGTTGCGGGGCGAGCCCATCGACTTGAAGTGCACCAGATAAAGCGTCAGCGGCACGCCGCCCACGGTCACGTCGACTTCCAGGCAGTCGCGCCGGAAGATGCGCTCATTGGCCTGGTTGCCGAGTGCCTCGAGCTCCGGCGTGTGCAGCCCGAACTGTTCGTAGGTGACGTAGGCATGGCTGGTCATGCGCACGAATTCGATCGCCTGGCCCTGCGCGGTCTCGTTGCGCATCATCACAGCCACGTCGATGCCGCGCGAATCATTGCCCGATGTGGTGTATTTCTGCCGGTAGCCCTGCCCCACCATCTTGAACAGATAGCCATATTCGAAGGCCTTCAGCGCCTCGATGTTGTCGACCTCCTGCATGCAGATGATGTCGGCGCGGGTGGCCGCGATCGCCAGCGCCGTCAGTTGGCGCGTATCGTCGGACTGGGCGATGGCGCGCGCCTGCTCCAGCATCTTGTATTCCGCCTCGCTCTGGATATCGAACAGCGCCAGCGTGCGATCCTCGTTTAGCTGGTTGCGATAGCCGGAAAAATCGAACCTGTTCATCAGGTTCTCGACATTGAAGGTGGCGAGGCGCAGCGACATGTGATGACCTTTGCCCGCAAGCGCGGCGGAAAACAAGGTCGCAGGACCACCAGCGGAGATCGATCGGTCCTGATGCGTCTCGCGCCATGGTTGACGGAACCTTTCCGTTCATCCGCCGTTCAGATGCAAACATCCACAATAGGCCCCCTAAGGTAGGCGTGGGGCCTGTATCTCTTGGAGAGTGCAATGAACTCGCTCTTTTCTTCCACGGTCAAATCCGGGCTGATAGCCCTCGGTATCCTGTCCGGCGTCACGGCGCCGTCCGCTGCAGGGCCGATGATGCAGCCCGACGTGTCGATCCCCGCCAGCACTGCGGCGCCGATGGTGGTCCGCGAAGGCTGGGCGGGTGGCAACAATGGCGGCAATTGGAGATGGCGCCGGTCCGGCAATTGGAATGGCAACTGGAATGGCGGCAACGGACACTGGAACGGTGGCCACGGACACTGGAACGGCGGCGGCGGAAACTGGAACAATGGAGACAACTGGCGTTGGCGCCATGGTCGTCATCATTATCACGGCGGCGGCTACTACGATGACGGCGCTGCTGCCCTTCTGGGCCTCGGCCTTGGGCTCGGCATTGGCAGCATGTACAACAACTACAATTATTACGACGCGCCGCCGCGCCGCTACTACCGCACCTACCGGGCCCAGCGGGTTTCGAGCGCCCATGTCCAATGGTGCTACAACCGCTACCGGTCGTATCGCGCCTGGGACAACACGTTCCAGCCCTACGGCGGTCCGCGTCAGCAGTGCTACTCGCCCTATTGACGAGCTAGTCTGTAGCGAAGCCCAGAAATGAAAAACGGCGCCATGTGGCGCCGTTTTTCATTTCGGCTCTTCGAACCCAAGGACTTCGAGCGCAAGGTTCAGTTCTTGGCCTTGTCGACCAGCTTGTTCTTGGAAATCCCCCGCGCGCCCGCAGGGCGAAGCCCGAGGACGCGCAAAGGCAAGAACGTGGATTTAACTTAGTTCTTGGCCTTGTCGACCAGCTTGTTCTTGGAAATCCACGGCATCATCGCGCGCAGCTTGGCGCCGACTTCCTCGATCTGGTGGCTGTCATTGTTGCGGCGAATGCCCTTGAAGCGCGACATGCCGGCGCGATATTCCTGCATCCATTCCGATGTGAACTTGCCGGTCTGGATGTCCTTCAGCACGCGCTTCATCTCGGCCTTGGTCTCGGCGGTGATGATGCGCGGGCCCGAGACATATTCGCCCCATTCGGCGGTGTTCGAGATCGAATAGTTCATGTTGGCAATGCCGCCTTCATAGATCAGGTCGACGATCAGCTTGACCTCGTGCAAGCACTCGAAATAGGCCATTTCCGGCGCGTAGCCGGCTTCCACCAGCGTCTCGAAGCCGGCGCGGATCAGCTCGACCAGACCGCCGCACAGCACGACCTGCTCGCCGAACAGGTCGGTCTCGCACTCCTCGCGGAAATTGGTCTCGATGATGCCCGAACGGCCGCCGCCGACGCCGCAGGCATAGGACAGCGCCAGGTCAAGCGCATTGCCCGAGGCGTCCTGGTTGACCGCGACCAGGCACGGCACGCCGCCGCCCTTCTGGTATTCGCCGCGCACCGTGTGGCCAGGGCCTTTCGGCGCGATCATGACGACGTCGACCGAGGCCTTCGGCTCGATCAGGCCGAAATGCACGTTGAGGCCGTGCGCGAAGGCGATTGCCGCGCCGTCACGAATGTTCGGCGCGATCTCGTTGCGATAGATGTCGGCCTGCAGCTCGTCAGGCGTCGCCATCATCATCAGGTCGGCCCATTTGGCCGCGTCCGCCACGCTCATAACCTTGAGACCGTCGGCCTCGACCTTCTTGGCGGTCGCCGAGCCGGCCTTGAGGCCGATGGCGATATCCTTGGCGCCCGAATCCTTGAGATTGAGCGCGTGCGCCCTGCCCTGGCTGCCATAGCCGATGATGGCGACCTTCTTGCCCTTGATCAGATTGAGATCGGCATCGCGATCGTAATAGACACGCATTTTGTCTTCCTTCCCGGTTTATGAATCAGAGGCCTTGCGGCCGGTTGTTGCTCTTGAAAAGAGCGAGAAACTGCTGCGTCGCCCGCGCGGCATCGCCGCCGATCGCCGCCTCAGTCAATTCCAGCCGGTCGCCGAGCAGCAGACGGATCTGCACGTCGCGGGCGACCAGCCCAAAAAAGGTGCGGAACGCCGTCTCGGCATCCGCAAAGTCGAGCAGTCCCGCCTGTCGTCCGGCCTCAAGCACCGGCTTCAGCCGCTTAGCCAAGGCAAAGCGGCCATTCTCCAGCACCACGGCGCCAAGGTTATCCTTGCCTGAACCAGCATGGCTCACCGCCACCCGGTTGAGCGCGATCGAAGTGTCGCTCGAAATGACCTGCAGCCAGTCGGAAGCGAAGCGTTCGAGGCTTGCGGTCAGCGACACAAGATCGAGCCCCTTGCCATCGACTTGCGCCACCCGCACCTTGGACGCCTGCCACTGCACCGTTGCCGTCAGCAGCCCGTCACGGTCGCCGAACCATTTGTAGAGCGTTTCCTTGGAGCAGCTTGCCCGACGCGCCACGGCGGTCATGGTCAGCTGATCGCCCTCCTCGACGAGCAGCCGCAGCGCTGCGTCGAGCACGGCTTTCTGCCGCTCCGTCAGCGCTTCGCTGGTGTCGATCTCGGGCACGATGTCCAACACGCTTTTCTCTCGGCAGGCAAGGCCGGCCGGTTATTTCCGGCAAGCCGTACCGTACGTTACGGTTCGCCTCTTCTATGGCGTATTGTCCCGATCCATGCAAGCCCTATTTCTATCCGCATGGCGTCGTGCCGGACCGGCTGCGCGGGGAACAAAGATGCTGATCGGATTGTTGGCCTTGACGGTTGCCGCCGTATTCTCTGGCGCCGCGATTTACGTCAGTGTCGCCGAGCAACCGGCGCGGCTTCGTCTCGACGACAAGGCGCTGCTGCAGGAATGGCAGCCTTCCTACAAGCGGGGCGCCGCCATGCAGGCGTCGATTGCCATTATCGCCTGCGTTCTCGGCCTAATTGCCTGGTGGCAAACCGGCGGTTTCGCCTTTCTGGTCGGCGCGGTGCTGATCATCCTGCCCTGGCCTTGGACGCTGATCGCCATGATTCCGACCAACAGGGTGCTGGAGGCGATGGACGCAGGCGCCGGCAATCCGCAAGCCAGGTCCCTGATCGTCAAATGGGGCAATCTGCACCTGGTTCGCGTAGCCCTTGGCGTGCTGGCGACACTGGCCTTTCTCTGGGGCAGTCATTCGGCCTGACCGGCGCGCTAAATCGTCAGTCCACAACGGGCGGATGGCGCAATCGACCCAGGAGTGCCGACACCATGTTCAGCTCATCCGCGGAGAGTTTGGTACCGACCAGTTCGGTGATCGAGCGTCCATAGACAGCCCACATCTGGCGGCGCATCTCTCGTCCCTTGGCCGAAATGCGGATGATCTGGCCTCGGCCGTCATCGGCCACCGGCAGTTTCTCGACGAGCCCGTCAGCCTCGAGCCGGGCCAGCAGCCGCGAGATGTTGTATTGCGCAAACAAAGTACGCTCGATCAGCTGGAACGGCCGCAGCCCGCCCTCACCCGCCTCGGCCAGTTCGTGCAGCACGTCGTACCAGGCGAGCGGCGGCAGGCCGCTCTCCTTCAGCGCGTCTTCAGCACTTTCCATGAGCTGGCGCGAAACCCGCATCAGGCGGGCCCAGGCCGTGATGGCTTCGGGCGAAGGCATGGCTTTCTCAGTCATTGCCCACCATAGGGGATAGATGCAATTGCATCAAGCTTGACGGTTAATGCAGATGCATCTATCTTGATGCAACTGCATTAACTTTGAAGGACGCGTTATGAAACATGAAATCTGCAAGGTCGCCGACATTCCGCAGACGGGCAGCCTGATCGCCCCGTTCTTCGGCCGTGAGGTCCATGTCTACCGCAGCGGCGAGCGTATCCGCGCCGCCGCCAATGTCTGTCTGCACTTTGGCGGGCCGCTCGACTGCAAGGACGGCAGACTGGTCTGCCAATGGCACGGCGCCTCGTTCGACTTGGCAAGCGGCGACCGCATCGATGGTCCGGCGCCAAAGGAGTCCCGCCTGATGTTCCTGTCGACGCGCGTCGAGGACGGCGCGTTGAACTATGTCTGGGGAGAGTAAGATGACCGACAAGCTCATTCTCGTCAGCCATCCTCTCTGCCCCTATGTGCAGCGCGCGGCGATTTCGCTGGCCGAAAAGGGCGTGCCGTTCGAGCGCGTCGATATCGACCTCGCCAACAAGCCGGCTTGGTTCAGAGCGATCTCGCCGCTCGGCAAGGTGCCGCTGCTGCGTGTGCAGCGAAGTGGCGAGGAAACGGTGATCTTCGAATCCGCCGTCATTCTCGAATTCCTCGAAGAGACCCAGGCCAATCCCCTCCACCCCGCCGATCCCTATGCCCGCGCCCGGCATCGCGCCTGGATCGAGTTCGGCTCGGCAATCCTAAACGCCATCGGCCGGTTCTATTCGGCCTCGACGGAGGCCGGCTTCCTCGCCGAAACCAGCGCGCTATCGTCGATGTTCGATCGTCTCGAGGCCGAGCTGGCGGACACCGAGCGGAACGGACCATGGTTCGCCGGCGAGCGCTTCTCGCTCGTCGACGCCGTCCATGGCCCTGTTTTCAGATATCTCGATGTGTTCGACCGGATCGGCGATTTCGGCATTCTGGACGGCAAGCCGTTCGTCCGGGCCTGGCGCCAGGCGCTAAGGGAACGCCCTTCGATCAGGAACGCCGTCGCGCCGGACTACCCGCAGCGCCTGCATGCCTTTCTCCAGGCGAAGGGGTCGCAACTCTCGACGATCATTCAGCGGAACGATCTGGCCATCGCGCTTCCTTGAGTCCGATCCGCCTGAACGGATCGATCACCGTGCCGGCCACCATCGAGGCAAGGAACTGCGGCGCCGGCGGGATTCTTGCCACCGTCGCCACCAGCCTGTCGCGGATGAAGGGCAGCGCCACGGAATCCGACTGGTAGAGCGGCGTGAACGCCAGCGACAGCGCCTGGAAGACGCGCACATGCCAACGCCGTGCCTTCGCGTAGGTCTCAAGTGCCGCCTCGACACTGTCCCTCCGTGCCAGCGCATGGCTGAGCGCCGCTGCGTCGAGCAGCGCCATGTTCGCCCCTTGCCCGAGCTGCGGGCTGGTCGAATGCGCCGCGTCGCCGATGACGGCCAGGCGACGGCCGATCGGCCGCTTCATCGTGTGGTGGCCGTAGCGCGCCAGCGAAAGCTGGTCGAAATCCTCGATCTGGCTGGTGTACGCCGCGCTCTCGGGCCACAGCCGAACCACCCTCTCCTTCCAGGCGTCGAGGCCGCGGGCGCGCACCTCATCGGCGTCCGCCGGCTTCAGGCTCCAGAAGAAGGCCGCCATCTTTTCAACACCCGGCTCCGGCCGGCCAATCGGCAGCACGCCGATCATCACGCTGGCCTTGTCGTAGCGCTGCAGCAGCGCGTGCTCGTCGAAACCTTCACCGCGCCAGCGCAGCGACGCCCAGAACGCACCATAGATGAGTGGGCGTGGCCCGCCTGCATCGCCCGCGCACCGCCGCAGCTTCGAGCGTGAGCCGCTGGCGTCGACGACGAAGTCGAATGGTCCTGCCCTACGGCCGTTGCCACAGATCAGCGTTGCCCGTTCGCCGATTTCCAGAGTCTCGATCTCGACACCTCTCTCGATGGCGATCGCTTCGCGCTGCACAGCGCGAAAGAGCACGCCGAACAGGGCCGCCCGATGCACTGCCAGCCCGAAACGGTGGCCGCGCTGGGCATCATAGCGGACATCGAGCACGGTGCGGCCGGTGGCGGCATCGGCGCCATGCAGGCGGTCGATGCGGCTGCCCAGCGCCAGAATGTCGTCGAGCAGGCCAAGATCAGCCAACACCGTCAGCCCTGTCGGCTGCAGGATCAGCCCGGAGCCGACCGGCTTCGGCTCCTCGAAGCGCTCGAAGATGGTGACCTTGTGCCCGGCGCGCTTGAGATAGAGCGCCATGGCAAGCCCCGCCGGGCCGGCCCCGGCAATCGCGATGTCGTAGGAAATGCCAATGCCCCCAAAGCCGAACTGGCCGGACAATCCTTCAGCGGGCGGACTAAATCAAGCCGCAGCCCCTGGCTTAGTCCAGTTGACGGGCCGGCTCACCCTTGGGCAGCATCAAAACCGGCGCGTGCGTCGCGCACCGCATCATGGTTGAGCTCGGCCCACAGGATCAGCTGGTGCAAGGCGCCGAACATCGACCGTCCGAGGTCGGTCAGGCTGTACTCGACGCTCGGCGGCTTGGTCGGGAACACCTCGCGATGCACATAGCCGTCGCGCTGCAGATCGTAGAGCGTCTGGGTCAGCATGCGCTGCGAAATATCGGGCACCAGGCGGCGCAATTCGCCAAAGCGATACGGCTGCTCGGCTAGGGCTCCCATCAACAGCGAACTCCATTTGCCGCTGAGACCCTGGATCACGTCGCGGACCGGGCAATCGGCAATGTTGCCGCCATCGCTCATGGATTTGTAGATCTCGAGCTTGGATCTCAGATTGACGATCGTGCTGTCCACGGCTGGTTCCCTGGCTGTGCCTACCTCCCGAAAAACTGCCTTCTTTACGGCCACGGGTCAATTCCTATTTTAGTGCTGGTCTCTTTTTGAGACCGCCTTTTGCCCCTCCTCTCCGACCCATGCCAGGATCTCCAATGAGCAAAACCCTTCTCGTCACTGGCGCTTCCGGCCAACTCGGCCGCAGCGTCATCAACCACCTGCTGGACACGTTCAACGTCCCTGCGGCGCAGATCATCGCCACGACGCGCACGCCGGCCAACCTTGCCGACCTGGCGGCGCGCGGCGTTGTCGTCAGGGCCGCCGACTTCAACGACAGCACGTCGCTGCAGAACGCGTTCCAGGGCGTCGACAAAGTGCTGATCATCTCGACCAGCGAAGTAGATCTGAAGGACGATCGGCGCCTGAAACAGCATGAGACGGCGGTAGCCGCTGCGAAGAAGGCCGGCGTTGGCCATCTTCTCTACACCTCGATGCCCAACCCCGAGCCGGGTTCGCCGGTGCTGTTTGCCAATGATCACTACGGCACCGAGCAGGCGATCAAGGCAAGCGGCATTGCCTACACCATTTTCCGCAACGGCTGGTACCAGGAGAACCTGTTCATGGCACTCCCGCAGGCCATCGCGTCGGGCCACTGGTATACGTCCGCTGGCGAAGGCCGCATCGCCCATGGCGCGCGCGATGACATGGCAGCGGCGATCGCTGCTGGTCTCGCTGACGTTTCGAACGAAAGCAAGACCTACACGTTGACCGGCCCGCATGCGTACACCACGGCCGAGATTGCCGCCCTGGTAGGCGAGGTCACCGGCAAGCAGCTCGATGTCGTGCAGGTTTCGGATGAGGCCCTGACCGAAGGGGTGAAGGCGGCCGGCATTCCCGAGGACTTCGCCCGCATCATCGTGTCGTTTGACGCCAACACGCGCGCCGGTCGCATCGCCATGGTGACGGATGCGGTCGAGACGCTTTCCGGTCGGAAGTCAAAAACGCTGAAGCAGTTCCTGGAGGCCAACAAGGCCGCCTTGGCAGGCTGACGGCCCGTGAGTGGTCCCGGAAGCCGACCCCCCGGCTTCCGGCGCTACTTCGCCTTTTTGAGCAGACCGAGCCGGATCAGGCTCTCGCCGGTGGCAACCAGCGCGTCCTCGCGTGATCGCGGCGCCCAGCTTAGCAGGCGCACGGCCCTCGCTTTGGTTGCATTCTTGACCTTGCCCAGTTCCGGCACCAACTGTGCGACTTCCGGGTTGAACAGGCCCACGATGCGCACCAGCCAATCGGGTAGTTCCCGCGTCGAGACGCGCGCCCCGGCATCGCCCAGCCGGGTTTTCAAAGTCTGCGCGATCTCTCGCACGGTCATGAAATCGCCGGCAACCGCTAGGAATCGCTTGCCCCTGGCGGCTGGATTGGTCATGGCGCACACATGCAGGTCCGCCACGTCGCGCACGTCGACAACGCCGAAAGACAGGCGCGGCAGCCCCGGCATGGCACCGTTCAACATACGCTGGACAAATTCGGTGGAGGTCGAATGGTCCGGGCCGAGCACCGGCCCGAAGATACCGACCGGATTGACGACCGCGAGCTCCAGTTTGCCACCCTCCGCGGCAATGAAATCCCAGGCGGCGCGTTCGGCGAGCGTCTTCGATTTCACATAGGCGCTGACCTTGGCCGTCGGATCGGTCCAGCTCTCCTCGGTGAACGGCTGCCCGCCGGGCGGCAGCTTGCCATAGCCGATTGCCGCGAAGGACGAGGTCAGCACGACGCGCTTCACCCTCGCATCCCGTGCCGCGCGCAACACCCTGAGCGCGCCCTCACGGGCCGGGACGATCAGGTCGTCTTGGTGTTTCGGCACGCCGGGCGGAAATGGCGAGGCGACATGAAGCACATAGTCGCAACCGGCCACCGCATCCGGCCAGCCCGCGTCGGCCATCAGATCGGCGACGGCAAACGAGAGCGCCGCTCCAGGCTCGGACCCGCCGGCCTTGAGCATGGCCAGAACATCGGCTTCGCGCTTGGCCGAGCGCACGGTCGTGCGCACGCGGTAGCCGGCCTTCAGCAGTTCGAGAATACAATGCGCGCCGAGGAAGCCGGAGCCACCGGTAACAAGCACCAATTCGCCGCTCATTTCCGCCTCCTCAGCCGTTCATCGGCAAGGGCCCGTCAGATCGCTACCTGCGTACCGATCTCTACCACACGGCCGGTCGGGATCTGGAAATATTCGGTCGCGTCGGCCGCCGTGCGCGCCAGGCCAATGAACAACCGGTCCTGCCACACCGGCATGCCGGAATTGGGCGAGGCCTTGAGCGAACGTCGCGACAGGAAGAACGAGGTCGTCATGATGTCGAACTTCCAGCCCTGCTTGCGGCAGATCGCCAGCGCACGCGGGATGTTGGGCTGCTCCATGTAGCCGAAGGTCAGCGTCACCCGCATGAACAGCTCGTTGACCGTCTCCATCTTGACCCGCTCGCTGTCGGGCACCACCGGCTGCGGCGCGGTCACCACCGAAAGGATGACGTTCTGCTCATGCAG
>NZ_JBFUCU010000014.1:0-133945 GCF_056405075.1 Mesorhizobium sp. P2_A12
GCGGCGTGGGCGCCGTCCCATGCAGCGCCTCGAACCGGCTTTCGACAGCGCTCTCACGAAACACTTGATAGGGATGGATCGGCTCCGGAAAGCCTTTCACCTCGACGGCGCCAAGATCGCGATATTCGAAAAGATTGCCGACCAGCTGCCGTGTCTGCGGCCCGATCACGACTGCGCCGGGTTCGGCAAGAGCTTGCAGGCGGGCGGCGAGGTTCGGCGTCTCGCCCACGACGCCGCGCTCTTGACCTTCGCCGGCGGTGATCAGATCGCCAACGACGACCTGTCCGGTGCCGATGCCGATACGAACCCGCAATGGCTCGGGCCCTGGGAGTCGCCTAACGGCATCGACGAGAGCAAGGCCAGCGCGCACCGCCTGCTCGGCGGCGTTCTCGTGCGCCTGCGGGTAGCCGAAATACACCAAAACTCCGTCGCCCATATACTTGGCGACAAAGCCGCCCAAGTGGGCGACCGTATCGGCGACACAGCGGTGATACGCTCCGATGATCTCACGCAGGTCCTCGGGATCCAGACGCGTCGCCAGCGCCGTCGAGCCGACGAGATCCACGAACATGACGGTCAGCTGTCGACGCTCCGCGCTTAGCTCCCGGGTGCGGCTCTGAGCCGCGAAGTCGTCGGTGTTCGCGTCGGGATGGCTTGACGACGGCCCGGGCCCCACTACCGCCTTGCGGAATCGCTTGCGATGACCGAGGAGCATACCGAGCTTCTCGAGGTCGGCATCGGTCAGTTCCGGCAGGACTTCCGCGTCGATCGCGTTGTCGCGAAATGCCTGCTCGTATTGCTGGAGACCGAGGCCTCGCAACCAAGCGGCAACGTCCACACAGCCCTCCCAAGGCTGAATTCGGGTCCCTCAGCCACAATATTAACCCAGATGCCAGGGAAATGATGTAGTCAGGTTACCGCAGCGGTGACAGCTTCTGGCAGCAAAGCGGACGATACGCTCCTAGTGATCAATCGTCCGCATCGGGTCAGATCGCCTCGTCCGACGACCGCGACTGAACGATCCACAAAGGGTCGAACTCGATCGGTCACAGTGATCGGGTTTCGCCCGTGGCACCTGTGATCATTGGCACCACGGTTCGCATTTGTTCGCATGCGATAGCCACGGACACGTATCCCCCTCTCCCGAAGCATCAACCAACCGTGTGGGAGCGACCGTCAGTGGGCGAGGTTCGACCGTTGCGACCATTGGGTTACTCACACGGCAGCTGTCATTGACCCGGGTAAGATCCGATCTTTCCGAATATCGCGCGCAAGATCTTTGCCCGCTTCGCGGTTATGGGAGGATCAGTGTTGTCGGACGCTTTGCGAAGCACTTCGATCCAAGACACCTCGTTCTCACTCACTACAGTTCCTAAAATCTGCTTGATCGCGACCAACGCGCTGCTCTCAAAGTATTGCTCGAGGGCCAGGAGGAAAAGTCTCGCAGGGTCGCACTCCAGCGCTTTCGCGAGACCGGGAACGCGGTCGAACGGAATCTTAATAGTGCCCGATTTCATCATTGAGAGGACGTTAACATTGGTGAACCCAGCTTGGACCGCGATGTCTTTCTGGCTCTTCCTCCCTTTTAGATGATCTATGCGACCATCTATGAATTTCGCAATTTCCGTATTCGAATTTGGACGACCCGATTTGTTATTCATACTCATCTCGCTTCTCAAAGTTATAATTTATTTATAGCGAGACGCTGACGGGATATATGTAAAGTATATCTATCCGATAATGGAACCCACCTTACTGTGCGGATAGTTCAATCCTAACCAACCTGCAGCAGTTATCCTGGCTGGTGGATTGTTACGCTAAGTACAATGGCCTTAGCGATCTCGCATTGGGGCTGGTGATGCCTCGGATAAATCACCTGACCGGCACTTCCCATCTCGACAAACAATCGGAAGACCTCCTCAGACCGGATATGGTCGAAGGTTTCCACTGTGTCATCGGCAAGGAATGGAATTGAGGGTATGCAAACTTGTGGTACCCGGCAAATCGCAGGACTAGGTAGAACTGGAACCGGGCGCCATTTGACAGCGCGTTGGAGACATTCGACTGCCCGTCGGCTAGAAAGCGCGCGACAGCGCGTCGTGATTGCCGCGGACCTTGAAAACCCTGATGCCAGGCCGATCTGCAATGCCAGAAAGCGCGCCGTCGTCATCAACGTCCATCGCCGTCATAAAGATCGCCAGCGCTGACAAGCGCATCGAGCACTCTTCAAGGCAGGTATCGACTATTGAGACAAACGCTCTGCTGCTGGCGTCTCCGACCAATTCGGCAAAAAATCGAAGTTTCGCGTCGCCACGAACGCAGCGGCGAGCCGGGATGAATATCGGCCGTGTGTATAAATCGACAAGCCGTTATTTGATGGCCTCTTATCTCGTAGGAGTGTGCATTTCGTTTGGCGCCAAAGCGGCCATGTTTGAACGACCGAAATTGGCCGGAAGCGGCATGTCGGGTTTCGGGCGTCTCGAGCAGAAATCGGACGTTGGCGCAGCTCAATCCGGCACGAACTCACGTCACGCATTGGTAGAGCCGCCTGAGGATCGGGTTGGATGCCTGAGGTGGGTAGGTGTCATACCGGTATGCTGACGGAATACCCGGCTGAAATGCCCGGCATTTTCGAAACCGCATCGGTACGCGATTTCCCCTATCTGCAAGTCGCTGTCCTCCAGCAGCGACTTCGCATAATGCACGCGCAGCGCGAGATACGCCGCCATCGGACTGACGCCCAATTCAGTCCCGAAAAGACGCTTAAGCTGGCGCCTGGAACAATTCAACCGGCCTGCGATCTCGGTGATCGAGACTTTCTCCTGGAGATTGCTTTCCATCAACAGCAGGGCCCGCTTCACCGCGCGGCTCGACGCTTCGGGAAACAGATCCCCGACGGGCTGCACGTCCCTGATGTTTCGAATGCGATCAAGGACAAGGATCTTGGCGGCTTTTTCCGCTGCTTTCTGACCGATGAATTGCGACACGAAATAGCCGGCAAGGTCAGCCGCGCCCGTGCCTCCGGCGCAAGTCGAGCGGCCACGGTCGACGGAAAACAGACTGTCGGCATGCGCGTTCACGTCAGGGAACTCAGTCCGAAAATCCTTGATGTGGAACCAGCTGACGGCGGCGCTATAGCCATCCAGCAAGCCGTAACGGGCAAGCACGAAACTTCCCGTGCAAAGCGCGGTAAGAGGCACTCCCTTCTCGGCGGCCCGCAAAAGGAATGCCTCTTTCTCTGAACTGAGGGCACGGTTGGTGTCGAGCAAGCCGCCGACCACGACGACGTTGTCAAAGTCCTCCGGATTGCCGATCTCCTTCGTCGGAAGCAATTCGACGCCGCAGCTCGCCCTGATCGGCAGGCCGCGTTCGCCAACGATCTGCCAGTCGAATTCGACCCTGCGGCTCCGGTCGCCCTCATCGCCAGCCAGGCGCAGCGTGTCAATGAAGAGCGAGAGCGGCGACAGAGTGAAATCGCGAACCAGGAGAAACGCAAAGCTCTTAGCCATTTTCCCGGGCTGTCCTTGGGCATTGCTCGATCGACAGTGGGACGAATTCGTCTGTCTCCCTCCTGACGGTCGAGCCACCGATGATCGGTCTATATATTGTGTACCAAGAAAATACAATCCGTTGACTCGCATACCAGCGCGTGCGATTCTTCCTGCTGTACAAGATGTCACTGACTATCAGAATCATTCCGAAGGTGCGCAATGAAGGGCAGCAAGGGCAGTCTCTACGACGATCTGAAGCGTCGCATCCTGACTATGGAACTTGATCCCGACGAGGATCTGGATGAGGTGGCGCTAAGCGAGCGCTACGGCCTGTCGCGGACCCCGGTCAGGGAAATCTTCCGCAGATTGGAGGGCGAAGGATACATCGAAATTCGCGCGAACAGGGGAGCCCGGGTTGTCCCGATGAACCATTCGACACTTCGGCATTTTTTCTTAGTCGCGCCCATGATCTACGCCGCCATCGGCCGATTGGCCGTCCAGAATTTCAAGCCCTCGCAGCTTTCGGATCTGAAGGACACACAGGAGCGTTTCCGCAAGGCAAGTATGTCCAGCGACGCCCTTTCCATGGTGCTCGAGAACAACAGATTTCACGAGATCATCGGCGAGATGTCCGGCAATGCCTATCTTCAGCCAAGTCTCGGCAGGCTGCTGATAGATCACGCCCGTATCGGTCACACCTTCTTCCGCCCGCGCAACGCTGACATGCGCAAGCGGCTCCAGATAGCAGTCGAACACCATGACGGCTTCATCTCTGCTATCGGCGCTCACGAAGAGGACGCCGTTGTCGACCTTGTGTTCGAGCACTGGGAACTGTCGCGCGAAAACATGGAGATGTTTATCGCGCCCCAAGGATTAAAGGCGGATGCCCTCGTTGGCGATTCTTGACCGCATCGCGGTAAGCGACCGGGCGAAAATCAGGATTAGCACCTAACCTCCGAGGTTGGGATCACACCCCTTTTTGCTCAAATCCCCTAAGAGGCCCGTCCAAGACGGGCTCGAAAAGCGCCGTGTACTTGGGCCGTCTGCCCATCAATCGGATAGTCGCGGACATACTCAGCCGAACCCAAGCGGTCCCTCGCTCGCCTTCGCGAACAGGCGGTGTGTTATCAAAATATAAAAATTGTGTACGCAGATAATACAATCCATTGACTCCCTCGCGACCGTGTGCAATTTTCCAAGCCATCAAATGCGATCGACGGGTTCGGGGCACTGAGAATTCTCGCGTGAGAAGTTCGCAGACGGCCTCGCGCGTCTTGAAAGGCGCATTCGTTCGCAACGGCCACTCCATCGACGGAGGAATGACTTGAAATTCGAGGGTATCTACACACCCGCGGTGACGCCGCTTGAGCCCGATGGGCAAATTGATCGCTCCGGCTTCGGGGCAGTCCTTGAGTCACTCATCGAAGCCGGGGTGCACGGTATCATCGTCGGCGGTTCGACGGGCGAATACTACGCGCAGAGCGCCCAGGAGCGCTTCGATCTCGCCGCCTATGCCAAGGAAGTGATTGGCACCCGGCTTCCGCTCATCATTGGAACGGGCGCTACCAGGACCGAAGACTCGGTCGAATATGCCAAGGCGGCAAAGGAGATCGGCGCTGACGCTATCCTCGTGTCGTCGCCTCCATACGCTCTGCCGACCGAACGTGAGAATGCGGTTCACGCCCTCACAGTCGACCGTGCGGCGAACCTTCCGATCATGCTCTACAACTATCCGGCCCGCATGGGCGTGACGATGCGAGAGGACTATTTCTCCCGCGTCGGCAAATCCCGCAACGTCGTCGCCATCAAGGAGAGCTCCGGGGAGATGGGCAACGTCCATCTGCTGGCGCGGAAGTTCCCCAATATCGCGCTCTCCTGCGGCTGGGACGACCAAGCTCTCGAATTCTTTGCATGGGGTGCCAGGAGCTGGGTCTGCGCCGGCTCCAATTTTCTGCCGCGCGAGCATGTCGCTCTCTACGAAGCCTGCGTCCTCGAAAGGAATTTCGACAAGGGCCGCGCCATCATGACGGCGATGCTGCCGCTCATGGATTTCCTCGAATGCGGGAAGTTCGTGCAGTCGATCAAGCATGGCTGTGAGCTGATCGGCCTCAAGGCCGGCCCTGTGCGGGCGCCGCTGCGCCCTCTCAACTCGGAAGAAAAGCGGGGTCTCCAGACCGTCGTCGCCACCTTGAAGCGCACGGTCGCCCAGATCACGTCGGGAGCAAACCATGCATGAACCTTTGACCGCCGCCGAATACAAGGCGATTGCCGCAGGCCTTCAATTTCCAACCAATGCCTTCATTGACGGGGCGTTCCGTCCGGCGAATTCGGGCAAGACATTCAAGACGACCAACCCAGCGACGGGCGAGACGCTTGCCGAGATCGCGGCGTGCGATGCTGCCGATGTTGATTTCGCCGTGGCCAAGGCCAGGCAAGCCTTCGACGACGGACGCTGGCATCTCCGCTCGCCCGGCGAGCGCAAGGCCGTGCTGATCAAGTTCGCCAAGCTCATGGAGGACAACCGCCACGAGCTTGCGGTCATGGAGAGCCTCGACAGCGGCAAGCCGGTCCGCGAATGCCAGACCGTGGATGTTCCAGATACGATCCATACCATCCGTTGGCATGCCGAACTGATCGACAAGCTCTATGACAACGTCGCTCCCGCGGGTTCGAACGCGCTGACCATGGTCGTGCGCGAGCCGGTCGGCGTCGTCGGCTGCGTCCTGCCGTGGAATTTTCCGCTGCTGATGCTGGCCTGGAAAATCGGTCCGGCGCTTGCCGCGGGATGCTCGGTGATTGTGAAACCCGCCCAAGAGACGACGCTGACCACGCTCCGTGTCGCCGAGCTGGCACATGATGCAGGTATTCCGGCGGGCGTCTTCAATGTTGTAACGGGCGGCGGCAAGGAGGTCGGCGAACCGATCGGCATGCACATGGACGTCGACATGGTGGCATTCACCGGATCGACGCCGACAGGTCGCCGTTTCCTGCACTACGCAGCGGACTCCAATCTCAAGCGCGTCGTCCTCGAATGCGGGGGCAAGAACCCGGCGGTGGTTCTGGAGGATGCCGAAGATCTCGACCTCGTCGCCGAACAGGTGGTCAACGGCGCGTTCTGGAACATGGGCGAGAACTGCTCGGCAACGTCACGGCTCATCGTCCACGCCAGCATCAAGGACGAGTTGCTGCAGCGGATCGGCGCCTACATGCGCGAATGGAAGACGGGCGATCCGCTCGATCCGGAAAATCGCATCGGCGCGCTCGTCAGCAAGTCCCATTTCGAGAAGGTGAAATCCTTCCTCGCCGACGCGAAGGGCGAAAAGCTCGCCATCGCCCATGGCGGGGCCACGCACAAGGGCATCTATATCGAGCCGACCGTCGTCGACGGAGTTACGCCCGCAAGCCGCCTGTTTCGGGAGGAGATTTTCGGACCGATCCTTTCGGTCACGACGTTCAATTCGCTTGCCGAAGCCGTGGCGCTCGCCAATGACACGAAATATGGCCTGACCGCGTCCGTCTACACCGGCAGCCTGCGCAAGGCGATCAAGCTTGCGCGCGAAATCCGGGCCGGCGTCGTCACCGTGAATTGCTTTGGCGAGGGCGACGCGACGACGCCGTTCGGCGGCTACAAGGAGTCCGGCTTCGGCGGCCGCGACAAGTCGGTCTTCGCGCATGACAACTACTGCGAATTGAAGACGGTCTGGATCGACGTCTCGGATCGTTCGGTCGACGAGACCGTCAGATGAACGAAATCGTCGTCAAGCGGCTTCCGGCGGAATCCGGAACCTCGGGCTGGGAGGCGCTCAGCAGACGCTGCTTCCCCGTCCGGACGCTCGACGGCGATGTGTCCGCCGACTGGCTGATCATCGGTGCAGGCTTCGCCGGCCTCTCCACGGCGCGGCGGCTGTCTCAGCTGCGGCCCGGCGACAGGATAGTCCTTCTGGATGCGGGAGAGATCGCCAAGGGCACCGCGGGCCGGAACTCCGGCTACATGATCGACGTCCCGCACAATATCTCGTCGGGCGAGTATTCCGTCGCCGACGAGGCCGCGACAAAGAGGGAGATCGCCCAGAACCGTTTTGCGATCTCCTTCGCCGCCGACGCTGCGGCCGAGTACGACATGTCGGTGTGGACCTTCGATCCGTCGGGCAAGATCAATGCTGCCGCGACGGAGCGCGGGATAAAACTCAACGCAAATTATGGCCGCTCGCTCGCTAGCATCGGCGAGGAGCACCGCTTTGTGGATGCGGCTGAGATGAGGGAGATCACCGGATCGTCCTACTATCTGGGAGGTCTCTACACGCCAGGCGCGGTGATGATCCAGCCCGCCGACTACATTCGCGGCTTTGCCGCCGGGCTGGCATCGAAGGTCGACATATTCGAGCACTCGCCGGTGCTCAGACTTGAGCGTGTCGGCGGGGCGTGGAAGGCCATATCGCATCGAGGCAGCATCACCGCGCCGAAAGCCATCCTCGGCGTCAACGGCCACATCGAGGACTTCGGTCATTTCCGCGGCCGCTTGATGCACATCTTCACTTACGCATCGATGACCGCGCCCTTCACCGAAAGATCGACGGGCAAGGACAGGTGGGCGTTGCTTCCGGCCGATCCAATGGGCGCGACCGTCAGGAAGATTAGCTCCGATGGAAGCTCGCGGATCGTGATCCGGACCCGGTTCACTTACGACTGGGCCGTCCAGGTCGGTGAGAAGCGCCTGGCCGGGATCGCCGCCGAGCAGCGGACTTCGCTGGACGCCAGGTTTCCCGCCCTCAGGGACGTGGCGTTCGAGCACGTCTGGGCCGGACGGCTTTGCCTCAGCCGCAACCATGTGCCCGCCTTCGGCGAAATCGAAAAGGGCCTCTACTCGGCGTGCTGCGAGAACGGCCTCGGGACCGTGAAAAGCACGCTCGCGGGCGTCATGGCTGCCGATCTGGCGACAGATACCCGCTCGGACATGCTCGACGAATTCTCGGATCAGCCGGAACCCGCGAGGCTCCCCCCGGAGCCGCTCGCATGGCTCGGCGTCAACACCGTGATCCGATTGCAGGAATTGCGTGCAGGCCGCGAGGGATGAGCCCTCGCCGCGCAATATGAGGACTGAGCCCGACTGCAAAGTCTTCAAATGAGAATGGGAACAACAATAAGGAGAGTAGAATGAAGACGTTGTGGAAAGCGGTCTGCGCTGCCGCGATGGTCGGTATGACCATGCTGTCCGCTCAGGCGGAGGAGAAGACCATTACCGTGGGCACGATGTCCTGGGAGGACCTCACCCCCATCACCGGCATTACCAAGAAGGTGCTCGAAGATTCCGGCTACACCGTGAAGGTGGTGGACTTTTCCGAGTGGGGCATTGCCTACGCCGCGCTGACCAAGGGCGACATCCAGATCCTTGCCTCGCAGACGGACTACGTCGCCCAGGACTACTGGGACAAGAACAAGAAGAAGCTGGAGAAGATCTCGCCGGTTTCGCATGGCCTGTTCCAGGGCGTCGCGGTGCCGAAATACGTGACCATCGACTCCATGGACCAGCTGAACGACAACGCCGACAAGTTCGGCGGCAAGATCGTCGGCATCGAGCCTGGTTCGGGTCTCATGCGCGATACGGCAAACTCGGTGAAGGCATACGACCTGAAACTGCAGCTCGTTGAGGGCAGCACCGCAGCCATGACCGCCGCGCTCAAGTCGGCCGTCGACCGCAAGGAATGGATCGCCGTCACCATCTGGGAGCCCTCCTGGATGATGCAGAAATATGACGTCAAGTTCCTCAAGGACCCGAAGGCGATCTTCCCGCCGCCGCAGAGCTATTACTGGATCGGCAAGAAGGGCTTCTCCGCTGACAATCCGCATGCACGCGAAGTGATCGCCAGCGTCTATGTGCCGCTTGCCGACATCACTGCGATCAACTCCGCCGTCAACGAGGGCAAGACCATGGACGAGGCCATCAAGGCCTGGACCGACAGCCATGCCGACCTCCTGAAGCGCTGGGAGAACATCAAGACCCAGTAGTCGTCGAAACGGCGGGTCGCCGACATCGGCGGCCCGTCCCGGAGCAACGAAAACATAAGGCCGCCGCCAAACCGGCCCGTGGGGAACGCGATGAACACTGCGATGAACGACTCCAGCGAAGTGCTGGTCGACTGCCAGTCGGTATGGAAGATCTTCGGCGCGCGCGCCCAGGCGGCGGTCAAGGCCATCTCCGAACATGGACTGTCCAAGAAACAGGTACTGCAGGACTTCGACTGCGTGGTCGGCGTCTCCGACGCCAGCCTGCAGGTCCGCCGCGGCGAGATCTTCTGCATCATGGGGCTGTCGGGGAGCGGCAAGTCGACGCTGATCCGCCTCCTCAACCGCCTGATCGAACCAAGCCTGGGCAAGATCACGGTAAAAGGAAAGGAGATCGCGAAGCTCAATCCGGCGGAGCTGCGCGAAATGCGCTCCCGCAACATCGGCATGGTGTTTCAAAGCGTGGCGCTTCTCCCCAACCGGACGGTTCTCGAGAACGCCGGCTTCGGTCTCGAGGTACGCGGCGTCGCGAAAGACGACCGCAACAGGACCGCCCGCGCGGCCCTCGAAAAAGTTGGACTTGGCGACTGGACCTCGCGCTATCCGAAAGAACTGTCCGGCGGCATGCAGCAGCGTGTCGGTCTCGCCCGGGCGTTGGCGGCAGACCCGGAGATCATCCTCATGGACGAGCCGTTCAGCGCCCTCGATCCGCTCATCCGGCGCCAGTTGCAGGACGAATTCCGACAGCTGACGAAGTCGCTGGGCAAGTCCGCCGTTTTCATCACCCATGATCTTGAGGAAGCCATCCGCATCGGCGACCGCATCGCCATCATGAAGGACGGTGTCATTGTCCAGGTCGGAACGGCGGAGGAGATCGTAACCAGGCCCGCCGACGACTACGTCTCAGATTTCGTAGCGGGAATATCCAGGATCCACCTGGTCAAGGCACACTCCGTCATGCGACCCGTGGCAGAGTTCAAGAGCTCGCAGCCGCAGTGTGATGTGAACGCGCTTCTTCGCACCTCGCCAGAGGCCGATATCGCCGCGCTCATCGATCTCACCATGCAGTCCGATCGCGACGCGATATCGGTCGTCGAGAACGGAGCCGTCATCGGTGTCGTGACCATTCGTGGCTTGCTCCGGGGCGTCGCCGGCACGCCAACCGCCGCCTAGGCTCGGGAGAAGCGAAATGGACATCTCGACCATCACGGATACTTTTGACAGCTGGACGGACAATGCACTTGGCTGGATCAGCGACAACGGCGAGTGGCTGTTTGACTCTGTCAGGGCCGTGCTCGAAGGCACCTATGACGGCGTCCTCTGGCTTCTTCAGCTCGCACCGTTTTACGTGATCGCGATCATTGCAGCCCTGCTTGGATGGCGCTTGATCAACGCCTTCGCGGGCATCCTGGCGGGGCTTGCTATGATCTTCTGCGCGGTCATGGGGCTTTGGAGCGAAACCATGAGCACATTGGCCCTGGTGATCACTGCCACGATCCTCGCTCTTCTTTTCGGCATCCCCATTGGAATCGTGGCTGGCTTCGTCAGGGCGTTTGACCGCTTTCTCGAGCCGATACTCGACCTGATCCAGACCATGCCGCCCTACATCTATCTTCTTCCGGCGATCGCGCTGCTCGGCTACGGGGCTGCGACAGCACTCGTCGCAACCTTCATCGTCGCGATGCCTCCCGCCATCCGGCTCACCTCTCTGGGCATCAGGATGACGCCGCACGAATTCATAGAGCTTGGCCAGGCAAGCGGCCTGACACCCTGGCAGATGTTTATCAAGATCAGGCTCCCTTTCGCCATCCCAAGCATCATGGCCGGGATCAACCAATGCCTGATGATGGCATTCGGCATGGTTGTCATTGCAGGTATCGTCGGGTCTGGCGGCCTGGGAGAGACGATCTATTCGGCGGTGCGCACGCTCGACATCGCCACGTCGATCAACGCCGCTATCGCGATCGTCATCCTGACCATGGTGCTCGACAGGCTCACGCAGAGCGTGGCGCGCCGCGCCAAGGGAGACGCATGATGAATCCTGATCTGCTCCAGTTTTCGCCGGGCGCTTACCTCGCCCCTGCCGTTGATTGGCTGAACAAGAACTTCCATCCGTTCTTCGACGCCGTGACCAAGCTGATCGAGGCGGTGCTGGGCGCCATCGAAACCGCCCTGCTTTACCCGCCGCCCTACGCGACGATCGTCGTGGCTGTCCTTCTCGCTGCGTTCTTCGTCGGCGTCAGAGTCTCGGTGGTGACGGCCATCGCGCTCACGTTCTGCCTGCTCGCGGGTTTCTGGACCGCGTCGATGCAGACGCTGGCGCTGGTGACGGTGGCGGTGATCATTTCCGTGGCGGTCGCCTTCCCGCTTGGCGTTCTAGCATCACGCTACCGCAAGTTCGAGGCCGCGATCCGACCCGTTCTGGACATCATGCAGACAGTGCCGCCATGGGTCTATCTCATTCCCGCCGTGATGATCTTCAGCCTCGGCCGCGTTCCGGCGATCATCGCCACGATCGTCTACGGCATACCGCCGATGCTGCGCCTGACAACGCTCGCCTTCAACCAGGTGCCGAAAGACCTGCTGGAGCTCGGGCAGGCCACCGGCGCCTCGCCGCGGTCGATCCTGTTCAAGATCGAGATTCCCTCGGCCACCCCGACACTCCTGGTCGGTCTGAACCAGTGCATCCTGCTGTCGCTTGCCATGGTCGTCCTGGCCGGGCTCGTCGGGGCTGGAGGTCTCGGAGCCGAGGTGACGCGGGGATTGACGCGGATGGAAATGGGCCTCGGTCTCAGGGCTGGACTGTCGATCGTCGCCGTTGCCATCCTCCTCGACAGAGTCTCCAGGGGCGTGCTGCAGCACAGCCAGGCGCCAGGCGCGGCGAAGCCCGCCTGAACCGCAAAGGAAATACCATGCGCCGCAGTTTCTTCTGCATTGATTCCCACACCTGCGGCAACCCGGTGCGCCTGGTCGCCGGAGGCGGTCCCCTGCTACCTCATATCCCGATCGCCGAGCGACGTGATCTCTTCGTACGCAATCATGACTGGATCCGGCAGGCGCTGATGTTCGAGCCGCGCGGGCACGACATCATGTCGGGCGCGATCATCTATCCGGCATACCGTGAGGACTGTGATCTCGCGGTAATCTTCATCGAAGTCAGCGGTTGTCTGCCGATGTGCGGCGCCGGCACGATGGGCCTCGTGACTGCGGCGATCGAGGAAGGCCTGGTAACGCCTCGGATTCCCGGCAGGCTGTCGATCGAAACTCCGGCTGGCAGGGTTGATATCGAATACGAAAAGCCCGGCGAGTTCGTGGACTCCGTGCGGATGTTCAACGTTGCCAGCTATCTGCATGCCGCGGACGTCGCCGTCGATGTACCCGATCTCGGCCGGCTCGTCGTCGACATCGCCTATGGCGGCAACTATTACGCCGTCGTCGAGCCGCAGGAGTCATGGCCGGGCCTCGACGGCATGTCGGCAAGCGACATCGTCGACCTCAGCCGCGATCTGCGCGAAGCGCTCAAACCTGTCTGCGATCCAGTCCATCCCGAAGACGAAAGGATACGCGGCGTGGACCAAGCCATCTGGTGCGACGGGCCCTCAAGCAGCAACGCCGACGGCCGCGGAGCGGTGTTTTACGGCGACAAGGCGATCGACCGATCGCCGGGCGGCACCGGGACGTCGGCCCGCATGGCGCAACTCGACGGTAAGGGACGACTGAAGGTCGGCGACAGCTTCCGCCAGGAAAGCCTGATCGGCACGGTGTTCGAGGGCCGTGTCGAGGCCGAGACCGACGTAGGGCTTTTCAAAGGCATCAAGCCCAGTGTCGGCGGCTGGGCGCGGATCATCGGCCACAATACGATCTTCGTCGACGACCGCGATCCGTTGGCTCACGGTTTCCAAATCCAGTAACGGGACCGGAAGTTGAAAAACTAGTCCCCGCGCTTGCGCTTTCTTATGGCCAACCTAATCTGCCTCGAGTCAACGACCGGGGTGGCCCAATCCTAAGTCCGCTTTCGGGCGGAGCCAAACTGCACCGCAATGGCCGACATGCGGCGCAAAGCGGCCAATCACCTAGTCTGCTTTCGCTCGTAGCTGGCTCTCGCTCGCCGATCGCACTCTATGATCGTCCGCGTCTCAGATCCGCGCTTGCACGCACGTGCTGTCGAAAGGAAACCGTCCCGAAATGCGCCTCAGTCCTTTGAGTTCGAGGTAATGGCCTATATGAGCTTCGGCATCCAAAATTTCTTCGGCAAATGGGCCGCAGAGTGCTCTCCACGGGAGACCAACAAGTTTGACAATTTGGGAATAAAACCAATGTTATCAATGACAAAGAACCCGCGATTTGACAACCTAACCACTTGAATTACCACGGCTGTTCCAGAACGGCTCAGCGTGGAATAGAATGCCGCCTGCGGCCGGTCGAACGGTTGCGGGCAAACGAAAAGAGCGAATGGCAACCACGGAACTGCAACAGCCGGGCAATAACGGCTTGAGCGCACGCGCCGCGCGCACGCTCAAGGCGGTGCCGCGTGCCTGGAACCGGTTCTGGCGCCTCGTTTCGCTGTATATGCCGAAGCGGCTCTATGCCCGCTCGCTGATCATCGTCATCGCGCCGATGATCCTGCTGCAATCGGTCGTCGCCTTCGTCTTCATGGAACGCCATTGGGCAACCGTGACGCAGCGTCTGTCGCAGGCCACCGTACGCGACATCGCCGCCATCATCGACATGATCGAAACCTATCCGCACGACGCCGACTACGCCAACATCATCCGGATCGCCCAGGACCGCATGCAGTTGAAGGTCGACCTCTTGCCGCCCGACCCGCTGCCCGCACCCGGGCCCAAGCCCTTCTTCTCGATCCTCGACGATGTTCTTTCGGCCGAAATCACCCGCCAGATCAACCGCCCGTTCTGGATCGACACGGTCGGCAATTCCAACATCGTCGAGGTGCGCGTCCAGCTTGAGGGCAAGGTGCTGCGCGTCTTCGTGCGCCGCAGCCAGGCCTATGCCTCGAACACCCACATCTTCTTGATCTGGATGGTCGGCACCTCGCTGGTGCTGTTGATGATCGCCATCCCCTTCCTGCGCAACCAGATCCGGCCCATCCTGACGCTCGCCGAGGCGGCCGAAAGCTTCGGCAAGGGCCGGCCGATGCCGCGCGATTTCCGGCCGCGCGGCGCCGAGGAGGTTCGCCGCGCCGGCTTTGCCTTCATCCAGATGCGCGAGCGCATCGAACGCCAAATCGAGCAACGCACCGCCATGCTGACCGGGGTCAGCCATGACCTGCGAACCATTCTCACCCGCTTCAAGCTGCAACTGGCGCTGGCCGGCGGCAAGGCCGAGACCAAGGCGGCGCTCGACCAGGACATCGACGATATGCAGTCGATGCTCGAAGGCTACCTCGCCTTTGCCCGTGGCGAGGCTTCCGAGGATGCCGGGCGGTTCGATCTCGAGGCCTATTTCCAGAAGCTTGACGAGGAAGCCGGATTGCGCAAGCGCAAGCTGTCGACGACGCTTGTTGGCGACCGTGATGTGCATGTGCGGCCGAACGCCTTTGCCCGGCTGCTGTCCAACGTCATCGGCAACGCCTTCCGCTATGCCAGGACGGTGGAGGTCAACGCCAACCATGGCCGCGGCTCGCTGCTGGTCACCATCGACGACGATGGCCCTGGTATCCCGCTCGACAGGCGCGAAGACGTCTTCAAGCCCTTCGTGCGGCTCGACGAAGCTCGCAACCTCGATGCCAGCGGCACGGGGCTCGGCCTGTCGATTGCCCGCGATATCGCACGCAGCCATGGCGGCGACATCACTCTCGACGACAGCCCGCTCGGCGGCCTGCGCGCCGTCATCAAGGTTCCGGCCTGATCAGAGCATGATTCCGAAAAGTGGAAACCGGTTTTCTCAGACAAACGGAAACTGTTTATCGAGATATCATGCTTAGCTCAACGACTGCTTCATCCGCCCGTCATGAAACCATGGTGAAGAGCGCGCATGAAGCGTGCGACCTCAATTGATTCGGCCTTGCCGCCTCACTTCGATCCCGTGCCCGCCCGGGTGCGCTGGAGCGAAGCGAGAGCCGAAGGCTGGTCGCCGTTCCGGCATCGTCTCAAGGCAACCGTCGACCTTTCGAGCAAAGGGCCGCCATGCGCATATTGATGGTCACCGACGCCTGGCGCCCACAGGTCAATGGCGTCGTCCACACGCTGGAACGGCTGACCGAGACGCTGAAATCCTTCGATGTCGCGGTGGATTTCCTGACACCCAACATCTTTCGCACGCTGCCCTTGCCGACCTACCCCGACATCCGGCTGGCGCTGACCACGCCCGGCCATGTTGCGCGCCTGATCGAAGCCGGCAAGGCGGACCACATCCACATCGTCACCGAGGGACCGCTTGGCATCATGGCGCGGCGCTATTGCCGCAATGCCGGCCGGCCGTTCACCACCAGCTATCACACCCGCTTTCCCGAATATCTGAGCGCCCGCCTGCCGGTGCCTGAAAGCTGGGCCTATCGCTGGCTGCGCGATTTCCACAATTCCGGCCAGGGCACGCTGGTCGCCACGCAGTCGCTCGCCGACGATCTAGCCTCGCGTGGCTTCAACAAGCTGCGCCCCTGGACACGTGGCGTCGACACCGACCATTTCCGGCCGGACAAGAAGAAGGATCTCGGCTTTCCCGGTCCGATCTTCCTCTGCGTCGGCCGCGTCGCCATCGAAAAGAACCTCTCGGCCTTTCTCGACCTCGATCTTCCCGGCAGCAAGGTGATCGTCGGCGAGGGTCCGGAACTGGCCAAGCTGAAGGCGAAATACCCGCAAGCGCATTTCCTCGGCCATCGTCCCAATGACGAACTGGCAGAGATCTACGCCTCGGCCGACGTCTTCGTCTTCCCCAGCCGCACCGACACGTTCGGCAATGTCATCATCGAGGCGCTGGCCAGCGGCACTCCTGTCGCCGCCTATCCGGTGACCGGTCCGATCGACATCGTCGGCGACGGTTTTGGCGGCGCGGTGTCGACCGACCTGCGCGAGGCAGCGCTCGCCGCCCTCAACGTCGACCGCGCCCAGGCGCGCGAACGCGCCATGCGCTACAGCTGGAAAGCCTGCGCCGAACTGTTTCTCGACACGGTCGAGGAAGCGCTGGGCATGCCGCGGAAACTGGCTGCCTGAGAAGTATCGTGGCCTCAGGATGTGTCGAGATTCAGATCAGGCCAAGCTGAGAATGGCGGGCTCCGAGACCCGTTTGGGTGCGTGAGCACCGGAAGCGCTGGAGACCGCCGTTCGCAAGCCGGCCTCACCTGAATATCAGCACGTCCTAAAAGAGCCGCCCGCCATCCGGCACCCTGCGCTCGATCGCGCCGAGCACCACGGCACCCTCCTCGTCGGGAAAGCCGAGCGTCAGCACTTCCGACATGAACGGGCCGATCTGGCGTGGCGGGAAATTGACCACCGCGAACACCTGCCGGCCGATCAGCGTCTCTGGCGTATAGTATTTGGTGATCTGGGCCGAGGATTTCTTGATGCCGATGTCGGCGCCGAAATCGATCTTCAGCTTGAATGCCGGCTTGCGCGCTTCGGGAAACGGCTCGGCCTCGACGATCGTGCCGGCGCGGACGTCGACACGATCGAAGTCGGCAAAACTGATCTCGGACTTGCGCTCGCTGCTCGAACTCATCTCTGTCTTGTCTGCGTTGCCGTCGCTCTAGAGCATGATCTAAGCGTTGCCGTAGGTCTCGAACAGCACGCCGGCCAGCGCGTCCTTGGCCGAGGTTCCCGACCAGACGACGAACTGGAAGGCCTGGAAATAGCATTCGCAGGCTTCCAGCGCCGAAGACAGCAGCACTTCGACCTGCTGGCTCGACGGCTCGACACCGCCGGCCAGGAGCAGCGACTGGCGGAACATGATCGCGCCTTCCTGCTCCCAGAGGTCGAAATGGCCGAACAGCATCTGTTCGTTGATGAGCGACAGCAGCCGCATCACTTCCAGTGCACGGGCCTCCGGCACCTTGATGTCGAAGGCGCAGGCCAGGTGCAGCGCCTCGAAATCCTCCATCCACGAGAAGGAGACGTGATAGTCGGTCCAGCTGCCGGCAACCGAGATCGAAATCTCGTCATCGCCGGCCCGCTCAAAGGACCAGTCGTTGTTGTGGGCCACCTGCTCGATAACATCCACCGGATGGATTTCGCGGGAGAATTCGAGTTCGAGAAGTTCCATGGAATGCTTCCTGTCGTTCTGAGGAGCGCCGCCACACGCTCCGCGGGAGGGCACACACAACGAACAATCTTGTCTAGAACTCGGACGGCCAGGACTTCTCGACGCAAAGACCCCCAGACCGGACCCCACCGCCCGGCCACATGACCCTGCTCCGAATCATGCAACAAATTCAGTCTATTGATCGGGAGTCGCGTGAACAGCCCAATTTTTCGCACTGCGTCATTCGCATGTGGAAAGCCGCTGTCACAAAGATTCATGCAACGCCGTTAAGCGATTCACGGCAAAGCGCTTTTCAGGATCGGGCTATGTGGAAAAGTTTAATGATTATTTTTTTGCGCGGGGCTTTGCCGCCGCCGCTGGTGCGGCCTGTCCGGACAATTCGGCAAGCTTCGCCTCGAGCGCCTCGATACGCTCGGCAAGGCGGGTGTTTTCTTCCCGCGCCTTGGCCGCCATCTCGCGCGCCGCTTCGAACTCTTCGCGCTGCACCACGTCCATGGTGTTGAGGATGCGCTCGGCCTGACCCTTGAAGGCGGTCTCGACCTCACGGCGCACGCCTTGGGCGGCCCCAGCGGCATCGGTCATCAGCTTGGCGAATTCATCGAGAATGCGATTCGGTCCGGTCGACATGGCAAATCCTCGCTTACCGTTATTTGAGTTAGTAGCGCTGCACTTGGAATGCAAGCATGTTGCGCCCTGCTGCGGCATCAAGTCGGACACGTCCGCCTTGCCTTGACCCTGCCAAAACCCTGCCGCATGGTCCGCGCCCAAACGCGATCGCAACCGAGAGTTCCCCGTTGAACGATTATTTCCTGCTGCCGCTGGCCTCCCTGCCCTTCCCCAACATCAACCCGATCCTCATCCAGATCGGGCCGCTGGCGGTGCATTGGTACGGCGTCGGCTACATCGTCGGCATCCTGTTCGCCTGGTGGTACGCCAAGCGCCTCGCCGCCAATGCGAGGCTGTGGCCGAACGGCGTCCTGCCGATGAAACCGGAGGATCTCGACGACTTCATTGTCTGGGCGGCCATCGGTGTCGTGCTGGGCGGCCGCACCGGCTACGTGCTGTTCTACGACCTGCCGCGCTACATCGCCCATCCGCTCGACATCTTCGCAGTCTGGCAGGGCGGCATGTCGTTCCATGGCGGCCTGCTCGGCGTCATCCTCGCCATGACGCTGTTTTCCATCAAGCGCGGCATCCGCACATGGTCGCTGTTCGACGTGGTGGCGGCCGGCGTGCCGGTTGGCCTTGGCCTGGTGCGCGTCGCCAATTTCATCAATTCCGAGCTGTGGGGGCGCCCCACCGACGTGCCGTGGGCGATCGAGTTCCCCAATGGCGGGCCGTTTGCCCGCCATCCGAGCCAGCTCTATGAGGCCTTGCTGGAGGGCGTGGTGCTGTTCCTCGTCCTGCGCATCCTCACCCATTCGCGTCTCAAGCTGAAGACGCCGCGCTTCGTCGGCGGCGCCTTCATCTGCGGCTACGGCCTGTCGCGCATCTTCGTCGAGTTCTTCCGCGAGCCGGACCAGCAGCTCGGCTATCTCCTCGGCACCAACTGGCTGACCATGGGCATGATCCTGTCGTCGCCGATGGTGCTGGTCGGGATCTGGGCGATGGTGACCGCCAAGCCGGTGCCACAACCGCAGCCGGCATGACACGGCTGAAGACCCGCATCGTCGGCCTGATCGAGGCGTTGGGGCCGCTTCCCGTCAACGAATATATGGCGCTGTGCCTGTTCGACCCCGTGGACGGCTACTACACGACGCGCGAACCCTTTGGCGCGGCCGGCGACTTCATCACCGCGCCCGAGATCAGCCAGATGTTCGGCGAACTCGTCGCCATCTGGCTCTACCAGGCCTGGCTGGCGAGCGGCCGGCTGCTGCCGGCCACCGTCGCTGAGATCGGTCCTGGCCGCGGCACGCTGATGAAGGACATGCTGCGCACGCTGTCGCGGCTTGATCCTGATCTGGCCAATGGCGCCGCCTTCGCCATGATCGAGACCAGCCCACGCCTGACCGAAGTCCAGAAACAGACGCTCGGCACCAAGCCCTTCGCGATCGATTGGCACGAAACCATCGACACGCTGCCGCAACAGCCGCTGTTCATCGTCGGCAACGAATTGTTCGATGCCGTGCCCATCCGCCAGTTCGTCCGCGCCGGCGCCGGCTGGCGCGAACGCGTGGTCGGTCTGGACGAGACCAGTGAGCTGCGCTTCTTCGCCGGCGCCGGCTCGGTCGACCCGACGCTGCTGCCTGACGACGCCACCGACGCGCCGCAAGGCGCGATCGTCGAAGTCGCGCCGGCACGGGCGGCCCTGATGGCGGCCATTGCCGAACGCATATCCAGGCATGGCGGCGCCGGCCTGTTCATCGACTATGGCCACCTCAGGCCAGGTGTCGGCGATACCCTGCAGGCTCTGCGCAGGCACGATCACGAAGATGTGCTGGCCAATCCCGGCGAGGCTGACCTGACGACCCATGTCGATTTCGCCGCTCTTGCCGCAACCGTCCGCGCGCATGGGCTCGACGCCCATCTGTCGACGCAAGGCGGCTTCCTGCTCGGCATGGGCATTCTCGAGCGTGCCGGCCGGCTCGGCGCCGATGCCGACCAGACGGCGCGCGACAAGATCGCCGACGACGTCGAACGCCTCGCCGGCGCGCAAGCCATGGGCGAGCTGTTCAAGGTGCTTGCCGTGCTGCCGCGCGACATGGCCGTCCGGCCCTTTGCCACGGCGGATTGACTTTTCACTGCCGCCTCTCCCAATCTCCCGTCCGGCAAGCTGCGTTCGGACCGCCAGCCGAACTCTGCCCCGCCTTCTTGTCGAAAAGCACTTCTTCTTGACGAAACCGCCCACACGGACAACAACGCCCGCATGCTGAATCAGACCAAACCGGATCCCGTTCGGTCGCCCCTGCTGGACAAGGCGCAGGCGCAAGGCATCCGCCACGGCTATTTCACCCGCGTCGGCGGTGTTTCCAGCGGCATCTACCAGGGCCTCAACATCGGCACTGGATCGAATGACGACCAGGCGCTGGTCGCCGAGAACCGCAGCCGTGTCGCCGCCTGGATGGGCGTGCCGGCGAGCCATTTGCTGACCGCCTGGCAGGTGCATTCGCCCGATGTCATCATCGTGCGCGAGCCCTTTGCCGGCGAGCGGCCCAAGGCCGACGCCATCGTCACCGACCGGCCGGGCATCGCCATCGGTGCCTCGACCGCCGATTGCGGCCCAGTGCTGTTCGCCGATGCGCAGGCGCGCATCATTGGCGCCGCGCATGCCGGCTGGAAAGGCGCCTTCACCGGCGTGCTCGAAAACACCATCCTTGCCATGGAAAACCTCGGCGCCAGCCGCGAAAACATCGTCGCCGTGCTTGGCCCTTCGATCGGCCCCGAAAACTATGAGGTCGGGCCGGAATTCGTCGCCCGTTTCGTAGAGGCCGACGCTGAAAACATCCGCTATTTCGCGTCCTCCGCCAACGCCGGCCATGCGATGTTCGACCTCAATCGCTATACAGTCGACCGGCTGGCGAAGGCCGGCGTGACGGCCGAGGGCCTCGGCCGCTGCACTTATGCCGAGGAAGATCTGTTTTACTCCTACCGGCGCACCACGCACCGCAAGGAGCCCGATTACGGCCGGCAGGTTTCGGCAATCGTTTTGGAGAAGCAATAATGGCGCTGCATTTTGAACGTTCGGAATTTGACGCGCGGCGCGACCGGCTGATGATCGAGTTGGCCGAGAAGAAGCTCGACGCCATCCTGCTGTTCGCCCAGGAAAGCATGTACTGGCTGACCGGCTACGACACGTTTGGCTTCTGCTTCTTCCAGTGCCTGGTGGTGAAGGCCGACGGTTCGATGGTGCTGTTGACCCGCTCGGCCGACCTGCGCCAGGCGCGCCAGACCTCGATCATCGACAACATCGTCCTGTGGACCGATCGCAATGGGGCCAATCCGGCGGTCGACCTGCGCAATCTGCTCAACGAACTCGACCTGCTCGGCGCCCGCATCGGCGTCGAATACGACACCCACGGGCTGACCGCCTACAATGGCCGGCGGCTGGACGAACAGCTGCAGACCTTTGGCCAGATCGCCGACGCGTCCGGCATCGTCGGGCGGCTGCGCCTGTTCAAGAGCCCGGCCGAAATCGCCAAGGCCGAGAAGGCCGCCAACCTTTCCGACGACGCGCTCGACGCGGCCTTGCCGCTGATCAAGCAGGGCGGCGACGAAGCACTGATCCTGGCGGCCATGCAGGGCGCGATCTTTGCCGGTGGCGGCGACTATCCGGCCAACGAATTCATCATCGGCTCCGGCGTCGATGCGCTGCTGTGCCGCTACAAGTCCGGCCGCCGCAAGCTCACCAAGAACGACCAGCTGACGCTCGAATGGGCTGGCGTCTTCAATCACTACCATGCGCCGATGATGCGCACGGTGCTCACCGGCAAGGTCTCGAAGCGCCATCAGGAGCTGTTCGACGCCGCCCGCGCGGCACTTCTGGCCGTCGAGAAGGCGATGGCGCCGGGCAACAGCTTCGGCGACGTCTTCGATGCCCATGCCCGCACCATGGAGGCGCACGGCCTGACCAAGCACCGGCTGAACGCTTGCGGCTATTCGGTCGGCGCCCGCTTCACGCCGTCCTGGATGGACATGCCGATGTTCTACCAGGGCAACCCCGAGCCGGTTGCGCCGAACATGACGCTGTTCGCCCACATGATCATCATGGATTCCGACACCGAGACCGCGATGACGCTTGGCCGCACATATCTGACCACCGAATCCCAGCCGAAGCCGCTGTCCCGCCATGATCTCGACTTGATCGTACAGTGAATCCACAATGGGAGGCGTTCTTCGCCAAGGAGTTAGAAGGCAAATGAGACGATCGCATGTGACGACCGTGTCATTGCTTGTGGCATTGGCTCTTGCCGCCTGCACCAACGCAAAGGACGTCCTCGAACCCTCCGCCATCACCCCGCCGGGGACCTCGACGCCGTCGACGCCAAGCACCCAGGGCAGCGCCGTCCCCGCCCCGTCGCCCGCCGACCCCGCCATTGCGGGCAATCCCTCAACCACCGCGCCGATCTCGCCAGCCCAAAGCGCTGCCATCCTGTCGAAGACCCGCCTGCAGATCGCGCCGATCGTCGGTGCTTCAGTGGAGGCCGCCACGCCGCTGACCGCGGAATTGCAGACACGCGCCAGGCAACGTGGCATCACGCTTGCCGGCAGCACCGACCAGACCGCGACCCATGTGCTCAAGGGTTATTTCTCGGCGATATCGGAAGGCAAGGACACCACCGTCATCTATGTCTGGGACGTCTACGACCCGGCCGGCAACCGGCTGCACCGCATCAACGGCCAGCAGAAGTCGGCTTCGGTCAATTCCGGCAACAGTGGGGGCGGCGACAGCTGGAAAGGGGTCTCACCGGCGACAATGCAGGCAATCGCCGACCAGACCATCGACCAGTTCGCCGCCTGGCTTGGCGGCAAGGCGGGCTGAGGTGTTGCCCGCTGGCGATGGCGCGAGGCTTTCTTGAGATTAGCCGGCGGATTCCCGATCTCGGCGCTTGCAATACCGGCGCGGGCCGCTAAAAGCCCGGTTAAAAGGTGCAGGAGAGTCTGTCTGATCTCTCCATCCTCCACCAGGAACGGTGTATGAAACTCTTCGCGGGCAATTCCAACAGGGTGCTGGCCGAAGCGGTCGCCCGCTATCTCAACATCCCGCTGGGCAAGGCCAGTGTCAGGCGCTTCGCCGACCAGGAAATCTTCGTCGAAATCCAGGAAAATGTGCGCGGCGAGGATGTCTTCATCCTGCAGTCGACCTCGTTCCCGACCAACGATCACCTGATGGAACTGCTCATCATGATCGATGCCTTCATGCGCTCGTCGGCCAAGCGCATCACGGCGGTGATTCCCTATTTCGGCTACGCCAGGCAGGACCGCCGCGCCTCCGGCCGCACGCCGATCTCGGCCAAGCTGGTCGCCAACATGATCACCCGCGCCGGCGTCGACCGTGTTCTGACGCTCGACCTGCATGCCGGCCAGATCCAGGGCTTTTTCGACATCCCGACTGACAATCTGTTTTCGGTGCCGGTCATGGCCCGCGACGTGAAGGCGAAGTACAAGCAGCTCGGCAATGTCGTGGTGGTGTCGCCCGATATCGGCGGCGTGGTGCGCGCCCGTGCGCTGGCCAAGCGCTTCGACGCGCAGCTGGCCATCGTCGACAAGCGCCGCGAGCGTCCGGGCGAATCGGAAGTGATGAACATCATCGGCGCCGTTGCCGGCAAGGATTGCCTGCTGATCGACGACATCGTCGATTCCGGCGGCACGCTGTGCAATGCCGCCGATGCGCTGCTGGCCAACGGCGCCACCAGCGTCACCGCCTACATCACCCACGGTGTCCTGTCGGGCGGCGCCGTCGCCCGCATCAGCGGCTCGAAGCTGCAGGAACTGGTGATCACCGATTCCATCCAGCCGACCCAAGGCGTGCTTGACGCTCCCAACATCCGCGTCATCTCGATCGCCGACCTGATGGGCGAGGCCATCTCGCGCACGGCGACCGAGGAATCGGTGTCGAGCCTGTTCGACTAGGCCCGGCCCGAAACAGCCTCAACCTTCGAAATAGCTCGGGCCGTCGAGATCGGCGATCAACCCCGGCTGCATCGGCTGCCATCCAAGCGCCTGCCTGGTCCGCTCGCTGGAAGCCGGCCAATCCATGCCGAAGAAGTGGCCGAGGAAGCCGAAATGGTCGGCTGCTTCCTCGCGGGTTTTGGAGACCACAGGCAGCTTCAGCCGGTGGCCGATGATCTCGGCGATCTCGCGCGTCGGTACACCCTGGTCGGCAACGCCGTGATACCTGGCTCCCCCGGTCCCCTTCTCGAGTGCCAGCCTGAAGAGCCTGGCGGCGTCCAGCCGGTGCACTGCAGGCCAGCGGTTCGTCCCGTCGCCAATATAGGCCGAAACGCCTTTTTGACGCGCGATGCCGATCAGCATCGGTACGAAGCCATGATCGCCGTCGCCGTGGACCGAGGGCGAAAGACGCACCGCCGAGGCGCGCACGCCGCGCGCCGCCAGCGCTTCGGCCGTCACTTCCGAGGCACGGGGATAGGAAGCGGATGGGGGAACAGGCGCGTCGCCCTCGCTCGCCATGCTGCCGGCCGGCGTCAGCAGCGCCAGGCCGGAGGTGACGAGCAAGGGCCGCTCGGAGCCTTCGAGTTCCGCCCCGAGCGTCTCGATGGCGCGCCGGTCCGCCTCGCAATTCGCCGCGAATTTCGAGAAGTCATGGTTGAAGGCGGTGTGGATGACGCCATCCGAAAGGGCCGCTCCACTGCGCAGGCTCTCCAGGTCCTCGATATCGCCGCGATGCGCCTCGGCGCCCGCAGCGACAATCGACCTCGCACCTGCATCCGAACGGGCGAGGCCAAGCACCTGATGGCCCGCTCCAATGAGCTCCCGCACAACCGCCGAACCGACAAAACCGGTGGCACCGCTGACAAATACACGCATCGCGATTTCTCCTTTGTTTGGTCGAGGGCCGCACTGGCAGCCCGTTGCCGAGGAGATACGGAATTGAGGAAATACGATCTATGCTGTAAAGTCCGTATTATCTTCGCAATCGTCCGGAATGCTCATGGATCCGCTCTCAGATGTGCTGTCGCTGCTGAAGCCGCGCAATTACCTGTCCGCCGGGCTGGAGGCCGGTGGCGACTGGTCGATCCAGTTCCCCGACCAGCAGGCCGCCATCAAATGCGGTGCCGTGGTGTCCGGCCGATGCTGGCTGTCCGTGGACGGCGTCGCCGATGCGGTGCGGCTTGAGACGGGCGACTGTTTCCTGCTGCCGCGCGGGCGTCCTTTCCGCCTTGCCAGCGACATGGACCTGTCGTCGGTCGATGCCCGCACCATCTTTTCCCCAGCCCGCACCGGTGGCGTCACCTCGCATAATGGCGGCGGCGATTTCCTTCTCGTCAGCAGCCGCTTTGCCCTATCCGGGGACCACGCCGGCATCCTGTTGCGGATGTTGCCGCCGATCGTCCACATTCGCAGCGACTCCGATCATTCGGCGCTGCGCTGGCCGGTGGAGCGAATGATGCAGGAATTGCGCGAGCGGCGGCCGGGTGGCTTTCTCATCGTCGAGCATCTCGCCCACATGATCCTGATCGAGGCCTTGCGCCTGCATATGGCGGAGGGCTTGCGGGGCGGCGTCGGCTGGCTGTTTGCGCTGGCCGACAAACAGATCGGCGCGGCGATCGGCGCCATGCACGAAGACCCGTCGCATGGCTGGACATTGCAGGCGCTGGGCGAACGCGCCGGCATGTCGCGGTCGACCTTTGCCCTGAAATTCAAGGCGATGGTCGGCGCTTCCCCCATAGACTACCTGACGCGCTGGCGCATGCTCTTGGCCGGCGACAGGCTGGCGAGTTCTAGCGATCCTGTTTCCGTCATTGCACTGTCGCTCGGCTACGAATCCGAAAGCGCCTTTAGCACCGCCTTCAAGCGGGTGATGGGCTGTTCGCCACGCCAACACAGCCGTGGCCGGGCGCCGGCTTCCGCCTCGCATGGCGAGGAGGTCATCCGCACCAGCCAGCCCGAGGCGGTCGCGGGCTGAAGGGCCGCGCATCATGCCGAAATCATGGACTTTCCAGTCGAAGCGAAGCGCTTGGCCGACGTATGCCTTCGCCGTTGTCGCGCGCACCGCGCATGTAGCCGCGCGGCGACGCGCCCAGCATGCGCTTGAACATGGTGATGAAGGCCGGCACGCTGTCATAGCCGAGATCGAGCGCCACCCTGGTGATCGGCTCGCCGTCGGCCAGCCGCGGCAGGGCTGCAAACAGGCAGGCCTGCTGACGCCACGTCGACAGCGACAGGCCGGTCTGGCGGTGGAAGGCGCGTGTGAAGGAGCGGCGGCTCATACCGGCGGCGTCCGCCCATTCGTCGATCGTCGCATGCGGCGAAGGTGCCGCCACGAAGCGCCGGCAGAGTGCCGCCAGCCTGGGATCGGACGGGAAAGGTAGGCCGAGCGGCCGTTCCGGCAAGGTAGGGATTTCATGCAGCAGGAGATTCATGATCAGCCCGCCACGCCCTTCCAGCACGCCGCCTTGCGGCAGCTTCTCGGACTCCACGATCAGGCTGTGCATCAGGTCGGTGACGCCGACCACCCGCAAGCCTTCCGGCAGCCCCGGAATAGCCTGCGGCATGACATAGACCGAACGCATCGAGACATCGCCCAGCATCTCGACCGAATGCTCGGTGCCGGCCGGAATCCACATCGCATGATCGGGCGGCACCATCCAGCGCCCATGCCTAGTCGTCACCAACACGACGCCGACCAGCGCGTGCAGCAGCTGGTTGCGGCTGTGGCGGTGTTGCGGCACATGATAGCCATCGGGATATTCGGTCGGCAGCGCCACCGCCGGCCCGACTGCTTGCTCCAGCCACAGCCAGCGGCGCTCGTGCAATTGCTCGAGGTTGGCATTGCCCGCGTGAAAGATTTCCCTGCCGTGCGGCATCGGGTATGGCCCACTTGCGAAACTATTGGACCAAACCACGAAAGAAGTCGCGCCGCAAGCGGCTTATAAGGCAACCGTCCTAGTGCGGTCTGCAGGAGCGTCCGCCAGAGTTGCGTGCGGGCGTGCCCGCCAAAAAGACCACGGAGCCTACCTTGACCGCTACGACAGCCGCCAGCGTCGCGCCACCAGCGACCGTCAGTCACGCTTCAGCCCAGGCGACGGCCTTCACCGTCATCCTGGCGGTGAGCTTCTGCCACTGCATCAACGACATCATGCAGTCGCTGCTATCGGCCATCTATCCCTTGCTGAAAGAGAATTACGGCCTGGACTTCTGGCAGATCGGCCTCCTGACCTTCACCTTCCAGGTGACCGCGTCGCTGCTGCAACCGGTGATCGGCATGGTCACCGACAAGCGGCCAATGCCCTATTCGCTGCCCTACGGCATGGCGTCGTCGCTGATCGGCCTGGTCGTGCTCGCCTATGCCGGGCACTATTCGCTGCTGCTGATCGGCGCCTCGCTGATCGGCATCGGCTCGGCGATCTTCCATCCGGAATCCTCGCGCATCGCCCGCTTTGCGTCGGGCGGCCGCTTCGGCCTTGCGCAGTCACTGTTCCAGGTCGGCGGCAATTTCGGCCAGTCGATGGGGCCGCTGCTGGCTGCCTTCATCGTCGTGCCGTTCGGCCAGACCAGCATCTCGTGGTTCGCCGTCGGATCGCTGATCGGCATCATCGTGCTGTGGCAGGTCGGCGGCTGGTACAGCCGCCTGCGCGCCGCACAGGGCAACCGCAAGACGGCAACCTTCGTCTCGCCCTTCCCGCGCCGCAAGGTCATGAATGCATTGATCGTGCTGACCCTGCTGGTGTTGAGCAAGAACGCCTACATCGCCAGCCTCGCCAGCTACTACACCTTCTATTCCATCCATAAATTCGGCGTTTCCGTGCAGATGTCGCAGGTCATGCTGTTCCTGTTCCTCGGCTCCTCGGCACTCGGCATCCTGCTCGGCGGCCCGTTCGGCGACCGCTATGGGCAGAAAGCGATGATCTGGTTCTCGATCGTCGGCGTGCTGCCCTTCACGCTGGCCCTGCCCTATGCCAACCTCGAATGGACGATGGTGCTGACGGTGCTGATCGGCCTGATCCTGTCTTCGGCCTTCTCCAACATCGTCGTCTTTGCGCAGGAACTGGTGCCGGGACGTGTCGGCATGATTGCCGGCATCTTCTTCGGCTTCGCCTTCGGCATGGGCGGCATCGCGGCCGCCGTGCTTGGCGTCGTCGCCGACATGAAGGGCATCGAGTTCGTCTTCCAGATCTGCTCGTATCTGCCGCTGCTCGGCCTGCTGACGGTGTTCCTGCCGAACATGCGGGAAGCCAGGAAGGCGGCGGCGGCAATCAGCTGATATCAGCCAGTCTTCAGGATTCTGAGTGAGGGCGTGGCAACTGCCACGCCCTCACTGATTCTTTCGTCATGCGCCGGGTAAAAGCCTGTTATTGTTCGAAAAACGTGCAACAAATGGCGCTGACGGCAAGGCTGGGTCAGCGAACGCCTTCAAGTTGAACATAAAGGTACCGGGCTCAGCGCGACTGATCGATGAGCAGCGCTCCACGTCAGGAAAGGCAATCTGTAATGTCTAGGCTGAAAGACAAGGTCGCGCTGATTACGGGTGGCACCAGCGGCATCGGCTTGGTGACGGCGCGACGTTTCATTGAGGAAGGCGCGCGCGTCGCCATCACCGGTACCAATGCGGGCCGTCTCGAGGAAGCGCGCAAAATCTTGGGCGGCGATGTGCTCATCATCGGCTCCGACGCCGGAGATGCCGCCGCCCAAAGCGACATTGCCGGGCGGATCGGCGAAACCTTCGGCAAGCTCGACGCTCTCTTCCTCAACGCCGGCATCGCTGATCTGCGCCCGCTTGGCGACTGGACCGAGGCAGCGTTCGACAGGAGCATCGATGTCGACCTCAAGGGACCGTACTTCCTGGTCAAGGCGCTCGTTCCGCTGTTTTCGAACCCGTCGTCGATCATCCTCAGCGGCTCGGTCAACGCGCATATGGGAATGGCAGGAACGCATGTCTATTCGCTGGCCAAGGCTGGCATGATTTCGCTGGCGCGAACGCTGTCGGGCGAACTGATAGGGCGCGGCATTCGCGCCAATGTAATCAGCCCGGGCCCGATCGACACACCGCTCAATGACAAACTTGGACTGGATCCGGCTGCGGCGAAGGCCCGCGCGAAAGCGGTGGTCGGCCTGGTGCCCGCGGGCCGCTTCGGAACCGCCGAGGAAATTGCCAATGCGGTGGTGTTCCTGGCCTCGGACGAATGCCCGTTCATGGTCGGTGCCGAAATGCTGATCGACGGCGGCTTGAGCATCGCCTGAAATCGGCAGGGCCTTAGCACCCGCCTGATGGCGGGTGCTTTTGTCTGCAACGTCGAAATATCCTATGCCTTGAAGAAGGCAAGCAGGTCGGCGTTGATGATGTCGGCATGGGTCGTGGCCATGCCATGCGGGAAGCCCTTGTAGACCTTGAGCTCGCCCTTCTTCAGCAGCTTGATCGTCAACAGTGCGGAGTCGGCAATGGGGACGATCTGGTCGTCGTCACCGTGCATGACCAGGACCGGCACGTCGATTGTCTTCAGGTCCTCGGTAAAGTCGGTCTCCGAGAAGGCCTTGATGCAATCATAGTGCGCCTTCGTGCCGCCCATCATGCCCTGGCGCCACCAATTGTCGATGACACCTTGCGAGACTTCCGCGCCTGGACGGTTGAACCCGTAGAACGGGCCAGCCGGAACGTCGCGGAAGAACTGGGCGCGGTTGGCTGCCTGGGCGGAGCGGAAACCGTCGAAAACCTCGATCGGCAGGCCGCCGGGATTGGCCGGGGTCTTGAGCATGATCGGCGGCACGGCGCCGATCAGCACCGCCTTGGCGACACGACCACCCGAACCATACTGGGCGACGTAGCGCGCCACCTCGCCGCCGCCGGTCGAGTGGCCGACATGGATCGCGCCCTTGAGGTCCAGATGCGCCGCGAGTGCCGCGACATCGGCGGCGTAGGTGTCCATCTCGTTGCCGATATCCGTCTGGGTCGAACGGCCGTGACCACGGCGATCATGGGCAATGACGCGATAGCCCTTGGACAGGAAGAACAGCATCTGGGCGTCCCAGTCGTCGCTGCTCAATGGCCAGCCGTGATGGAAGACGATCGGCTGACCGGTCCCCCAGTCCTTGTAGTAGATCTGCGTTCCGTCCTTGGTGGTGATCGTGCCGCTGCCTGAGCTGGGCTTGGATTGCGAAGCTTGGGTCATCTCAATCTTCCTTTGATTGTTGTCGCGATAAACAATATCGCGATGTCGACATGCCTAGCGTAGCTCAAACCGGTTGTCCATGGAAATATGTATCGCGATATCATTTTTCGTGGTATGGACTTGGCGCCTGTATTGGCAAGAAGGAATCCGCCGTGCCTCTCCCGTTGGACAATCAGCTCTGTTTCACGCTCTACGCCACCAGTATGGCGATCAATCGCACCTACAAGCCGATGCTGGACGAGATGGGCATCACCTATCCGCAATATCTCGTGCTCAACGCGCTGGCAGAGGCCGACGGCATGTCGGTCGGCACCATCGCGCACCGGCTTGCGTTGGAATCGAGCACTGTGACGCCGCTGGTGAAGCGGATGGAACAGGCAGGGCTGGTGAGGCGCCAGCGCAGCCAGGTCGACGAGCGCCAGGTGCAGGTCGACCTGACCGCAACCGGGCGCGCGGTGCTTGTGCGATGCAACTGCCTGAATGAGGCCTTGATCGAGCGCTCGGGCATGACGCTGGCACAGCTTGATGCCTTGAACCGGCAGATCCAGGCGTTGCGCAATGCGCTGACCGGCGACCGGTAGCCAGACGCGCCATGCCCGTCTGGGCCTATCCTGCGCTGATGGAAGCAGGCGCTGTGATCAGGTGAAGTCGGCCAAACTTCGGCTTTTGACCGACAGCGGCCAAACAGCGGTCCTGAGCCAAAGGCCACAGCGCCGCCGCCCGCACGACTATCATGCGGACTTGAGCACGGTGAATGAGCGTTTGCGGAGGGTCCGCTTTGCCTGAAAACTGGCGGCTGGAGCGGGACGGCCGACATGGAAGCCCTGGACTTTGTCGATGCCGAATTCGCGCATAAGGGCCATCTGCTCGTCCGTTTCCACCCCTTCGACCAGGATTTTGTGGCCGCGATTTCGGACCAGGGTGATAATGTCCTGGAGCATTGCCTTGCCGTTCGGGGCGCTGCAGTCGTGCAGAAACGAGCGGTCGATCTTCACCGTATCGAAATCGATAAGACGAAGCCACGAAAGGCCGGCGAAGCCCGTCCCAAAGTCATCGAGCCATATCTTGATACCGAGCAGCTTCAGGTCGCTGATGCAGCGAAGAATGTCCGAGTGCATCTCCATTTCCAGTCCTTCGGTGATTTCGAAGGCCAGCCTGCTGCCGGCGACGCCGGTCTCGCCCAAAATGGTCGCGACAGACGTTGCGAAGCCCGGTGTCTTGAGCTGAATTGGAGAGACGTTGACACTGACGACGCGGACGTGGTCGTCCGCCAAAAGCTCGGAGCACACCGTCCTTATTGCCCAGCGCCCGAGTTCCAGGATCGCGCCGGTTCGTTCGGCGACGGGAATGAACAGGCTCGGCGGAACCGATGTGCCGTCCAGCATTCTGAGGCGCATCAGAGCCTCGACGGCTTCAACGCGGTCCGATTTGACATCCTGGATAGGTTGATAAACCAGCGAGACGAGATTCTGGCCGATCGCAATCTTCAGCAAAGCCGCGATGTTCTCGCTTTCATCGCTGCTCTGGGGATCGGTCGGATCGAACAGCCGAGCGCAATTTCGACCACCGGCTTTTGCCAGATAGAGCGCGCGATCGGCCTCGTGGATGATCTTCTCCAGCTTGGCGCCAGTCTGCGTCCTGGTGAATGCCGCGCCAACGCTCACTGTCACGATCGAGACACCGTCGCGCCGCAGCTCGTGAGTCAGCGCCAGGCTCTCCACCGTGCTGCAAATGGCTTCGGCCAGATCCATGATCTGTTCTTTTCTCTCCACGCGAGCCAGGACAATGAATTCTTCCCCGCCGTAGCGGCCGATCGAGCCGCTATACTGCTTGATCATTTCGCTAAGGGCATTGGCGACATGGATCAGGCAACGGTCGCCTTCTTGATGGCCGTAGCAGTCATTGAACTTTTTGAAGAAGTCCACGTCGATGAGGATCGCCCCAAAACTGGTGCCAACCCGTTGCCAGTCGCTCCAGTAGTCCCGCAGCTTTTCGTCGATCGCCCGCCGATTTTCGAGACCCGTAAGCGGATCGGTCCGCGACAGCCTCAGCAGGGCCTTGCCCCGTTCGGTCGCCTCGTTGTGCTGAATTTTGGCTTCCAGGGCGTTCAGGAAGACGTTGTAGCGCTCCTCATTCAGTTTCCAGTTCACATATGAGGTGAATGTGAAGCAGGAAATGTAGAAAGTTCCAAACACCAGCTTGTATGTTAGCGTAGAAGGCACAAAGTAGTTTACGACATACAATATGCATAGGATTATAGTTGAGGTTATAATAGAAACTTTGAATCTGAACGTGAAGAATAGATTGGCACTCATCATGAAGATGGTGCCGAAGACCATATAATAAGAGACGCTTTCCTTGTCCGCGCCCATAACCGCCGGGGACAACCAGCCGACATAGCCAAAGATAATCGCCCCGGCGCAAGTTATGTCGAGCCATTCCGTCCCGACGCCATGGCGAAGCTGCATTTCCAGGATCAAAAGCGCGGTCAGTCCGACCGCGAAGCGCGCCGTGATCGTGTAGGCGGCCACATCTGGGATCAGCAGCAGGTCAGTTGCCGAAAACAGCACATAGATGGCAACGGCCATCCAAAGCCCCGGCCTGGCTTCTCCTCTTCGCGTCGTTTGGGCTTCCGTTCGGTAAAGGCTGCGAAGCTCGTCGGACGCCAGTTCGTAACGCGGTTCGTACGGCTCGGCATCAGCCGCTTCGGCCAATACGGATGCCACGCGTTCGTCCATCACAACGAACCCCGTCTGAAGAGGATCCTGTAGTCCGAACTCATCTCTAGCTTCTGCCCTCACGCAGGCCGGCTCCTTGGGGCGCAACAGCGATTGCGACGCCGGGGAAACAAATGCAATCGAGCAAGACAAGTTTCCGTTAACTCGAACGCGGAATCCGACCCAGAATCTGCCTAACGATCGAACATGGTTTGCGGGAAATTAATCATACCGATAAAATGCACCCGACCCGCCATTGGCAAATGGAGCATTCTACGCAATAAGTTAACTGACTGTTAACTATGGAGTGATGGGTTGCAAACCGTGTTTGATGGCAAAAGCCTGATTACTGCCAAGATGATCGCCAGCAGTCTCCGTCGGGGAACGATCGAGCATCATGGCGAAGAGTTCGAAAACGCTCGCGCGGAGCTGGCGCTCATTCTCAGCGCGACACACCAGCAAATCGAACAACGAAAAGACCCCGCCGAGATCATTCGTCGCCTTATGTCTCACCTCAACGCGACGCGTTCCAAGGTTCACCCCGACGTTTGGCAAGCATTGATACCGGTGGTGCAGGGCCACCCGGTCCTGGAGTATTTTCTCGAGGATCCGCTGACGCGGTGGTCCTTCAGCAAGCCCAGGGGGTATTCTGGCGACGCGGAGTTGCTCGATTACATCTATTGTGATCCGCACGTGGCTGAGAGCGTGGAAAACGCCTCGGAGACCGGCAAGGCGCTCTATACCCACACCCAGGACGTGCCGTCGTGCGTTGCGGCACGGGAACGACGCGATCTCTTGACCCGATATGTTGATGAGGCTGCGGCCAAGAACGGACCGCAAACCGAGGTCCTTGCGATCGCAGCCGGCCATTTGCGGGAGGCCAATCGCTCAGTCGCCCTGGCGGAGGGCCGTCTCAAGCGCTGGGTTGCGCTCGATCAGGATCCTCAGAGCGTCGGATTGATCTCGCGCGACTTCCAGGGCACCGCGATCGAGGCCATCGACGGCTCGGTGCGGACGGTGCTCACGAGGGGCCACAAGCTGGGCCAGTTCGACCTGATCTACGCCTCCGGCCTTTACGACTACCTTGCGCACAACGTTGCCGTGAAACTCACGAAGACCTGCCTGCAGATGTTGAAGCCGAACGGGACATTCCTGTTCGCGAACTACGCGGAGGGCAATCCTGACGCCGGGTACCGAGAGACGTTCATGGACTGGGTGTTACTGCTGCGGTCGGAAGTCGACATGTGGAACATCGTCAATGCCAGCGTCGACCGCAACACGGTCGAGGCCAAGGTGTTCTTTGGCGAGAACCGCAACGTGTTGTACGCCGTCATCGAAAAGCGCGGCTAGCCTTTGGCTTGCACCTCCGGCCACCTTCCGCTATAGAGCCGCCACCCGCGTAGACACCCTTGGAGGCAACGCGGCGGAAAGCCGCCTCACCCGGCGGCTTTCGACGTTTACGGCCAAGCACGTTGCCGGCCGCGAACGCTCCAGAACAAACCGAAAGGAAATGCCATGAGCCACGACACTTACGAGCTCAAGGCCGAAGCACGCGAACAGGTCGGTAAGGGGTCCGCCCGTGCAGTTCGCCGCAACGGTAAAGTGCCTGCAGTAATTTATGGTGACAAGCAGCCTCCCCTGGCCATCGCGCTCACCTACAAGGACATCTACTACAAGATCCATGGCGGCGGGTTTCTGACCACGATCGCCACGATCGATGTCGACGGCAAGAAGATCCAGGTCCTGCCGAAGGACTTCCAGCTCGACCCGGTCAAGGATTTCCCTGTCCATGTCGACTTCCTGCGCATCGGCAAGGACACCGAGGTCAATGTCGACGTGCCTGTCCACTTCATCAACGAGGACAAGTCGCCCGGCATCAAGCGCGGCGGCGTGCTCAACATCGTGCGTCACGAAGTCGAGTTCCACTGCCCGGCCAATGCGATCCCGGAATTCATCACCGTCGATCTCACCGGCGCCGACATCGGCGATTCGATCCACATCTCGGCGGTCAAGCTGCCGGCCGGTGTGAAGCCTGTCATCTCCGACCGCGACTTCACCATCGCGACCATTGCCGGTTCGTCGGCGATGAAGCCGGAGACGGAAGTCACGGCTGAAGTGGCGACCCCTGAAGCGGCCCCTGCCGCCGAAGAGAAGTAACTCTTTCACGCCCGGAGCAGGCGATGCTGCTGTTTGCAGGTCTCGGCAATCCGGGCGCGAAATACGCCAACAACCGGCACAATGTCGGCTTCATGGCGGCGGACGCAATCGCCCGCCGCCATTCCTTTTCGCCCTGGTCGAAGAAATTCCAGGGCCTGATTTGCGAAGGCACGCTTGGCGGCGAAAAGATCGTCCTGATCAAGCCGCAGACCTTCATGAACCTGTCCGGCCAGTCGGTCGGCGAAGCGCTGCGCTTCTACAAGCTTGAGCTTTCCGCTCTCACCGTCTTCTATGACGAGATCGACCTTGCCGAGGGCAAGCTGCGCATCAAGACCGGCGGCGGCGCCGGCGGCCATAACGGTATCCGCTCGATCGACGGCCATCTCGGCAACGCCTATCGCCGCGTGCGCATCGGCGTCGGCCATCCCGGCGTCAAGGAAATGGTCCAGCACCATGTGCTCGGCGATTTCGACAAGGTCGACCGCGAATGGCTGGAGCCGCTGCTCGACGCGATCGCCGACAACGCCGCCATGATCGTCAAGGGCGACGAATCCGGCTTCATGAACAAGGCCAGCCTCGCCGTCCAGGGCAAGGCCGCGCCGGAGCCGGAAAAGCCTGCGCCGAAGCAGCCGGCCCCAAAGCAGCAAAGTCACGTCCGCCAGGCTCGCCAGCAGCAGCCGGCGGTCAAGCTGCCGGAAAGCGGCCCGATGGCCGCGATGCTGAAGAAACTCTTCGGCAAGGAGTGAACGCGGCAGGAGCGTGCGGCGTTACAGGGCTTGACGTTGATCACCCCTATCGCCCATAGCCCTGATCAAATTTCGATTTCCCGATAGGACCGGACAAAATGGGTTTCAAATGCGGCATCGTTGGCTTGCCCAATGTGGGCAAGTCGACGCTTTTCAACGCGCTGACCAGGACGGCGGCGGCGCAGGCCGCCAACTATCCGTTCTGCACCATCGAACCGAACACCGGCGAGGTGGCGGTGCCCGATCCGCGCCTGCAGAAGATCGCGGCGATCGCCAAGTCGAAGGAGATCATCCCGACGCGCATCTCCTTCGTCGACATTGCCGGTCTGGTGCGTGGCGCCTCGAAGGGCGAAGGCCTGGGCAACCAGTTCCTCGCCAACATCCGCGAGGTTGACGCCATCGTGCACGTGCTGCGCTGCTTCGAGGATGACGACATCACCCATGTCGAGGGCCGCATCGACCCCGTCGCCGACGCCGAGACGGTTGAGACCGAGCTGATGCTTGCCGACCTCGACAGCCTCGAGCGCCGCATCGTGCAGATCCGCAAGCGCGCCAGCAGCAAGGACAAGGAAGCGACGACCGTGCTGCCGCTGATGGAGGCAGCGCTCGAGCTGCTGCAGGCCGGCAAGCCGACCCGCATCCTGCTCAAGGGCATTTCGGCGGAAGACCTGCGCATCCTGCAGGGGCTGAACCTCCTGACCTCGCATCCCGTGCTCTATGTCTGCAATGTCGCCGAGGCGGACGCCGCCACCGGCAACGAGCACACAAAGGCCGTGGAAAAGATGGCCGCCGCGCAAGGCGCCAGCACCGTGGTGATCTCGGCCGCCATCGAAGCGGAAGTCGCCCAGCTCTCGGACGAAGAGGAGATGGAATTCCTGTCCTCGCTCGGCCTCGACGAGCCCGGCCTGAACAAGGTCATCCGCGCCGGCTACGAGCTGTTGCAGCTGATCACCTATTTCACCGCCGGGCCTAAGGAAACGCGCGCCTGGACCGTGCACAAGGGCGCCAAGGCGCCGCAGGCGGCCGGCGTCATCCACACCGATTTCGAGCGCGGCTTCATCCGCGCCCAGACCATCGCCTACAACGACTTCATCACGCTGGGCGGTGAAGTGGCGGCCAAGGAAGCCGGCAAGGCGCGCGACGAAGGCAAGGAATACGTCGTGCAGGACGGCGACGTCCTGCTGTTCAAGTTCAACACGTGATTTCTTGAGGGTCGCCTGGCGGCAACTCTCTGATACCGACTTCTCGACGAGTTTTTTGAGCCGCCGAGGGTCATTCGCCCGCCAGTTGCTTGTCTTGATTTTGTCACGCCATAGGTCTAAGCGGCAGGCACACGGTCGGCGCATGCGCAGGAGAGCCGTGCAATCCGACACGACGCGTCCATCTGAACGCACCCTTTAGCTCTAGCAAGGGAGACCCGGCGATGATCAAAGCCTTCGTCGTGGACAATGACCGCTTGCGCGTCATCGACGATCTCCTGGCAAACAGCGAGTGCGTCGTCTGGGCCGATCTGCTCAACCCGACCAGGGAAGAGGAAGTGGCGATCGAAAGCTGGCTCGGCGTCGCCATTCCGACGCGCGAGGAGATGGAGGAGATCGAGATTTCGAGCCGCCTCTATGTCGAGGACGGCGCCTACTTCATGACCGCCACCCTGCCCGCCCAGACCGAGGTCGACGATCCCCTGATGTCGCCGGTCACCTTCGTGCTCGCCGGCAGCAAGCTGATCACCGTGCGCTACCACGAACCGAAGGCGTTCAAGACCTTCCCGCAGCGCGCCGAGAAGGTCGCGACAGGCTGCACCAGCGGCGACACCATCCTGATCGGCTTGCTGGAGGCGATCGTCGATCGCCTCGCCGATATCCTTGAGCGCGCAGGCCGCGACATCGAGGCGATATCACGCGATATCTTCGAGGCGCGGTCGACCAAGGTTTCCAAGCGCAACCGCGACTTCCAGGAGCTCCTGAAAGCCATCGGCCGCAAGGAGGACATCGCCTCCTCGATCCGCGACAGCCTGATCTCGCTGCAGCGCCTGGCCGGCTTCTTCGCCCATGCTTCAACCCGGACCAAGATGAGCAAGGACACCAAGGCGCGCATCAAGACGCTGTCGCGCGACGTGCTGTCGCTCGCCGACCACGCCACCTTCCTGTCTCAGAAGATCAGCTTCCTGCTCGACGCCACGCTCGGCATGATCTCGATCGAGCAGAACGCCATCATCAAGATCTTCTCGGTTGCTGCCGTCATCTTCCTGCCGCCGACGCTGGTGGCTTCGATCTACGGCATGAATTTCGAGATCATCCCCGAGCTCAAATGGGAGCTCGGCTATCCCTTCGCGATCGGCCTGATGATCCTGTCGGCGATCCTGCCCTTCTGGTATTTCCGCCGCCGCGGCTGGCTTTGACCCGTCCGCCAAAGGCCATGCGGCCACGACGTGGCGCTATAGAAATCTCTTGACCAAACGACGCCCTGCCTGCATCCGGAAACCCCGATCCGAAATCGTGGCTCTATGAACCGGATTCCAGACCATGACCGCAAAAACCTGGGCCTACGAGGACTTCGTCGAGGGCGCCCTGTTCGACCTCGGCAGCAAGCAAGTGAGCGCCGCCGAAATCATCGAATTCGCCAGCGAATTCGACGCGCAGCCCATGCATCTCGATGAGGAAGCCGGCAAGGCGAGCATCCTCGGCGGCCTCTCCGCTTCGGGCTGGCATACCTCAGCCATGTTCATGCGCATGCTGTGCGATGCTTTCCTGCTCGACTCCACCTGCCAGGGATCGCCCGGCGTCGATCAGGTGAAATGGAAGAAGCCGGTGCTGGCCGGCGACACACTGACAGGAAGCCTGGTGGTTCTCACCAAGCGCCTGTCGCGATCGAAGCCGCAGCTCGGCTTCGTCACCATGCGCAGCGAACTGCTCAACCAGCGCGGCGAAAGCGTCTTCGAGCTTGAGAATTCGGTCATGTTCCTCACGCGCGACGCTGCCGGGAGCGCAGCATGACGCTGGACGAATTCTTCCGCATCGGCACCACCGTTACGCTCGGCTCGCACACATTCGAGCCCGAGGCGATCAAGGCGTTCGCCAGGAAATACGACCCGCAGATCTTCCATATCGACGAGGAAGCGGCCAAGAAGAGCGTGCTCGGCGGGCTCTGCGCGTCCGGCTGGCACACGGCCGCGACCTGGATGAAACTCAATCTGGCAAGCAGCATGGACGCCGAGATCGCCGCGTGGAGCGGCCCCGGACCGGTGCCGGAATTCGGCCCCTCGCCCGGCTTCAAGAACCTGAAATGGCTGAAGCCGGTCTATGCCGGGCAAACGATCACCTTCACGCGTACGGCACTTTCCCACCGGCCGATCGCCTCACGCCCCGGCTGGCGGCTGCTGGCGCTGCGTTGCGAGGCCTTCGATTCGACCGGCGACAAGGTGCTGGAGTTCGAAAGCGCAGTGCTGGTGAAGGTGGAGTAAGCCCACCGCTTCTTCCCTTCTCCCACAAGGGGAGAAGGCAAGAGGTCCCCTCAATGCCCCTCGAATCCGATCAGCGTTCTCACCGGCACGCCGAGCGCTTCGAGCTTGGCGCGGCCGCCAAGATCCGGCAGGTCGATGACGAAGCAGGCGGCAAGGATGTCGGCGCCGATCTGCCGCAGCAGCTTGACCGCCGCTTCCGCGGTGCCGCCCGTGGCGATCAGATCGTCCACCAGGATCACCTTCTCGCCCGGCGAAACGCCGTCCTTGTGCATCTCCATCTCGTCCAGCCCGTATTCAAGGCTGTAGGCGACACGCACAGTCTCGAAAGGCAGCTTGCCCTTCTTGCGGATCGGCACGAAGCCGGCCGAGAGCTGATGGGCGACGGCGCCGCCAAGGATGAAACCCCGCGCCTCGATGCCGGCGATCTTGTCGATCTTCTGGCCGGCATAGGGATGCACCAGCTCGTCAATGGCCCGGCGGAAGGCGCGCGCATTGCCAAGCAGCGTGGTGATGTCGCGAAACAAGATGCCGGGCTTGGGATAATCCGGAATGGTGCGGATCGCGGCAAGCAATGAGTCTTCGAGGGAGGATTTCATCGGTCGAGATTACCTGAAACGGAGATTCTTGCGCGACAATTGTTCGATCGAACTGCAGCCCATCAGCTTCATGCCGCGCTCGATCTCGACCCGCATCTGTTCGAGTGCCCGTTCGACGCCCGGCTGGCCGGCCGCCGCGAGCGGGAACAGATAGTAGCGGCCGACGCCGACCGCCTTGGCGCCGAGCGACAGCGCCTTGAGCACATGCGTGCCGCGCTGCACGCCGCCATCCATGATGACGTCGATCTTGTCGCCGACCGCATCGACGATCTCGGCAAGCTGGTCGAACGCTGCCCGCGAACCATCCAGTTGCCGGCCGCCATGGTTCGACAGCACGATGCCGCTGCAGCCGATCTCGACGGCGCGTTTGGCGTCCTCCACCGACATGACGCCCTTGAGGCAGAACGGACCCGACCACAGCCTGACCATCTCAGCGACATCGTCCCAGGTCATCGACGGGTCGAGCATTTCAGTGAAGTAGCGGCTGATCGACATGGTGCCGCCGCCCATGTCGACATGCTCGTCCAGCTGCGGCAGCTTGAACCCCTCATGGGTGAAATAATTGATTGCCCAGGCCGGCTTGATCGCGAACTGCAGCATTCCGGCCAGGTTGAGCTTGAAGGGGATGGCAAAGCCGGTACGTTTGTCGCGTTCGCGATTTCCCCCGGTGATGCTGTCGACGGTCAGCATCATCACTTCGATGCCAACCTCCTTTGCCCGCTGCATCATCGCCCGGTTGAGGCCGCGATCCCGGTGAAAATAGAACTGGTAGACCTGCGGGCCGCTGCTGATTCCGCGCGCCTCCTCGAGGCTGACGGTGCCAAGCGAGGAGACGCCGAACATCGTGCCGTATTTGGCGGCGGCCTTGGCGACCGCGCGCTCGCCCTGATGATGGAATAGCCGCTGCAAGGCGGTCGGCGAGCAATAGACCGGCATCGCCAGCTTCTGGCCCATCACCGTCACCGACATGTCGATCTCGCTGACGCCACGCAGGACGTTGGGAACCAGATCGCAAGTCTCGAAGCTTTCGGTGTTGCGACGATAGGTGACCTCGTCGTCCGCCGCGCCGTCGATGTAGTCGAAGATCGGCCCCGGCAGCCGCCGCTGCGCCATGCGGCGGAAATCGGAAAAATTGTGACAGTCGCTGAGCAGCATCATTGATTTCCAGACGTCATATCGTGGCAATCGCTTCGCCACCGTTTGGTGCGTCGAATATCAATCGGATGCGTTCGTGCCAACGGCCTAATTGCCGAGCTGCCCCACGAGCTACAACCGCCAGCACAAAAAGGGGCGCCCGAAGCGCCCCTTGCGTCGAAAACCGGCTGCTGACGAAAGATTACATGCCGAGATCGGAACGAAGCTCGGCCTTGGCCACGTCGTATTCGGCCTTGAAGTCGTCCCGGTTGAGCAGGACGGCGGCGATCACGCTGCCGGAAATCTTGCCCATCTCGACGTCGGACGCATAGTGGATACCGCCGACCTCACGATTGTGGGCGTATTCAGCCGCACGCGCCATGATCTCGGCGCGCTTTTCCGGAACCATGTCGGACAGGATGATGCCCATCATGGTGCCGACGGTGGCATGGCCGGAAGGCCACGAACCCGAGCTGGACAGCTTGACCGCGGGCTTGACGAGGTCGCTGAGCTGGTGCGGACGCGGACGCTTCCAGACATCCTTGGCCGGATCGACGACAGCGCCTTCGGTGGCCACCACGCGATCGAAGAAAGCACTGAATTTCGGCAGCGTTTCCTTGTTGAACTTCGGCCCCATGACATTGGCGAAGCGCCAGACATTCTCCTCGGCGTCGGCAACAGCGCTGGCCACCATCTCTGGCGTGCGCGTCACCTGCAGCGTCAGCACCTCGCCAAGTTCGGCCTTGGTCTGCGCCGAATCGTTCGCCGGCGGCGGCGGCAGGATCATCGTCAGGTCGACATCCTTGTTTGTGACGAAGGGCTGGGCGTCTTCGGCTTGCGCGGCCGAGCCGACGATGAGCAGCAGCAAGCCTGCCGCGAGCGATGCGTATCTTTTCATGAGTGCGATCCTTTGATGAAAGCGGCACAGGATCGCCAGATGCGGTGACGGCCATGTGACACCACGGGCCCCCCAAATACAAAAGGGCGCCTTTCGGCGCCCTTTTGTATCTTATGCGCGGTTTAGTGCGCCACGCCTTCCCACACCTTGCGCTTGGTGAGATAGACCAGCGCGCCGAACAGGAGCAGGAACACCAGCACGCGGAAGCCAGTCTTCTTGCGGTCTTCCATGTGCGGCTCGGCCGCCCACATCAGGAAGGCCGACACGTCGCGGGCATACTGATCGACCGTCTGCGGCGAGCCGTCATCATAAGTCACCTGTCCGTCGGAGAGCGGCTTGGGCATCTTCAGCGACACGCCCGACACGAAGTATGGGTTGTAATGGGTGCCCTCCGTAATGACCATGCCGGCAGGCGGCGTCTGGTCGTAGCCGGTCAGCAGCGAATGGATGTAGTCCGGCCCGCCCGCGGCATACTGGGTGAAGATGTCGAAGACGAACTGCGGGAAGCCGCGCTCGACGCCGCGCGCTTTGGCTAGCAGCGACATGTCGGGCGGAGCAGCACCACCATTGGCGGATGCAGCTGCCTGCTCGTTGGGGAAAGGCGGCGGGAAATAATCGGACGGCTTGCCGGGGCGATCGAACATGTCGCCGGCATCGTTGGGGCCGTCATGGATCGTGTACCCGGCCGACAGCGACTTGATCTGCGCGTCGGAATAGCCGAGGTCCGACAGCGTACGGAATGCCACCAGATTCATCGAGTGACAGGCCGAGCAGACTTCCTTGTAAACCTTCAGGCCGCGCTGCAACTGCGCTTTGTCATAGGTGCCGAACGGGCCGGCAAAGCTCCAGCTGATTTCCTTCGGCTCATCAATCGGAAAATGCGTCGGCGCGGCCGCGTTGTGTGCCTCTTCGGCTGCGATCGCCCAAGTGCCTGCGGCCCCAGTGCCGGCGGCCACAAGGCCGATCAGCGCCAGCGAGGTGAGAATCTTTTTCATGCCAAATCCCCTTAGATTCTCTACCGCTCAGCCCTTGGTCTCTGGTGAGGCCGCGGCACCCGCCAGATGTCCGCCGCCGCCCTTGTTCTTCTCGAGCACAGCCTCGGTGATCGAATTCGGCAGCCGCCGCGGTGTCTCGATCAGCCCGAGCACCGGCAGCGCGACCAGGAAGAAGGCGAAGTAGAACAGCGTCGCCATCTGCGCCATGAACACATAGCTGCCCTCGGCAGGCTGCGAGCCCAGCCAGCCAAGCAGGACGGCGTCAGCGACGAACAGCCAGAAGAACAGCTTGTACCAGGGCCGGTAGACAGCCGAACGCACCTTCGAAGTGTCGAGCCACGGCACCAGGAACAGCATGACGATGGCGCCGAACATGCAGATCACGCCGCCGAGCTTGGAATTGATCGGCCCGATGTTGAAAGTGATGGCGCGCAGGATCGCGTAGAACGGCAGGAAGTACCATTCAGGCACAATATGCGCCGGTGTCTTCAACGGATTGGCTACGATGTAATTGTCGGGCGCCATAAGAAAATTCGGAATGTAGAAGACGAAATAGGCAAAGAAGAACAGGAACACGATCGAACCGAACGCATCCTTGATGGTCGCGTAGGGGGTGAAGGCGACGGTGTCGGTCTTCGACTTGACCTCGATGCCGGTCGGATTGCTCTGGCCGGTGACGTGCAATGCCCAGATATGCAGAATGACGACCCCGGCGATCATGAACGGCAAGAGGTAGTGCAGCGAGAAAAAGCGGTTCAGTGTCGGATTGTCGACGGCGAAGCCGCCGAGCAGCAGCTGCTGGATCCATTCGCCGACCAGCGGGATGGCGCTGAAGAAGCCGGTGATGACGGTGGCGCCCCAGAAGCTCATCTGCCCCCAAGGCAGCACGTAGCCCATGAAGGCCGTCGCCATCATCAGGAGGTAGATGATGCAGCCGAGGATCCACAGCAGCTCGCGCGGCGCCTTGTAGGAGCCGTAGTAGAGGCCGCGAAAGATGTGGACATAAACGGCCATAAAGAAGAACGAGGCGCCTGTGGCATGGAGATAGCGCAACAGCCATCCAGAATTCACGTCGCGCATAATCTTCTCGACCGAATCGAAGGCGAGAGTGGTGTCGGCCGCATAGTGCATGGCCAGCACGATGCCGGTGATGATCTGCGACGCCAGCATGATCGCCAGGATGCCGCCGAAGGTCCAGGCATAGTTGAGGTTGCGTGGTACCGGATAGGCGATGAAGCTGTCATAGACCAGCCGCGGCAACGGCAGGCGGGCGTCGAACCAGCGTTCGATACCGGTCTTGGGCGTATAGGTCGAGTGTCCCTCGCTCATCGAAATATCCCCTGCCTCAACCGATAAGGATCTTGGTATCGGAAATGAATTTGAATACCGGCACTGCCATGTTCTCGGGCGCTGGGCCTTTGCGGATGCGGCCGGCCGTGTCGTATTGCGAACCGTGACACGGGCAGAACCAGCCGCCGAAATCGCCTTCCTGTCCGAGCGGAATGCAGCCCAGATGTGTGCAGACCTGGACCATCACCATCCAGGCTTCCTTGCCGGGCGTGGTGCGGTTTGCGTCGGTCGCCGGCGCGTCGGCTGGAAGATTGGCGTTGCGGGCGATCGGGTCCTTGAGGTCTGCCAGCTTGACCGCCTCGCCGTCCTTCATCTCCTGCTCGGTGCGGTTGCGCACCACGACAGGCTTGCCGCGCCATTTGACGATCAGCGACATGCCCGGCGTCAGCGAGGCGACGTCGACCTCGACGGAGGCCAATGCCAGCGTCGAGGCGTCGGGGCGCATCTGGTCGATGAACGGCCATGCGAAAGCGCCCGCGCCGACCACAGCGGCCATGCCGGTGGCGACGTAGAGAAAATCACGACGGTTGGGATCCTGGGTGTAGGTTGCGCTCACGAGTGCCTGATCCTTTCGCCTCTTCCGCGCCGGTGGCTGAGCCTTGTTCCCCGCTCAATTGCGCCAACCCGACAGCGCATGGCGAACAGGCTTGCGAATTCCTCCGGCATTTGGACTTCGGTTTATGCGTGAAGCCCGTTTTTGTCCAGACGGGTGAAGGCACAAGGGCAGATTGTCGCGGGGACAAAATCCGCCGCCTGGCAGCGCGACGCCGAATGGCCACTGAGGATCGCTAAACAACAGGGAAACAACCGCAATTCCGGGGTTCGCGTCTACCTCGACACCGGACACCGGCCCGGTTTATCCTTGGCACATGGCACACGTCATAGACCGCGACACATGGGCTGTTCGCTCGGACGGCTGGAAGGGCGAGCTCCAATGCGGCGCCTACGGCTCCAACTCCTGCCTGATCTTCAACTATCTGCCTGATGTCGGCGGCGGTCCCCGGCTCCACACCCATCCCTACGCAGAGATCTTCATCATCCGCCAGGGCACCGGCCTGTTCACGGTCGGCGACCAGGAGATCGAGGCCTTTGCCGGCCAGATCGTGATCGTTCCGCCCAACACGCCCCACAAATTCACCAATCTCGGCCCGGGCCCGCTGGAAACCACCGACATCCACGAGAACGGCACCTTCATCACCGAATGGCTGGAATGACCATGATCTCGAAAAGCGGGAACCGCTTTTCGCTGGAGATCATGGTCGAACATACGAGCTACTTGGCGCCGAGCCTGACCAGAACCGCCTTCGGGATGTTGTATTCACGGATGACGCCGTCATGCCTTCGCAATCCGCACAGTTCGCGCTGGATGAAATAGCCGTGCACTGCCTCTGCGGCTTCCTTGAGGAGCCGGGTACGCAGTTGCTCATCGCCATTGTCGCGCAGCCTCGCCAGCGCTTCCTCGACCCGCTGGCCGGCTCGGCCGAGCGCTGCCGCCTTCTCGGCCAGGATTTCATGGCCGAGCGCGTCGAAGGCGGCTTCGGCAGCCGAGGCGCCGGCGGATGGCGGACGCAGCGACATTTCAGCCTCCTTTCCCAAAAATCATGCGGTGCGTGACGAATTCTTCGCCTATCACCGGCCGGAAGCCAAGCCGCTCATAGAACGCGAAGGCTTCTTGCGGCGCGCGGGTGTTCAGCGCGCCGAAATAGTGGCGCGCCCTGTCGATGACGATCTCCACCAGCATGCGGCCAAGGCCGGTGCGGCGGTGGCGCGCGCTGACGAACAGGTGCCGGACCCGGCCCTGGTCCCTGCCCTCGAAATAAGGATCGACGTTCAGCCCGCACACGCCGGCAAGGTCCCGGCCATGCCATGTCCCGTACAGCGCCTCGCCCCGCTTCAGGAACTTGTTGCGGCCGCTCGCCCAGCCATCCGCCAGGCGCACAAGCATCCAGTAGCCCTCCAGCCGGCTCTCCTCCTTCAGCGCGTCGAAGGCCGGAGTGGTTGGCCGGAGCCGCTTGAGCACATAGTCGACCTCCGCCGATCCACTCATGATCTCACTCCGCCGCCCCCTATTCCGCCGGGCGTGTCTCTTCGAGCACGCTTTCCTCGTGATAGAGGAAGCCGCCGGACTGCCGCGTCCACAGCCGTGCATAGAGCCCGTCGAGCGCCACCAGTTCGTCATGCGTGCCTTGTTCGACGATGCGGCCGCCGTCGAGCACCACCAGCCGGTCGAGCGCGGCGATGGTCGACAGCCGGTGGGCGATGGCGATGACCGTCTTGTCCTCCATCAGCAGGGCCAGATTTTCCTGGATCGCCGCCTCGATATCCGAGTCCAGCGCCGACGTCGCCTCGTCGAGGATCAGGATCGGCGCGTCCTTGAGGAAGACGCGGGCGATGGCCACGCGCTGGCGCTGGCCACCCGACAGTTTGACGCCGCGCTCGCCGACAAAGGCCTCGTAGCCAGCACGGTCCCGGTTGTCGCGAAGGCCCACGATGAATTCGTGCGCCTCGGCCTTCCTGGCCGCCGCGATCACCTCGGCGTCGGTCGCGTCAGGCATGCCAAGCTTGATGTTGTCGCGTAGCGAACGGTGGAACAGTGCCGTGTCCTGGCTGACGACACCGATATTGGCGCGCAGCGAATTCTGCGTCACACCAGCGACGTCCTGGCCATCGATGGTGATGGACCCGCTCTCCAGATCGTAGAGCCGCAGGATCAGATTGGCGAGCGTCGTCTTGCCGGCGCCGGAGGGTCCGACCAGCCCGACCTTCTCACCCGGCCGCACCACAAGGTCGATGCCGTTGAGCACGCCGAACCCCTTGCCGTAGTGGAACTCGACATTCTTCACCTCGATGCGCCCACCGGCCACCACGAGTTCTTTTGCGCCGGGCGCATCGGTGAGGCCGAGCGGCTGGGAGACCAGCGCCTTGGAGTTTTCCAGCACACCGAGATTTCGCAATATGCCGTTGAGCTGCATCATCACCCGGCCGAGCAGCATGTTGAGGCGCAGCACCAGCGACAGCGTGAAGGCGACCGCGCCGACGGTGATCGAGCCCTCGACCCAGAGATAGACGGCAAAGCAACCGATCGTCGTGATCATGATGCCCGACAGTGTCGTCAGCGCCATACGCACGCCGGTCAGCCGCCGGGTGAAAGGGCGCAGCGCGTCGAGATAGATGTCGAAGCCGTTCTTGATATAGCGGTCGTCGCCATCGGCCGAGAACAGTTTCAGCGTCTGCACGTTGGAATAGGAATCGACGATGCGGCCGGTGATCATCGAGCCGGCTTCGGCGGTTTCCTCGGCGTGCTTGCGGATTGCCGGCAGATAGAGCTTAGCCAGCCAGCCGAAGGCGGAAATCCAGATCACCACCAGCACCGCCAGCCTGAGGTCCAGCCCGGCGACCAGCGCCAGCGTCGTCACCGTATAGACGATCATGAACCAGATGACCTCGATGAAGCTTTCCATCAGGTCGCCGGTGGCTTGGCCCGCCTGCCAGACCTTGGTGGCGATGCGGCCGGCGAAATCGTTCTGGAAGAAGGCGTAGGACTGGCGCGACACGTACCGGTGCGCCTGCCAGCGCACCAGATTGTAGAAGCCGGGCGTGATCGTCTGTTCGTCGACCAGCGCCGACAGGCCGACGACGATGGTGCGGATGACCAACACCACCGCGATCATGAACACCAGTTCGGGGCCGGCGGCATTCCACAGCGCGTGCCAGCTGCGCTCGCCGGGAAGCTGGTCGAGAATGTCGACCAGCCGCCCGACGAAGTAGAACAGGCCGGCTTCGACCAGCGGTGCGATGCCGCCGATGAGCAGCATGGCGAAAAAGGCGAATTTCGCCTGGCCGACATAGTGCCAGAGAAAACCGCCGACGCTGGTCGGTGGCCGAAGATTCGCCGGCTCCCTGAACGGATAGACCCAGTTCTCGAACCAACGATAGACGGCTGTCATCATGCGGCGGCCATCATTCTGCGGCTTGCCCCTTTGCAAGTGCGTCATTGGCGGCATCGGCCGGGCCGTCGTCGAGCAGGAACCCGCCCGACTGACGCTGCCAGAGCTGCGCGTAGAGCCCGCCCTGGGCGACGAGTTCCTCATGCGAACCTTCTTCGATGACGTGGCCCTTGTCCATCACCACCAGCCTGTCCATCGCCGCGATGGTCGACAGCCGGTGCGCGATGGCGATGACGGTCTTGCCTTGCATGAGCTTGTAGAGATTCTCCTGGATGGCCGCTTCAGCCTCGGAATCGAGCGCAGACGTCGCCTCGTCAAGGATAAGTATAGGTGCGTCCTTCAACATAACGCGAGCAATGGCGATGCGTTGCCGCTGGCCGCCGGACAATTTGACGCCGCGATCGCCGACATGGGCGTCGAATCCCTTGCGGTCCTTGGCATCCGAAAGCCCGGAGATGAAGTCCAGCGCCTCGGCGCGCCGTGCCGCCTCGACGAGCAGGTCGTCGCTGGCGTCAGGCCGGCCATAGAGGATGTTTTCGCGCACCGAACGATGCAGCAGCGAGGTGTCCTGCGTGACCATGCCGATCTGGGCGCGCAGCGAATCCTGCGTCACGCCGGCGATCTCCTGGCCGTCGATCAGGATCCGGCCGGCTTCCAGGTCGTAGAAGCGCAGCAGGAGGTTGACCAACGTCGACTTGCCAGCGCCCGAGCGGCCGACAATGCCGACCTTCTCGCCCGGCTTCACCGTCAGCGACAGGCCCTCGATGACACCTTTCTGCTTGCCATAGTGGAAACGGATGTCGTCGAAGCGGATCTCGCCCCTGGTGACGGCGATGTCCTTGGCCCCCGGCCGGTCCTCGACCAGACGCGGCAACGAGATCGAGGCGATACCGTCCTGCACCGTGCCGATGTTCTCGAACAGGCCCGACATTTCCCACATGATCCACTGCGACATGCCCCACATCCGGAGCACCAGCCCGATGACCACGGCGACAGCGCCGATCGTCACGGCCTGTCCCAGCCACAGCCATAGCGACAGCGCGGTGACCGAGAACAGCAGCAGCGCGTTCAGGATATAGAGGACGCCATACAGCACCGTCACCAGCCGCATCGACCGGTAGACCGTCTCGAGGAAGCCGGCCATCCCCTCCTTGGCGAAGGATGCTTCGCGGCGTGCGTGGCTGAAGAGCTTGACTGTCTGGATGTTGCTGTAGCTGTCGACGACGCGGCCGGTCATGGTCGATCGCGCATTGGCCTGTTCTTCGCCGACCTTGCCCAGCCGCGGAATGAAATAGCGCAGCAGCAGGACATAGCCGACGAGCCAGACGACAAGCGGCGTTGCCAACCGCCAGTCGGCCGAGCCGACAATGAACAGCATGCCTAGGAAATAGACGATGACGTAGTTCAGCACATCGATCAGCTTGATGACGCATTCGCGCACGGCGAGCGCCGTCTGCATCAGCTTGGTGGCGATGCGGCCGGCGAACTCGTCCTGGTAGAAGCTCATCGATTGCTTGAGCAGGTAGCGGTGCACCTGCCAGCGGATGCGCATGGGATAGTTACCCATCAGCGTCTGCTGGTTGAGCAGCGAATGGAGCCACACCGTGCCCGGCAGCGCGAACAGCACGATGAACGCCATGCCGGCGAGCTTCCAGGCTTCCGTCTGCAAGAAGGTTTCGCGATTCTGCCCCGACAGCCAGTCGACGATGCGGCCCAGGAAGCCGAACATCCACACTTCGGCGATGGCGATGGCCGTCACCAGCACCGCGTCGAGAAGGATATAGGGCCAGGCCCCGCGTGTGTAATGCACGCAGAAGGCGACCAGCGTCTTGGGCGGCTCGACCGGTTCCGCTGCCGGGAACGGATCGAGCCTTTTTTCAAACCAGCCGAACAACATAAGTCATGCTCACAAATCTGTTTTCCGCTCACGCGGCGTGGGAACGTACGAAGTCGCCAGACCGCTCGGCGTCAAGGACCGATGGCTCGGAATCGTCCGAGCCATCGGTCCTGCTTCGCGCTATATAGGGGCTAGCAGGCTTTTCGCCGACAGCCGAGCTTGTCGATCCTGACGGTGCGGGGTCGACAACCCGGATCTTCGGCCCCGGCCGGATCAGCCGGATGATCCGGCGCACCAGCGACGGCCGGCTCGGGTCGGGAACCGCGTGCGAGAAATCGACATCCGGCAGCATGCCGCGATGCGGCCGGCGGCGGACTTCGGCATGAACGGCTGACGAATAGGTGTCGCCGATCAACAGCGCCCAGGTCGGCATCCGGTGGATATGCAGGCTCCTTGAGCCAGGTATTCTGTAGGGATCGAACATCGGTCCGTCCTCCGTGTGAAAATAGAGATAAAAAGGCGAATCCATATCGTCCGCCGGCATTCGGCCGGAGGCACGGATGGCGTCGGTCTGGACACGACAAGCGTCGGTCTGGACACGTTCAGGCGGGGCGTTCAGCCCCTTTGACAGTTTGAAAAACATCGCAGGATTCCTTCGAGAGCCGAAAAAGCGTCTCGGCGGGAATCGGTGCGATCAAGTCTTAGAGAGTCAGGAGAACCGTCGTACCGAAACCGCCGTTGGGCGTGCAAGCCCACAAGAGGGGCGCTGGATGTGCATGGTCATCATGAATTCCCCCTCCATCGGTTCGGGTTGACAATGGACCTGACATATCCGACTTCGCAGAAAATGGCCACCCGCAGGTCCAGCAATTTCCAAAACCGCGAGCCTGCTGTGGCCGATCTGCCACTTATTAGAAGGATGCGGAAATGAACGACCGTCTCCGCATCGCGCTCTACCAGCCTGATATCGCCGGCAACACCGGCACAATCCTGCGCTTTGCCGCTTGCTTCGGCCTTGGCGTCGATATCATCGAACCGGCCGGCTTTCCGCTCTCCGACCGGGCGCTGAAGCGAGCCGGCATGGATTACCTCGAAATGGCCGACCTGACCCGGCATGTCGATTGGCACGCCTTCGAGGACTGGCGCAGGGCCGGCTCCCGCCGGCTGGTGCTTCTGTCGACCAAGGCCGCGATTCCCTACACGAGCTTTGACTTCGCCAGCGGTGACATTCTTTTGTTCGGCCGCGAATCCGCAGGCGTGCCGGATGCTGTCCATCAAGCGGCGGATGCGCGGCTGACCATCCCCATGCAGGGTGCCGCGCGCAGCATCAACGTCGCGCTGTCCGTCGCCATGGTGGCGGGTGAAGCCATCCGGCAACTCAGCTAGGAGTTCGCTGGCAACCCCCGTCAATTTGACCCAGGCGCACATCGCCCTCTCCTTCATTTGCACATCCTGGGTTTCTTGCTACAAGCTCAACTTAACTTGAGGTCAAGCGATAAAATCGAGGCGGGAAAGCAAGGATGGCACCGGTAACGGAATTAACGGTCGGCCAGGTGGCGATGCGCAGCGGGGTGGCGGTGTCGGCGCTGCATTTCTATGAGGTGCGCGGCCTGATCCGCAGCCACCGCACTTCAGGCAACCAGCGCCGCTACGGCCGCGACGTGCTGCGGCGCGTGGCGATCATCAAGGTCGCGCAGGAGGTCGGCATCTCGCTGGCCGAGATCGGTGCCGCATTGGAATCCCTGCCCGAGGGCCGCACGCCGACGCGCGACGACTGGAACCTTTTGTCGACCGCCTGGCGTGACGGGCTCGATCACAAGATCGCCCAGTTGAAGAAACTGCGCGACGGGCTGACCGACTGTATCGGCTGCGGCTGCATGTCGATCGACAAATGCCCGTTGCGGAACAAGGGAGACCGCCTGGCGAAGGAAGGCACGGGGGCGAGAAGGTTGGTGGCTCCCCCTTCTCCCCGTGAACGGGGGTGAGAAGCGGTTCGCGTAGCGAACGAAAAGCCAACTGCTTGGCTTTTCGAGCTTCGAACGCCCTGAGTCTGCGAAGGGCTGGGCATCCAGCGGCCCTCGCATTTACGCGAACCGACCGCTCACCCTCCGTAAACGGGGCGAGGAAATCCTAATCCGCCGCCGGCAGCCGCCTGATGGTGAATTCGATCAGGTCGCCCGGGCGCTCGAACCAGCTTTCGATCTCGGTCCAGTAGGCCTGCTTGGGAAAGCGCTCGAACCATTCCTTGGCCTTGAGGCGCGCATCGGAGCGCGGCAGCACGAAGGTCTCGCGCAAAAACCCGTCGCGCGGCATGCGCGCGCGCTCGTTCCGGCTTCGGTCGAGCCTTTTCTTCAGGCCATCCAGCGGTGGTCTTGCCGGGGTGCGCACGAAACAACTCCTTGCACCTTAATGACGCTTGGACACTTGACCCTTGCCCCTAAGAGATTAGGGATCGCGCCGGCAAAAGACGAGTCATTTGTAGGGACTCCCCCCGCAACCGGAGACGGCACTTGGAACGACCTGAAATACCGGCAGGCCTGCCCGCCGACATCGAACAGAAGAAGATCAAGGCGCGCCTGTGGTTCGAGGCGCTGCGCGAGCGCATCTGTGGCGCCTTCGAGCAGATCGAGCAGGATCTTGGCGGCCCGCTGGCCTCATGGTCGCCAGGCCGTTTCGAAAAGACGCCATGGGAGCGCGACGAGGGCCGCGGCGGCGGCGGCACCATGTCGATGATGCACGGCCGCGTCTTCGAGAAGGTCGGCGTCCACACCTCGACGGTCTATGGCGAGTTCTCGCCCGAATTCAGGAAGCAGATGCCCGGCGCCGAGGAAGACCCGCGCTTCTGGGCCAGCGGCATTTCGCTGATCGCGCATCCCTGGAACCCCAACGTTCCGGCCGTGCACATGAACACCCGCATGGTCGTCACGTCTAGGCAATGGTTCGGCGGTGGCGCCGATTTGACGCCGGTGCTCGACCGCCGGCGCACCCAGGACGATCCCGACACCATCGCCTTCCACCGAGCCATGCAGTTCGCTTGCGAGAAGAGCCCCGAGGTGGCCGATTATCCGAAATTCAAGGCTTGGTGCGACGAGTATTTCTATCTGCCGCATCGCAACGAGCCGCGCGGCACCGGCGGCATCTTCTTCGACTGGCTGCATTCGGGCGAGGACAAAGGCGGCTGGAACGCCGATTTCAACTTCGTCCAGGATGTCGGACGATCCTTTCTCGTCGTCTACGGCCACCTCGTGCGCGCCAACTTCAATGAGAACTGGACCGATGGCGACCGCGACGAACAGCTCATCCGGCGTGGCCGCTATGTCGAATTCAACCTGCTTCACGATCGCGGCACCATCTTCGGACTGAAGACCGGCGGCAATGTCGCCTCGATCCTCTCCAGCCTGCCGCCCGAGGTCCGCTGGCCGTAACAAAATGGTGAGCGCGATGTGAGCCGCATTGATGTCCCATTTGCTCGAAATGGGCATGGAATGTGGCATGGAGCATCTCGAAAGATTTCTTTTTCGTCTAATAGGCGATTGAAAAGGCTGGCCTATTTGTTGCGCCGGGTCGGGAAGCGCCGGCGGTTCGCCTGAGCGCAATTCTAGGGAAACTGTGGAACTGTTTTCCGTCCGGAATTGCGTCAAAGCAACGCGAGCCGCGACCCGACGCGACCGGACGGCCCAGACGATGCGGGACATCTTCGTCAAAAAGGATACCCGCCTTTTCCAGGAGTACTTCGCAATGCGCAAGATCATTGTTTCGGCGGCCGCCGCTGCCCTTCTCGCTTCCGGTTCGGTGGCATTCGCCGCCGTCAAGCACACCACCGGAACGATCAAGACCTTTGACGCAACGGCCATGAGCCTTGTCCTCGATGACGGATCGTCTTTTACGCTTCCCAAGACCTTCAAGGATCCTGGCCTTCAGGTCGGTGAAAAGGTTCGCGTCTCATGGGAGATGAGCGGCAAGAACAAGGTTGCCGAGGCCGTCAAGATCGCAAAGTGACAGCCTGCCTGCCACAGCAGGACGAGACGATCTCTGGTCCTGTTTCGGGGTAGCGTAAGAGGGCGGAGCAGCGCTGCTCCGCCTTTTCGCCGTTGACTGCGACCAATGCCGCCCCATCTGTGTTATGCTGTTCCCCCGCTCGCGGCCCCAAGTCCCATCCTGGATTTGGACCATGAGCCAAAAAACTATCGGAGCTTCAGGCTCCGCGGAGGAAAAGGAGAAATCCCATGAAACAATTTCACTGCGGGTCGCTCGTGCCCGGCTGTGACTGGCACACGCGTGCCGACGAGGAGGCCGAGGTCATGCGCCGTGCCGTAGAGCACATGCGCGAGACCCATGGCGAGGCGGTCATCCGCGAGACGATGATCGAGGCGATCCGCTCGCGCATCGAGAAGACCCGCGACGCTGCGTGACTTCAGCCTGCTTTCAAGGCTTCCGCGGCGCGTTCAAGCAGCGCGCCGCGATCGGGCGAAAAGCCCGCTTCGACCCATTCCGTCTCAAGGTTCTTGAGGATTTCCCCAAGCTTCGGCCCTTGAGTTGCGCCGAGCCGCGTCAGATCGGCACCCTTTAGCGGAAACAACGGCTTTTCCCATTTCAGGGCGAAGGCAAGCAGGCGCGAAAAGCCGCCGGCTTCGAGCAGCGCGTCATTGTCGTCGACGGCGCGCATCCGCGCGCCCGCAAGCGACAGCCGCAGGCGGTCGACGAACCCTTGCCGGTCGCCACGATAGAGCCGCTTTGCCAACTCGCCCTCCGTCGTCTTCGGCTCGGCGGCGGTGGCCAACGCCCAGTGGCGCAGGCGATCCGCTTCGGCGGTCGAAAATTTGAGCCGCTCGGCGAGCGTCTTCATGCGCGCGGCATCCGGCGGCACGATCGCTTCCAGCCTGAGCAGCGGGTCAGGTGCCCAGTCCAGATCCTTCTCGGCCTTGGTCAGCGCATGGATCGCGTCGATGCCCCATTTCTCGCTTTCCGGCAGCGCGGCGGTCAACACGCCGGCCTGCCGCATCCAGAGCAACGCCCGCGAAGGATCGGGCGCCGACAGAAGCTTCTTCAGTTCCGACCAGATGCGCTCGGCCGAAAGCTGGGCCAGCCCTTCCTTCAGCCGGGCACAGGCTTTCAGCCCCTCGGCATCCGGCCGGCCATCGCCATACCAGGCGAAGAAGCGGAAGAAGCGCAGGATGCGCAGATAATCCTCGCGGATGCGCGCCTCCGGATCGCCGATGAAGCGCAACCGGCGCGCCTCGATGTCGGCGATGCCGCCGACCAGGTCGATCACCGTGCCATCGGCCTCGGCATAGAGCGCGTTGATGGTGAAGTCGCGCCGTTCGGCGTCAAGCTTCCAGTCGCGCCCGAACGACACCTTGGCGCGGCGGCCATCGGTCTCGACATCGGCGCGCAAGGTGGTGATCTCATAGGGCTTGCCGCCGGCGACCACCGTGATCGTCCCATGCTCGATGCCGGTCGGCACCGCCTTGAAGCCTTCCGCCTCGGCGCGGCGGATTGTTTCCTGCGGCAGACACGTGGTGGCGATGTCGATGTCGGCGACCGGCTGGCCCATCAGCGTGTTGCGTACCGCGCCACCGGCAACACGCGCCTCTTCACCGCCTTGCGCCAATGCGGCAAGCAGGCGCTGCAGGTGCTTGTCGCCGAGCCACTTGGCCCGGCCCGCGATAGAGACATTCACGCATAGAGCCTTTCGTAAAGCGTACGGATGATGCCGGCGGTGACGCCCCAGATGCGCCGGTCGCCATAGGGCATGTCGTAGAAGAACCATTCGAGATCGTTCCACATGCGGCTGTCGCGCTTGTGGTTGGCCGGGTCCATCAGGAAACGAAGCGGCACTTCGAAGGCGGCATCGACCTCGTCGGCATTCAAGGTGAGCTGGAAACCGGGCCGTACGATGCCCAGCACCGGCGCGATGCGGTAGCCGCTGCCGGCGACATAATCGGGCATGCGGCCGATGATCTCGATGCGATCCTGGGCAAGGCCGATTTCCTCGAAGGTCTCGCGCACAGCCGCCGCTTCCGGACTGGCATCGGTCGCATCGATGGTGCCGCCGGGAAAGGCCACCTGCCCCGAATGATCGCGCAGCCTTTCGGCCCGTTTGGTCAACAGAACCGTGGCTTCGCCCTCATGATCGACCACCGGGATCAGCACCGCCGCATTGCGCAGCGGCTTGCCCTGGTTGAGGCGCGGATGGCCGGGATTGAAGCGATGATCGCCATAGTCGTCGCCGGCATGCGCGTCCGGCTGCGCGGCAAAGCGCGCGCGAAAATCCGCTGCGGAAAACGGCGCCGGCGACATCTTGTCCATCACGCGCTCAGCCGCTTCAGCTGGTCCGCCGGCATGATCGCAAACACCGCACCCTTCGAACGCACGGCGAACATGGTCTTGCCGTCGATCTCGATCTCCTCGCCATGTCCGACCAGCTCATACATCACCGGCCGCGCAACCAGCGCTTCCAGCCGACCGCGCACCAGCACATAGGGTTTCAGGCCACCGGTCTCGCTCTCGTCAACGAAGCGCAGCGGCCGTTCCGGTCCGGCTTCGACGACATCGCCGACATTGGTGCGAAAGGTGATGATCTGTCCGTCGCCGCTGCCCGAAACATCCATCTCGACGGCGACGAACGGCGCGTCGGCGACGCGGATGCCGACCCGTTCCACAGGTGTCACCAGATAGGTCCTGCCGTCCGCGTCCTTGCGCAGCACCGAGGAGAACAGCTGCACCAGCGGCATGCGTCCGATCGGCGTGCCCAGATAGAACCATGTGCCGTCAGCCTTGATTTCCATGTCGAGATCGCCGCAGAAGTCGGGATTCCAGCGCTCGACCGGCGCCGCGCCCTTGCCAGCGCGGGCCGCGCGCGAAATCAGCGCCTCAAGACCGCGCGCCTCGGTGGCGGTCGTAAGGCTTTGCTGGCGATGTTCGGAGTGTTCCGTCATGGTCACGAAATAGTCACTGTTGTTGCGCTTGTCAGCCTAAGTCTGTGATTTAAGTTTTGACATAGGGGCCACGCGAGGCCGAATCGCGGCAACCTATGCTATGGTGCGTGCCGGTATTTCCAACCATGGTATCTCCAACCAAAGGGATCGAAGCTGCATGAGCGTGATGGTCAAGGAAAGCCCGATGAGCGAAACGGACATGATCGCCGAGGCCGAGAAGGCGCTTGCCGACATCTCCAGGATCCGCGACGGGGTCGGCCGGGTCATCTTCGGCCAGGAGAGCGTCGTCGAGCGTACGCTGGTGGCGTTGCTGGCTGGCGGCCATGCGCTGCTGGTCGGCGTGCCGGGCCTCGCCAAGACCAAGCTGGTCGAGACGCTGGGCGTCGTGCTGGGCCTCGATTCACGCCGGATCCAGTTCACGCCTGACCTGATGCCGTCCGATATCCTCGGCTCCGAGGTGATGGAGCAGGACGAGTTCGGCAAGCGTTCCTTCCGTTTCATCTCCGGGCCGATCTTCGCCCAGCTTTTGATGGCCGACGAGATAAACCGTGCCTCGCCGCGCACCCAGTCGGCGCTGCTGCAGGCGATGCAGGAGTACCACGTCACCATTGCCGGCGCCCGCCACGACCTGCCGGCGCCCTTCCATGTGCTGGCGACGCAGAACCCGCTGGAGCAGGAAGGCACCTATCCCTTGCCCGAGGCCCAGCTCGACCGCTTTCTGATGCAGGTCGACATCCTCTATCCCGAAATCGAGGCAGAGCGCCGCATCCTCTTGGAAACCACCGGCATCGAGGACGCCAAGGCGCAGAACGTGCTGCAGCCGGTGCGGCTGAAGGAGATCCAGACGCTGATCCGCCGCATGCCGGTGCCGGAAAGCGTCGTCGAGGCGATCCTGACGCTGGTGCGCTCGGCGCGCCCCGGCCAGGGCAATGCCGAAACCGACAAGCATGTCGCCTGGGGCCCCGGCCCGCGCGCCAGCCAGGCGCTGATGCTGTGCACAAGGGCGCGCGCGCTTTACGATGGGCGGCTGGCGCCCTCCATCGACGATGTCCGTGCGCTGGCCGAACCGGTGCTGCAGCACCGCATGGCGCTGACTTTCGCCGCCCGCGCCGAAGGTACCAGCGTGCGCGACGTGGTGGCGAAGCTGGTGAAAGGGATTTGATGGCGCGCATCGGCGAGGCCCAGGCTCCGGCAGCGACGCGCGACGCGCTCGCTCGTGGCCGGTTGCGGGCTTCGCTTGTGCCTGACCTGCTGGTCGAGGCGCGCCGCATTGTCAACACCGTGATCGCCGGCTGGCATGGCCGCCGCAAGCGCGGCATCGGCGAGAATTTCTGGCAGTTCCGGCCCTATGTCGAAGGCGATGCCTCGCGCATCGACTGGCGCCGCTCGGCCCGCGACGACCACACCTATGTGCGCGACCGCGAATGGGAAGCCGCGCATACAGTCTGGCTGTGGGCCGACCCGTCGCCGTCGATGCTCTACAAATCGACCGGCGCCAGCGTGTCCAAGCAATCGCGCGCGCTGGTGCTGACGCTGGCCATGGCCGAGCTGTTGTCGCGCAGTGGCGAGCGCATCGCCTGGCCCGGCCTCACCGATCCGTTCACCGCCCGCAACGGCGCCGAGCGCATCGCCGCCCAGCTCATGCATGCCGGCGAATTGCCGGCAAAGCCCGACCTGTCCGACATCCGCCGCTTCTGCGACATCGTCATCGCCAGCGATTTCCTTGATCCGGTCGAGGAAACGATGGCCTGGCTCGACGTGCTCGCCCGCCATGGCGTGCGCGCCCATCTGATCGAGGTCGCCGATCCGGCCGAGGAAACCTTCCCCTATGCCGGCCGCACCGAATTCACCGATCCCGAGACCGGCGACAAGCTGACCGCCGGCCGCGCTGAAATGCTCGGCGATGAATACCGCCTGCTCTACACCGCCCGCCGCCACGAACTGGCCGCCTGGTGCAGGCGGCTCGGCTGGAGCTTTACCGTCAACCACACCGATCGGCTGGCTTCCGACGCGCTGGTGCGCCTGCACATGGCGATGACCGCCGATGGCGGTTATGCCGGGCTGGCCGCAAGCGGCCATGCCGGGCTGGCCGCCGGTGGCGGTCGTGCCGGAAAGGTCGGCGCATGAGCTGGCTGCCGCTCTCCTTTGGCGCCCCCATGGTGCTGTGGGGCCTGCTGGCGCTGCCTGTGATCTGGTGGCTGTTGCGGCTGACGCCGCCCAAGCCGCAGACCGAGGTCTTCCCGCCACTCAAAATCCTGGCGCGTGTGTTCAAGCGCGAGGAGACGCCGCAGCAGAGCCCATGGTGGCTGACGCTGCTCAGGCTCTTGATGGCGGCTCTCATCGTCGCCGCCCTTGCCGAGCCGGTGTTCAACCCGCGCGAAAAACTGCCGGCCGAGGGCGCCGCCCTGGCGCTGGTCATCGACAATGACTGGGCAAGTGCCGCCGACTGGAACAAGCGCGTCGCCACCGCCGAGCGGCTGATCAACGACGCCGGCTCGAACGGCGTGCCGGTCGTCATCGCCTTCACCGCCGAAAAGCCCAATTCGGAAATCGGCCCGTTCGATGCCGCCGCTGCTCTCGACCGGCTGCGCGCCGCCAAGCCGCGACCGATCCCGACCGACCGGCCCGCCGTTTATACCCGCGTCGCCGGCGTGCTGGACAGCTTGCCCGGCGCCAGCGTCGCCGTACTTGCCGACGGCCTGGCGGCGAAAGGCGACGAGGCCGCCTTCAACACGCTGTTGTCGAAAAATGCCGCTCGTGTCGTGTGGGCCAGTTCAGACCGGCTGTCGCTGACCGGCCTGACCACCGCTGACAACCAGGTTGATGGCTTTGCGCTGACCGCCATTCGCGCGCCGGGCGACCCGGCACCCGCACAAGTCACTGCCGGTGCTTTCGACGACAAGGGCCGCCGCATCGCCGATGCGACGCTGACTTTTTCCCCTGGCGAAACCACCGCCACCGGCACCATGGCGGTGCCGTTCGAGCTGCGCAACGACTTCGCCTCGATCGCGCTCGACGGCGAGCGCCAGGCCGGTGCTGTGCGCGTCCTTGACGAAAGCTCCAAGCGCCGCCGCGTCGGGCTGCTGTCGCAGGCCGAGGCCGACCAGGCGCAGCCGCTCTTGTCGCCGCTCTACTACATCAGGCGCGCGCTGCAGCCCTTCGCCGATCTCGTCGAACCCTCCAGCGCCGACCTCGCCGACGCCATCCCGCAGATCCTCGACCAGAAGCCGGCGATGATCGTCATGGCCGACATCGGCACCATTCCCACGCAGGTCCGTCAAAGGCTCGTCGACTGGGTCGACAATGGCGGCACGCTGGTGCGCTTCGCCGGCTCGCGGCTGGCCGCCGCCGGCAATGACGACGACCTGCTGCCGGTCCGCCTGCGCACCGGCGAGCGTTCACTCGGCGGCGCCCTGTCATGGACGTCACCGCAACCGGTCACCGAATTCCCCAAGGCCGGCCCGTTCGCCGATCTTGCGCCGCCGACGGAAGTCACCGTCACCAGGCAGGTGCTGGCCGAGCCGACGCCCGACATTGTCGAGCGCACCTGGGCCGCACTCGCCGACGGCACGCCGCTGGTCACCGGACTGAAGAAAGGCAAGGGCACGCTGGTGCTGTTCCACGTCACGCCCGAGGCGACCTGGTCGAACCTACCAATCTCGGGCAGCTTCGTCGAGATGCTGCGCCGCATCGTGCAGTTGTCGCGCAACCAGGGCGCGGCGATCGCCAATGCCGAAGCCGCGGCCACCTCGCTGGCGCCGTACCGCATGATATCAGCCGACGGCTCGCTGGTGCCGCCGACGCCGGATGCACGGCCGCTGGTGCCGGGTCCCGCGCTGGCGGTGACCTTCGAGAATCCGCCCGGCCTCTACGGCTCCGAAACCGGCGTCTTCGCCCACAACCTGCTCGAAGCCACAAGCATGCTGGCGCCGCTGGCGCGCCCGCAAATCACCGTTCCGGTCACATCGATCCAGTATGCCTTTGACGAATCGCGCAACCTGAAGGGCGCGCTGGTCGTCGCCGCTCTGGTGCTGATGCTGCTCGACACGCTGGCGGTGTTCTGGATGGGCGGCCTGTTCAACCGCCGGCCGCGACGTGCCGGTGGCGTGGCCACCACCGCCGCGATCCTGATTGCGCTTGGCGCGCTGTTTGGCCATGCCGATCCTGCCCGCGCCGACGACGCCAAACCGGGCGACGAGGTCGCCATCGAAGCGATATCGAAGACCCGCATCGCCTATGTGCTGACCGGCGTGCCGGGTGACGATTCGATCAGCCGCGCCGGGCTCGAAGGCCTGACCCGATTCCTGGTCGAGAAGACGGCGCTGGAACCCGGTGCGCCGGCCGGCGTCGACATCGCCAAGGACGAGCTGTCGTTCTATCCCTTGATCTACTGGCCGATCGATCCGGCCGCACCGATGCCGAGCCAGGCCGCGATCGCCCGCATCGACGCCTATATGCAGCAGGGCGGCACGGTGCTGTTCGACACCCGCGACCAGTTCGCCAACGGCATCGGCGCCGATTCGACCAGCCCGGCGACGGAGCGGCTGCGCGACATCCTCGGCAATCTCAACGTGCCGCCGCTGGAGCCGGTGCCGTCCGACCACGTGCTGACCAAATCCTTCTTCATCCTGCCCGAATTTCCCGGCCGCTTCAGTGGCAGCCCGCTCTGGGTCGAGGCCTCGCTCGACGCCAGCAATGCCGAGAACCGGCCGGTGCGCACCGGCGACGGCGTCTCGCCGATCATGATCACCGCCAATGATTTCGCCGGCGCCTGGGCGGTCGACGAGAATGGCGATCCGCTGCTGCCGACCGTGCCGGCGGATCCGATGCAGCGCATCTACGCGCTGCGCGCCGGCGTCAACATCATGATGTACATGCTGACCGGCAACTACAAATCCGACCAGGTGCACGTGCCTATTCTGCTCGAACGGCTGGGGCAGTAGGATGACGTACTTTGTTGCGTTCCCAACCCGGAACTACCCTCCCAACAAGGGGGGGGCTAGTTCATGAACTGGTCGATCTCCCTCGAACCGCTGATCTCCTGGCCCTTGCTGGCTCTGGTGCTGGTGCCGCTGGCGCTTCTGGCACTCGTCGGCCTGTGGTTTCGCCAGCGTGGCGCGGTCTTCCGCTTCGTCGCCCTGCTGGCGCTCGCCGCCGCCCTGTTCAATCCGGTGTTCCTCAACGAGGAACGCGAGCCGCTGAAAAGCGTCGTCGCGCTCGTCGTCGACCGCAGCCAGAGCCAGGATATCGGCGACCGCACCAAGCAGACCGACGAGGCACTGGCCGGGCTGCAGCAGCGTCTTGGCCGCTTCAAGCAGTTCGACGTGCGCGTCGTCGAGGCCGGCAAATCGCAAGCCGCCGAGGAGCGCACCGAGACACGGCTGTTCGGCGCGCTCGAAGGCGCTTTCCGCGACGTGCCGCCGTCGCGCATTGGCGGCGCCATCATGATCACCGATGGCGAGGTGCATGACGCGCCCGCAGGCAGCCCCGATTTCAACGCGCCGCTGCATGCCCTGATCACCGGAAACGATCACGAGAAGGATCGCCGCATCCGCTTCGAGAACGCACCGCGCTTCGGCCTTGTCGGCAAGCCGCTCGACATGACCTACCGCGTCATCTCGACGGAAAACGAGACCGGCCCGGTCGAAGTGCGCGTCTCGGTCAATGGCGAGCAGGTCGCGGTCGAGCATGCCACCGTCGGCCAGGCCATGCCGCTGCAGGTGACCATTCCGGGTGCTGGCCGCAACATCGTCGAGCTCGCCATCGACCGCGAGCCGGGCGAACTGACCGACACCAACAACCGCGCCATCGCGCTCATCGACGGCATTCGCGAAAACCTGCGTGTGCTGCTCGTCTCCGGCGAGCCGCATGCCGGCGAGCGCACCTGGCGCAATCTCTTGAAATCCGACGCCTCGGTCGACCTCGTCCATTTCACCATCTTGCGGCCGCCGGAAAAGCAGGACGGCACGCCGATCAACGAATTGTCGCTGATCGCCTTCCCGACCCGCGAACTGTTCGTCGAGAAGATCAAGGATTTCGATCTCATCATCTTCGACCGCTACCAGCACCGCGACGTGCTGCCGATCCTCTATTACGACTACATCTCCGAATATGTCGAAAAGGGCGGCGCGCTGCTGATCGCGGCCGGGCCCGAATATGCCGGTGAAAGCTCGATCGCACGCACACCGCTGATGTCGGCCCTGCCGGCGATGCCGACCGGCGAGGTGGTCGACAAGGCCTTCTATCCGCGCCTTACCGACCTCGGCCAGCGCCACCCGGTGACGCGCGGGCTCGACGGTTCGGCCACCGAGCCGCCGCACTGGAGCCGCTGGTTCCGCACCATCGGCGTGCAGAATCCCGAAGGCGAAGTGGTGATGAAGGGCGCCGACAACCGGCCCCTGCTCTTGCTCGACCGCAAGGGAGAGGGCCGCGTCGGCATGCTTCTGTCCGACCAGGGCTGGCTGTGGGCGCGCGGCTTCGAGGGCGGCGGCCCGCATGTCCAGCTCTACCGGCGCATCGCGCATTGGCTGATGAAGGAGCCTGATCTCGAGGAGGAGCGGCTGACCGCCGACGGCCGCGGCATGGTGCTGGAAATCCGCCGCCAGACCATGGCCGATGCTCCCGGCCCGGCGCAGATCATCACCCCGTCCGGCAAGACCTTGACCGTCAAGCTCGACAAATCCGATCCCGGCGTCTTCCTCGGCAGCGTTGAGACCAGCGAGATCGGCCTCTACCAGGTCGCCAATGGCGACCTCACCGCGCTCGCCCATGTCGGGCCAGTCAACGCGCCGGAATTCGCCGATGTCATTTCCACGGAAAACCGGCTGAGAACGCCGGCGGAAGCCACCGGCGGCAGCGTGCGGCGACTGGCGTCATCCACGGCCCTTGGCAGTGACATTACGCTGCCCTCCATTGTGCCGGTGCGCTCTTCCGGTCAGGCCACCGGCAGCGACTGGATCGGCCTGCGCACGACGGACGACAGCGTGCTCAAGGCGGTCTCGCGCGTACCGCTGTTCGGCGGCTTCCTCGGTCTCGGCCTGCTGCTTCTGGCGATGGGCTCGATGTGGTACCGCGAGGGGCGGTAGGGCTACTCTTCCGGCTCTGTCGTGAACAGCAGCGGATAGCCCTTGGCCTTGCCGGCATCGGTCGCCCGTGTCGCCTTGGTCTCGGCGACATCCTTGGTGAAGACGGCAACGACGCACACGCCGCGCCGGTGCGCGGTGATCATGATCCTATGCGCCTGGTCTTCGCTGAGCTTGAACTCGCCCTTCAGCACCGTCACCACGAATTCGCGCGGCGTGAAATCGTCATTGATGAGGATGACCTTGTAGAGCTTTGGCCGCTCGGTCTGCGGCTTGACCTCGGTACGCGGTTTTGTGGTGATTTCAGGCATCGGAACCGACAATTTTGCGCAAGCGACCTGGCCCGCATTCTGACACCAGCGAATTCAGCCGTCCATTTTGATTGACGCGCAAAGCCGGTCCGGAGGGCGCCGTCATTCACAACTATGTGGGAAAGTCTCGGTTGCCGTTCAACGGTCCTGGCGGCCGAAGATGCGGCGGCCGGGAATCTGCCGCGCGGCCGTGACGGACGCGCGTATCGGACCGAAGGCGGTTTCCGCCCGCATCCGCCCGGCGTTCCAGCCATGCCGCAATCGGCCACGCAATGACGCAGATCAGCGTTGTGCCGGTGAGAACGATCAGCACCCAGGTCTGTGCCGGCGTGATGTAGTCCCAGTTGGTGGAAATCTCCGGTGCGAACAGCGAAGGCTCGGTGCGTCCGCTGGCCGGATCGGGCACCGGGCTGGCGGTGAGTAGAATCAGCACCCTTGCGGCGCCGGTGGCGACCAGACCGCCAAGCACCAACGAACGCAGAGTGGACGAAAGCCGCTTCTTCATGCGGATTGTCCTACATGGCCGGCATTGCAAACGGGTTAAAGTCGGTCGGGGCGGAAGCTGCCGGCGCGAGGCTTCGGCCAAACATCGGTAGGCTAACCGTCCGCTACATCGCCGATATCAGGGCTTTCAGCGGTCGGACAGGAAGAAGGCCGCCCCAGCCGAAAAACAACTGGAACGGCCTTGTCGCGGACGGGCAAGTTATGCCCGATCTGGATTAAGCCTTCGGGGCGTCCTTCTTGACGGCCTTCGTCGGAGCCTTCTTGTGCTTCTTGGTCTTCTTGACGACCTTCTTGGGAGCAGTCTTGGCCGGGGCGGCAGTAGCCGGAGCGGTGGTCGTCGTCGAAGCAGCCGGAGCAGCGGTCGTGGTGGCAGCGGCGTTACCGAGAGCCGGCATCGCGAAGGCGAGAGCGACGGCGAGACCGGTTGCGGAGAGGATGGACTTCTTCATGGCTTCACTTCCTTTTTTAGCGGGTCGAGTTTTCGAGCGTTACTGAACCGGGTCGTTCGGCGTCACTCCAAGCAGCTTCAAAGCGTTGGCGAGCATCCGGATGCCCTGTGCCTGTTTCTTGGCGGCGCAGTACCGGTTACCCTTTCTCTGAAGTGCCTTTGCCGCGGTGACCTGCGTTGCCGCGGCATGGGTTTCGAGGGCTTCATCAAATTGGTGGCTGAGATTGGCGCACCGTTCGCTCCGGGTGGTGAGCGTCACTTTTGCGTCCGATTGTTCGACAGCGGCAGTAACCAGGCAAATGCCCAGCAACGCACCCAACAAACTGATCGACAACCTTGGCATCGGTTTATCCGTAAACCCGGAGACTAGCGTCGCAGCCGATGACCTGACCGCCACGAGACCAGTTATGCCTTTGTATTTTTTCAGGAGTTTTTCTGAACTGTAGAATTTTGTTTCTGGATTGTGTCTGAGAAAGCCGGTGTGGGACGCATCATCACCACTGGCCAACATATGGCCTGAATTCTATCGTGTGGGTTGGGACAGAAGGGCTTGGCAATCAAACAATGACAGGGCTGCTGTGAAATCCGACGCACACATACTGATCGTCGACGACGACAAGGGCATCCGCGACCTGCTGCAGGAATTCTTCCAGAAGCGGGGCCTGCACACCTCGGTTGCCGCCGACGGCACCGAGATGGAGGCCATCCTGCGCCGCGCGCAAGTGGACCTCATCGTCCTCGACGTGATGCTGCCCGGCAAGAGCGGGCTGGAACTGTGCCGCGACCTTCGCGCCCAGTATTCGACACCGATCATCATGCTGACCGCCGTCACCGAGACCACCGACCGCGTGGTCGGCCTGGAGATGGGCGCCGATGACTATGTGCCCAAACCGTTCGACCCGCGCGAACTTCTGGCGCGCATCCGCGCCGTGCTGCGGCGCAACGGCGCCGCCGAGCCAAAGCGCGCCACCACCAAGCAGATCTACCGCTTCGCCGGCTGGACGATGGACTGTTCGCGGCGCCGGCTGATTGCCCCCGACGATGTCAGGGTCGAACTGACCATGGCGGAATTCAACCTTCTGCAGACCTTCGTCAAGAGCGCGCAGCGCGTGCTGACGCGCGACCAGCTCATCGAACTGTCCGGCGGCGACAGCGACTATTCCTTCGACCGCAGCATCGACATCCTGGTCAGCCGGCTGCGGCGCAAGATGGAAGACGACCCGAAGACGCCCAAGCTGATCCTGACCGTGCGCAGCGGCGGCTACCAGTTCCTGCCCGAGACGACCTCCGAATGAGACGTTTCCTGCCGCAGACCCTGCCTGTCTGGGTGCTGCTGATCGTCATCGCCGGCCTGCTGATCAGCCAGGTCGCGACCCTCTACATCGTGTCGCGCGACCGCGCCGCCGCCAACGACGTCGTCGACCTCTACCGTCTCAACGACCGTGCCTTCTCGCTGGTGCAGCTCATGCATGACGCCAGTCCGGAGCAACGCAAGGCGACGGCGACCGGCCTGTTCAATTCCACCTACGCGCTTACCGTCACCGACACGCCCGCGGTCACCTCGTCGATCGCCGGCGACGACGAACTGGCGGAGTTGGAAGACATCCTCGTCGGCCGGCTGTCGAAATTCGGCATCACCGATGCGCGGGTGCGGCGCGACCCGGCGACGCGCGAGGCCGACGATGCCACCGGCATGGCGCCGGGACCGGATATCGGCCAGGTCGAGCGCGACCTGCTGGTGCTGGCCGCCGACTTCGCCCAAAGCGACAAGCTGACTGCGTCGCTGCGCTTTGCCGACGGCCAGTGGCTGAACTTCACCGAGCCGATCACGCCCGTAGGCCCGATCCTGAGCTTCGACAGCCTGCCACTCTATTCGCTGATCGCAGGCCTGGTGGTGATCATGTCGATCTGGTCGCTGCGCCGGCTGACGGCGCCCTACCGGATGATGGAAACCGCCGTGAACCGGATCGGCAAGGATCTCAAGAGCCCGCCGATCGCCGAAAGCGGCAGCCGCGAGGTGCGTGCCGCCGCCAAGGCGATCAACGCCATGCAGGCCAGGTTGCGTGAATATGTCGAGGACCGCGAACATCTGGCGGCGGCGCTGGCGCATGATCTGCGCACGCCGATGACCAGGATGCGCCTGCGCCTGGAGCTGTTGCGCAAATCGGCGGTTCGCGAGGCGCTGGCGCACGATCTTGCCGATGTCGAGAGCATCGCCAGCTCGGTGATCGACTTCGCCACCTTCGAGGTGACCGAGGAAAAGAGCGAACGCATTGACTTCTGGTCGCTCGTGGAGTCGATCGCCGACAGCTATGACGACGTCTCGTTCGATGACGACACCCGCTCGCGTGGCCTGATCTGCATGGCGCGGCCGGTCGCGCTCAGGCGTTGCGTCACCAATCTGATGCAGAACGCGATCACCTACGGCAAAAAGGCGCATATCAGCTTGCGCCGCTCGGAGAACATGATCCTGCTCACCATCCGCGACGAAGGGCCGGGCATACCGCAGGAGCAGATCGACGCCGTGTTCGGCTCGTTCGTGCGCCTTGAACAATCCCGCAACCGCCAGACCGGCGGTCTCGGCCTCGGCCTGACCATTGCCCGCAACATCGCGCGAGCCGCCGGCGGCGAGATCAGCCTGTCCAACAACCCGGGCGGTGGCCTGCTGACGCAACTGCGCCTGCCGCTGGCGGCGTAGGGCGATCTGGAACCACCAGGCAGCCTTCGCTGCAGCGAAGGCCGCAGCCGAAGCCTGGCGCTACCGCCGCAGCACCGCGCTCAGCACGTCGCGGATGCCGATGGCGCCGACGAAGCGCGACTGGTCGTCGAACAGCGCCACGGGTGCGGTCTGCGAACGGTGCATGGCCAGCATCACGGTTTTCAGCGATGTGCCGGGATTGGCCCAGAACACTTGCGCCGCTTCCTCCGGCTGGCCCTCGACATCGGCGCATGACATCCAGACCGCCGGCTTGCCGTCGCGTTCGGCCGCCGCCACCAGCCCGTGCTCGTCGATCTTGAATCGCGTCGTCTTGCGCCGGTCGAGCCATACCCAGCCATTGTCGCCGTGCTCCAGGTCGCGGCGGTCGCGCATGACGTTCCAGGCGGTCAACACCGAGAGCGGGTTCACATTGGCGATGAAGTCGCGGACATAGTCGTTGGCCGGCCGCAGCACGATGTCTTCCGGCGCACCGGTCTGCACGATGCGGCCGCCTTCCATGATGGTGATGTGGCTGCCGATCTTCAGCGCCTCCTCGAGGTCGTGGCTGACGAAGATGATGGTCTTCTTCAACTCGGCCTGCAGCTGCAGCAATTCGTCCTGCAGCTTGGTGCGGATCAGCGGGTCGAGCGCCGAGAACGGTTCGTCCATCAGCAGGATCGGCGCCTCGGTGGCGAAGGCACGGGCCAGGCCGACGCGCTGCTGCATGCCGCCCGAAAGCTCATGCGCGTATTTCTTCGACCACTGGTCGAGATGAACGAGCTCCAACTGCTTTTTGACGCGCTCCTTGCGCTCGGCTTCCGGAACACCGGCGAGTTCGAGGCCGAGGCCGACATTCTCCTCGACCGTGCGCCAGGGCAGCAGGCCGAACTGCTGGAACACCATAGCTACCTGCTTCTGCCGCAGCCTTCTCAACGTCACCTCATCGCAGGTGACGACGTCGACGGTCTTGTCGCCGTCCTTGACAAGCACCTGACCGCGCGACACCACGTTCAGCCGGTTCACGGCCCTCAACAATGTCGACTTGCCCGAACCGGACAGGCCCATCAGCACGGAAATCTCGCCCTCGTTCACGGTCAGACTGGCGCCTGCGCAACCCAGCACATTGCCGGTCTTTTCGAGGATCTCGGCGCGGGTGGCTCCAGCGTCAATCATTGCCAGAGATCCGGCCTGGTCGGCGCCGAAGACGATATCGACGTTTCTGAAATCGACGGCGACGGTCATTTCTTGCCTCCAACGGCAATGCGGGTCATCCGGTCAAGCACGATGGCGAGGACAACGATGGCCAGGCCCGCTTCAAGCCCGAGGTCGATGCGGCGCGAGCCGAGCGCCCTGTTGATTTCAGTGCCGAGGCCGCCGGCGCCGATCAGCGCCGCGAACACCACCATCGACAGCGAGAGCATGATCGATTGCGTCAGACCGGCCATGATGGTTGGCAGCGCCGAGGGCAGTTCCACCTTCCACAACAGCTGGCTCTTGGTGGCGCCGAACGCTTCGCCTGCCTCGACGATCGACTTCGGTACCGAGACGACGCCGAGATGGGTGAGCCTGACCGCGGTCGGGATGACGAAGATGATGGTGACGATGAGGCCGGGCGCGTTGCCGAGACCGAACAGCGTCAGCACCGGGATCAGGTAGACGAAGGTCGGCAGCGTCTGCATCAGGTCGAGCACCGGCAGCATGATGCGGTAGACCTTCGGCTTGTGCGCGGCCCAGATGCCGAGCGGCACCCCGATGGCCATGGCCATCGCAGCAGCAGCCACCACGAGCACCAGCGTCTGCACCGTCTGCTTCCACAGGTTCTGGTTGATGATGAAGATCAGGCCGAGGAAGACGCCAATTGCGAGCGGCCTTGAGCGCTGCAGCAGCCAGGCGATGGCGGCGATGACAAGCGCCAGCAGCACCGGCGGCACCAGCAGCAGGATGTCGACCAACCCGTCGAGCAGGAAATTGAGGCCATTCGAAAAGGCCCTGAAGACAGTGTCGAAATTGTCGGTGAGGAAGCCGAAGAACGCCTTTCCCCAGGCGCCGATCGGTATCTTGTGATCGACCATGAATTTCGAAATCGGATCCATATCGCCCCTCTCATGCAGGAGACCGCCCTGCCCTCGGCCTCTGATGTCGCAACGTCATCTTGTCACAGGATATGAAAAAGGGCAGCCTTTTCCAGAATGGCTGCCCTTTATTTCGGTCACGCCGAAATCACAGTCGGCTCAGCTTCCGAGCGCGGTCTTGATCGCCGCCGCCGCATCGCCGCCATCAAAGGTGGTGACACCGGCGATCCAGGGCGCAACCGCGCCGGGATTCTTCTTCAGCCAGTCGCTCGCCACAGTGTTGGCATCGCCGCCCTTGAGGATCGCGTCCATCATCTGGCCTTCCATGTCCAGATTGAACTTCAGATTGGCGATGAACTTGCCTGCATTCGGGCACTCCGTGGTGTAGCCCTTGCGCACATTGGTAAACACGGTGGCAGCACCGAAGCCGCTGTCGCCCATGCCGTCGAGATAGGTGATCTTCATGGCACCCATCACCGGATGCGGCGTCCAGCCGAGGAAGGCGATCCACTCATTGTTCTTCATCGACTGCTCGGCCTGCGTCAGCATGCCGGCTTCCGAGGATTCGACCAGCTCGAAGCCTTCGAGATTGTCCTTCGGGTTCTTGATCATGTCGAGGATGATGCGGTTGCCGTCATTGCCGGCCTCGATGCCGTAGATCTTGCCGTTGAACTTGTCCTTGAACTTGCCGATATCGGTCAGCGACTTGACGCCGGCATCCGCGACATAGGTCGGCACGACGATGCCGTAGCCGGCGCCAGTCAGGTTCGTGCTGATTGTCTCAACCGAACCGTCGGCGGTGTAATCCTTGATGTCGTTGGTCATCGACGGCATCCAGTTGCCGAGGAAGACATCAAGATCCTTGTTCTTCAGCGACGCCATGGTCACCGGCACCGACAGCTGGATCGTCTGCGGCTCGTAGCCGAGCGCGGTCAGCAGAACGGAAGCGACACCGGTCGTCGCCTGGATGTCGGTCCAGCCGACATCGGAAAGACGCACCGCCTTGCAGCTTGCCGGATCGCCGGCGAAGGCAGCGCTCGTGGACAACAGAGCCGCCAGGCCGAGGCCGGCGACGAAGGAATTCATGCGCGACATAGATATTCTCCCATTGCGATTCTTTGGCGAAGCGAAGTTACGGTTTCTCTGCCCGCCTTGTTCTGTCAGCCAAACACCATTCTGGTGTGGTTTCAAGCATTAAGGCAATCACGATCAACGGCGCAGGCTTGTCAATCAGCGACACGCTTCCTGCTTTTGCACTGCGCGGCTGTCGTTTTTTGGGGGCGGGTTCGTTTTTTGGGGGAATGCGGCTGCGCCCCCTCCCCGCGCCGGGATAAGTCGGCTTAAAAGGGCGGCATGGCCAAGCTCTACTTCCACTATGCGACGATGAACGCCGGCAAGACGACGATGCTGTTGCAGGCGTCGTACAATTATCGCGAGCGCGGCATGCGCACGATGCTGTTCGTCGCCGGCCACTACCGGAAGGGCGACAGCGGCCTGATCTCGTCGCGCATCGGCCTGGAGACGGAAGCCGAGATGTTCCGCGACGGCGACGATTTGTTCGCCCGCGTCGCCGATCATCATGAGCATACGACCGTGCATTGCGTCTTCGTCGACGAGGCGCAGTTCCTCGAGGAGGAGCAGGTCTGGCAGCTCGCCCGCATCGCCGACCGGCTGAACATCCCGGTCATGTGCTACGGCCTGCGCACCGATTTCCAGGGCAATCTGTTTTCCGGCTCGCGCGCGCTGTTGGCCATCGCCGACGATTTGCGCGAGGTGCGCACCATCTGCCGCTGCGGCCGCAAGGCGACGATGGTGGTGCGCCTCGGTGCCGACGGCAAGGTGGCACGTCAGGGGGAGCAGGTCGCGATCGGCAAGGACGTCTATGTCTCGCTCTGCCGCCGCCACTGGGAGGAAGAGATGGGCCGCGCCGCACCCGACGATTTCATCGGCTTCACCCGGGCCTGATAGGGTAACGGCCCAATGCATGTCGCCAAAAAGTGCGCAGCGGTTGGGACAACGACATGCGTAACAACGAAGGCCCCGGCCCGGTGCGGCGAGATTCGGGCAGGCCTCCCAATCCCGCAACGATGCAGCGTTTGTTAAGGCCTCGGTCCTATAAGACCGCCAGCCAGAGCTCTCCGGGGTCAGCCATGTTTCGAGCCGCGTTTTCTGCCAGCATTCTTCTCCTCGCCACCGCGCTTGCCGCACATGCCGGCGGTGACCCGGCGCTGGGCAAGCATGTCTTCAACCGGTGCATGGCCTGCCATGAAGCAGCCACCAACCGCGACAAGGTCGGCCCGCATCTGCTGGGCGTTGTCGGCCGCACCGCTGGTAGCGCCGAGAGCTTCCTTGGTCACTACTCCGAGGCGATGAAGAGCGCCGGTGCTGCCGGCCTGGTGTGGGATGAAGCCAACCTCGCCGAATATCTCAAGGCGCCTCGGCTCAAGGTGCCCGGCAACAAGATGGCCTTTGCCGGCCTGACCAATGACGACGACATCGCCAATGTCATTGCCTATCTGAAGGCCGATCCCAAGCCCTGAGCAACAGCCGGCTGCGTCGCATGACGACGCAGGCTTGGCCGGATATGTTACGCCTGCAACTGGAATTCCAGGGCGTCCGCGCCAGCGGAGATTGACTGCTTTGCCGGCACAGAAGTTCAATGACAGTTGAACTACGCTTGGCCGGTAAGCTAATCACGCCATGACCACACCTTGATTGACTTTCAAGACCGTGGCGAATTCTTTTGTTTTCGGGGCGGGTCTTGTCTTGCGTCTTTCAATCCCCGGATGCCCCACATATATTCGCCGCTGTTCGCGACCAGCGACGTGATGCCGAAGCGGGAGGCCCCAATGGCGACATTGCAGAATTTCGATGCCGAAATTGCCAAAACCAAGCAGGTCGTGCAGGACATGCGCACCAAGATCGAGCAGTCCGGCACCGTGCTTGATACGCTGGCCACCGCCGACAAGAAGATCGGCGACGCCAATTTCGACATCGAGAACGCCCGCATCGAGGACGTACTGAAGCAGCAGAAGGTGATGGAAGGCAACATCGCCGACCTGATCATCGGGCTGGAGGACGCCACCAACGTCTTCGGCGCCGAGTTCGAAAGCATGAAGAACTACACCGGCTGGGAAAACTTCGTCGGCATGTTCTCCAGCCAGAGCAAGCAGCGCATGCGCACCGATCGCGTCCGCAACATGTCGCTGGCTGGCAACCTGCAGGAATTGCTGGCCAAATCCGACACCATTGTCGGCATCCTGAAGGCGCAGAAAGAGGTCCTCGACCAGCGCTACAAGACCTCCGAGGCCAGCCTGTCGCAGGTCATAGAGCGCCGCAAGACCACCATGTCCAACCTCGAAGCCGTGCAGAAGCGCATCGAGGAGCTCAACCCGATGCTGCTCGACATCGAAAACAAGATCGCCGCGTCCACCAGCCAGAAGGACCGCACGCAACTCGAAGGCGAACGCTCCAAGCTGGCGACGGAATACAATGAAAAGCAGGCCAAGGAGCAGGAGTTGCTGGCCGAGAGCCAGACGCTGGAACGCTACACCTCGATGTTCCAGACCTTCGTCGATTCGCTCAACAACCAGATCGCCGCGCAGTCGACGCTGATCAACAAGCTGACCATCGATACCGAACAGCGCATCGTGCTCTACAAGGCGCTGGAGGATTCGCTGAAGACCGCCGCCCAGCAGGACGTCGCCCACAAGATCAACACGCTTGGCAGCCAGGTCGACAACACCGCCGAGGAAACCATGGCCGGCATCGGTGCCGCCTCGCAGAAACACATCGGCGACCTGCTTGAAATGCACGAGAAGAACATGGTCGCCAGCTCCGACATCCAGCGCCGCAAGAAGTTGGCCGACGATGCCTTTGCCCGCCGCTTCGACGAGGTGCTGAAGAAGCACAACGCGTCAAACTACGTGCAGTCCTAGGGGTGAATGGACTGCCCGCGAGCGCACAGGCATGACCCCCGAAAACGAAGCGGCCGCACGGTATTTCTCGGCCATCACGGCCGCACTGAGCGGCCTTGAAGTGTTCATGCGCGACGATCGCTCGCCGCTCTACCGGCATGGCATCGTCGCCAAGATCGTCGCCGAATACATCGCCCGGCTCGACAAGTCCTTTGCCTGCTGGCGCAACCGGCTGGGCTTCATGGACACGTTCCGCATTTCGCGCGCCGAAAGCGGCTTCCCGGTTTTCCAGAACCTGCTCGAACTCGAAAACGACCGTCGCCAGGCCGACGCGCGGCTTGCCAACATTCCGCTGGCCGGAGAGTTGCGCGAGGAAATGGCCGACTTCATCCTGCGCCACAAGGAATTCCCCGAGGCGCTGCAGAAGTCGATGGCCGAGCGGCTCTATCTCGAGGACGTGAAAAGCGAAAACACGTTCGGCCCGTTCACCTTGGCGCAGACGGCCAAGGTCTCGGTCAATCCAAAGACGGCGCGGCCGTATTACCTCGTCCACTGGGCGACGTTCGACGGCAGCGCCAACCTGCCGCTGGTCTACATGGTGACGGTGGAGGATTCTTCCGACGCGATGGTGCGTCAGCTCGTCGACAGCAACGGCAAGCTCAATGACAAGGTCGACATTCCGCTGCCGGTCGATGGCTTGCTCAATCCCGAGCTGGCCCACCGTTTCGACGATTTCACCGAGAAGAATTCGGCCTACACGCTGTCGCCGGCGACCATCGCCGTCAACCTCGACAACGATTTCGAGCCGCTGCATCCCAAGCAGTTGCGCCGCGTCGTGCTCGGCCCGTTCTATTCGGCGGGGATCACCGACAACAATTCGACGGTGACCGAGGTGCTGGCCAAGGTGCGCAAGCCGGAAAATGCCTGGCTTCTGACCTGGACCATCCAGGAGGTCTATTCCAAGAGCGAGAAACCCGGCCGCAAGGGGCTGTTTTCGAGCGAGAAGACGACGCAGGAATTCTTCATCAACACCGATGACCTCGAAGCCGCGCGCCAGGGTGTGTCCAGCTACGAGAACCATGCCCTGATCCCGCACGAGGCCTACCAGGCACTCTACGCCGCCGGCGAGGCGCAGAAGATCTTTGCCGGCTACAAGGTCCACATCCTGTCCAACGGACAGGTCATCTCAGACGTCTGACCGTCACACCACGGAGCACTCTTCATGGATACCGGCCTGACCACCATTCCGGAAGCTTCGATCGAAAAGCACCGCGCCACCGCGCAGAGCTTCATCACCCGCATCGTCGTGCTGGAAGACCCTTCACGCGAGTCCGGCACGGCGCTGGCCGGCACCAACCGCCGCTTCGTCTCGACAGTTTCGGTCGGCTCGGTGCGGCGCACGCGCGAGGTCGAGCTGTCGAAGACCGTCGGCGCCGTCCATCCCGACGACCAGCTGCTGACCATCCCGCAGCACACTCTGTTGTTTCGCGCCCGGCGCGGTACGGCCATTGCACTTGCCATATCGGACGTCTTTGCCGAAGGCTCGGACCTTGAAAGCCTGCAGGCCAGGAACACCCGCGCCCCGCTCGAAGGCGACGAAGCATCCACCTTCAAGAAGCTTCTGTCGGCCTCGGCCTACATCTCGGCCTTCAGCCTCGCTTCCTATCTGTTCCAGCTGATCGACAGCGATGGCGAGGCGCCCAACGACATCCCGGAGCCGGACTTCCTGTTCGACACGCCGCAGGATGCGGTGAAGTCGATCCTGGCCGGCCTCGACAAGGCGATATCGGGCTCGTCCGACGATGCCGATCTGATGACCAGGGCACGCGCCTTCGCCCGCGTCGCCATCGACGGGCTGCTGGCGCGCAAGGGTCGCTTCGACGGCATTGGCCCATTCGAGAACGCCCATATCCGCATCGATGCCGATGACTTCACCCTCGACGGTTTCGACGTCGCGCCGGGCAAGCGCTCGAAGCCACTGGTGATGACCTTCAAGACGCCGGAAGAGGTGGTCGGCAACCACATCGCCAAATACCAGTCGGTCAAGCTCGCCAAGATGCTGATGGCCTACGACTTCGAGCGTGAGCTCAACCCCTTCGTCGAACTCGGCGGCTTCCTGTTCACCTTCATCGGCGACGGCGCCCCCGGCACCGGCAAGACGACGCTGATCCAGATGATCGCCGGCCTCGTCAACGGCTACAGTCAGGTCGCCGGCTATCCTTTCGCCTATGAGAATTTCGGCGTCGACCAGATCTCGTCCTACCAGGGCAAATCAGGCCAGAACTGCCGCCAGTTCATCAACAATGTGCTCAATCCGCGCGTCATCGGCTTCGGCACCATCGACGACATCGACCAGGTGGCGGCGCGCCGCTCCGACGACCGCGCCTCCGCCGGCCAGCAGGAGATCACCGGCGTGCTGATGGATGCCTTCGCCGGTGCCGGCACGGTGGTGCGCGGCAACTGCTCGTTCGGCATGTTCTCCAACTACCCCGAAAATGTCGACGATGCGCTGCGCCAGCGCGCCGGCGCCCGCTGGCTGGTCGACGGTCCGCAGACTCGCGACGACTACATCGACATCTTCGTGCTGCTTGCCGGCAAGAACCACAAGATCCCGCTCGGCGACCACGATCTCTACGCCGCGCAGGAGATCCAGCGCGCCGTGACCGAGGCCTACGAGGAGCATGAGAAGCCGCAGGAAGACGGGCTGATCAAGGTCTACGAGCGCTACATGAAGGAGAACGGCGCGCCGAAATCGATGGCAGACATTGGCACCTATCTGCACCTGATCAAGGATGCCGAGCCGCGCTTCACCGGCCGCGCCATCAAGAACGTCACCGACGCCATCAAGATGCGCGCCATGGATATCGAGCTTCCCGACGACTGGTTCGAGAAGCCCGAAGCCTTCATGCACAAGGGCTATGACGAGAAGAAGGCCATGATTGAGGAACTGCGCGGGCCGTTCTCGATGGACATGGTCATGCAGGAGATCAACCGCTACGCCGACAGCGAGTTCCGCTATTCAGACAAGTCCGACGACGCCGCCGTCGAAAAGCTGCTACGCGACGCACGCCTGCGCGAACGTGCCGCACGCGAGATGGAGGAAATGAAGAAAAAGGGTCTGTGGAATGCGTGAACTTCCTTCTCCCCGTTCACGGGGAGAAGGTGCCCGAAGGGCGGATGAGGGGCAGCACAATGCGAGGCGGTAACGAGCCGAAGGTGGCGAGAGCCCGTCAGCTACGGAAATTCGAAAACGAGGCCGAAGAAAAACTGTGGAGCGAATTGCGTGGACGGCGATTGAATGGCCACAAATTTCTTCGTCAACTGCCGATCGGTCCATATTTCGCAGACTTTGCCTGCCGCGAAGCCAATCTGGTTGTGGAAGTCGATGGCAGCCAGCACGCAAATCGATCTCAAGATCGATACAGGGACGAAACCATGAATAGGAACGGCTGGTCGGTATTAAGGGTGTGGAACGCTGATGTCCTGGCGGACCGCAAGAGCGTGCTGGATACGATTGTTGCGGCCTTGGATGGTCGGCTCGATCACAAAATGATTTCTGTCGACGCGAAATTTTTGCCCTCTTCAACGTCGGGGGGTAGATGATGAGCGCTCGCGCTGCCCCTCATCCGCCCTTCGGGCACCTTCTCCCCGTAAACGGGGAGAAGGGATAATGACCGCCAAGAAACCCGACCTGCTGCGCGACAATGAGCTGATCTATGGCCGGCTGCTGACGGTCGACGAGCCGCATTTGATCCAGCGCTACAACAAGGCGCTGGCCGCGTTCGGTCTGAAGCCGACGAAGTTGAAGAGCTTCCAGATCGACCGCACCGGGTTCTCGCCCGAAGTGGCCGAGGAATGCGGCGACTATGACTATCTCGATCCCAACGAGGTCAATCGCCGCTTCATCATCCTGACGCCGTCGCAGATCGACCTGCCGGTGGTGCACACCGCCTTCTCCAACACCTCGCAGCTGATGTTCGAGTTCATGTCCAAGAACCAGCGCGCCATAGACGCGCTGACCATCAAGGACGTCATCTACGGCGAGATCGAGGATTCCGTCCCCAAGGTCAACGACATCGAGGACCTGCTGTCGATCAGCCAGGTCGAGTTCAAGGTGCTTTCGGCCGAGGATGTGCTGGGCAAGGCCGCCGAGCTCGGCAAGCTCGTCGACCGGCTGAAGCAGGAGCCAGACGCCTGGCGCGACAACGCCATGCTGACCCGCATGGTGGAGTTGGCCAAGATCTGCGGCGACATCCGCGAGAACGCGCTGGTGCCCGACCAGGTGATCTTCCGCCATAATGCCTACTGGACCAGCCATTTCGGCGGTCTCTACGTGTTCGTCGATCCGGACATGACGACGGTGATCGGTGATCCGGCCGCACCCGGTTTCCGCCGCTCGCGGCCGTGGCAGGTCAGCTATCTCTCGATCAACGACGCCGACAAGGTGTTCAAGTTCCTCGCCACCACCGGCCGCATTGAGCTGCCGCGTGCCTCCTGGATCGAGGCCTCGGGATATCTCGAGCATCGCGCCGAGATGGTGGTGCGCGCGCTGATCCGCGACGCAGAGCCGGACCGCAACCTGACCGATGTCGACAAGGTCTGGCTGCAGACCTGGATCCAGAGCCATGCCGATCTGATCACCAGGGACGGCAACTTTCCCTTCCTCAACGCCGCCAAGCGCGAGATCGCCCAGGTCGGCTACCTCAAGATCGAGGATGTGTTCCCGCAGCAGCGCTTCCTGGTGATCCGCGCCAAATCAGACCATCCCGACGCCTGGCTGACCAACCGGCTGATCTCGGACTTCGTCCCGTCGGACTTCGTCTCGCGCTACATCTTCAACAAGCAGGGCTTCTACAGGGACTATGACGGCTTCAGCGACGCCTGGCGATCGCATGTTGTGGACGTTCTCAAAACCACATATTTGAAGGACAAGGTGGCGTTTCGCACACGCCTCTACGGCCTGACTGACTAGAACGAAATGAACCGTCATTTCGTTCTAACTTGTTGTTTTGGCGCATGATGTTATCCAAAAAGTCTGCAACTTTTTGGCATCATGCTTTGAGGGGGTGACATCGCCATGCTCGATCCGATCGTGAACTTCTTCACCCGGATTTTCCAGTGGATCGGCCGTGGTATCGGCCTCCTGATCGGCGTCATCCTGTGGCCGTTCATGTGGGCCGGGCGCTGGTACACGCAGCGCGGCTGGATCCTCAAGGCGGTGGTCGGCGTCGCCTTGCTGGTGCTGATCGGCCTCTATGCCAACTTCTTCTACGCCACCCAGTGGTGGAACAATTTCAACCCGAATTACCCCGACACCTACACTTTCGAGAAGCGCAACGTGTCCGCGGGCGAACAGGTTGCCGCCGGCTCCGGCACCGATACCGCCAAGACCTGCGGCAACTCCGGTATCGCCCAGATCGCCGCCGACCTGACCGACTTCAACGTCAACCAGAATGCCTGGATCTCGTCGATGATCCTCTACAAGATCGGCCTGTTCGGCATCGACTGGGACCACACGCCGTGGATGGATAACAAGGCCTCGTTCCAGCGCGGCATCAACCAGGCGGTGCGGCGCACGGCGACGGAACTCGCCGACAATCTCGGCCGTGTCCGCACCACGTCGCAGATCGATGCCGATCTGCAGGACGCGCGCGGCAATCTGCAGTTCGACGAATACACCTGGTATTTCGGCCTGAGCCCGTTCGGCCCGAAGACGCCGACGCCGAGCTATTACCGCGACGCGGTGCGCAAGCTGCGCTCCTTCAACGCCCGGCTCGCCACCTGCCAGGCGACCTTCGATGCCCGCGCCGACAATCTGAAGCAATATATCGATCGTATCTCATCCGACATAGGCTCGACGTCGGCGATCCTCAAGGAGCGCGCCGAGAACCACAACGATGGCTGGTTCGATTTCCGCGCCGACGACCGCTACTGGTTCGCCTATGGCCAACTCTATGCCTATTACGGCCTGATGAAGGGTGCCCAGGCCGACTTCGACGACGTCATCAAGGAAAAGCACCTGCAGAGCCTGTGGGACACGATGGACGCGCAGTTCGTCTCAGCGCTGCGCATCCAGCCCTTCATCATCGCCAATGGCCGCGAAGACGGCTGGCTGTTGCCGACGCATCTGACGACGATGGGCTTCTACGTGCTCAGGGTGCGCTCCAACATGGTCGAAATCAGCAACGTGCTGACGCAGTAAGGCTTGCCGGCCGCAGCCGAAGCGATGGCGAATTTGCGCCGTCGCTTCTGTCGCATTCGGTGCATTGTGCGGCTGTTTTGAGACGGCGGAACGACGCATCCTCTGGCTTCTATACGGCGGCAACGGAGCCGGGAAGAACCGATAACAGGTCGGCCGGTCCGCAGATGAATTTTCTTCATAGGAAACATAGTTGCATGCAAGTTGACGCCGCGGCAGCGACAGGGTTAAAACATGCCCGCGCCCCGGTTCCGGCCTGCATGCGAGTGAGATCAAACCCCGTCCCCTCCACCGACCAATCCAGAGGAAAGCCGTCATGGCCGAAGTGAAGTCCGACATCGAGATCGCGCGCGGCGCCAAGAAGAAGCAGATCCAGGAGATCGGCCAGAAGATCGGCATTCCAACCGAACACCTTTTGCCCTATGGCCACGACAAGGCCAAGATTTCCGCCGAGTTCATCAAGTCGGTGAAGGGCAACAAGGACGGCAGGCTGATCCTTGTCACCGCCATCAACCCGACGCCCGCCGGCGAAGGCAAGACGACGACCACAGTCGGCCTCGGCGATGGCCTCAATCGCATCGGCAAGAAGGCGATCGTCTGCATCCGCGAGGCTTCGCTCGGCCCGAACTTCGGCGTCAAGGGCGGTGCCGCCGGCGGCGGCTATGCACAGGTCGTGCCGATGGAGGACATGAACCTCCACTTCACCGGCGACTTCCACGCCATCACCACGGCGCACAACCTTTTGTCGGCGCTGATCGACAACCACATCTACTGGGGCAATGAGCTCGGCATCGACACACGCCGCGTCGTCTGGCGGCGCGTCATGGACATGAACGACCGCGCGCTGCGCGAGATGATCTGTTCGCTCGGCGGCGTCGCCAACGGCTTTCCGCGCGAGGGCGGCTTCGACATCACCGTCGCCTCGGAGGTCATGGCCATCCTGTGCCTGTCGACCGACCTCAAGGACCTCGAGAAGCGCCTCGGCGACATCATCGTCGCCTATCGCCGCGACAAGTCGCCGGTCTACGCCCGCGACCTCAAGGCCGACGGCGCCATGGCCGTGCTCTTGAAAGACGCCATGCAGCCGAACCTGGTGCAGACGCTGGAGAACAACCCGGCCTTCGTGCATGGCGGCCCGTTCGCCAACATCGCGCATGGCTGCAACTCGGTCGTCGCCACCACGACGGCGCTCAAGCTTGCCGACTATGTCGTCACCGAAGCCGGCTTCGGCGCCGATCTCGGCGCGGAAAAGTTCTTCGACATCAAGTGCCGCAAGGCCGGCCTGAAGCCGGCCGCTGCCGTCATCGTCGCCACAGTGCGCGCCATGAAGATGAATGGCGGCGTCAAGAAGGAAGACCTCGGCAAGGAAAACATCGAGGCGGTGAAGAAGGGCTGCGCCAACCTTGGCCGCCACATCGAGAACATCCGCCAGTTCGGCGTGCCGGCGGTGGTTGCCATCAACCACTTCTATTCCGACACCGACGCCGAAATCCAGGCGATGAAGGACTATGTCGCCTCGATGGGCGAAGAGGCGATCCTGTGCAAGCACTGGGCCAAGGGTTCGGCCGGCATCGAGGAGCTCGCCAACAAGGTGGTGGCGCTGGCCGAATCCGGTGCCTCGCAGTTCGCGCCGCTCTACCCCGATGCGATGCCGCTGTTCGAGAAGATCAACACCATCGTCCAGCGCATCTATCGCGGCTCGGAAGCGATCGCCGACAAGTCGGTGCGCGACCAGCTGCACGCCTGGGAGCAAGCCGGCTACGGCCACCTGCCGGTGTGCATGGCCAAGACGCAGTATTCCTTCTCGACCGACCCGAACCTGCGCGGCGCGCCGACCGGCCACACCGTGCCGGTGCGCGAGGTCAGGCTGTCGGCCGGTGCCGGCTTCGTCGTCATCATCTGCGGCGAGGTCATGACCATGCCCGGCCTGCCCAAGGCGCCATCCTCGGAGAAGATATTCCTCAACGAGATGGGCCAGATCGAAGGCCTGTTCTGAGAATTTCGAGATCGTTGCGAGATTTGAAAGGGCGGCCACTGGCCGCCCTTTCTGCTTTCCGAGGACAAACTCTGGCTACGCGGCGCTGCGCGCCAGCGCCCGTTGGTTGGAGGCATAGATCGTATCGCGCTCGGGCAGAGCGCCCTTCTTCAGGCATTCGATCCATTCGGCGGTCTTGAGCACCGCCGCGAAGCGCGACTGCAGGATGATCGTGACCACGCGGTGGATCTCTTCGGCAGAAGCATAACCAGCGCTGTTGGCATAAGGCACGGAGCCGGTCGCGTCGGACAGGAACTCGACGGCAAAGCCCATGTGGACGGCGTGGATGATGGTCGACAGATCGCAATTGTGCGTCATGTAGCCTACCACCGTGAGCGTATCGATGGCGTTGGCGCGCAGCCAGTCTTCGAGATCGGTGCCGGTGAAGGCGGAGGGCAGGTTCTTTTCGACATAATGGTCGCGCTCACGCCTGGCGATCTCGGGATGGAGTTCGCCACCATGGCTGCCCTTGGCGAAGATCGGCGAAGTCTCGGGCGCCATCTGCTTGACGACCACCACCTTGATGCCGGCTGTCGCCGCCGCGTCCATGGCGCGTGCCACATTGACGACGCTGTCGCGGAACGGCGGATGCTGGATGGCGAGATTGCCGCCATCATAATCGTTCTGGACGTCGACGACGATCAGCGCGCGGCGCGGCGTGGTGTTGGCTGGGTCAGACATGGTGTTTTCCTTTCCTGCTTGAATGCGATGGGTCGAAGATAGGCAGGTCGCCAAGCGGTCGAAAGTGTCCCGATTGACATCATTCGAAAGAATCGGGACAATCCACATTCATTTGCTTGGAAGCCCCATGACCGACCCCATCATTGCCGTCCTTGCCTTTGACGGCATCAGCCCATTCCATCTCTCCGTGCCATGCCTGGTGTTCGGCGAGGACAGGACATCGCTTGGCCTGCCGCGCTTCGAGTTCCGCATTTGCGCGGTCAAGGCCGGCCCGATCCACACCGAAGCCGGACTGACGGTTGCCGCGCCGCATGGGCTCGAAGGGTTTGACGGCGCCGACATCGTCATCATCCCAAGCTGGCATCGTCTCGGCGAGGCGCCAGCCCCGGTGTTGGTGGAGGCGTTGCGCCGGGCACACGCGCATGACGCATTGATTGTCGGCCTGTGTCTGGGAACCTTCGCCATCGCCGCGGCCGGGCTATTGTCAGGCCGCCGGGCCGCGACGCATTGGGCCTATTCAGAGCGGCTGCAAAAACTCCATCCCGACATCGCGGTCGATGCCACGGTGCTCTATGTCGACAATGGCGATGTCGTGACCTCGGCCGGCGTCGCGGCTGGCCTCGACTGCTGCCTCCACATCGTGCGCGCCCGCTATGGCGCGGAAGCCGCACTGCGGCTTGCCCGCCAGATTGTCCTTTCGCCGCATCGGCAAGGCGGGCAGGCACAATTCATCGAGCATCCAGTGGCAAAAAGCGCTGATGCCGACCTGTTCACCCAGGCACTTGACGCGGTTCGCGCGACGCTTGGCGAGACGCACAGCCTCGACCGCGTCGCCGAGGCCGCCGGCCTGACCCGGCGCACCTTCACCCGCCGCTTTCAGAAATCGATCGGCACCAGTTTCGGCGAATGGCTGACCAGCCAGCGGATCGAACTGGCGCAGCGGTTGCTGGAGGCAACGGAGAAGTCGATGGACATGGTGGCCTTCGAGGTCGGCTTCGGCAGCGCCACGTCGCTGCGCCAGCATTTTTCGGCACGGCTCAAGACGTCACCGGCGCAATACCGGCGCGAGTTCTCGAGGCGGGCCGATCAGGACGAACCAGTGCCGCACGCCTAACTTTCCTGAGAAAGAGCGGCCAAAGGCGCCGCATCACCGCGGCGCCTTTGGTATTCCCTGATCCAGGCAGTCAGGCGACGTCTCCCGGCGATGGCGCGCGTTTGCGGCCAGTGAGCATGGCGCGAACCAGATTCTCACGATGGCGCAGGCTGGCCAGCAGCACGCCGCCGACATGAAGCCCGACGAGCACGAGAATTCCATTGCCCAGGATCTTGTGCGCGTCCTCCACCCAGGCCACGCCCCACCAGGCATCGGTGGTCTGCATCCAGCCCGTAAGCGCAATTCCCGCCACGCAGGTGAGAAGCGCCAGCACCATGGCGCCGCCGGCAGGGTTGTGGCCGAGATGACGCCTTTCGCGACCCTGCGCCACGTCGGCTATGTACAAGCTCACCGCGCGCGGCCCGCGCGCGAACTGACGGAAGCGTGTGTAACCCGATCCCGCCAGCCCTGCGATCAGCCGCGAGGCTATCAAGACCCCCGCACTGTAGCCGGCCAGTTCATGCAGCTTCATGATTTCTCCCGAGGAAAGCCAGGCCACCGCAACGCACAGGACCAGCGACCAATGAAAGAGGCGGACGTAGGAACTCCAGACCCTGACCGAGCCTTCTCGTGTCGACCCGACCGAGCCTTCTCGTGTCGACCCGACCGAGCCTTCTCGTGTCGACCCGACCGAGCCTTCTCGTGTCGAAACGGTGGCGTTCATGGCGATCAACCGTCGTCGGAATCGGCGCCGACCGACTCGAGCGTCTTGGGATTGAACACGGCCTCCAGCTTTTTGCCGTTGGCATCGAGTGCCTTGGCTTCATAGCAGCCGTTCTCGGTCTTGATGCTGCGAACCTTCCAGCCTTCGCTTTCGAGCTTCTTTTGCAGCGCCTCGCGCGGTTGCCACTGGTCGGTCGGCACATCGCATTTGTCGGCAGCGAAAGCCGGTCCGGCAACAGCCATCACCAGCGCGGTCAGGATCAAGGTCTTCATCTTGTTTTCTCCATCGGCCAATTCCGATGTCACGGACCCTGAGCGTGAAACCTGACAGCAGCCTGAACGCGTATCGTATCGCTCAAAAGCCGCAGTTGGCTTTCGTTCAGGTTCCTGTCAGCCTTGTTCCGCATGGAGGTGGCGTGTTGCTGAACACGGAGGCAAGGTGCGCGTTCTGCTGATCGAAGACGACCCCGTGCTGGGCGAGGCGGTGCGCGATCATATCGCCGCCGACGGTCATGCCGTGGACTGGAGCACGACGCTTGGCGATGCCGGCGATCACCTTCATGTCGTCTCCTATGAGCTCGTCCTGCTCGATCTCCATCTGCCGGACGGCAAGGGGCTCGAATTGCTGAAGACGCTGCGCCGCGAAGGCACCGATACGCCGGTCATCATCCTGACCGCACGCGACCAGCTCTCCGACCGGATAGAGGGGCTGAATTCCGGCGCAGACGACTATCTGGTCAAGCCGTTCGATCTCGGCGAGTTGTCCGCGCGCCTCGCTGCGGTCGCGCGCCGCTATGCGGGAAACCCGAATCCTCTGGTTCGGCTCGGGCCGGTCGAAATCGACCAGGCCGCCCGCCGCGTTGTCGTGGACGGCAGGGAGGCCATGCTGACGTCCCGCGAATGGGCGGTGCTGGAGCAGTTTTTGCGCCGGCCCGGCATGACCGTCGGCAAGAACCAGATCGAGGATGCGCTCTATGCCTTCGGGGCGGAGATCGAAAGCAACACGGTCGAAGTCTATGTCAGCCGCCTACGCAAGAAGATCGGGCGCGAGGCCCTCATGACCGTAAGGGGGCTGGGCTACCGTCTGGCATTCCCATGAGGTTCTTCGACAGCCTTGCCGGTCGTCTCGTTGCCTCGCTGATCCTGGTCACGGTCGCCTTCGGCCTGGTCGCCGCGGGCACGGGAAGCATCACCCTGCATCGTGAAATCAACGAAGCCATGGACAATTCGATGCAGGAAGCGGCCCGCCGGCTGCTGCCGCTGGTCATCGACGATCTTTTCGGGCGCGAGGTTTCGCAATCGCCCCGCAGGCTGGCAGAGGCCGTCTCAGACGATATAGGCGGTCGCCTCATCTTCCAGGTGCGGGACGGCAGTGGCCGTGTTCTCCTGCACTCCTACAATGCTCCCGCGGAGCCGCTCACGGCTGAACTCGCGCAGGGCTTTGCGGAGGCCGCCGGATGGCGCATCTACACCGAGCCCGCGGTTGGCGGCACGATCTTCATCCAGGTCGCCGAGCTCGATGCACGGCGCAACGAGGAAACCTTCGAAGCCGCCACCGGCTTCCTGATACCGATGGTCATCCTGATCCCGTTGAGCGCACTTGTCGCGTGGCTGACCCTGGCGCGTTTCCTGAGGCCGATTGCAACATTGCGCGGCGAGATCAGCGCACGTCACGGCGACAACCTCGCTGCGATCCGCACCACCGAACTGCCTTCCGAACTCGCCGCCATTGCCAAGTCGGTCAACAGCCTGATGCGGCGCCTGCACATGGCGCTTGAGGCGGAAAAAGAATTCACCGCGAATGCCGCGCATGAATTGCGCACGCCGATTGCCGGCGCACTGGCACAGACGGAGCGCCTGATCGCGGAAGCTCCGGACGACGCGGCAAGAAAACGGCCGCGCCAGATCAAGGCAGCGCTGTCCAATCTCGCCGGCCTGTCCGAAAAATTGATGCAGCTGGCACGTGCCGACGCCGGAATGGCCGCCGCCGGAAAGCCTGCCGACCTTGCCGCGGTCGCGGCACTGGTGGTCGAAGACTTCGAGCAGCACAGCGAAAACAAGGGCCGCCTTCGCCTTGAGACGCCGGTGAAAGGCAAGGCGCTGGCCGCGATCGACACGGATGCGCTGGCCATCGTCCTGCGCAACCTTATCGAGAATGCCTTGCTGCATGGCCCCGAAGGCGGAGAGGTTGTCGTGCGCATCGACGAAGACGCCCGACTTAGCGTGATCAACCAAGGTCCGGTGGTTCAGACCCCAGGCAGCCTGATCAAACGGTTCGAGCGCGGCGCAACGCGCGCCGAGGGATCGGGCCTCGGGTTGGCGATCGTCAGCCGGATCCTGCAACAGATCGATGCGACGCTGGTTCTGAACTCACCGGCATCCGGGCGGCAAGACGGGTTCGAAGCGACGATCCGGTTTCCCGCCGCCTAGAGCCGAACTCGAAGAGATGAAGAGATAGAGCATGATGTCGTCCGAAAACGGCTTCACACTTTTCGGCACCATGCCCTAGAGTATCCGTGTTGGTCAAGGAAGGGATTGGGTCCAAATTCGACCGTCCCTGAGCAGAGCGTTTGCGAGAAGGATGAGCCTTCTCATGATTGCGGTGATAGCGACCTTTGAGGCTTTGCCTGCCGCTCTGAGTTGATCGTACTTGGTCTTGAGATCTGGATTGAAGCGCATGGCGACGAGTGCGGGCATGTAGAGTGCTCGTCGGACATTGGCCCGACCGCCTCTGATGAAAGCGCGGCCGGTCCATTGTCCGGACTGGCGGGTGACTGGAGCGAGGCCTGCGAGGGAAGCGGCCTGGGCTTGGCCGAGCGTGCCGAGTTCGGGCATGTCGATAAGAAGCGCGCAGGCGGTGATTGCCGAGATGCCTGGAATCGAGACGAGGATGGCGAAGCGGCGGGCGAGATCGGGATCGGCCTGGATGAGCGCCATGATCTCCTTTTCGACAGCGGCCATTTGACGTTCGATCTGCCTGAGCTGCTGAGAATTATGGCGCTTGAGGATGGGAAGGGTCAGCGCCTTGGCCCTGTTCTTCGCCGCCGTCCGGTTCTTCACCAACGCCTCGCGCGCCATGTGCAGATCCTTGAGATCATTTAGAATCGGGCTGCGTACTGGCCGTGCCTCGAGTGCGAGCAGTGCACCCATGCGGGCGAGCATGGCGGCATCCAACCGGTCCGTCTTGGCGAGCCTGCCAGTGGCCTCGGCGAAGCGCCGGGCCTGGCGCGGGTTGACCTTGACCAGCGCGAAGTCTGCTGCGGCCAGCCTGCGTTCAAGAGCGCGGTGATACGGGCCGGTCGGCTCGTAGACGATGCGAGCTTCGGGCTCTCCCAGCCACGTCATGAAGGCCTTGTGGCCCGGATTGTCGTTGGCAAAGCGGCGACTGGTACCGTCGCTCAGCCTATGGGCGTCGAGATGGTCTTTCGATATGTCGACCCCGATGGTATCGTTGGTCATCTTTCGCTTGTCCTGTGCCTGTCGTCCGGAGCCGAACTCCGGGTATCCGTTCAGGCCTCAAGGGAAAGACGAGGGCGATCCGACTCTAGCTCGACCCGTCAAACGGTCCGCAATTCCACCGATCCGACCCTCGCCGCTGGGAGAGGGCGGCTACCCTCTCCCAGCGGTTCCTTTCTGACCCGTTCGGCGCCAATGTCATAAGACAAGCAATTCCAGGAAAAGTGTGAAACGGTTTTCCGTCCGGATTTGCGTCAAAACAAAGAGATAGAGCGGTTCGGCGTTTCCGTGAAACGGTGAACCGCTCTAGCGTCAGCCGCGCTTGACCGCCCGCGCCGGATTGCCGACAACCGTGGTGTTCGCGGCGACGTCGCGCGTCACCACGGCGCCGGCGCCGACGATGGCGCCCTCGCCGATGCTGACTCCGCCAAGGATGATCGCGCTGCCGCCGATCCATGCATTGGCGCCGATCTCGACAGGCCTCGCGATTTCCAGCCCCGCTTGCCGCCCGGCGGCCTCCTTGTGGTGCTCGGCGCAATAGATCTGGACATTGGGGCCGAGCAGCGTTCCCTTGCCGATGCGTACGCTTGCCGTGTCGAGAATGGTGCAGCCGGCGTTGAGAAAGGCGGCATCGCCGAGAAAGATGTTGAAGCCGTAGGCGCAGTGGAACGGCGCCTCGATGCGGGCGCCCTCGCCCACGCCGCCGAGCAATGCCTTCAAGCCCGGCCCGAGGTTTCCGCGCTGCCGGGGTGGCAGGCAATTGTGCTCGAACACCGCGTCGCGCGCCGTGACGCGCAAGGCCTCCAGTTCGTCATCGAGGCAGGTGTACCATTCGCCGGCCGCCATCTTGGCGCGCTCGCTTCCAGCCATGACGGTGTCCTCCCTTTGGCATCCCCGCCAAAGCACAAATGCCGCGGACGGAGAAGTGCCAGCTTCTGCCAATTCCGGGCGCAAAATCCATTCCGATTTTTCGAAGTCATGTCTGGTCAAAGGCCAAGCCTATGCTAGCCTGCTCTTGCTGGGCTGTCCTGGCCCGGCGATGAGGGGATCAATCATGCTGTATATTCTCGCCCTTCTGATCGGCGTCATTGCCGGTCTTCGCGCGATGACCGCGCCGGCCGCCGTCGCCTGGGGCGCTTATCTCGGCTGGCTGCCGGTCGCCGCCACCTGGGCCAGCTTCATGAGCCACTGGGCGGCTGTCGGCATCTTCACCATCCTGGCCATCGTCGAACTGGTCACCGACCAGTTGCCTTCGACGCCGAGCCGTAAAGTGCCGCAGCAATTCGGCGCCCGCATCATCATGGGCGCGTTTACCGGCGCTGTCATCGGCGCCACCGGCGGTTCCACCATCGGCGGCCTGATCGCCGGCGCCATCGGCGCTGTCATCGGCACGCTGGGCGGTGCCGAAGCGCGCGGCCGGCTGGCAGCCGCCTTCGGCAAGGACCCGCCCGCCGCCTTCATCGAGGACGCAGTGGCGATCATCGGCGGCCTGCTGATCGTGGCGGCGGTGGCATGACGGCAAAGACCTTCGACGCCATCATCATCGGCGCCGGACAGGCCGGCCCGTCGCTGGCCAGCCGGCTGAATGCCGCCGGCATGAGCGTGGCGCTGATCGAGCGCAAGTTGGTCGGCGGCACCTGCGTCAACACCGGTTGCATGCCGACCAAGACCATGGTCGCCAGCGCCTATGCCGCGCATCTGGCGCGGCGGGCCGCCGACTATGGCGTCACGCTCAGCGGCCCCGTCGGCGTCGATTACAAGGCGATCAAGGCGCGCAAGGACAAGGTGTCGAACGACGCCCGCATCGGGCTCGAAACCTGGATCGCCGGCATGGACAAATGCACGCTCTATCGCAGCCATGCGCGTTTCGAATCCGCCAACACCGTGCGCGTCGGCGACGACCTTTTGGCCGCCGAAAAAATCTTCCTCAACACCGGCGGCCGCGCCTCGGTGCCCGACCTGCCCGGCATCCACGATATCGACTATCTGACCAACTCCTCGATGATGGATCTCGACGTGCTGCCGCGCCATCTCGTCGTCGTCGGCGGCAGCTACATCTCGCTCGAATTCGCGCAGATGTTCCGCCGCTTCGGCAGCGACGTCACGGTGATCGAGAAGTCTCCCAGGCTGACCGGCCGCGAGGACGAGGATGTTTCCGACGCCATCCTTTCCATCCTCGAAAACGAGGGCATTACGGTCCATCTCGGTGCCGACGACATCGCCTTCGCCAAACAAGGCAACGACACTGCCGTGACCTTCTCCGCCGGCAAACCTCCGGCGGTCGGCTCGCATGTGCTGCTGGCTCTGGGACGCGTGCCCAACACCGACGATCTCGGCCTCGACAGAGCCGGCGTCGAGGTCGACAAGCGCGGCTTCGTCACCGTCGACGACCAGTTGCGCACCAGCGTGCCCGGCATCTGGGCGATGGGCGATTGCAACGGCAAGGGCGCCTTCACTCACACGTCCTACAACGACTACGAGATCGTCGCCGCCAACCTGCTCGACAATGATCCGCGCAAGGTCAGCGACCGCATCGAGGCCTATGCGCTCTACATCGACCCGCCGCTCGGCCGCTGCGGCATGACTGAGGCCGCGGTGAAGAAATCCGGCCGCCGGGCGCTGGTCGGCCAGCGGCCGATGACCCGCGTCGGACGCGCCGTCGAAAAGGGCGAGACGCAGGGCTTCATGAAAATCCTCGTCGATGCCGACACCAGGGAGATCCTCGGCTGTTCGGTACTTGGCCCCGGCGGCGACGAGGCGGTGCATTGCGTGCTCGACCTGATGTACACCAAGGCGCCCGTCGACACGCTGGCGCGTGCCGTGCACATCCACCCGAATGTCTCCGAACTGCTGCCCACCATCGCCCAGGAGCTGAAACCGCTGGTGTGAGACACTCACTCTCGCGCCAGGCTCTGTACTTTATGCATTGCTGCATTGCAGCAATGCATATTGCGTGGAACAGGGCTACGCGTTCAATCTGATTTTGAACCGATTCAGTCTGGACGCCTCATGCCCTTGCCGATCCTTGCGCTTGCCATTGCGTCCTTCTGCATCGGCACCACCGAATTTGTCATCATGGGCCTGCTGCCGGAAGTCGCCGCCGACCTCGGCGTGTCCATCCCTTCGGCCGGCCTGCTGGTCACCGGCTATGCGCTGGGCGTCGTCTTCGGCGCCCCAATCGTGGCGATGGGCACCGCGCATTTGCCGCGCAAGCCGGTGCTGGTTGGCCTCGCCGCGCTGTTCGTCGTCGGCAATCTGTTCTGCGCCATCGCGCCCAACTACTGGATGCTGATGGCCGCGCGCGTCTTCACCGCCTTCGGCCACGGCGCCTTCTTCGGTATCGGTTCGGTCGTTGCCGCGAGCCTGGTGCCGCGCAACAAGCGCGCCAGCGCCATCGCGCTGATGTTCGCCGGGCTGACGCTGGCCAACATCCTTGGTGTTCCCGCCGGCACCGCCCTTGGCGAAGCCTTCGGCTGGCGCGCCACCTTCCTCGCCGTGGTCGGCATCGGCCTGATCTCGGTCGCTTGCATCGCCTGGCTGGTGCCATCCGACGTCGCTGAACCGAGCGGTGGCGGCCTGCGCGGCGAGCTGCGCGTGCTGGGCAAGCTGCAAGTCTGGCTGGCGATGCTGATCGCCGCCCTGGCCTCGGCCAGCCTGTTTGCCGTCTTCACCTACATAAAACCCTATCTGACCGACGTGTCCGGGCTGTCCACCTCCGCGGTCACCTGGGTGCTGCTGCTGTTCGGCGTGGGCATGACCACCGGCAACATCATCGGCGGCCGGCTCGCCGACTGGAAATTGATGCCGACGGTCATCGGCACGCTGCTGTTGCTGGCGCTGCTGTTTGTCGGCTTCATGCAGTTCGGCGCGATAGCCGGCGTTGCCATCGGCATCGTTTTCCTGTGGGGCCTGCTCATCTTCGTGGTCGTGCCGCCGCTGCAGATCCGCGTCGTCGAGGCCGCCTCCGAAGGGCCCAACCTTGCCGCCACTCTGAACCAGGGCGCCTTCAATGTCGGCAATGCCGGCGGCGCCTGGATCGGCGGCGCGGCCCTTTCCGCAGGTGTTTCCTATGCCAATCTGCCGCTGGTCGGCGCGTCATTGGCGCTACTGGCGGTCATCGTCGCGGTGCTGTCGCAGACGCTGGATCGGCGCGCGCCTGCCGTCCCGCTTCAGGCTGCCGCGGAATAACCGCTTGCGCCCATAGCGCGGCAGGCTGGACCAATCGACATCGGCACCTTCAAATGGGCATGTCTCGTCGCTCTTGATGGAGGAAGGTCATGCAAAAATCGATCGAGCGCATTGCCGGCGAAAGCGAAGGTGTTTCCTACGAATTTCCGCTGTTCCGGTTTGCCGGAACCGGCAAGGCCGCTCCTTCAGCCTATCTGCAGGCGGCACTCCATGCCGGCGAATTGCCGGGCGTCGTCGCCATCGACGCGCTGATGCCGATGCTGGCCAAGGCCGAGGCCGAAGGCCGCATCAAGGGCGACATCACCGTCGTGCCCTGGGCAAACCCGATCGGCCGCGCCCAATATCATTTCGGCGAGCATCAGGGCCGCTTCCATCTCGGCACCCGCACCAACTTCAACCGCGGCTTTCCGCTGCTTGCCGCTCCCGACGCAGCACTCTTGCCCGAGACCGGCCTTGGCCCTGTCGACCAGCGGCTGAAGACCCGGCTGGTGCAGCTTTCGCTCGGCCACGACATCGTGCTCGACCTGCATTGCGACGACGAGGGCCTCGCCTATCTCTATGTCCATACCAGCCTGTGGCCGGCGATGGCCGACTGTGCCGCCGCCATGGGCGTCGATGCGGTGATGCTGTGGAGCGAAGACACCGACGGTACCTTCGAGGGCGCCTCGATCATGCCCTACCAGAACGTTCCCGATGACGTGGCCAAGCTCGACAGTCGCGTCGCCACCACGGTCGAATATCGCGGCATCCTCGACGTCGACGGCGCCTTGGCCGCCGGCGACGCCGGAGGTCTCTACCGGCTGCTGGTCGCGCGCGGCGTGATCGCCGATACCGCCCTGCCTGCCCCCGGACCTTTCACCGGTGTCGTCGCACCGCTCGAAAACATCGAGATGATGCCGGCACCCCGGGCAGGTGCCGTGCTTTACGACGTGAAGCCCGGCGACCGCGTCGCCAAGGGCGCTCGCCTCGCCACCATCGTCCATGCACCGGGTGAGGCCGGCGGCCGCACCGAAGTCTTCGCACCGCAGGACGGCATCATCCTGACCCGCCGCTCGCGCCGCATCATCCGCGCCGGCGAAGACTTGTTGAAGCTGGTCGGCGACAGCAAGAGCGCCGACGCCAGGTCGGGAACGCTTGAGGACTGAGAGCAGAACGGCCCAGCCCCTATTCGAGATGCTTCAGGGCATGTTGAGATTCAGGTCAGGCCGAGTCGAAAATGGCGGGTTCCGCGGAGCGGAGCGTACTTTTGGGTACGTGAGCACCGGAAGCGCAGGAAACCACCATTTGCAGGCCGGCATCACCTGAATATCAGCATGCCCTAGCCTGAAATAGCCAGCCGCGCTTTCGCCTCCAGCCATTCGGCCATCTGCCGGTAAGGCACCGGCCCGTGGCTGATGCGGGCGACGCCGAGTTCCGCCAGCCGCTGGCGCGGCGGCACATACGCCAGCGCAATGATGTTGACCGGCAACGCGATTGCCTTGCAGAGCGCCTCGATCAGGCGCTCATCGCCAAGGCCCGGCGCAAAGAAGCCGTTCGCTCCGGCCCTTTCATAGGCGTGTGCTCGTTCGATCGCCTGGTCGAGCAGCGCCTTGTCGTGCGTATCCGGTTTGGCCTTGAGGAAGATGTCGGTTCGGGCGTTGAGGAATGCCGGGATACCCGAGGCCTTGACCGCAGCGGCGGCGGCTTCGATCCGCTTCACCTGTAGCGCGATGTCGTGCAGGCCGGTGCCGCCGACGATCTGGTCCTCGAAATTGAAGCCGATGGCGCCGGCCTGCACGGCACGCGTCACGGTCCGGGCGACGGTTTCCGGTTCAACGCCGTAGCCGCCCTCGAGATCCATGGTCACCGGCAGGTCGACCGCCCCTACGATGCGCCTGATGTTGTCGAGCGCCAGCTCCAGCGGGATCTTCTCGCCATCGGCGTATCCGAAGGCGGCCGCCACCGGCCAGCTTCCCGTGGCGATCGCCTTGGCCCCTGCTTTCTCGACAATCTTGGCCGAACCGGGGTCCCAGGCATTGTAGAGGACGATCGGGTTTCCCCTAGCGTGGAGGGAATGGAATGCGCGCGCACGCTCAATCTGCTCGGTCATTGCTGTTTTCCCATGTTTCTGCTGTTGGACATCCAGCCTAGACGGGACCACTGGCTCAGGCGATGTGCCATGAGGTGCAGAAGCGGCGGCCAACGAACAGACTTTTCAAACCTGTTGCGCATCCGGGTTTTCGCAGCTATGGATTTCGCCCATGAACATGCGTTCAACCAAGACCATTTGGTGGTGGGCCTGCTGACAGCGGCCTGTTCGAACGCGTGCGCGTGAAAATAGAGGGTGGCCGCAACGGAATGTCCGGGCGGCCATTTGTTTTTTCAAGCCATTCCCGGGTCCGTTGCCCCAAGAAGCTGATGGAGACGGCAATGACGATGAAGGTTCTGGAAAACGGGGCGGAAAGTTTCGTGACCGCGGGTGGCATCACCATCACCCGCGAGCGCCACGACCGGCCCTATGCGGGCGCCATCGACGCCTACGTCGACGGGCTGAATGCGCGCCGCGGCGCGGTGTTTTCCTCGAACTATGAATATCCCGGCCGCTATACCCGCTGGGATACCGCCATCATCGATCCGCCGCTGGTCATTTCGGCGCGTGGCCGCGCCATGCGCATCGAGGCGCTGAACGGTCGTGGCGAGGCGCTGTTGCCGGTCATCGACAAGGCGATCGGCAGCCTGGCTGATGTCACCATTGCCGAAACTTCGAAGAAACTGATCCGCCTCGACGTCGCCAAACCCGGCCGTGTCTTCACCGAGGAGGAACGCAGCCGCGTTCCCTCGGTCTTCACCGTGCTGCGCGCCATCACCGCTCTGTTCAAGACCGAGGAAGATGCCAATCTCGGCCTCTACGGCGCCTTCGGCTATGACCTCGCCTTCCAGTTCGACCCGGTCGACTACAAGCTCGAGCGCAAGCCGAGCCAGCGCGACCTCGTCCTGTTCCTGCCCGACGAGATCCTGGTCGTCGACCATTACTCGGCCAAAGCGTGGACCGACCGCTACGACTATTCGGGCGACGGGTTTTCGACGGAAGGCCTGCCGCGCGATGAAATCGCCGAGCCGTTCAAGACCGCGGACCGCATCCCGCCGCGCGGTGACCATGAGCCGGGCGAATATGCCAATCTGGTTCGCAAGGCCATGGATTCGTTCAAGCGCGGCGATCTGTTCGAGGTCGTGCCCGGCCAGATGTTCTACGAGCGCTGCGAGACGCAGCCGTCCGAGATTTCGCGCAAGCTGAAGTCGATCAACCCCTCGCCCTATTCCTTCTTCATCAATCTGGGCGAAGGCGAATATCTGATCGGCGCCTCGCCGGAAATGTTCGTGCGCGTCAACGGCCGCCGCGTCGAGACCTGCCCGATTTCCGGAACCATCAAGCGCGGCGACGACGCCATTTCGGACTCCGAGCAGATCCTGAAGCTGCTCAACTCCAAGAAGGACGAATCCGAACTCACCATGTGCTCGGATGTCGACCGCAACGACAAGTCGCGGGTCTGCGAGCCGGGCTCGGTGCGCGTCATCGGCCGCCGCCAGATCGAGATGTATTCGCGCCTGATCCACACCGTGGATCACATCGAGGGGCGGCTGCGCGAAGGCATGGATGCCTTCGACGCCTTCCTGTCGCATGCCTGGGCAGTCACCGTCACCGGCGCGCCGAAACTGTGGGCCATGCGCTTCATCGAGCAGAACGAGAAGAGCCCGCGCGCCTGGTATGGCGGCGCGATCGGCATGGTCAATTTTAACGGCGACATGAACACCGGCCTCACCCTTCGCACCATCCGCATCAAGGACGGCATTGCCGAGGTCCGCGCCGGCGCCACTTTGCTCTTCGACAGCATTCCCGAGGAAGAAGAAGCCGAAACCGAACTGAAGGCATCCGCCATGCTCTCCGCCATCCGCGACGCCAAGACAGGCAATTCCGCCAGCACCGAACGCACCACCGCCCGGGTCGGCGACGGCGTCAACATCCTGCTCGTCGACCATGAGGACAGCTTCGTCCACACGCTGGCCAATTATTTCCGCCAGACCGGCGCCAACGTCTCGACCGTACGTACGCCGGTGCCGGAGGAAGTCTTCGACCGGCTGAAGCCCGACCTCGTCGTGCTGTCGCCCGGCCCCGGCACGCCGAAGGATTTTGATTGCGCCGCCACCATCAAGAAGGCCCGCGCCCGCGAGTTGCCGATCTTCGGCGTCTGCCTTGGCCTGCAGGCACTGGCCGAGGCCTATGGCGGCGAGCTCAGGCAGTTGCATGTGCCGATGCACGGCAAGCCGTCGCGCATCCGCGTCTCGAAGCCGGGCATCATCTTTTCCGGCCTGCCCAAGGAAGTCACCGTCGGCCGCTATCACTCGATCTTCGCCGATCCGGTGCGCCTGCCCGATGATTTTATCGTCACGGCCGAGACCGAGGACGGCGTCATCATGGCCTTCGAACACCGCAAGGAACCAATCGCCGCGGTGCAGTTCCACCCGGAATCGATCATGACGCTCGGTCACAATGCCGGCATGCGGATCATCGAGAACATCGTTGCCCACCTGCCGCGCAAGGCCAAGGAAAAGGCCGCCTGACGACCATGGCCGAAACCGAGAACACGATGGCGATCGCGGCCAAGGCCGCGGCGAAGCGCAAGGTCGCCAACCTTGCGTTTTGGTCGATCATCATTGCCGCAGTCGTGCTCGGTCTGAAGCTCGTCGCCTGGTACATCACCGGCTCCGTGGCGCTCTATTCGGACGCGCTGGAATCGATCGTCAACGTCATCGCCTCGATGGCCGCCTTCTGGGCGATCCAGGTCAGCTACAAGCCTGCCGACCAGGACCATCCCTTCGGCCACCACAAGGCCGAGTATTTCTCGGCTGTGCTCGAAGGCGTGCTGATCGTTCTCGCCGCGCTTTTGATCCTAAACGAAGTCTGGCGCGCCTGGCAGGCGCCGGCGCCCATCGAAAAGCCCTGGAACGGCCTAGCGGTCAACGGCATCGCGACGGTGATCAATGCCTTCTGGGCCTGGACGCTGATCCGCGCCGGCAGGGCCGAGAAATCGCCTGCGCTGGTTGCCGACGGCAATCACATCATGACTGATGTGGTGACCTCGATCGGGGTCTTCGGCGGCCTGGTCGGGGCGATCCTCACCGGCTGGCACATCCTCGACCCGGCACTGGCGGTCATCGTGGCGCTGAACATCCTGTGGCAGGGCTGGCACGTCATCGGCTCGTCGATGAACGGCCTGATGGACCGTGCCGTCGACACGCAGGCGCACATGCGCATCCGCGACGTCATCTCGGCCAACTGCAAGGGCGCGTTGGAGGTGCATGACCTCAAGACGCGCATCGCCGGCCGCGCCACCTTCATCGAGTTCCATCTGGTCGTCGACGCCGACATGTCGGTCGGCGCAAGCCATGTCATCTGCGACCGTATCGAGGACGCGCTGAAAGCCGAAATCCCCTCGGTGCGCGTCACCATCCATGTCGAGCCCGACGACGAAGCCAAGCTGCCGAAAGGCACTACTGCCGTGCCGTTCGCCTGAGGTCAGCTCACGGCGCGCAGGCCGATTGCGGCATCGGCTGCAGCCGATAGACCTTGTCGTCAGATTTCGTCTTGCCGTCGGCGGCCTTCGAACACAGATCGACGATCGCCAGGCTGCTGTTGGGATTGGCCAGCATCATCGTGCCGTTGGCGCCGCGCTTGAGGAAGATCTCCCTCTGCGCGATGTCGCAAGAAAAATCGCTCATCTTGGAACTTGCCGCGCAGCGCCACTGGTCGGCCTCGCCCTGACAGGAATAGGTCTGCGTCACCTTGGCCGATTTCTGCCGCGTGGTGACGGTGACGGCAATGTCGGCGCCATCGGGCCAGTTGGCCGCGTCGCCTCCCGAAGCAAAAGACGCCAGTTCCACCGAGCCGCGGAAAACCCGGATCGACTGCGTCAACTGATCGGGGTGCGCGGCCAGGTGCGCTGCATCGTAGTCGCGCCCATAGCAGAAGGCCTGGTCCGGTTTCAGCCGTTCGCGCAGCGGCGGCCCGAGCGCCGGGTCGATCGGATCGATGCGCGCGAACTCCGCCTTGCAGGTCGCGGCCGGCATCGGGTCGAGGCGGAAATTGTCATCCTCCTTGCCCAGCGCCTGCCTGTCGTATTCCGCTGCACCCAATTCCTCTTCCGCCCCGGCATCGAGATAGATATCGGACTGCAGATCCGAGAGGATCAGCCGGCCCTTGTCGTCAACCTTGAGCGACGCCAGCGTCCGGTCGCAGTCCATGCCGCAATGGATCGGGCCTGTCTTGCCGTCCTCGGACTCGTGATTGCACCAGCCGCCGGCCCATTCCGGCGCCTTGGCGCCGCGCACGATCGTGGCGACGAAGGCGTTGTAGGACGAGTCGGAATTCGCCGTCGGCTCCTCGTTCGGCCGGCTGACCGGATCATGGCCGTAGTAGAAGAATATCCGCGCCACCTTCTGCTTCGGATGCGCCTTGAGGTGCGCTGTGTCATAGACGCGACCGAAACAGGCGTCGGCGCCGTTGGGGCTGAGTTCGGTGAGCTTGAGCGCATCATCGGCCAAGGCCGAGCCGGCCAGCAGGCTAAGTAGCGCGACACCCCAAGCGCCACGCACCAATACCTTACAAAGCGTCATGTGACCCCTCCTCCGCATCGACAGGACGTAGCGTCAATTTATGCTAGTATTGCGGCCGCAGCCACGCATTTTGCGGTGCGCCGTCAAGCGGAGGAGAATGCGATGCGCCGGCGCGATATGTTCCGCGCGGTTCTTGCCGGAACCGGAACGTTTGTTGGCCTGCGGGTGGTGCAGGCAGCCGCCACGGAGCCCGCCAGGCAGAAGGTCGCCTATCATCTCAGCGATCTCGACAAGGTCAATTTCGTTCTCGGCAACATCAAGAACCACTATGACGGCACCGGCGGCAATGTCGACATCGTGCTGGTCGTGCATGGTCCAGCCCTTGCCGCCTTCAAGTCCAAAGGCATATCGGCCGCTATCTCCGGCCGCTTCGCCAGCCTGGTGCAGCAGGGGCTCGATCCGCACGCCTGCGCCAACACCATGCAAGGCATGGATATTTCTTTGACCGACCTGCTCGACGGGTTCCACGCCGCCGACAAGGGTGGCGTCGTCAAACTCGCGGAACTGCAGGGCCAGGGCTACGTCTATCTGCGCCCGTGAGGCTTGAACATCTGGGCACCAAAGGCCTACGAAGGACCGGCAGAAATCCCGGAGGACGCGCGTGCCAGCCACCACCACACTCAGCATTCCCGATCTCGCCGGCAAGGCGGTACTGGTTACCGGTGCATCCACCGGCATAGGCGCGGCCCTGGCGTCGGCCTACGCCGCACAGAAATGCCGCGTAGCACTGCACTACAATTCGAGCCGCGACGCCGCCGAGGCTCTGGCCAAGACCATTGCCGACAAGGGCGGCGAGGTGCTCCTCGTCCAGGGCGATTTCTCGGTTCCCGCCGATGTCGAACGCGTCGTCGAGGACAGCGCGCAGCATTTCGGCCGCCTCGACGGGCTGGTCAACAATGCCGGCGGCATGCTCGGTCGCGTGCCCTATGCCGAGCAGACCGAGGCGCACTACGACGCGGTGATGGACCTAAATGCGCGTTCGGTGCTGACCGCCTCGCGCAAGGCGATCCCGTGGCTGAAGAAACAGGGCGGCTTCATCGTCAACACCTCGTCGATCGCCGCGCGCAACGGCGCCGGCGGCGGCGCCGGCCTCTACGGTTCGGCCAAGGCCTTCGTCTCCAACGTGACGCGCGGCATGGCCAAGGAACTGATCGGCTTCGGCGTCCGCGTCAACGCAGTGGCGCCCGGCACCATTCTCACGCCGTTCCACGAGCGCTATTCGACCGACGAGCAGATAAAGGGCATGGTCGCCACCATTCCACAGGGGCGCGCCGGCACTGCGGAAGACTGCGTCGGCGCCTACCTGTTCCTCTCTTCCGACCTTCTGAGCGGCTACATCACCGGCCAGGTGATCGAGGTGAATGGCGGCCAGTTGATGCCTTGACCGGCTATCTGCATACTGACGATCTGCATATCTTGTCGAAAACCTCGAAGGGAGACAAAGGAATGTATGGACTGATCGGCAAGATGCGGGCGTCGCGTGGCCAGCGCGACGCGGTCATGGAGGTCCTGCGCGCCAGTACCAGCACCGGAGCCCTGCCGGGTTGCCTGAGCTACATCATTGCCCGCGACCCCGCGGATGCCGATGCGATCTGGGTCACCGAAGTGTGGACCGACGCCGAAAGCCACAAAGCCTCGCTGCAGCTTCCCGAAGTCCAGGCGGCGATCGCCAAGGCGCGGCCGTTCATCGCCGGCTTTGAATTCCAGGTCGAAACCCACCCTGTCGGCGGCTTCGGCCTGGCCGACGGCAAAAAAGCCTAAGCTCACGCGAGGCATCCTTTTTCGGCGCAGCGGGGTTCGCATCGCCCCGCTTCGAGTCTAAGACCAAGACATGGATTCCCCGGACCAGCCCGTTGTCGAGCGCATGGCGCGAATGCGCAAGGCCTGGCAATGGCTGGCGATCCTGACCGTCTCCGCCCTGTTTGCCGGCGCGCTGGAGCTCGCCGCTTTGCCGGCCGCTCTGCTGATCGGACCGATGCTGGCGGCCATCGTCGCCGGCACCAATAGCGCCACGGTGCGCGTGCCGCGTCTTCTGTTCGGCGCCGCCCAAGCGATTGTCGGCTGCCTCGTCGCCAGTTCGATCTCAGCCGACATCTTTCCCGTCTTCTATCGGGAATGGCCGCTGTTTCTCGGCGTCGTGGCGGCCACCGTCACGGCCTCCAGCCTGCTCGGCTGGCTGATCAGCCGCTGGCGCATCCTGCCCGGCACCACCGCCGTCTGGGGCTCCTCGCCAGGTGCCGCCACCGCCATGGTGCTGATGGCCGGTGCCTTCGGCGCCGACCAGCGGCTCGTCGCCTTCATGCAATATCTGCGCGTCATCTTCGTCTCGATGACGGCGGCTCTCGTTGCAAAGATGTGGGTCGACACGTCGGGGGTCGAAATCCCGCCCATCGTCTGGTTTCCGCCGATCGATACACAAGCCTTAGCTGCCACCATCGGCATCGCGCTTGTCGGCGGTCTGGCGGGAAAGCTTTGCCGGCTGCCTTCGCCCTTCTTTCTCGGCACCTTCATCTTTGGCACGGTGATCCATCTCGGCCTTGGCGTGGAGATGCAATTGCCGCAATGGCTGCTGGCAGTGAGCTACGCGATGGTCGGCTGGTCGATCGGCCTGAACTTCACGCGGCCGATCCTGCGCCATGCGACGCGTGCCTTGCCGCAGATCATCGCCTCGATCGTGGCGTTGATTGCCTTTTGCGGCGGCCTTGCCTTCATGATCAGCCATCTCTTGGGCATCGACCCTTTGACCGCCTACCTGGCGACCAGCCCCGGCGGCATGGACAGCATCGCCATCATTGCCGCCGCCGCGCAGAACGTCGACATCTCCTTCGTCATGGCGCTGCAATCGGCGCGCTTCCTGATCGTGCTGCTGGTCGGCCCGAGCGTGGCGCGGTTGGTGGCGAGAAGCGTCAGGCAGTAGCCAATGCTCCCTCTGAAATCACAACCAGGTTGTGATTTCACAGCCAGGGAAGCCCGTCAGCGGCCGGCGTACAACAGCCCACCGACGTTTCAGGCCGACATCACCCGAATATCAATGCGCCCTAATCCAGCCTGTGCATCAGGTCCTCATCCAGCCAGCGGCCGAAGAAATAGACCAGTTGCTTGTGCCACCACGGCCAGTCATGGCTGACATCGCCGCCCCAATAGTCGACCCAGGCGGGAATGGACCTGTCGCGCAGGATCTGTTCCAGCTTGCGCGTCTCGACCAGCATCCGTTCCTCCCAGGCGCCCTGTCCGCAGCAGAAGATCAGCCTGAGCGCCTTCAGGCGGGCAAGCAGTTTGGGATCGACGATGCCGGGCAGATAGTCGAGCGGCGAGTTGTAGAAGATGTCGCCTTCAAGCGCCTTGCCGAAGAAGTCGCGGGCCGAATAGACGCCCGACAGCGAGATGACGCCGCTGGCGAGTTCGGGAAAGCGGAAGACGAAGTTCGACGAATGGTAGCCGCCCATCGAACAGCCTGTGAACAGCGGCTTCAGCTTGCGCCCGCCATTGGCCTGCGCGGCCGTGGACAGGAATTCCGGCAGCGCCTCCTCGCGCACATAGCGGAAATAGGCCTCGTGCCGGCCGATGCGGTGTGCGGCGTCGGCATGCTTGTCGAAGAAGGATTCCGAATCGATGCCGTCGACCGTGAACAGCTGGATGCGGCCGGTGTCGATGAACTCGGCCAGCGCCCCCACCCCGCCGGAATCCTCGAACTGGTAGAACCGCCCTTGCGAGGTCGGGAACACCACCACCGGCCGGCCGGCATGGCCGTAGCGCTTGTATTCCATGTCGCGGCCGAGATTGCGGGCGAAAGTCTTGTGATAGGAAACGTCCATCGCCTCACGCCTTTTCCGCGTGGATGTAGGCGACCGCTTCGCGCAGCGCCGCTTCGTCCTTCGAGCGCATCTGGTAGGCGTAATTTCCCATGGCGCGGCTGAAAACCTCTTCGATGGCCTGATGGTGGACGATCTTGTCGCGATGGGCGGCTAGCACGTCCTCATGGCTGTGCAAATAGCTGAGGCGCCGCTTGCGGCTGGCATAAGCGGTGAAATACTTGCCCTCATAGGGGCCGCCGGCGGCATCCCTGACCACCATGTCGGCCCAGGCTCCGTAGACATCGATGTCGAAGGTGTAGTTGATCGCATCGGTCATCCAGGCGCCCGGCGGACGCATGTTGACCTCCAGCGCGATGACGCGGTCGTCCTTGGTCTCGAACAGCTCGATGTGGAAGAAGCGCTCGCGCACGTCGAACGCCTTCAGGATCTTGCGGCCGGCCTCCTCGACCGCAGGGCTGATCCGCGGAAAACAGGTGTAGCTCATGTGACGGTCCTTGTTGACCACCTCCATGACACTCTGGTCGTAGCGGTGGCTGGCGGCCAGCACCACCTCGCCATCGCGGTTGACCAGCCCGTCGAAAGTCACCACCAGCCCCTCGATGAACTGCTCCATGACGAAGGTCACATCCTCGGGCTTGTCCCTAAAGAATTGGTCGAGCTCCCCTGTGTTGGAAATCTTGAAGGTGTTCGAGGCGCCAGAGCCGCTGTCGGGCTTGACCACCACCGGATAGCCGACGCGCCGGATGAACGTCATGGCACCGGCCCGGTCGGAGCATTTCCTTTGCGCGATGGTGTCGACGCCGCTCTTGCGGAAGAAGGCGCGCATGCGGCTCTTGCGCTTCAAATTCTTCACGAAATCGAGCTTGGTACCGTAGATATTGAAGTCGGTGCGGATGTTGGCTTCCAGCTCCAGCCAGTGTTCGTTGAGCGATTCAAAACGGTCGATACGACCCCATTTGTGGATGAAATGCCCCATCGCCCGGAACACCGGATCGTAGTCCTCCATGTCGGCAACACGGTAATATTCGCTGAGCGCCGCCTTCAGCTTGCCGTCGAGCGCCTCGTAGGGTGCGTCGCCGATACCCAGCACCCTGGCTCCGGCCTTCTTCAACCGGTCGCAGAAATCCCCGCCATTGACGGGAAAATGCGGCGAGAAGAACACGAAATTCATGGATGACCCCTCCCGGCAACAGGACATCGCAGCCCCTTCGACGCCCAAGTCTGGCGCATTTGCAGCGCGTGGGGAAGAGCACTCACGTTAGCGATAATATCCGACCGAACCCCGTCCGCCCTGCGGCCCCACTTGCCTCCCACAAGCCGCTCCTGTATGAGAACCGCCATGAACACGCGCGCCACCAACGCTTCCCGTCCGACCGGTTTTTCCGGCGAGACCGTGCGCGCGCTGGCTTCGACCCTGCTTCTTCTCGGCCTTATCGGCGATCGCCGGGTTCGCTGAAGGAGCGCCCGGCGGTCGAACCGCCGCGCAAGCGCATGCTCCTTGGCCAGTCACAAAAATGGCACGTCACATCAAGCGAACGAAATTCTGGTAAAGGCGCCGCTCGCCATCAATCCATCTGAGGATGGATCCATGAGCCGCCCGGAGAAACGACGATGAACGCACGAGAAGAGATCCGCCCCGATGCCGCGGTAGCCGGCAAGGATGCGGCGAAGGGCGCGCCCGAGGCCCGGGGCATGCCGGACGCGGCGCGCAAATATCAAGCCTACCCCACCGTAGGCCTCACCGACCGCACCTGGCCCTCGAAGGTCATCGACAAGGCGCCGATCTGGTGCTCGGTCGACCTGCGCGACGGCAACCAGGCGCTGATCGATCCAATGGGCCATGAGCGCAAGGCGCGCATGTTTGGCCTGCTGCTCGACATGGGCTTCAAGGAGATCGAGATCGGCTTCCCGTCGGCCTCGCAGACCGACTTCGACTTCGCCCGCTGGTGCATCGAGGAAGGCAACGTACCCGCCGACGTCTCGCTGCAGGTGCTCGTGCAGTGCCGGCCCGAACTGATCACCCGCACCTTCGAGGCGCTCAAGGGCGCCACCAATCCGATCGTCCATTTCTACAACTCGACCAGCGAGTTGCAGCGCCGCGTCGTCTTCGAAAAGGACGTCGGCGGCATCAAGCGCATCGCCACCGATGCGGCCAAGATGATCACCGACATGGCGGCCAAGGCCGGCGGCGGCTACCGTTTCGAATATTCTCCGGAGAGCTTTACCGGCACCGAACTCGAAGTGGCGCTGGAGATCTGCAACGCCGTCACCGAGATCGTCAGGCCGACACCCGACAACAAGCTGATCATCAATCTGCCGTCGACGGTCGAGATGTCGACTCCCAACATCTACGCCGACCGCATCGAATGGATGTGCCGCAACCTCGACAACCGCGAAAACCTGCTGGTCTCGCTGCATCCGCACAATGACCGCGGCACCGGCATCGCCACCACCGAGCTCGGCCTGATGGCCGGCGCCGATCGCGTCGAAGGCACGCTGTTTGGCAATGGCGAGCGCACCGGCAATGTCGACATCGTCACGCTGGCGCTCAACATGTACACGCAAGGTGTCGATCCGGGGATCGACTGCTCCGACATCAACCGGATGAAGGATGTCTACGAATATTCGAACCAGTTGAAGATCCCCGAGCGCCATCCCTATGTCGGCGAACTCGTCTACACTGCCTTTTCCGGCTCGCACCAGGATGCCATCAACAAGGGTATGAAGGCGCTGAAGAAGGCCAACACGAGCCTGTGGGAAGTGCCCTATCTGCCGATCGATCCGGCCGATGTCGGCCGCAGCTACGAAGCGATCATCCGCATCAACTCGCAATCCGGCAAAGGCGGCATCGCCTATGTGCTGCAGGCCGATCACGGCCTCAACCTGCCGCGCAATCTGCAAATCGAGTTCAGCCAGGAAATCCAGGCGATCACCGATGCCGAGGGCAAGGAAGTGCCGGTCAGGCGCATCTACGAGCGCTTTCTCGAGACCTATGTCGACCAGCCGCGCGCGCGGCTGAAATTCCTCGACCACCACACCTATCCCAGCACCGAGACCAAGGGCCGTCGCGTCGTCGAGGCGGTCATCGTCGACAACGGCAAGGAGGTGACGATTACCGGCACCGGCACCGGCCCGATCGACGGCTTCGTCGATGCACTCTCGCGTCACCTCGGCATCGAGATGTCGGTGCTCGATTATTCCGAGCACTCGATGCAGCGCGGCTCGAACGCCTCGGCCATCTCCTATGTCGAGATGGAACATCCTGATGGCAAGCTGTTCGGCGCCGGCATCAACACCAACATCGTCGCCGCCTCGCTAGAAGCGGTGATGTCGGCGGCGAACCGCATCGTCGTCAAAAAGGCCGGTTGACGCACGACCAGAACGAAGGTCGGAACCCTCCCCCATTCGGTGATCGGTTCCGACCCTTCGCATCATTAACCACCGAAGAATTATCCGGTGGGGTACGTGATCGCATAATGGGTGCATACTTGTACGGCGGTGCGGGAACTATATGATCGCGCCTCAACCTGTGCCGAGTTCGAGAGGATCGACACTTGCAGCATGCCACGCCTGCCGCCCCCGCAGTGCGCGAAACACTGGAGCGACTTCTTGCCAGCCAGACGTTCGGGCGATCTGAACGCGCGCGCAAGTTGCTCCGTTACCTTGTCGAACGCGAACAAGCCGGCGAAGCCGACAGGCTCAAGGGCTTCTCCATCGCCATGGATGTTTTCGGCAAGGACGGCGATTTCGATCCGTCGACCGACGCCGTGGTGCGGGTTCAGGCGGGCAGGCTGCGCGAGCTTCTGCAGCATTATTTTGCCAATGAGGGCGTTGCCGAGCCGGTCCGCATCGCCATTCCGCGAGGCGGCTATGTCCCTGCCTATGAACTGAATGCGATCCGGCTGCCGGCCGAGGTTGTCCCCGAACTCAGGCTGGATGGCGCCACGTCCGCCGATCGTGCCAACGAGGCCAGCACGGGTATGCCGGATGCGGTGTCGCCGGCTTTCGCGAAGCCCACCCCCTCGGTGGTGCGCCAGCTCCGCTTCTTCTGGATGGCGATCGCCCTGGTCATCGCCATGCTGGGCCTGCTGATCCTTCGTCAGGGCGGCAGCGCCTTGCTGACCGGTGGCGGCGACATGTCGGCGACCCTCGAGACCGCCGGCGCAACCAGCAGCATCGCGCCGTCGGCAACGGCCGACGCCCTGCCGCTGGTCTATATCGACGTCAAGGCCGAAGGCGCCGATGCCAGCCGCGTCGCCGCCTCGCTGCGCGCCGGCTTGAGCGGCTTCGATACGATCGATTTCATCGGCCGCGACACATCAACCGATCCGGCCGACGACGCCACCAGCTTCATATTCGACATCCTGCCGGGCCCGAACGCTGGCGATATCACGATCGAACTGCAAAGCATGGCGTCCGGACGGGTGCTTCTTTCGCGCAATCTGACCCCTGCCGACAGTGCACCGGCCGCGGTCGAAGACCGTATCGCCGACATGCTGAGTTCGGCGCTTCCGGCCTCGGGCACGATCTACAACTATATCGAGCAGACCGGCGCCCCAAATGGCCTGACGCAATGCCTGCTGCTCAACGACAAATATTATCTCGACCAGAACGCCAGAACCCATGAGGCTGCCTATCGCTGCCTCGAAAATTTGGTCAATGGCGGAGCGAAATCCTCGCTCGTCTATTCGGAACTCGCCTCTCTGCAGCTCGAGGCGGTCTCCGATCATTATGCCTATCCGCCGAATGCGACGATTGAAAAGGCCGTGGAGTTTGCCCATCGCGGCGTGCAGATGGGGCCGACCAGCCCTTATGCGCATCGCTCCTACGGCTATGTCAGTTCGCGTCTCGGCAATACGGATGAAGCGATCCGCTGGATGCGCAAGGCCTATGAACTCAATCCCTACGATCTCGGCATGGCTGCCGCCTACGGCTACGGGCTGATCTTCGCCGGTCGATACGCGGAGGGAACGCCGATCCTGGCCCATGCGGCGGAGACCTTCAGCGGCCACTCGACATGGTGGGACTACGGGCTGTTCGTCGGCGAATTCATGCTCGGCAACACGAACAAGGCGGTCGCGGCCAGCATGGCACTCAGAACGACGGCAACGAAATCGCACTATCTTGCGGCGCGGTTGATCGGTGCGAAGGCTGCCGGACAGGACCATCTGGTCAGCACGCTGCTGGGCGAACTGAACACCCAGTTCCCTAAATTTGCCGCCGATCCGCGCGCGACCTTCGTTGAGCGGAAATATCCGGCCGACCTGACCGACCGGCTGGTCCAGGCTCTCCGCGCCGCAGGTCTCGGCAACGCGAGCTGACATCAATCGATATCCACAGACTAGGCGCGCCGGCTCTGTCCGCGACCGTACAAATCGCGAAGATTTTACTGGTCATTAAGCTAGACTAGGCGCAATTCAGCCACGGTTGGTGTCGCGCATTCTGCAATAACAAAAAAATCAGCTTTCATGACCGCATCGCTTTTTGCCGCCGAACAGGGTGTTGGCTCGAAGGCCATCGTCCTGCTGCATGGTTTCGGCGGCTGCCACGATGTCTGGCGCGAGGTGATTTCTTCCCTGGCGCCTGCCACCCACACGCTGGCCTATGATCTGCCGGGGCATGGGCTGTCGCTCGATTTTCCCGGAGCCGGTCCGGCCAAGGTGGCGGCTAGGGCCGTGCTCGCCGATCTCTCGGAACGCAGACTGAAGCGTGTTCATCTCGTGGGCCACTCGATGGGCGGTGCGGTGGCAATGCTGATGGCGCTGGCCGAGCCTGGAAAAGTCGCCTCGCTGACGCTTCTGGCGCCGGGCGGTCTTGGCCCCGAGATCAATGGACCGTTGTTGCGCCGCTATGGCGGCGCTGCGGACCGGTCCGAGATCCGCGCCTGCCTTGCCGCCATGTCCAGGCCCCACAGCCCGCCCCGGAAGCGTATCGTTGACGTGCTTTGCCGAATGCGCGGACGTCCAGGCCAAGTGCCGAAGCTGGTCGAGATCGCGGCCGCCATGACCATGGACGATCGGCAAGGCGTCATCCCGCACGAACGTCTCGACGGGCTGAACATGCCGGTGATGGTGGCGTGGGGAACCGACGACGCAGTGTTGCCCTTTACCCAGGCGGATGATCTGCCGGCACATTTTCATGTCCACCATGTGCTGGAGGTCGGCCATATGCTGGCCGAGGAAGCACCCGACCTCGTCGCCGAGATCATTCGCCGCAACACCAACCGGCGCGCCAGGCCGCAGCGCCAGAAATTCGCCGCTGCTGCCAGTTGACCTTTTTCGCGCACAACCGCCTACTGAACGCGCCTCGATCCCGTTGCTCTCGCCAGTGCATTTTACCGGCGGCTGTGTTAACCCCGTGTTAACCAAACCCGCGAGGCGAACGCCGATGAAGGAAGCAGGCGAGAAGACCATCGATCAGTCAAGGAAACTCTCGGATGCCGTCCGTGATGTGAAGAATGCCTTCGCCGACCGCGACGACGTCGTCGTCGACATGCGCGAAGCCCATCGCATGCGCCTCGATCTGCTTGCTGCCGAACTGGCGCCGGTTTTTGCCGATGTTCCCGCCGACATGGACAATTTCGACTTTGTCGTCTCGTCCGGCTTGCAGCCGCGCCTGTGGATCGACGCCGTCAGCCATGTCGCCATGGGGCGCGATCGCCGCACCTATCGCTTTGTCAGGGACACCCGCATCGGCCGGGTCGTGCTTGCCGAATCGACCGACATGAAGCCGGTTGCTGATCAGGTGACGCGCTATGTTGCCGAGCGGATTGTCGAGCGCCAGAAGATGATGGAAGGCGGGGTCGAACTGGCCGTCGCCGGCATGAAGCGCGCCGATGTGCCGGAAGCCGAACCGCCACTGCGCTCGAAGACGCGCAGCAAGGCCTGGTCGGCGTTTCTGTCCGGCCTTGGCCTGGTCGCCGCTGGCGCTCTGGTCGGACTTGTGGTGTCGGTTATCCTGTTGTGGGACCGCATCGTGGCCATGGTTCTCAACGTGCGGCCATAGCCGCACCGGCCTCCGCGCCAAGCTCCAGCGTCTGCAGATCGGATGGCGGTATGGACGGCCCGGTCAGGCCGCGCCGTGTCAGCCGGATCCGCCAATTGCCCTTTTCGCCGTCGATGTCGAACAGATTGTACTGCGCCGCCGGGTGCTTGCCGCCCGGCGCCTGGCCGGCGGCAGCAACGCCGACCACCGGAACCTTGGCGCCCCGGTTGCCGATGAAGAACAGCGACGGCAGATGCGAATGGCCGTGCAGGACAAGTTCGGCGCCATGGCGGCGAATGATCTTGTGGAAGCGGGCAATGCCGAACAGCCGCTTGTGCTGCGAGACCGCGCCGCGCACCGGCGGATGATGGATCATGATCGCGCGAAACAGCCCTTGCCCGGCCGTGGTGTCGAGCAGCTTGCCAAGCCGTTTCGCCTGACCCTCCATGAAGAAGCCGTTGGCCATGAACGGCGCCGTGGCACGCGCTGTCGAGATGCCGATCAGCGCGACATCGCCGCGCACCCGCAGATAGGGGAATGCGTTGCGGTCGACCGGCGTATTGACACCGTCGCCACTCATCCACGCCGCCCAGGACCGGCAGACCTTGTCGAAGGCGCCGGGCACATAGGCATCGTGGTTTCCAGGAACGACCGAGACATCATGCGGCGATCCCAGCGTCTCCAGCCAGTGCCTGGCCATCTCGATCTCGCCGTCGAGCGCCAGATTGACCAGGTCACCGGTGACGGCGAGGTGGTCAGGCGTGTTCGCCTTGATGTCGGCGACGATCGCGTCGATGACGGCATCATGCATGTGGCGGCGGCGGTTGCGCTGCCAGTTGACGTAGCCGAGCACGCGCTTGGAGGCGAGATCGCGATAGGATACATCGGGGAGCGGCCCCAGATGGACATCGGAAATATGCGCAAGCCTGAACATCCATCCTTCATATGCGACGCGCCCCCCGCTTTCCACCACGGTTTCGTACCTGATGGAAACTGATCCGGAGAACACCTTCCGCCAGACCGGTTGGGCGGGCCTCCGGGCCCGGTTGTTCCATCTCTATTTCGTGCTGCGGCGGCCGATGACGCTTGGCGTGCGCGGTCTGGTCCACGACACGGCGTCCAATTCCGTCTTCCTCATTCGCCACACTTATGTGCCGGGCTGGCAGCTTCCTGGCGGCGGCGTCGAAGTTGGCGAGACGCTTGGTGAGGCACTGGCGCGCGAACTGGCCGAGGAAGGCAACATCGCACTGACGTCATCGCCGGCGCTGAGGTCGATGCATTTCAACCGTCGCGCCAGCAGGCGCGACCATGTCGGTCTCTATCTGATCGAGCATTTCAGCCAGACGGCGCCGAAGCTGCCGGACCACGAGATCGCCGAGTCCGGCTTCTTTCCCCTGGACCGTTTGCCGGAAGGCACGACACCAGCCACGCTACGGCGGATCACCGAGGTTTTTGGCGGCGCGCAGCCCTCGCCCTACTGGTAGATCACGCCGCCTTCTTGAACCGTCCCCGGTCATGCCGCGCGTCATAGTCCAGTTCCGGCCCTACCGGCACGATCCGTGTCGGGTTGATCGACTCGTGGCTGCCGTAATAATGCGCCTTGATGTGATTGAGGTTCACGGTCTCGGCGACGTCAGGCACCTGGTAGAGGTCGCGCAGATAGTTGGACAGGTTCGGGTAGTCGGCGATGCGGCGCAGATTGCATTTGAAATGGCCGACATAGACCGGGTCGAAACGCACCAGCGTGGTGAACAGCCGCCAGTCCGCTTCGGTGATGCGATCGCCCACCAGATAACGCTGCCTTGAGAGGCGGTCTTCCAACGTGTCGAGCGCCGCGAACAGCTCGCCGAAGGCTTCTTCATAGGCGCCTTGCGTGGTGGCGAAGCCGGCGCGATAGACGCCGTTGTTGACGGCGGGATAGACCAGCGCGTTGATCGCATCGATCTCGCCGCGCAGCGCCTTGGGGTAGAAATCGAGGCTGGCATCGCCCCATTCGTCGAAGGCCGAATTCAGCATCCGGATGATCTCGGAGGATTCGTTGGAGACGATGGTCTGCTCCTTTTTGTCCCACAGCACCGGCACCGTCACGCGGCCGGAATAGGCAGGATCGGCCTTGGTGTAGATCTGGTGCAGAAAGTCGAGGCCGTAGAGCGTGTCGCCGGTCGCGCCATCCTGCGCCACGAACGTCCAGCCATTGGCGCCCATGAAATGATGCACCACCGACACCGAAATAATGCCTTCCAGCTTCTTCAGCGCGCGAAAGATCAGCGTCCGGTGCGCCCACGGGCAAGCGAGCGAGACATAGAGATGGTAGCGGCCGGGCTCCGCCTTGAAGCCGCGGCTGCGGCCCTCGGCAGGCATCCCGTCGCGGGTGATCCAGTCGCGCCAATGCGATTGCGCCCGCACGAACTTGCCTCCGCTGTCCTTGGTGTCATACCAGCGGTCCTGCCATTTGCCTTCGACCAGCAATCCCATCGCATGTCCTTTCCTGCTTGCTTCCCATGTAGGGCACGAAGGCACGCCGTGGAATCACCTGGCGCTGAACAGACCGTCAAGCGGTCGGGTGGACCATCAAGCCGCCGATTGCAGCGGCAGGAAATTGATGATAGCGGACAATCCGCATGTTCGACTTTGCTTTGATCCGGTTTGACCGACGACGAAAGGGCGCCCGCGCTTGATGAAGCGCTGACTGGCGAATGCTGCCGTTTGCAGCAAACCTTTCCTCCTATCGGAACGCAAAGACAATGAGCCTTGCCGACGTGAAATACCTGCCGGAAGCCCCGGCGCATGACCTCCAGATCGAAGCTATCAACGACGAAGCCTTCGGGCCCGGCCGCTTCGTTTTGGCCGCCTACAAGATCCGCGAGGCGGGCGGGCACGAACGCCCGCTGTCCTTTGTCGCCGTCGACGGCGACCTCGTCGTCGCCTCGGTGCGTATGACCCGCATCGCCGCCGGTGCCGGCCGCGCATTGATGCTTGGGCCGCTTGCGGTGCGGCCAGCCTTCAAGAACCTCGGCATCGGCCGTCGGCTGGTTGCGATCGCGCTGGAGGCGGCCGCCAAGGCCGGCGCGCCCGCCGTGATGCTGGTTGGTGACGAGCCCTACTACGGACCGCTCGGTTTCAAGCGCATTCCGCGCGGCCAGATATCGATGCCGCGCCCCGTCGATCTCGACCGACTGCTGTCGCATGAGATCGCGCCGGGCGCGGTCGCCAGGCTTTCGGGCGAGGTCTGCCACGCCGATCAGGCCAAGGTTGGCGACCATATAGCAGCGATGGCTTGACCTTCCCCGCCGATATGGCGCCTGATCCGTCCCACTGTCCCTGAGATTAAAAGGATGTCGGCATGAACCCGAATGGCCAGATCGCGATCATTACCGGCGGCGGCTCCGGTCTTGGCGAGGCAACGGCGCGCGCGCTGGCCGCCAAGGGCGCCCGCGTCGCCATCTTCGATGTCGGTATCGATCGCGCGGCGAAGGTCGCGGCCGAGATCGGCGGTATTGCCGTCCAGTGCGACGTCAGCAACGCCGATAGTGGGACTGCCGCTCTTGCCGAGGTCGCGGCCAAGCTTGGCGAGCCGCGTATCCTGGTCAATTGCGCCGGCATCGCCATCGGCGTGAAGACGATCGGCAAGGATGGTCCGCATCCGCTCGATCAGTACCGCAAGGTGATCGAGGTCAATCTGATCGGCACGTTCAACATGATCCGCCTCGTCGCCGACCGCGCCGCGAAGCTCGATCCGCTGCAAGGCGGCGAGCGTGGAGTCATCGTCAACACTGCCTCGGTCGCCGCCTATGACGGCCAAATCGGCCAGGCCGCCTATGCAGCCTCCAAGGGCGGCGTCGTCGGCATGACGCTGCCGGTGGCGCGCGATCTCGCCCGTTCCGGCATCCGTGTCTGCACCATCGCGCCCGGCATCTTCAAGACTCCGATGATGGCCGGCATGCCGCAAGAGGTGCAGGATTCGCTGGGCGCCGCCGTGCCCTTCCCGTCCCGTTTGGGCGAACCATCCGAATATGCGGCGCTTGCTCTGCACATCATCGAAAACCAGATGTTGAATGGCGAGACCATTCGTCTCGACGGCGCCATTCGCATGGCGCCGAAATAACCGGTCATGAGCGCCGGTCTGTCACCTGCCGGGAAGACCGGTCCGCTTGCCGGGCTGAAGGTGATCGAGATGGCCGGGCTTGGTCCCTTGCCGCTGGCCGGCCTGATGCTGTCGGAGATGGGCGCCGAAGTGCTGCGCATCGAACGGGCGGGGACGAGCCGGCCTCTCCAGTCGCTGTCGGATGAACATAACATCGACCGTCACGGCCGCGCCATTCTGCGCCTCGACCTGAAGCGCCGGGAAGGCACCGATCTGATGCTGCGCCTTGCCGAAAAGGCGGACATGTTGCTCGAAGGGTTTCGCCCCGGTGTCATGGAGCGGCTGGCGCTCGGTCCGGAAGCGGTGCTGGCACGCAATCCGGCGTTGATCTACGGCCGCATGACCGGCTTCGGCCAGGACGGGCCGCTCGCGGGCCGCGCCGGCCATGACATCACCTACCTTGCCTATTCGGGCCTGCTGCACGCAGTTGGCCACGCCGGCGGCCGTCCTGTCCCGCCGCTCAACCTCGTCGCCGACTACGCTGGCGGCGCCATGATGCTGGTCGCCGGCGTGCTGGCCGCCCTTTTCCAACGCTCGCGCACGGGCAAGGGCGAGGTCATCGACGCAGCGATGGTGGAATGCGCCTCGATGCTGGCGGCACCCTTGCATGCCCTCATGGCGGCCGGCTTGTGGAACGACCGGCGCGGCGCGAACCTGCTCGATTCCGGCGCCCCCTTCTACGACACCTATGAGACATCAGACGGACGCCATGTCGCCATCGGCTGCCTGGAGCCGCAATTCTTCACCGAATTCGCCAGTCTGCTGCCGCTCGACGAGCGCTTTGTACGCGGCCAGTACGACAAGGCACTGTGGCCGCCGATGCGCGCAGCCATTGCCGATCGGGTCCGGCAGAAATCGCGCGACGACTGGGACCGGCTGTTTGCCCAAACCGATGCCTGCGTTGCCCCCGTCCTGTCGCTGCAGGAGGCAAAGCATCACCCACAAAATCGGGCGCGCAAGGCCTTTGTAGCGGCGGGTGGATTTGAGCGCCCGGCCCCAGCGCCGCGTTTCTCCGGCTCACGGCCGACAGTTTCGGCAAAGCCCGCCGACAATGATCTCGTCCCGTCGACAGTGCTTGAACGTTTCGGGTTTTCGAAAAACGAGATTGACGACCTTGTCAAATCCGGTTTGTTTGACAGATAAGCGGAGAAAGAACATCAACTTATTGTGGTGATGCCTTGGACGAGCCGAAGAAGGACGTGATCCGCGAGACAAATGCCGAGGCGATTCGGCTTGCCAAGACACTTCTGCGCAGCGCCCGCTTTGGTGCGCTGGCGGTGCTCGAACGTGAGACAGGGTCGCCGCTGGCCAGCAGGGTCGGCGTAGCCACCGACATCGACGGCGCGCCGCTGATCCTGGTGTCGATGCTCTCGGCACACACCGGCGCGCTGCTTACCGATGCGCGCTGTTGCCTGTTGCTTGGCGAACCCGGCAAGGGCGACCCGCTGGCGCACCCGCGCCTGTCACTGGTCTGCCGGGCGAAACGGCTTGAGCGCGGATCGAGCGAGCACGCCCGTTGCGAGCGCCGTTATCTCAACCGCAATCCCAAGGCGAAACTCTACGCCGGTCTCGCCGACTTTTCGATCTTCCGTCTCGAGCCGCAACGCGCCAGCCTGAACGGCGGCTTCGGCAAGGCCTATCAACTCGATCGGTCGGATCTGCTCACCAGCGGACCGATCGTCGAGGAACTGGCGGCGAGCGAACAATCCGCCATCGACCACATGAACGCCGACCATCTCGACGCGATTGCGGTTTATGCACAGCATTTCGCGAAAGTGTCCGGCAACGGCTGGATTGTTGCCGGATTCGATGCCGATGGTATGGATCTGGTGTCGGGTGACGATGTTTGCCGGGTTTTCTTCCCGCAGACTTTGCAGGCGGCACGCGAATTGCGGCCTGTTCTGGTCGAAATGGCCAGGAACGGGCGGGCCGCGGCCAACGCGGAGACTGGGCTTAATTACATTACATAAAAAGCAACACTTGAGATTTGAAGGAAATGCTCTACCTTTTGTCAGTGACGCTGAATCGCAGCGGCTATACGCAACTGAGTTTATGGAATCAGATGCCATTGCCCCCATGGCGTCAGGATGATCAACAAGCATGGGGGATCGATGGTCTCGTCTAAGCTAATCGCCAATGCCGGATCGGCAGCCGAATTTCTCATGCTGATGGGCAATGAGAAGCGGCTGTTGATCATGAGCCATCTGATCGACGGTGAAATGTCGGTCGGCTCCATCGCCGAGAAGGTGATGCTCAGTCAATCCGCCCTGTCGCAGCATCTGGCTAAGTTACGGGCGCTGGACCTCGTCGACACCCGCCGCGACCGGCAGATGATCTACTATTCCTGCAAATCGGATGCCGTGCGCGAACTGCTCGGCATGCTGGACGGCATTTTCGGCAGCGGCAAGGAGGACCTCTCCCAGATGGCGCACCGTTTGCGCCGCGCCGGAACGTGACCGTCCTGTAGCCTCTTACCTCGCGACGCTTTCAGGGCGATGTGCGTCCATCCGGGCGCACAGAGGTAGCTGATCGTCCTGAATTGTCGCATCGTGGTTCCCAGCCAACGGTGTGCGCCGGCAATCCATGCGGATTTTCGGGCCGCTGCGGTGACCACGAGGAATGCATGGATCCCATTCGCATCGACGACCCGCAAGACCCGCGCGTTGCCGCCTATCTCGATATCCGCGAGCGTGACCTCGCCGGCCGGCAAGGCCGCTTCGTCGCCGAAGGCAAGGTAGTGCTCAACCTCCTGCTCTCGGCTGGGCGTTTTGGCGCCGAATCGGTGCTGGTCCTGGAAAACCGGCTGGCCGGGCTCGAGGACATCCTGCGCAAGGCGCCGGCGGACCTGCCGGTCTATGTCGCCACCGGCGCGGTGATGGATGCGATCGCCGGGTTTCATATGCATCGCGGCATCCTGGCCATAGGCCGCAAGGGCGCGCCGCGGTCGGCCGAGGCCCTGCTCGATGCCTTGCCGGCCCGGGCGCTGGTCGTGGTGCTTGTCGGCATCGCCAACCATGACAATATGGGTTCGATCTTTCGCAACGCCGCCGCCTTTGGCGCCGATGCGGTGCTCATGGATGCGACATGCTGCGATCCGCTCTACCGCAAGGCGATCCGGGTTTCCGTCGGCGCGGCGCTCAAAATTCCCTTCGCGCAGTTCACCGACGCCGCTAGCTTCACGGCAACGCTTCACGGCCGCGGTTATGGCCAGTTTGCGCTGTCGCCGAGCGGGCAGACCGACATTCGCGATGCGCTGCGGAGCGAGCGCCTTGCGCTCTATCTCGGCACCGAGGGTGAAGGCCTGCCCGAAAGCCTGCTCGCGCGCCTGCAAACGGTGCGGATCACCATGTCTGAGGGCTTCGACAGCCTGAACGTCGCGGCGGCGTCGGCCATCGCGCTGCATCACTTCTCGGCAAACAGGAACTGATTCAGCTTGCTGCGTCCGCCTCCTGCAGCGCCCGCACGCGATCTGCAAGACTGCGCTCACCATTGCCGGAGCGTGCATCGGACGGTACGGCCAATGCCTTGGCGATCGGCGAATCAGGTCCCTCGAGCTTGGCCGTCAGATGGACGACCTCCGCTGCCAGTTCGTTCATCTGCTCGCGCAAGGCAGAGCTGCCATCCGCGGGATTGGACACGACCAGCGCGGTGAGATCCGCCTTCAGCTGCTTGTTCTCGCGCGCCAGCACCGTCAGCCTCGCCTCCAACCGCTCACGGTCGCTGTCGAGCTTGGCGATTGCCTTGTCGACGTCATCGCTCTTGGCGACATCGCCGCCCCTGCCGACCAGCCGCAAGGCCGGCGTGCTATCCTCGGCTTTCGACTTTTCTCGCAGCCGCGCCAGTTCCTTTTCGCGGCGGTCGAGTTTGTCCTCGCGATCGGCAAGAGTGGCCAGCAGCCGTTCGACCTTCTTGTCGAGCTCGGCGGTCTTTTTCTTCTCGGCTTTCAGGGCATCGCGCGCAGCCTTGCTTTCGGCCGCGATCTCCTGGCCGCGCCTGTCCGCCTCCTTGCGCTGGCCGCGCAGCAGCGCAATGTCGCTCGCAAGTTTCTGCATCTCGGATTCTCGCGCCACGAGTTCGATCTGTCGGCTGCTGGAGGAGAAGCTGGCGTCGTCATACATGCTCTCCAGCTTTTCAAGCTCGAGCGCGCGCTTCTCCAGCTTGCGTTCGGTTTCCTTGAGCAGGTCCGCCAGACGGTGCAGCTCTTCCTCGCGGCGCCGCAGCATTTCGCTCGTGGCCCCCAGTTCGCTCAGTACCTGGTTCTTCTCCATGCGCTCGATCGCCAGGCCCTTCATCGCCTCGTGGCCGCGGCTGATCTCGACGAGCTGTTCGGCCACCTTCTCGCGCAGCGCCTTGACGCTGATTTCGAGGCGGCGCGTCGACATGGCATACTCGGCGCGAACGCGATCCTTGTCCGCCAGGATTTCGGTTTGCGTCAGGGGTATCGAGGCTTCGATGCGCTTGCGCGTCAGGGCGACTGCGCGGCGCCATATGGCCGGAGCAATCATAAGCGCCAGGAAGCCGGCGCAGAGAAAGCCGAGGACGAAGAACAGGACCGATTGGACCAAGTGACTACCCGTTGTGGACGGCAACCGCTAAGACTGGACTGTGCCACGTTGACATGGCGGAAATCCAGCGTTGCGGCAAGGCTTTGCCGCAACGGAACGGGATTAGCTCAGAACGGATTCCACGTGGCGCGTTCGGTGAGCTTCAGATAGCCGAGATTGACGCCGAGCCGGGCACCGACGCCGGTGCGGATCGGCACCAAAAGCACATTGTTGTTCTTCAGCACGTTGAAGCCGACGCCGGCCACCACATAGGCCGAACCGGCGACGCCGCCATAGCGGTTGTAGAGGTTGGTCACATCGTCGAGATTGTAGACCAGCATCATCACCCGCGACCCCTCGCCGCCGAAATCCCAGCCGAGCGACGGGCCTTGCCAGAACACTTTGTGATCGCCGGCATTCTTGGTGTAGAGCGTGCCTTCGCCATAGGTCAGGCCGCCGATCAGCGCGCCCGAGCCCTCTTCGCCAAGCAGATAGCCGTTGGGCAGGCCGTAGGAAGCAAAAATCTTCTCGATAACCGTGGCCAGCCCGCCCGATGTCGCGCCGAAGAACTTGTGCCCGGAATCGACAATCTCCTGAGCGGTGTATTCCTGGGCCCGCAGGGCCGAAGTCGAGAAGACGAGAACGCCCATGAGCGCTATCGCCATTGAGATGACACGGAGAAAGCTCCGGTCTTGGACGACACGGACAAAAGTCCGGTCTGGGATGACACGGAAAAAAGTCCGGTCGCAGAATCGGGAAAACATGCTTCCAATCTCCGTCAGGGAGCACTTTCGCCGACGCCTCACACCCCGTACGGCTCTTTTAGCCGGCCGTTAAGGGTAACTGTTACGGGCAAACTATGCCGTAATCCTTTTTCAACCATTAAGCTCCCACATGAACATGGCGGTTCAAAGGCTGTTTGGGACGCTCAGGTGGGTCGGCAGCCTGTGTGAACACGCCATTTGCCACCACAATTTTGGATTTGTTGCCGCACGCGCGGGCGCTGTGTATTCAGAATGCCCGAGAAGAGTGCGTGATTCGTGTGGGCAGGCGACGAATCGATCGCTCGGCCATAAGTTATGAAATTTTGCAGGGATTTTCGCCGATGGCCGATCTGTTTGCCCTTTCCGCACCCGATCTGGCGGCACTTTTGTGCAGCCGGGTGTGCCACGACATCATCTCGCCGGTCGGCGCGATCAACAACGGGCTGGAACTGCTCGACGAAGGCGGCGCCGACGAGGACGCCATGAAGCTGATCCGCCAGAGCGCCCGCAACGCTTCTGCCCGCCTGCAGTTCGCCCGCATCGCTTTCGGCGCCGCCGGGTCGGCCGGCATGCTGATCGATACCGGCGATGCCGAAGCCGTCGCCATCGCCTTCCTCAAGAACGAGAAGCCGGAACTGAACTGGAACGGGACCCGCGCGCTGCTGCCCAAGAACAAGGTCAAGCTGCTGCTTAATCTGCTCCTCGTCGCCAACGCAGCCATTCCGCGCGGCGGCAAGCTTTCCGTGACGCTGGAAAACCTCGAAACCGAGCCGCGTTTCGCGCTTGCGGCGAGCGGCCCGATGCTGCGCGTGCCGCCGAAATTCCTCGAGCTGCATTCCGGCCACAAGCCGGAGGAACCGATCGACGCGCATTCCGTGCAGCCCTATTACACGCTTCTCCTGGCGCGCGAAGCCAACATGACGATCTCGATCCACGCGACGCCGGAAGAAATCGTGCTTTCAGCCGCCTGAATTCACGCCACTTCCCTAAAGAAGCGAAGTATTTCGATCCGCAATACCTGCGTCGGCGCTTCGATCGAGTCGGATGAGCTTCACCGGGCTGGTCGCGCCGAAGCATTGCTAAGAACAGCCCGCAAACGGCATCTTTGCAAAAATTTTACCTAAACGCTTTTCGGCTTCTTTACCAGATCGGCCTATGGTGCCTTTCAGATGCCCCGACGCCACCGGATTGCCAACAGGCAAGAGGACCCGGAAATGAAACGCTGCATGTTCGTCGACGATTCAAGTGTCATCAGGAAGGTTGCAAAACGCATCCTGGGCGGCTCGGACATGGTTGTCATCGAGGCAGCCAGCGGGCTTGACGCGCTGGAGATGTGCGCTGCCGACATGCCCGACATCATCGTTGTCGACGGCGCCTTGCCGGACGTGGCAGCGGTCGATCTCATCCGCCGCGTGCGCGCGATGGAGAGCCCTGTACGGCCGCAGATCCTGATTTCGCTGGTCGAGCTCGATATCGCTTCGATCATGCGGGCAAAGCGCGCCGGCGCCCAGGGCTATCTCCTGAAGCCGTTCAACCGTCCGCAACTGCTCGAGCGTTTTCGCACCTTGAAAATCGCCGCCTGATTCGGTCGGCCTGGAGCAATCTTCCAGGAAAAATGTGTGACGGCTTTCCGTCCAAAATTGCGTCAAAACAAATAGTTATCAGCCCATCACGAAAAAACCCGGCCGGAGCCGGGTTTTTTGTCGAAGAAAAGTTCGGACGCTGCTCGCCGCTCAGGCGCTGACGCGGATGTCTTCTGGTTCGCGCAGCACATAGCCGCGACCCCAGACCGTCTCGATGTAGTTCTGGCCGCCGGATGCCGCGTCGAGCTTCTTGCGCAGCTTGCAGATGAAGACGTCGATGATCTTCAACTCGGGCTCGTCCATTCCGCCATAAAGGTGATTGAGGAACATTTCCTTGGTCAGTGTGGTGCCCTTGCGCAGCGAGAGCAGCTCCAGCATCTGATATTCCTTGCCGGTGAGGTGCACGCGCTGGCCACCGACTTCAACGGTCTTGGCGTCGAGGTTGACCACCAGGTCGCCTGTGGTGATGACCGACTGGGCATGGCCCTTCGAGCGCCGCACAATGGCATGAATGCGGGCGACCAGCTCATCCTTGTGGAAAGGCTTGGTCATGTAGTCGTCGGCGCCGAAGCCGAGGCCGCGTACCTTGTCCTCGATGCCGGCCATGCCGGAGAGGATGAGGATCGGCGTTTTCACCTTGGACAGGCGAAGCGTTCTCAAGACTTCATAGCCCGACATGTCAGGCAGGTTGAGATCGAGAAGGATGATGTCGTAGTCGTAGAGCTTGCCTAGATCGACACCCTCTTCACCGAGATCGGTCGTGTAGACATTGAAACTTTCCGATTTCAGCATCAGTTCGATGCTTTGTGCGGTTGCACTGTCATCTTCTATCAGCAGAACACGCATTTCATTCCCCTTTTCTGCTGCCGGACCATTTCACGACCCGTCCGGACCCGGAGCAGTGGTTGCCTTGTGCAGAGGCTGCCATTAAATGGTTAACAAAACCTAATTTCCCGTCGACTACGGTACCAGATTTTTTAACCTCTTTCTACACCCTCTTGAATCTAATAACGAATCCCAGAACCAAATTCCTAATGCAACACATTAACAACCTGGACTAAGCGACTCCAGAGACTCATTGACGCGGCTCCCGCATCGGCGGCCGGAATTTTTACCCGGCCTTAAGTCCTGAGCCGTATGATTAACAATGCCCGTAAACGAATGGTTACCGCCGGCAAAAAACTTTAGGGTTTTGTTTCCTATAGTTCGGGGAAAGCCGGTGGACACGGGCAAGGCCTGGGCCTTTCCAGGCGGTTTGGACGATATGTGCGGGTGTGCGTTTCCGGGAGTACCGAATCATGAAGTCACGTGAAAACCTCGTTCGACTGAAACAGTTTCAGGTGAATGAGAAGCGGCGGCAGCTGCTGCAGCTCGACATGATGATCGCCGAGTTCGAACGCATGGCCGTCGAACTGGAGCTTCAGATCACCGCCGAAGAAAAGAAAGCCGGCATCACCGACATCAACCATTTTGCCTATCCGACCTTTGCCAAGGCGGCGCGTTTACGGCGCGACAACCTCAGAAATTCGCAAAGCGACCTCGCCCAGCAGCGAAGCACCGCCGAATCATTACTCGGCGAAGCTGAAGCGGAGCTTTCCAAGGCTGAGATGCTCGAATCACGCGACACCAAGATTCGCGAGGCCGAGGTCGGCGGCCGCAGCGCCATGATCGGCTGAAGTCCGGCCTGTCCGCGACGTCGGCGCTGCCGGCGAGCGCAAAATCCCGCTTCCGGCCTTTTGCCGGACGGCTACGAAAGACTCGATCGAAGCTAGGCGGCCCAGTCGCCTTCATTTTCAGCAGTCGCCCGCGCCCTGGCTTCCTTGATGTCCGGCGCATGCTGTTCCGACCACGACCTGATCTGGTTGAGCAGTCCCGCCAGGTTCTGGCCAAGCTCAGTCAATTCATATTCGACGCGCGGCGGAATGACCGGGAAGATCTCGCGTCGCACCAGACCGTCGCGCTCGAGCACGCGCAATGTCTGCGTCAGCATCTTCGGCGTGATGCCTTCGAGCTTGCGGGCAAGCTCGCCATTGCGCAACCGGCCTTTGCGCAGCGCGCAAACCACCAGATAGACCCATTTGCTGGCAAGCATCTCGAGCACGGTGTGCGAAGCGCACGTCCGCCGGTACGCATCATAGCCGAATGGAGACTCGTCATCACTATCCATGGGGTGCCTATATATCAAAAAGGTACATACTGGAAAAGAGACCATTACTATCCAAATGATAGCGGCACCAACCAAGCAGGAGACATCCCATGCGTGCCGTTATCCAGAATTCCGTCGGCGGACCTGACGTTCTTGCCATTGCCAATCGCCCCGACCCCGCACCAAAGGCCGGCGAGGTGCTGATCCGTGTCAAGGCTGCCGGGATCAATCCGGTCGATGGCTCCGTCCGCGCCGGCTATTATCCTCTGCTCGGCGAACCGCCATTCATCCTGGGCTGGGATATCTCGGGAACAGTCGAGGCGCTGGGCGCCGGCGTCACCGGCTTCAAGATCGGCGACGAAGTGTTCGGCATGCCGCGATTCCCCAAGCAGGCCGCCGCTTACGCCGAACTGGCGGCTGTGCCAGCCGATGAAATCGCGCTGAAGCCGAAGGGGGCCGACCACATCCAGGCAGGCGCATTGCCGCTGGCTGGCCTCACCGCCTGGCAGGGTCTGGTCCGCCATGGCTGGTTGAAATCAGGCCAGCGTGTGCTGATCCACGCGGCAGCCGGCGGCGTTGGCCATCTGGCCGTGCAGATCGCCAAAGCGCGCGGCGCTTACGTCATCGCCACCGCCAGCCCGCAAAAGCTCGATTTCGTCCGCTCGCTCGGCGCCGATGAGGTTCTCGACTACACCAAGGGCGATTTCGCCGACACGGTTGGCGACATCGATCTCGTGCTGGAGCCCATTGGCGGCGACCATGCCGATCGTTCGCTAAAGGTGGTCAGGAACGGCGGCGTGCTGGTGTCTTTGCTGAACGTGAACGATGCCACTAGAGCGCAGGCCAGCGCGCGCGACATTAGGGTCGAGCGCATGTCCGTGGTGCCCGACCGCGAAGGCCTGGTGGAACTCGCCCGGTTGATCGATGCGAAAAAGCTTGCCGTCCATGTGGCGAAAAGCTTCCCGCTCGAGCAGGCAAGTGCTGCTCACGCCTTTCTCGCCACCAAGCCGATCGGCAAAGTGGTGCTGACGGCCTGAGCGCCAAAAGCCGCGCTTCGAAAACAAAAGGGCGCGGAGTGCCGCGCCCTTTGATCTTTGTTCTGACCGGCTCGATCTCAGTGGTTGAGCGCGATTCTTTCCGAAAACCGGATTCCGGTTTTTGGGGTCATTGCCCTAGTGCCGGTATTGCTGGATGCGCGTCGTGCGCAGCCCGGCAAGGCCATATTCGTCGATCGACGCCTGCCAGGACAGGAATTCCTCGGTCGTTAGCTTGTAGCGCTGGCACGCCTCTTCAAGGCTCAAAAGCCCGCCGCGCACCGCCGCAACCACTTCCGCCTTGCGCCGGATAACCCAGCGACGTGTATTCGTCGGCGGCAGATCGGCAATCGTAAGAGGGCTGCCGTCAGGCCCGATAACATATTTGACTCTCGGTCTAACCAGATCGGTCATCGTACTCTCTACAAAAAACTCAAAGACCCAATCCCCGCCACGTTACCGCCACAGCTTTAAAAATTGCCTAAGCAGACCCTAATGACTAGGTAAGGATCATGAACGCCGCGTTAGTCTTTTCGTCGGCATTTGAAACATCCGCCGCGAAGCGCCAGCGCCATGCCGAAAAAATCTCTCCATTCGCCGGAACCGGCCGTTGCCTGTCCATCGGCCCTGCAAGCTGGCGTAGCCGGAAAGCTTGACCTATATTCTCGTCATTGGCATTCAGGCGCCGCGCAGAACGAAAGAACCATGAACAGCCTCGATCTTCCCGGACGTCCCGAAAACACCCGCATCGTCGTCGCCATGTCGGGCGGTGTTGATTCATCGGTCGTCGCCGGCCTGTTGAAGCGCGAAGGTTATGACGTCGTCGGCGTCACCTTGCAGCTCTACGACCATGGCGCGGCAACGCACCGGGCCGGCTCATGCTGCGCCGGGCAGGACATCGACGATGCGCGCCGGGTGTCGGAGACGCTCGGCATTCCCCACTATGTGCTCGACTACGAGGAACGCTTCCGCAAGGCGGTCATTGACCCCTTTGCTGAGAGCTACGTCGCCGGCGAGACGCCGATCCCCTGCGTTTCCTGCAACCAGACGGTTAAGTTCGCCGATCTTCTGGCCACCGCCAAGGAGCTTGGCGCCGACGCGCTGGCCACCGGCCACTATATCCGCTCCGGTGCCAATGGCGCCCACCGCGCGCTCTACCGGCCGGTCGACGCCGACCGCGACCAGAGCTATTTCCTGTTCGCCACCACACAGGCGCAGATCGACTATCTGCGCTTCCCGCTCGGTGGCCTGTCGAAGCCGCAGGTTCGCGCTATCGCCGAGGAGATGGGGCTGACGGTTGCCGCCAAGCAGGACAGCCAGGACATCTGCTTCGTGCCGCAGGGCAAATATTCCGACATCATCGCCAAGCTGAAGCCGGCTGCTGCCAATCCGGGTGACATCGTCCACATCGACGGCCGCGTGCTCGGCCGCCACGAGGGCATCCTGCGCTACACGATCGGCCAGCGCCGCGGCATCGGCGTCGCTTCCGGCGAGCCACTTTACGTTGTCCATCTCGACGCCGAACGCGCCCGCGTCGTGGTCGGCCCGCGCGAGGCGCTGGAGACGCACAAGATCTATCTGCGCAACATGAACTGGCTGGGCGATCGCGCGCTGGCCGATGTCCCCGCCGGTGGCCTGGAGCTGTTCGCCAAGGTCCGCTCGACCCGCCCGCCCCGCCCTGCCGTGCTGCATCATCGCGCTGGCGCCACTTGGGTGGAACTGATCGACGGCGAGTCCGGCATCGCGCCCGGACAGGCCTGCGTGCTCTATTCCGATGACGGCAACGAGGCGCGTGTGTTCGGCGGCGGCTTCATCGAGCGTTCGGAGCGTGGCGCCGAGGCCGAGGCCATGCTGACCCGGCTTTCCGCCAGGCCGGCGCAGATCCCCGCCGAGTAATCCGCTACCCGCTCAGAGAAATTCGCGCCGGCGAGTGACAGAGTCCAAACGGTCTCTCAGGAATTGGGCGTGGTATGCGTGACCGTCCCCGCGGTCAGGATGCGCAGCACCCTGATCGCTTCCTCGCCGCTGGTGCGCGGCTCGGCCCGTGTCTCGATGCACTGGATGAAGTGCTCCAGCTCACGCGTCAGCGGCATGCCCTGGGCAACCGCGACATAGGACGGCTCATTGGTGGTGAAGGCCCATTGGCCGCTGTCCTGCCACACAGCGTGGCGGTAGACGGCAAGCTTGCGTTCCCATGGTTCGACGTCGTCGAACACCGCCATCGCCTTGGTTCCGACCACGGTCAGCCGCCGCTCGCGATAGGGATTGAGCCGCGAAGTGAAGAGATGGCTGCGCAGGCCGTTGGGAAAGCGCATGTGCAGATGCGCGAAGTCGCTGAGATTGTCGAGCAGGGCGGCGCCCTCGCCGCGCACCTCGATCGGCTCGGTGCCGGTGATCGCCAGGATCATCGACAAATCATGCGGTGCCAGGTCCCACAGCGCGTCGTTCTCGGTGTGGAATTTGCCGAGGCCGAGCCGATGCGAATGGATGTAGCGGACTTCGCCGAGTTCGCCCTTGTCGATCAGCCCCTTCAGCGTTTCGAAGGCCGGATGGAAACGCAAGACATGGCCGACCATGAAGACGCGGCCATTGTCCTTGGCCGCCTGCACAGCGCGCTCGGCGTCCGGCACCGTCAGCGCAATCGGCTTTTCCACCAGCAGATCCTTGCCGCTCTCGGCGGCGCGCACCGCAAGGTCGGCATGGAATTGCGGCGGCAACGCCATGACGATGGCGTCGATATCGTCACGGACGAAGATCTGGTCGGGCTCGATCGCGAGGCAGTCCTGCTCGCTGGCGAAGCCTTCGGCGCGAGCCCGGTTGGCATCGGAGACCGCGTGCAGCGCGCCGAGCGCCTTGAGGGTGCGGATGTGGTTGCTGCCCCAGTATCCGCAACCGAGGACTGCAATGCGCGGTTTCATCTGTTTCAACTCTTAAAACTCGTGGCCGAGACATAGCGACGTGCCCCTACGAACTCAACCCCGGCGGCGGCAACCAAATGTCTGCGCGGCAAAGCTTTTCGACAATGACAATAAGCCGGCGCGCCGGTTGCATCGAAGCTTGACAGGCTCACCCTCCCAACCTTATATCCGCGCGACCTTGGCGAACGCCCCCGACATGCCTTTCGATTTAAGGCGGATTTCGGGCCTTTCGCCGCCCTGGCGGGGTAGCTCAGTTGGTTAGAGCACGGGAATCATAATCCTGGGGTCGGGGGTTCAAGTCCCTCTCCCGCTACCACCTTCAAAGTCCGAACAATTCTCTCCTCTGTTGGCGAGCGCTCTGAAGCCCAGCGTTTGCGGGGTGTGTGGCCAAAAGCTGGGGAGTGCAGCGAGGCCTATTCGACCAAAATCGCTCTCCGAATGGCCGTCATTCTCCGAAGCTGGGGAGTAGCCCCAAAAATCCCCAGGTTCTGCCAACAGCAATATCAATGCCTTAGCGCCGGCCTTGCTGGGGGCGGTTTTGCGGTTCGCTCGCCTGCCAAAAAGGACCACAACTAAGCCATCGCTCGCTAGGTTCGGCTTGCGCCAAAAGCGATCGTCCGCCAGTTCTCGAATGACCGCAGTGGGCCGACTGCGGACTGTCCGGTGTTGGCCTTGAAGACCAGATGAGCTGCCATTCTGGTATCAACTCATCGATAGGCGGCGACGCCCTGAGCTAAACCAGTTCCACTTCGGTGATGTCCGCGACCATCGCATTGCCAACGCGACGTATTCAGACCGGCGGACCCGAGTGAGAAGCCCGCGCTATTTTCCGAGCCAATTCAAGAAAGCCGAATAAATGCGGCGAGCGGTTGTCTCGTCGATAGTTGAGTGAAAGCTCGGTTCCCGGATTGTGGCCTTCATATTTCCGATAAACAATGCCGGGCCGTTGATTTTCGCTGACCGATGCTGGCACGATCGAGATGCCGACGCCAACCGAGACCAGGCTCATCGCTGTAAGATAGTCCTGGGCCATGACCTGCAAGGCAGGAACAAAGCCGTCAACCTTGCATACGTCGAGCACATAGTCCGCGTAACTTGGACGTGGGCGCCGTGGAAAGAGGACGAAAGTAGCATTCTTGAAATCTGCGAGATGGAATGGTTGCACACGATTGGCATAGCTGTCAGGAAGCGCCAGCACGAGCGGTTCCTTCATGAGCGTTTCGGATTTGACCTCCGCGTCTTCGATCGACGGGCGCGCCACCGCAATGTCGATTTCCCGCTGGATCAGGGCTCGTCGCAATTCCGCATTGTTCATGGCCGAAAGCGCCAGTTCGATATCCGGATGCGCGGCGCGGAAAGCCCTGATGATTTTGGGCAGAACACCGAAGGTTGCCGTTCCGACGAACGCGATCCGCAGGCGTCCCGCCACACCCTGCCCGATCCGCATCACCTCACGTTCCGTCTGGTCGACGCGTTCGAGGATTTCCCTCGCCCGCTCCAGCAGCAATTCGCCTGCCTGGGTGAGCCGTATCTGGCTGCGGCTGCGGTCGAACAGGGCCGCGCCGATCTCCCTTTCGAACTGGGCGATCTGTCGGCTTAATGGAGGCTGAGCAATCCCGAGGCGCGCCGAGGCGCGCCCGAAATGAAGTTCTTCGGCCACTGCCAGGAAATAGCTCAGCCGTTTGAAGTCCATCGCCGTCCGTCAGGCATCCATCAGCCGCGCAGGCACCCGCGTGACCCTTTCCAATGCCTCCTTGAAATAGACCCTGAAGGCAGCGGGGTTCTCGCTCATCGGAAAATGACCAAGATCCTTCATGATCGCAAGACTGGAACCCTTGATCGCAGCTGCCGTGCGTTGCGCGTCTTCAGGAGTGCAGGTCATATCGTACTCGCCGCACATGATATGGACGGGCGTGCGCCGTGTGTCGATGGACCCGAGCCGGCCGACGAGGCTGTCATCGGACGTGTAAAAGCTGAGGTCTCCCCGAAAAACGCCTGGGCCGGACTGCATGAACATCCACAGTGTGGTCCAACGCTCTGGGTCAGGCGCCTGCGGCGCGATGTTGGCCGACACCAGGGCGGCGCCCATTTCGCCGCCATGCGCATCGGGCCGGTGAAACCAATCGATGTCATACCATGCCGGCTGGAAATCGGACGCCTCGATCGCGATGAAACCCGAAAAGGATTCAGGATGGAGGGCTGCCAGTTGCAGCGCAATCCTCCCACCCATCGAACATCCGGCCAGCAAAGGCTTTTCCAGCCCTGCCGCACGGCAGAATGCCAGCACCGTCTCCATGTAGGTCTCGGTCGAGAGCAGATACTCCTCGGTCTCGAACCCCTCCGGCGGCAGCGACTTTCCGTGCCAGGGCATGTCGAAGGCGATGAACCGGTGGGATCTGGTGAACGCCTCGTCGTTCAGGACGGACCGCCACTGCCGCGTGTCGGCACCCGCCGTGTGAAGGCACACGACCGGACGGCCCTGGCCGGCTTCCTCGAAGTAGATGCGCTGCCGGGCATTTCCAACCGTCACATTGACATAGCGGCCCACGATCGGCTCGATCGAAGATTTCATGAGAAACCCTCCTTGCGTCCCAACGCCATGAATTCCTTGAAGTACCGCAAGTTCTTGACCAGCGTCAGGATATCGCCATCGATGCTGCCATTTCCGTATTTCACCAGCCCGAAAATGTCATGGAAACCCGGCTTAGGCAGAGGTTGCCAGAATTCGAGCAATGCATCGCCCTTCGCTCGCAGCGCAAACCGCCAAGGAAGCTTCTTGCTCGGACCTTCCTTGATCTCGACAACCCTTCCCTTCTCGAAGGTCAGGTAGAATTCGTCTTGGTCGACCTCGATCAGGATGGTTTCGTTGAAGAGGCGGCCAAGCCGCAGCAAATGGGGTCTCCGCTCGAGGGCGGCCGCCATATCGTCGAGTCGCTGGCGTAAGTTTCGAACGCGCGGCATGGTCGGTCTCACATCTTACGCGCCATCATGCGCACCTTGTCCTCGTCCAGCGTCACACCGAGCCCCGGCCCGGCCGGCACGCGTATTTCGAACTCCTCGAACACCAGCGGCGTAGCGACGAGATCCTCGACCAGTATTCGTGGACCGAAATGTTCGCTTCCCCATTCGAGGCGAGGCAGTGTCGAGAAGACGGCCATGTGGGCCGCGGCGCCGATGCTGCTCTCCAGCAGGCAACCGCCGTAGAGCTCGATTCCGAACGCCTGGGCAATGCCGGCGGCCCGCTTGAGCTCCAGGAGGCCGCCGCTCTTGACCAGCTTCAGCGAATAGACGCTGCCGCAGGCCTGCGTAGCCACGCTGGCCAGCTCCGAATTGGTGAACGCAGCCTCATCGATAAGAAGCGGAATGCGCGTGCGAGCCGCGACGCGCGCCATCGCTTCGCGTTGGCTTGCTTGAACGGGCTGCTCGATCAACGCGACATTGAGTTCCTCAAGCGCAGGAAAAAGCCGGATGCAAAGCGCCTCGGTCCACGCCTGATTAACATCGACGATCAGCTTCACGTCGTCACCCAGGCCGGCACGAAGATGTTGCAAGCGCACGATGTCGGCCTCAGGCGAGTTGAAGCCGAGCTTAATCTTGAAATCCTTGTGGTGGCGCAGCCGGAGCTTTTCCCTCGCCTCCTCGAGTTCCTGCCCGGCATCACCCGAAGCAAGCGCCCAGATGACACCCATCCGATCCCTGACCTGTCCGACGTACGAAATCTAACGCTAGGTGGCGACGCCAGCGATACCCGATCCGGTATCGCATGATACCTATCATTAGCACTTCATCGGCGCGTAGCCTCCGGCCTCGAAAGGGAAGAGGAACCCTTTTCTAAGCCCGACGCCGGCTAGCGAATGCCTGGTCCGGACCAATGGAGGAGTACAGGATATGCATAATCTGGCTACCAAGCCGGTGCTTGATACCCAAGCACCAGGAACCGATGCCTACACCGGTTCCGAATTCCTGGAGAGCATCCAGGACGGCCGTGAAATCTATATTTATGGCGAGCGCGTCAAGAATGTCACCCAACATCCGGCGTTCCGCAACTCGGCCCGGATGGTTGCGCGCTGGTACGACCGCTTCCACGAAAAGAAGAACGAGATCGGCGTGTTGACGGACACCGGCTCAGGGAAGCTGACGCACCCCTTTTTCCTCGGCTCCAAGACCACCGAGGATCTGGTCAGGTCGCGCGATGCGATCGCCGAATTGCAGAAGGTTTCCTACGGTTGGATGGGACGTTCGCCCGACTACAAGGCTTCTTTCCTTGGCACGCTCGGCGCCAATTCGGCCTTCTACGGAGACTATGCCGGGAACGCCCGCAACTGGTATGCCCGCACCCAGGAACGTCTCGACTACTGGAACCACGCCATCGTCAACCCTCCGATAGACCGGGACCGTCCGATCGAGGAAGTCCGCGACGTGTTCATGCATGTGGACAAGGAAACGGACAAGGGGGTGGTGGTGTCGGGCGCGAAAGTCGTGGCGACCGGCTCGGCGCTGACCCACTACAATTTCATCGCCCACTACGGCATCCCGATCAAGGATAAGTCCTTCGCGCTGATCTTCACCGCGCCCATGGACTCGCCCGGCATCAAGCTGATCGCCCGTTCGTCCTACGAGTTCAACGCGGCGGCAACCGGATCGCCCTTCGACTATCCGCTCTCCAGCCGTCTGGACGAGAACGACTCGATCCTGGTCTTCGACAAGGTTTTGGTTCCGTGGGAGAACATCTTCATCTATGGCGACGTCGACAAGATCAACCAGTTCTTCCCGGCATCCGGCTTCGTCCCGCGCTTCACCCTGCATGGCCTGACGCGCCTGTCGGTGAAACTGGACTTCATCGCGGGATTGTTTTCGATGGCTGTCGAGGCGACGGGATCAAAGGACTTCCGCGGCGTCCAGGCAGGCGTCGGCGAAGTCATCGCATGGCGCAACACCTTCCATGCGCTCGGCGACGCCATGGTCAAATCGCCGGTTCCGTGGGACGGTACCGACGGCTACAACCTCCCCAACCTCAATGCCGGCCTTGCCTACCGCGTGCTGGCACCGATGGCTTACCCCAGGATCAAGGAGCTCATCGAACGGCACGTCGCCAGCGGCCTGATCTACCTGCCGTCGAGTTCGGCCGATTTCGAGAGCGAGGCGATCCGGCCCTATCTCGACCGCTTCGTGCGCGGTTCGAACGGCTATGCAGCGCTCGATCGCGTCAAACTGCTGAAACTGCTTTGGGATGCCATCGGAACCGAATTCGGCGGACGCCACGAACTGTATGAACGAAACTATGCCGGCAACTACGAGAACCTGAGGATCGAAACCCTGAACGCCGCCACCGCGACCGGAGATCTGGCCTCGATGCAATCGATCGTGAAGGACTGCATGAGCGAATATGATCTTTCCGGCTGGACGAGTTCAGACCTCATCAATCCGGACGACATCAGCCTCGTCGGCAGAGGCACCGTTCAGGCCGCATAGAATGGTGGTACCGTTACCTTGTGGAGGAGCGGTCCCAACCCCTCCTCTCCGAGGCCGTATAACAAGGCTGCGAGACCGGAGGAAAAATGCCTGCCCTGGACCTGCAGCGCCGGGGCGAGCTGACCTAACGCAACTCCACTTCCACCACGCCCGGCACCTTGGCCAAGCTCAAGGCACATCTGCGCGCAAAGGCCATCAGAACCATCGCCTGATTGATCGGATGTCCGCTTTTCGGATGCGGCCGTAGTTGGCTCAATAGCCGATATGCGGCGCAAAGCGGTCATCCGAATCGCACGGCCGGCGGAAGACGCATTGGGTAAAAACCAGACCTTCCCAACTAGCAGGCATTGCGCCGTTGGCGCTCCCACTCAACGGGAAACCCGCGCACCAACGGCTGCAATTGCATCGTGGGAGGCTGTCGCCCGTCGAGGATTGCCTCAACCAGGTCCGGTGCCAAGAGGGTCAGTCGAAGCACGTGGGAGACGAACGACCGGTCGAGTTTCTCAGCCGCAGCGAGTTCGCTGATCGTCGCGTGTTGCCCTGATTCCAGCTTATGCTGCCAGTGGAATGCCTGGACGAGGGCCCGCAGTAGCGTGTTGTCGATGCGCGGACGTGGCATCACCCATGGTTCGGTACCGGCTGGCGAGACGACAACCTTGCGGCCACCGCGCTTGCGGATCGCCATCGGGATGGAGACCGTTAGCAAACTGCCGTCGCGGCTGATCTCGCAGTTGTTCATCAGGCGGCCCTATCCAGGTTTGGTCGTTCCCGAAGCTCCGCTATGACGCTGGCTATGCCCTCGGTGCGAAGGCGGATGGAGATGCCATCTACATCGACGTCGATGCGCTCGACTAACAGTTGGATGATGCGCGCCTGCTCGGCGGGAAAGAGCTCCTCCCAAAGAGCATCGAACTGAACCAGAGCGTCGCGCACCTCGGTCTCGCTGATCTCATCGCCGTGGTCGCGCACGGCTGCCCAGACCTTCACAATCATCTCTGAGGAGCGCAGCAGGGCGCGGACCTGATCGATGACTGCGGCCTCGATCTCACCGGCAGGAAGGCGTCGCACCGAGCAGGTTTCCGGTCCAAGCTTCTGTACGCTGGTGGTGACGTAGTAACGGTAGAGACGACCCTTCTTCCTCGTGTGTGCCGGTGTCATGGCATAACCATTGGGCGCGAAGATCAGGCCTCTGAGCAATGCGGGCGTTTGCCCGCG